>PERY01000014.1 GCA_002929055.1 Methylocystis sp. | reverse complement strand
GGCGGCGGGGCGCGGGGCTGGCGCGACGTCCACGTCCGAACCCAGAAGGCTCGATTCGAGCGAGTCGACGGAGGCGGTCACGCGTCCGCCCCCTGCCGGGGCTCCCGACACGACGGCGCCGAGTCCCGGACCGGCGCCCTGTCCGTCGATGCCCTGCACCGCCATATTGCGGCGCATGGCGTCGGCGACCCGCGCGAGATTCTGCTGCGAGACGCCGAGCTGCTCGTACCAAGTGGCGATTTCGTCCGCTGTCACGCCCTTGCGGCAAAGGCGCATGCGGATCGAGCCGGCGATCTCGCCGCTGTTGAAGAAGGGGACGCCTTTCTCGCCGCGCGTGGCGCTTGGGAGATTGTCCACCCATTGCCAGGCGTAGGCGCAGCGCATGCCGCCGGCGCCTGCGCCGATGGCGAGGCCGAAGGGCCCGAGCGCATTGGCCATCGGGCGGTTGACGATGCGCATGGCCGTGCCCGGGAAGCGGGTCAGGATTTCGCGGCGGATGCCTTCCTGGCTGGGTTTTGGAACCTGCAGGTCGCCGCGACCGGGATTGCCTGGCGCGGACTGGATTTCGAGCGAGAGGTCGTTCCAGTCCCCGGCCTCCTTGGCCTTGTCGAGCGACATGCTCTGACGCCAGCCGTTGAGAAACTGCTTCTCCGTCACGCGGCCGTTGCGCACCGCCTCGGGCGGCAGGGTGAGGATCGAGAAGCTCGCCGTGTCGTCCTTGAGGTCGGCGGAGGTGATCGGGGCGGAGAGCGTCTGGCCGGCGACGAACTGGCCGGTGACGGCGGCGTTCGGATCAGTCGCGAAACTGCGCTCCGGCTGGCTCTGGCCGCAGGCTGCGAGCATCAAGGTCAAGCCTGCGGCGAGGGCGCGGGCGAGGGTGGGGGGGCTGACGGAGCGGTCCATCTCAGCGGCTCATCGGTGGTGGATACTGGGTGTAGGCGGGCGCCTGCCGCGGCGCGGCCGGCTGGTAATAGGGCGCCTGCGCCGCCGGCGCGCCATAGGCGCCCGGAAGGCCATAGCCTCCCGCCGGCTGCTGGCCGTAGGTCGCAAGCGGCTTTTGTCCGTAGCCGGCGATCGGCTGGCCGCCGCCGGGCGGCAGGCCGCGGGCGTTGGCCGGATTGCGCGAGTCGAAGACGGCGAGCCCGGCCTTTGCGGGGTCGGCTTCCTGTTGCGCCCAGATCGTGCCGGGCGGCGCGATCTGCTGCGTATAAGGCGGCCAGCTCGCCGTTTCCTGACCGTTGTAGCCGGGCAGCAGGCTGAAGCCGAATTTCTCGTAAGGCATGGGGCCGACGCCGGGCACGCGGCGCGCGACGAGCGGCGCCGGCTCGTTCGCTTCCTTGCGCAGCGGACCTTCGGCGGCGGGCGGGAAGCTCATTGCGGGAATGCGCTGCGACATGAGAGAGGGGATCGGCAGGGGGCGGAAACGCATCGGATTCTGCATTTCGACCTGCGCCGGGAACTTGCCCTTGATCGCCTTCAGCATCGCTGCGACGCGCTTCTCTTCAGCGCCGGGCTTGGCGTCGACCGGATAGGAGAAGTTCTTCTGGGCGGCGTAATTGATTTCCTGCTGCGAATAGTTCGGCGCGGCGCCGGGGATGATGGCGGGGCCCGGCGCCATGAAGGCGGCCGTGCGCACGCCAGGCCCGTGCAGTTTTTCCGAGCCCTTCTGATCGCAGGGGGACGGCGGATGATAATAGCCGTCGGGGAAGAGGATCTCGATCACCTTCGCGAAGAGCCCGTCATAGCGGTTGGCCATTTCGTAGAGGCCCTTCTCCTTCTTCAGGCGCTTTTGCGACATGGCGTAGCCATAGACGGTCGCGTCTTTGGGGAACCAGGCGACCGCGCGTTCGAACCAGAAGGCGGCGACGTCCCACTGGCAGCTATTGTAGGCGTACCAGCCCAATCCTTGCGCGCCTTCGCCCGAACTCGTCTCCATCGTCACCTTGGCGTAACGAGCCAGCCGGTCCGCTTCGATGAAGGGCGGAATTTCGCGCGTCAGATCGGTCTCGAGAAGATCGAGGAACAAAATGGCGTTGTTGACCAGCGGCTCATGCCACGCATAGGCGACCTCTTCCGCCTCACGCTTCATGTTGAGCGCGCGCAGCGAATGCGCCAGACCATGCGCGATCATGGCGTCGCCATCGCTCTGAATCGCGAGTTTGAACCATTCCAGCGCCTTGTTGAAGTCGCGCAGCTTGTAGGCGTACCACGCCACGAGGCCGATCTGGTTCGCTTCCCGGCTGTTTCTGGCGTAGGCTTCGAACTTCTCCACATCCGCCGGATCGACTTCTTCCTTGCGCTGGTCGTGCAGATAGGCCGCGATGCGCGCACGGGTGATGTCGATCGCGATCTGCTGAAACTCATTTGAACCTTTTGAAGCCCCGGGAATGCTCGCAAGAAGCGTCTCGAAGTCGGCCATCCTGAGCGCGCCTAGCGCTTTCTGCACCGTCGCGACCCGAATGTTCGGATCCTTCGACGTCGTCAGGATGCGCTTGAACATGTTAACGGCCTCTTCATTCTGTTTCGCGCGGGCGTAAGCCTCCGCGATCGTCCACAGAACGTCGACCTCCTCCGTCAATTCGCTGATGTCTTCGCCCTTCAGATAAGCGACGAGATCGTCGATCTTCTCCGCCTTCCACAAGGACGAGATCTTCATGCGCAGCTCCTTGCGGCGCAGTTTCGAGGCGAGGTCGGCCGAGGGCTTCCAGCCCGGCAACTCCCGCTCCTTGGCGGCGATGGCCTCCTTCAGCTCGTCGATCTTGTCGGCGGAATAGAGCGCCCAGAAGGGCTCCTCGTCGATCGCGTTAGAGGCCGGGGCCTCATAGAGATCGGCCGGCGGCTCGTAGGACGGATAGAGCGTGTGCAGCCGCGCGAGTTCGGCGTTGACGCGCGCGGTCTGCTTCATCGAGGCGTAATAGCGCAGCGCGAAATCGTCCGGCGCCACCGGTCCGCCGACAAGCGGCACCTGGGAGCGCGTCGCGCGCCCGCTCTTGCCGCCGAGCTTGGATTCCGGTTTGAGATCGGCGGGGTCCGGCGCCTGCGCCTCCGCCGGGGGCTTGGGAGCTTTCGCGTCCTTCGGCTTTGCGCTTTGCGCCTTGGGGTCCGCCAGCTTGAGCGCCTGCGGCTTGCCGGCCTGCGCCCTGGGGTCGGGCGCAGCCGCGCCGGGCCCGGCGCCTGCAAGTAGGGCGGTCGCTATTGCAAGGAGGAGGCGCGGCGTCAGTGCAGACATGAGCCGTACCTCATCTGCATGGCGATCAGCGACAGAATGTGCAGCGTCGCGGGGTAGTAGTTGTCGGAAGGCGACAGCATGAAGAGCTGCGAGGGCGCCTTCGAACCTTCAACCACGCAGGCCGTGAGGGCGCCGATCGCGCCGATGCCGGCGTCTCCGAACTTGCCGACCTCGACGCCATTCGTGACGTCGATGATCGCCATTGCGCCGCGCGTCTTTCTCACGAGCGCCATGAAGGGCTCGTATTGCTCGCGCTCGCCAATGCCCGCCCAGGCCATGTAGAGCGGCACGCGCACGGCATTGTAGGAGAATTGCGCCGGGAAACCTTCCGCCGGCTTCGCGTTCCAGTTCTTCAGCGCCATCCATTCCGGCGGCAGCGTCTCGGGCGTGGTGCGGCTTGCGTCGAGCAGGTTCAATCCCGTCTGCGTGAGGCCGGGCCAGTCCACCTCCGGCGCGACGGTGTTGAGCCGCTCGAACGCAGGGAAAACGTAATAGGACAGATTGACCACCGGCCCGTCGGAGCGGTCGTTCTCGTGGAACCCGGTGACGGCCGGCAACAGGATCGCGCCCAGCTTCGTTTCGAACAGGACGAGCTTGCGGGCCACTTCGACCGCGACGCGCCGGCCTGCGGTTCGGTAGCTCATGTCGTTCCAGAACTCGCCCGCCTCGGCGAGCGCCCAGGCGATGAGGAGGTCGCCGTCCGAGGCGTCGTTCATGTCGGCGACGCCGGGCCGCTTGGCGGGCTCCCAGCGCCAGGCGAGGAGCGCGTCGTCACGCACCATCAGATTGGCGCGCGTCCAGCCCCAGATGCGGTCGAAGGTCGGGCGGTCGTTCGCGGCCACGGCGAGCAGCATGGCGTAACCCTGGCCTTCGCTGTGGCTGATGAGATTGTTGCCCGTGTCGACGACGCGGCCCTGATCGGTCACGAAGCGCGCCTTGTAGGCCTGCCACATGCCGGGCGTCTTCAGCATCCCGCCGAGCGGTATGGGGCGCGCGTCCAGAACGAGCCGCGGCGGCTTCTTTGCAGGCGCTGGCGCCGGCGGAGCGTCGGCGGCCGGCGGCGCGGCCGGATCGGCGGCCTGAGGCTCCTCTGCCGGCGCGGGCTGCTGCGCGCGCGCCGGCGCCGCCAGCGCGGCGAATACGCAGAGGGCGAGAAGCGCAACTCTCATTGCGACCTCCTGCCGACGCCGCGCACGAAGATGCGCGTGGAGGTCGCGAGCAGCAAGCCGATCACCAGAGCCGCGCAGACGTAATAAAGGGCGTGCAGCGAGAGCCAGCCGGCGACGATGAGGCGCGCATTGCCGATGGAGAGCGGTTGCGTGATGACGAAATGCGCATTGGAGACCGGCGTCACGTCGATCCGCGCTTTCGAGATGTCGAGCAGCGACAGGCGCCCCGCGATCTGACGAGAGACGCGCGGATCCACGAGACAGGCGACCGAGTCGGCGAGCGCGTCTGCGTTGGGCGCGGTCAGCACCGTCCAGACATTGTCGCTCGAGTCGCCCAGGATGTTTTGGCCGAGCGCGAGCATTGTCTGCGGCGACATCTCGGCGCTCCGCGCGTCGCGGTCGAAGGCGCGCATCCAGTGGCCGGCGTCGGTGAATTTCGCCGTGCCCCAGCGGGCGATGTTTTTCGTCCAGTCGATGATGTTGCTCAGCCGGTTCTCGTTGCGCAGCCTCGCGTCCCATTCCTGGAAGAGGTCGGGCGCCGCCTCTTCTTCGTCCGGCTGCTCGGGCGCCTCCGGATCTTCCTCTGCCGTCGCGCCGGTGGCGATCAGATCGATGTTGCGCAGCATGGCCCGGAAACCGCCCAGCGACTGCGGCGGATGGCAGGCCATGGGGAAATTGTTCTGGAGCACGAGACGGTTGCGCGTGGCCGCGTCCACCGCCGCCGCGGCGCCGCCCTCGGGAGCCTCTTCCCTGCTTTCGACGCCGATCTTCTCGCGCCAGATGCGTCCAAGTTCGTCGACCGGCATGTCGAGCTTGCGCAGAAGGTCCGGGTCGAGCGCGTCATAGGGCGCGACCGCCAGCGTCGACCCCTTGTTCTTGAGCGGCGGGATCTGTGTGATTTCGAAATCGATGGGGCGTCCCGCCACGACGGCGAGATGGGCGACGAAGGTGGCCGCCGCGCCGATGGATTTCGGATCGAGCCGGGGCATGTAGAGCTTCGAGCGGCGCTGCGCGCCCGCAAAGGGGAAACCGCCGGTCGCCGTGACCGCGAGGTCGGGCATGCGGCCGACGCGTGCAATGGGCGGCAGCTCGAACTCGGTCGAGTCGAGGAAGAGGAAGCGGTTCGTCGCTTCGCGCGCCGAGAGCGGGTCGCAGCTCTCGTCGGACGGCGTCGGCACATGCGCTTCGATTTCGATGCGGTTCAGGCCCGGCCGCAGGAAGCCCAGCGGCACCGGCAGGGGGTTGTCCTTGAAGACCTCGCCCGTCGACTTCAGGAGCGGAAGGCTGACCGCCACGCGCTCGTTGACGAACATGACGAGCTGCGCCTTGGAGGTGAGGCCCGGCGAATAGCCGCCGGCGACCTTCACCGTCGCACGCCCGTAATCGGCCGGATAAAAGTCCGACGGCATGATGATATTGAACGCTACCCGGAAGAGCCGCCCGTCGAATTCGGAGCTTCTGACGCCGATGTCGCCGACCCGCACCCGCTGGCCGCCCTCCATCCGGAAGCCGGGAAAGGCCGCCGCCGCTCTGAGACCCGCGGCCGCGCCCTTCGGCTTGGTCGCGACGAGAAACTGCTTGATCGCCTCGTCGACCTGCTGGGAGTCGGCGCCGGTGACGACAATCGTGGTGCGGCGTTCAGGCGTCGCGGGAAGCACGAAGGCGCGCGGCTTGTTGACGAGGCCGACCATTTGCGGACCGACGGTGCCGGCGAGCTCCGCCGCCGTGCCGACGACGAGATTTGCGCCATAGGGGCCGCCCGCGAGCGGTCCGGCGTCCACCACCGGCTGCTCGAAGCGGCCGATGATCGAGATGAGCTGCACGACCCGCAGCAGCCGCTCGATGTCGCGCGTCGTCGGATTGGCGGGCGTCACGGCGCGGATCGGGAGCGCGCCCTGTTCGTCGGCGGGCAGGGCGCCAAGGTCGGAGATCGCGTCGATCGCCGCGTCGGCCTCGTCGAGGATGAGGCCTGTCTGCGTGGGATCGATCTGCGTCCACAATTCCTGCGTCGCCTCGAGGGAGCAATCGACGCGGTGACGCTGCTCGGTCGTGATGCGGATGGAATTGAAGCCCGGGCGCATGAGGCCGGGCGGAATGTCGAAGACGACCGTCTTGACGGTCTGCACCGCGGTGATCGGCGTCTGTCCGACCGGCTGGTCGTTGATCGACAGCGTCAGCCGCGAAACCTCCGGCATGACGGAGACGGCGGAGAGGTAGCCGAGCTGGAACCGCAGCCGGCGGCGCGCCTGCTTGTCGGTGATGAAGATCGGCCATTCGGAGGAGCCGATCTCGCCTGCGAGACGGTAGCCCTGAATGTTGTTCGACAGATGCCGCAGCATGGTCAGGCGCGGCTTCGCAAGGGCGCCGGCGCGGCTCGCGGCTCCCATCGGGGTGGCTTCGGAAGCGACCGGCCTGGGCGACGTCGCACCGATGGGCAAGGCCGTAGCGGGCGCAGGCGCAGCGGCCGGGGGCGCAGCCTGCGTCATCTGCGGCCTGTCGACCGGCGGCTTGTCGATATGCGTGAGCGCTTGCGGCGCGGTCAGGAAGATCGCCTGCGCGCAGGCCTGCGCCGCAAACAGCGTTACGGCGGCCCCGCCAAGGGCCGCGCAGCGGATCGCTCGCTTGAGACGTGAGAGGAAAGCAGCGTGGGTCATGCCGATTTCCGCGCGGGCAGCGCGTCTCCCTGCGCCTTGTCCCCGCTCTTGTCGCCTGCCTGCGCGACAAGGCGTTTGAGCCAGGCGGTGGAGGCGGGCGGCGTCGCTTCGACCTGCGGCTCCTGTTCCTCGGGGGGCTTGCGTTTGAAGAGGTAACTGACAGCGCGAATAGGCTCTACGATCCCCCAAAAGATGAACTGGCCGGTGCCGGCCCAAACGCTTTTGTGTTTGCGGCGGCTCGCGAGGAAGCGCGGCAGCGCGTCCGAGTCGCCATACATCAGATCGGCGAGGACGAAATATTCCTCCGGCTGCATCGTGTCGAACTCGCAGCCGTAAAGATCGTCGCCGCCGCTGATCGGCGAACGGCGGAAGATGAGCGGCAGGCTGCGTTTGCCGACGAGATCGCCAATCGGCTCGATCGTCAGACGCGCACGCGTGTCTTCGGCTTCGAGCAGCATGGGCGGCATCTCCTCGAGGAGACGCACGGCGCAGCCGCCCGCCGAGACGTTGACGATCTCGACGGCGACGCGCTGGTCGCTGAAGTCGAGCCAGCCGTTGCGCTTGATGGTGAGGCGCGGATGGCGGTCCGGCTGTTTGCGCTCGGAGACGGCGCCGAGCGCGACGCCCGCCATGATCAGGTTGAAGGTGTTCCAGATGCCGACAATCATCATCAGATTGCTGACGCCGGGTTCCACGAAATAGCGGAAGGTCGCGACAAGCGTGCCCGTGAGCAGCATGAGGTAGATCGCGAAGAAGGGCCAGGCGAGCTCGGAGAGATGGTCGTTGTCGAGCGTGAGGCCCTTCGCGGTGACGTTGAAGGTCGGCTTGCGCGGGTTCATCAGGACGGAGACGATCGCCTTGCTGAGGAAGACGCCCTGGCAATATTCGTAGAGCTCCGACACCCACGGCCAGCGGACGGTGCCGAACATATAGTTCTGCAGCATCACGTTGGAGATCATGTAAGTGGCCGTGAAAGCGACCGCCTCATCGACGTTGGAGACGAAGATCTTGACGTCGAAGAGGATGTAGGCGAGCGGCGCCAGCATGAAGATGAGGCGCGGGAAGGGGAAGAACCAGAAGGTCATGCTCGAGAGATATCCGAGCTTCTGAATGGGCCGGAGGCCCTTCTTGAAGGCGGGATTCTTGAGCACCATGATCTGGAGCATCCCCTGGCACCAGCGTACGCGCTGTCCAACGAAGGATGCAAAGGTTTCGGGCTGCAGGCCGGCGATCAGCGGCTTGTCGACGAAGATGCTCGAATAGCCGCGCGCGTGAAGCTCGAAGGCCGTCTCGCAGTCCTCCGTGATCGTGACGCCCGAAAAACCGCCAGCCTCCATCAGCGCCGAACGGCGCAGAAGCGCCGCCGAACCGCAGAAGAACGAGGCGTCCCATTTGTCGAGCCCGCGCTGCGTCATCGAGTAGAACATTTCGTTCTCCGACGGCATGCGGTTGAACGTCTTCAAATTCTTTTCGATGGGGTCCGGATTGAGAAAGACGTGCGGCGTCTGGACGAGAAACAGTTTCGGGATGTCGATGAAATAGGCGGCCGTCTCTTGCAGGAAGGCGCGGAAGGGCGCGTGGTCGGCGTCGAAAACGAGCACGATGTCGCCCTTCACATGGGCGAGCGCGCTGTTCATGTTGCCGGCCTTGGCGTGCTCATTCTTCGCGCGGGTCAGATAATGGGCGCCGATGCGCTTGCACAGCTCCTGCAAGGACGCGCGCCGAAGCTTCGCGGCTTCCGCCTTGGCGGGATTCTTGTCGTTGCATTTCTGGTCCGTGCCGCCGTCGTCGAGCAGCCAGACGTTCAGCTTGTCCTTGGGGTAATCCATGGACAGCGCCGCCGCGATCGTCGTCGCCAGAATATATTCGTCTTCATTGTAGGTCGGAATGAATACGTCCACGACCGGCAGGTCTTCGTCCGGCCGGCGCGACAGCGCCCTGCGCTTCACCGGATCGACATTGACGATCAGGCTGATGATGAGAATGCAGACGCAGTAGAGCTCGGCGGACAGCAGGATGAGGCCGAAGCTGAGACCGACGGGATCGGACGTCGGGGGCAAGGTGTTGGTCAGGCGCCAGTAGACGTAGCGGATGACGATGAAGCTGGACAGCGCCAGATAGGTTTGGCGGGCGAAGGGGCTGCGGCCGAACTTCCACAGGAGCAGCAGGACGACGATGATGGTGGTGCTCAACGCAAGCTGCGCCTGCACGCTCACCGGCTGCGTCAGCAACGCAACCGCAAGCACGCCTGACACAATCCACGCGAACGCACGCAACCCGAGCATTAAACGCCCCGCTTTTCTTCCGGACAGGATTGTAGACAGGAGGTGCTGAAGGCCGCGTTAACGTTGATGGCGGAGTGGTCCAAGCGCCCGGCCTAGAAGGTCAGGCGCGTGTCGACGGTGCCGTAGACGCCGCCGCCGCGCACACGGTCGTTAAGGAATCCGACCGCCGCGCCGAACTGCGCCATGCCGATCTTGAATCCGGTGACATGGGCGCCGAGGCGCCACTGCGTGAAGAAGTTGTCGCCGAGCGCGCCCACCTCGGGACCGACATAGACGCCCCGGGCGAAAGCCATGCCGAATTTGAGCCTTGTGTAATAGGAGCTGAAGTTCGTCGAATAGGAGCCGACGCCCGCGACCATCGTCGCGTCGGTGGGCGTGACGAAGAAGTCGCCCGCGATCTTCAGGCCGGCGCTCGTGCCCTTGGCCTGGTTGTTCGGGTCATTGGGGCTGATGGTCGTGTTAACGATTTCGCCACCGAGATAAATGGCGGCGGTCGCGCGGCGGAACACCCACTCGTAGCCCATGAGCAGCGAGCCGCCCACCAGCGTTCCGTTAACCTTTCCCACGTCCGTGGAATTGTACTGATAGGTGCCGACGATGCCGCTGCCGCGGATGCGGAAGCCGCTGCGGTCCATGGGCGTGAAGGGCGCGATGGTGCCGATGACGGTCGCCGAATAGGCGGCCTGCGAGGTTCCATCGAGCGCGATGTCGATCGCGGCGCGCGGCGCCCGCGGGATCGGCGGGCCGTCAGCGGGGACGCCCGTATACCAGTCCGCGGCCTTGGCCGGCGGGCCGAAAGTCATCAAGATCGCAGATGCGACGATGAACGCCAGGGTACGGGACGCACGCATGTTCAAGACAACTCATTTGTCTGCCGGGCGCCGCCGCCGGCGCCCTTCACCGCTTCCACGCCTGTCATGGCGCTTACGGACACAGCCAGAGTTGCTTTACGCGACTTAACAAATTGATGCGTTTTCGCTGGAAGAATTTCTTATCCCTAAAGGATGTTAAACAAGCGTTTTCCCCCCGCGAGGATTGCAGCGAAACGCGAAACCTGTCGGGCGCCGCTCAGCCGAAGAGATCCCCCTGCGGCGCGCCTTTGGGCTGCGCGCTCATCAGTTCGATGGCGGCGGCCAGCTGCGCGAGATCCTGCGGCCTCGACAGGCGGTGGTCGCCGTCGGCGATGAAGCTCGAGGTCACGGGGTCTGCGCTGAGGTGCTCGACAAGCGTCAACGCATGGCGCCAGGGCACGTCAGGGTCCGCCATGCCTTGAAGAATATGCACGGGCGCATGGGCGCGAATGATTGCGCCCAACAGGAGACGCCTGCGGCCGTCCTCGATGAGCTTTCTCGTGATCGGAGTCGGGTCCGCCGCATATTGCGAAATACGCCGCCAGGCGCCGGTCTCCATGATCTCGCGCCGGATCGACTCGTCGACGTTTTTCCAGATGAGTTCTTCCGTAAAATCGACGGCGGGCGCGAGCAGGACAAGGCCCGCGAGCCTGTCCTGCGCGCCCTTCTCCGCCAGGCGGCGGGCGAGAAGCAGCGCGATCCATCCGCCCATCGAGCTGCCGACGACGATTTGCGGTCCCCTGGTCGAGCGCTCGAAAAGCGCGGCCGATTGCTCCAGCCAGTCGCCGATGCAGCCGTCCTCGAAGCGGCCCTGCGATTCGCCGTGGCCGGAATAATCGAAGCGCAGGAAGGAGCGGCCTCTCTCGGCGGCCCATGCGTCGAGAAAACCGGCTTTGGTGGAGTTCATGTCGGAGGCGAAGCCCCCGAGCCACACGAGCCCCGGCGCGCGCGCGCCTTCTCCCGACGACGGCCTGAACCGCCGGGCGATACGCCAGGGCGCGCCGCCTTCGGGATTGTCGATGTCCAGGAATTCGAGTTCGGTTTCGCTCACGCTTGCTCCGGCGCTTGCCGCGCGCTTGAAATTCTGCGTTTCACTCATAGTTGGTAAATATTCTCGTAAGAGAATGCGAGCGTTCTTAATTGGGTTTAAGGCCGTAGCTCGCAGCGCAGACACCATGTCGCACACACTCGCCCCTCTCGCCGCCGCCGACCAGTCTCTGGTCGGGCGAACGGTGTTGCAGATCGTGCCGGACCTTCAGTCCGGCGGGGCCGAACGTGCGACCATCGACATGGCGGAGGCGCTGGCGCAGGCGGGGGGACGGAGCCTCGTCGCTTCGCGCGGCGGCCGCATGGTCAGCGAATTGCAGTCGAAGGGCGGGGTTTGGCTGCCCTTCCCCGCGGCGACCAAAAATCCCATCGCAATGGCGCTCAACTCCGTGCAGCTCGCGCGCATCCTGCGCGACGAGGGCGTCGACATCGTCCATGCGCGTTCCCGCGCGCCGGCCTGGGTGGCATATTACGCCACGCGCCAGACGGGCGTGAAATTCGTCACCACCTATCACAGCGCCTATTACGGCGCCTCGCCGGTCAAGCTGCGCTACAACGCCATCATGGCGTCCGGCGACATCGTGATCGCCATTTCG
Source organism: Methylocystis sp. (assembly GCA_002929055.1). Classification (GTDB taxonomy): domain Bacteria; phylum Pseudomonadota; class Alphaproteobacteria; order Rhizobiales; family Beijerinckiaceae; genus Methylocystis. The sequence continues at coordinate 65,873 of PERY01000014.1, read as the reverse complement.
GATTTCGCGGCGAAACGTATCAGGGATCTGCATCCCGAAGCGGCCGAGCGCATCGTCGTCATTCCGCGCGGCGCTGACCTGCGCGCCTTCTCGCCCACCGCCGTCGCGCCCTCGCGCGTCGCGCGCCTGCGGACGGAATGGGGCGTCGCGCCGCATGAGCGGATCATCCTGCTGCCGGCGCGGCTCGCCGCCCGCAAGGGCCACGCGGTCATGATCGAGGCGGCCAAGCGGCTTTTGAGCGAAGCTGTTTCCGACGTCCGGGTTCTCTTCGTCGGCGACCCGCACAGCGACAGTTTCCGCCGCAACGTCGAAACGCAGATCACGCGCGCCGGCCTTTCGGGATTCGTCCGCAACGTCGGCCATTGCGACGACATGCCTGCGGCCTACCTCGCCGCCGCGGTCATCGTCGCGCCCTCGACGGAGCCCGAGGCCTTCGGCCGCGTCGCCATAGAAGCGCAGGCCATGGGGGCGCCCGTCATCGTCTCTGACATCGGCGCCTCGCCAGAAATTGTCGCCGCGCCACCGCAATGCGCGCCTCATGAGGCGACTGGCTGGCGCGTCCCGCCCGGCGACGCCGCGGCGCTCGCCCGCGCCATCGGCGAGGCGCTCGAGATGAAGGCCTTCGCGCGCGAGGAGATGGCGCTCCGGGCCCGCGCCGTCGTCCAGTCGCGCTTCTCCGTCGAGCAGATGCAACGCGCGACGCTCGACGTCTACAGGCGTCTGCTCGGGCAGTAGCAAATGCGACGGCATTGCGGCGCCGGCGGAGCCTGCGCCGGGCGCCATTCCGCGCAAGGCGCGCGCAGCAATGCGCTTTTCACGCAAACCGCGCCCGCCCGATCGAGGCCGAAGATTCGACAAGATGAGATGCGAGGCTTTTCTTCATCGCAACAATTGGAGCGATCGAAATGAAGCGTATCAGTGTATTCGATCCCTCGCGCGCGGTTGCGCGCTTCTGCGTCACGGCGGCCGCGGCCCTGCTGCTGACGGGGCCCGCGGGCGCCGTCGGCGGGGGCGACGCCGCTCTCGACCCACATGGCGTCTGGCTGCGTCCCGAGGGCGGCGAGCAATTCAGTTTCTATGACTGCGGCGCCCAGCTTTGCGCCAAGCTCGTCTCCGTCAAGAAGGGCGAGGATGAGAAATCCATAGGCACGGTCATTCTGCGCGGCGCCGAAAAGAGCGGCCCCAACCAATGGAAGGGCAAGCTCTTCAACGCCGAGAACGGCAAGACCTACGATGGCGTCATCACCGTCAAATCGCCCACCGAGCTGAGCCTCAAGGGCTGTCTTTGGGGCGTGCTCTGCAGCGGCGAAACCTGGAAGCGGGTCGCCGCCGTCGCTCCTTCGGCCAAGGCGAAGGCGCGCGAGGCAGCCGTCGCCGACGCCCCCGCCGAGTAAAACGGGCCGGCTCCGCCGCGCCTCCAGCGCCGCCTTTCGAGGCGGCGTTTTTTTGTGCGCCGTGTAAAACGTCTTCGCTCTCGCCAAAGCCGCCGCCGCCTTTACATTCAGCGTAGTCGAATCATGTCGGCGCACACCGGGCGGGGAGTGGTTTTGGAGAATCCGTTACATCTCGAGTCCTATCGCGAGGCGTTGGTCTTTCTTGCGACGGCCGGCGTGGTCGTGCCGCTCTTCCACCGCCTGCGCGTCAGCCCGGTGCTCGGTTTTCTGCTCGCCGGCGCGGCGCTGGGGCCGCATGGGCTCGGGCGCTTCGCCACGCCTCACAATTGGGTGTCCTTCTTCACCATCGCGGACGTCGAGGGCGTCTCGCGTCTCGCCGAATTCGGCCTCGTCTTCCTGCTCTTCATGATCGGGCTGGAATTGTCCTGGGAGCGCCTGGTGCGCCTGCGGCGGCTCGTCTTCGGCCTAGGCCTCGCGCAGGTCGCCGTCTGCACGAGCGTGCTCGCCGCCATCGGCCATTTCTGGTTCGGCGTCGCGCCGGGGCCCTCCATCCTGATGGGCGTCGCGCTCGCCATGTCCTCGACGGCGGTGGTGATGCCGGTGCTGGCCGAGGGGCGCCGGCTCAACAAAATGCCCGGCCGCGTCGCCTTCTCCGTGCTGCTTCTGCAGGATCTGATGGTCGCGCCGGCGCTCTTCCTCGTCTCGGTGCTCGCCAAGGCCAAGAACGCGAACGGGGGTTTCAGCCTCCTCGACGCTGTGTGGACCTTCGTTCCGGCCTTTCTCGCCCTCGCCGCGCTCATCGTCTTCGGGCGGCTGCTGCTGCGTCCGCTTTTCAGGCTCGTGGCCTCCGCGCAGCTCACCGAGCTCTTCATGGCCGCATGCCTGCTCGTCGTCGTCGGCGAGGCTTTGGTGACCGCCGCGGCGGGGCTCTCGATGGGGCTCGGCGCCTTCATCGCCGGCCTGCTGCTGGCCGAAACCGAGTTCCGCCGCGAAATCGAGGTCACGATCGAGCCTTTCAAGGGCCTGCTTCTGGGCCTTTTCTTCGTTTCCGTCGGGGCGGGGCTCGACATCGCCGCGCTTGCGGCGGATCCGCTGCCGATCATTGGCAACGCGCTTGGCCTCATCGCCGTGAAGGCGGCCATCACCTTCGCCCTCGCGCGGCTCTACCGCATCGAGGCGCGCACGGCCGCCGAGGCCGCCCTGCTGCTCGCGCCGGGCGGCGAATTCGCCTTCGCGCTGCTCACCTCCGCCATGATCGCGGGCGTTCTGCCGGGCCATTACGGCGCCGACGCGATGGTGGTGGTGACGCTCAGCATCTTCCTCATCCCGCCGTTGGGCCTCCTCGGCGCGCGCCTCTCCAGGCCCGTCGAGCGCGAGGACGAGGAAGAGCGCTACGCCCATCTCGCGCCGGAAAGCGCGATCGCCGAGGACCGCGTCGTGATCGTCGGCTTCGGCCGCATCGGCAGCCTCGTCGGCGACATGCTGGAACGTCACAACGTTCCCTATGTCGCCGTGGAGAACGTCGTGTCGCTGGTTGACGAGGGACGGGCGAGGGGCGTCGAAATCTACTGGGGCAACGCCGCGCGGCGCGACTTCCTGCTCCGCTGCGGCCTGGAGCAGGCCCGCGCGCTCGTCGTCACGATCGAAAATGCGGCGGCGGTCGAGGAGGTGGTCCGCCTTGCGCATGAAATCCGGGACGATCTCATCATCGTTGCCCGCGCCCGCGACGCCCGCCACGCGACGGAGCTTTATCGCTTAGGCGCGAGCGACGCGATCCCCGAGACGATCGAGGCCAGCCTCCAGCTCGCCGAGACCGTGCTCGTCGACGTCGGCGTGCCCATGGGCTACGTCATCGCCTCCATCCATGAAAAGCGCGACGAATTCCGCAAGATCCTGCAGCCCACGGGCGAAGAGGCGCGCGCCCGCCAGACCGAGCGGCGCAGCCGGATCAAGCGCGAACAGGCCCGCCGGCGCATCTCGGGAAAAAGCGCCGAGGAGGCGGAGGAGGAGATGTAAAGGGCGGAGTCTGGGCGGGAGCCAAACTGGGGCGGAAACGCTGCTAACCAACCATTTCTTCTGCCTCTTTGATTAAGTCGCGATAATAGTTTAGCCCCGCTTCTGCTATCGCGGCTGGGGATGTGTCCAACAACGGTAAGCCTAAATGCTCAACGGGCGGGTTGAATATTTCACTAAATCTGTCGTCTACGACCGGAATTAAGGCTGCATGCGGGGGGATAACTCCAACTGATGGAAGCTTCCCGTCGACAGGTAGAAACTGAGCGCTGATTGTCTTACCGGTTATGATCATGGAGTCGACGTGCACAGATTCTCCAGGGCCTCCTATCCAAGTGAGGCCCGGTTTGCGTTCTGTGACTGGTTCAAGACCGTGTTCGTCTGCGTTCCGGGCCTGATGTAGATACCGCAACAAAGGGTCGCTTCTGCCAAAAGCTTTTTTCCCGCCGTACCATTGTCGGCTCTTGGGATCTCCGCGAGCGCCTTTTTCAAGAATGAATACAATGGAATTCAGCGCGACAAGAAAGTCTGTCCACGCTGACTGAAAATCTGGGAATCTTTGGCTGGAGCGGACCCGCTCTAGCGCTTCCTTCGCCTTATCAAGGCGGTTGCGTGCTTTCTCAATTGCGATTTTCTTCACGGCGTGTCCAAAAGCGAAGATCATGTAATTGTCAGGATATACAACTTATTTCCTATTGCAGAGAAATGTAAACAGATATATTCCCCTCGCTAGGAAAAAATCCTTAGCAGGCTCCCCGCCATGACCGACATTCTCTCCCATGCGCAGATCTGGGCGGCGCTCGACGCGCTTGGCGAGCGCTATGGCCTCACGCCGTCCGGCCTCGCCCGCAAGGCGGGGCTCGATCCCACCACCTTCAACCGCTCCAAGCGCGAGACGGCTTCCGGGCGCCAGCGCTGGCCCTCGACCGAATCCATCGCCAAGGTGCTGCAGGCCACGGGCGCCCGCCTCGACGAATTCATGGCGCTGGTCTCGGCCAACAATGGCGCGTCGCGGCGCAACACCCGTCCGTTGATCGGCCTCGCCCAGGCGGGCGCCGGCGGCTATTTCGACGACGCCGGCTTCGCCACGGGCGCGGGCTGGGACGAGATCGACGTGCTCGGAGACGCCGACGAACATTCCTATGCGCTGGAGATTTCCGGCGACTCAATGGCGCCGCTCTATCGCGAGGGCGACATCGTCATCGTCTCGCCCGCCGCGCCCGTGCGGCGCGGCGACAGGGTCGTGGTCAAGACCGCGGCGGGCGAGATCATGGCCAAGGAGCTCAAGCGGCTGACGGGCCGCACGGTCGAGCTGCGCTCGCTCAATCCCGCCTACCCGGACCGCGTCATTCCGCGCGAGGACGTGAGCTGGATTGCGCGCATATTGTGGGCCAGCCAGTGAGGCGCCGGCAACGAGCTGTGCTATAAACGATTCCCGTCACGAACGTCTCCCAAACCCGGGTCGGAACATGCGTCATTACCTGATCGCCTCTTTCTTTGCTCTCGTGTCGCTCGGCTCCGCCCAGGCGGAAGACGCCTTTCGCGACAAGGCGAAGGGCCTTTTCGAGCCGATCCCCAAAACGGCTCCCGCGCTTCCCGACAATCCGTCGACGCCCGAAAAACTCCTGCTGGGCAAGATGCTTTATTTCGAGCCCCGTCTGTCGGACCATCGCGACCTCGCCTGCTCCACCTGCCACAATCTCAGCATGGGCGGCGTGGATGGCGGCGTGCTGTCGGGCGGCCACAACGCCCAGCTCGCCGGGCGCGAGGTGCAGACGGTGCTGAACGCCGTCTTCAACAAGTCGCAATATTGGGACGGCCGCGCCACGGACCTGAAGGATCAGGTCGTTAATTCGGTCATGGCCAATCCCAAGGCGATGCTGAAGACGCGCGGCGGCCCGATGGCGATCAATCCGGCCGAACTCGCCGCCACCAAGCAGCATGAGATCGACCAGCTGAAGGCCGTGCCGCAGTATGTCGAGGCCTTCAAGAAGGCCTTCCCGGGCGAGGCCGATCCGCTCGTCTACGACAACATCGGCCGCGCCATCGCGCTGTTCGAGGCGACGCTCATCACGCCCGACGCGCCCTTCGACCGCTGGCTGACGGGCGACGACGCGGCGCTCGACGAGACGCAGAAGGCGGGGCTGAAGCTCTTTGTCGAGAAGGGCTGCGCCACCTGCCATAATGGCGTGAACATCGGCGGCGCGAGCTACGCCAAATTCGGCGTGGTCGCGAATCCCGGCCCCGAACATCTACCCTCCGAGGACGCCGGCCGCTATGGCGTGACGAAGGACAACGCCGACCGCTACGCCTTCAAGGTTCCCTCGCTGCGCAATGTCGAGCTGACCGCGCCCTACTTCCACACGGGCTCGACCTTCGATCTCAGGAAGGCCGTTACGGTGATGGCGGAAGCGCAGCTCGGGCAGAAGCTCTCGGATGACGAGACGACGAAGATCGTCGCTTTCCTCAAGTCGCTCACCGGCAAGCAGCCAGAGATCGTGCTGCCCATCCTGCCGCCGCGCGATCGGTAAACGGCGCGCAGATCCGGACAAAAAAGGCGGGCATGGATGCCCGCCTTTATCTTTTACGCCGCGCTCCAGCGCAGAACCGGCTTTCTCGCCGCAAGCGTTTCGTCGACGCGCTTGCGCGGCGCGTAGCGCGGCGCCTGCGTGAAGCGCTTCGCATCCCCTTCCTTCGCGGCCTGCGCCAGATTACGTAGCGTTGCGATGAAGAGGTCGAGCGAGGCTTTCGACTCCGATTCCGTCGGTTCAATCAGCATGGCGCCATGCACGACGAGCGGGAAATACATCGTCATCGGATGGTAGCCCTCGTCGATCATCGCCTTGGCGAAATCGAGCGTCGAGACGCCCCTTCCCTTGAGCCAGGCGTCGTCGAACAGAACCTCATGCATGCAGGCGCGATCGCCAAAGGGCTGGGTCATCACGTCGCGCAGCGAGGCGCGCACGTAATTGGCCGAAAGCACCGCGTCCTTCGACGCCTGCGCGACGCCGTCGCCGCCATGCGCGAGCATATAGGCGAGCGCGCGCACGAACATGCCCATCTGCCCGTGGAAGGCCGTCATGCGGCCAAAGCTCTCCGTTCCTTCCGCATGCTCCACAATCTCCAGACGTTCACCATCGCGGCGCAGGAATGGAACGGGCGCGAAGGGCGCAAGGCGCTCCGACAGAACGACAGGTCCGGCGCCCGGACCGCCGCCGCCATGCGGCGTCGAGAAGGTCTTGTGCAGATTGATATGCATCGCGTCGACCCCGAAGTCGGCAGGCCGCGCGACGCCCGCGATGGCGTTGAAATTCGCGCCGTCGCAATAAAAGTAAGCGCCCGCGTCATGCACGGCTTGCGCGATCTCGACGATCTCGCGCTCGAAGAGGCCGCAGGTGTTGGGATTGGTGAGCATGATCGCCGCGACCTCGGGACCGAGCGCCTCGCGCACGGCCTGCGCGCACACGGTTCCGTCCTCCGCAGCCGGAACGACGCGGACCGAAAAGCCGAGCAGCGCCGCCGTCGCCGGATTGGTGCCATGCGCCGATTGCGGAATGAGCACGACATTGCGGCTCGCGCCTTCGCCCTTCGCGGCGATGGCGGATTTGATCGCCATCATGCCGCAGAGTTCGCCATGCGCGCCGGCCTTTGGCGAGAGAGCGACCGCATGCATGCCGGTGAGCGTCATCAGCCAATGCGCCAATGTCTCCATCAGCTCTAGCGCGCCTGGAACAGTGGATTGCGGCGCCAGCGGATGCGCGTCCGCGAAGCCCTCGAAGCGCGCGACCTTTTCGTTGATGCGTGGATTGTGCTTCATCGTGCAGGAGCCGAGCGGATAGAGCCCCGCGTCGATCGAGTAATTCTTGCGCGAGAGGCGCACGTAATGGCGCATGGTCTCGGGCTCGGTGAGGCCGGGAAGGCCGATCGCCTCCTTGCGCTCCAACCCGCCAAGGCGCTTCTCCACCTGCGGCGCCGCATCGACGTCGACGCCGGTGGCGTCGAGGCGGCCGATCTCGAAGAGAAGGGGCTCTTCCTGATCGAGCGCACGATTGCCGGTGAAGGTTGCGGGCGCCTCGTCGGGGCCCTCGATCTTTGCGGGACGGTCGAGCATCACAGCGATCCTTCCAGTGCGGCGACAAAGGCCGCGCGATCTTCATCCGTGTTCACTTCGGTGCTGGCGACGATCAGGAGATCGTCCATCCCGGCCCCGGGCAGGAGGCGCGAGACGGGCACGCCCGCAAGCACGCCCTTCGCCGCCATCTTCTCGACGAGCGCGGCCGCGTCGCCCGTCACGCGCAACGTGAATTCGTTGAAGAAGCTCTTGTTCAGCACTTCGACCTTCGGCGCCTTCTCCAGCATCTGCGCGAGCGCGACGGCGTTGGCGTGATTGAGCCTGGCGAGACGCGTCAGCCCCGCTTCGCCCAGGAGGGTGAGATGGATGGTGAAGGCGAGGGCGCACAGACCAGAATTGGTGCAGATGTTCGAGGTCGCCTTGTCGCGTCGGATATGCTGCTCGCGCGTCGAGAGAGTCAGCACATAGGCGCGCCGCCCGTCGGCGTCGCGGCTTTCGCCTGCGAGTCGTCCGGGCGTCTGCCGCAGAAACTCATGACGGGTCGCGAAGAGCCCGACATAGGGTCCGCCGAAATTCAGCGCATTTCCGATCGACTGGCCTTCGCCGACGACGATGTCGGCGCCCATCGCGCCAGGGGGCGTGAGCAGCCCGAGCGACACGGCCTCCGTGAAGACGGCGATGAGCAAGGCGCCATTGCGATGGCAGGCCTCGGCGATCTTCGTGAGGTCGCGCAGATTGCCGAAAAAGTCCGGCGTCTGCACGGCGACGCAGGAAACGCTTTCGTCGATGCGGGAAATGATGTCTTCGTCGCCCAGCGCATCGGGCGCCATATCGGCGACCTCGTCCTCCGCGAGGCGCGAGATGGTGCGCACCACTTCGGCGTAATGCGGATGCAGGCCGCCGGAGAGGAGCGCCTTGCGGCGCCTTGTCAGGCGATGCGCCATCAGCACGGCTTCGGCGGTTGCTGTCGAACCGTCGTACATGGAGGCGTTGGCGACCTCCATGCCGGTGAGCAGGGCCACCTGCGTCTGGAATTCGAAAAGATATTGCAGCGTGCCCTGCGAGATTTCTGGCTGATAGGGCGTGTAGCTCGTGAGAAACTCCGAGCGCTGGATCAGATGGTCGACGCTCGCGGGCACGTGGTGTTTGTAGGCGCCGGCGCCGACGAAGAAGGGAACGCGCCCCGCCGCCATATTGCGCTGCGAGAGGCGCGAGAAAATTCGATCGACCTCGAGTTCGGATTTGTGGCGGGGGAGATCGAGCGGCGTGCGCAGCAGCGTCGAGGCCGGCGCGTCGGCGTAAAGCGCCTCGACGCTCTCGACGCCGATCGTGGCGAGCATCGCTTTTCTGTCGGCCTCGGACAAAGGATGATAGCGCATCTCTTTGCGTCCCTTCTCGCGCTACAGCGTCTTCAGAAAGCCGTCATAGGCGGCTTCATCCATCAGCGTCTCGATTTCCGCGGGGTTTTCGAGCCGCAGCTTCACGAGCCAGCCGCCAGAGAGCGGCGCTTCGTTGACGAGCGCGGGCTTTTCGCCAAGCTCGGCGTTCACCTCGACGACTTCTCCGGCGACGGGCGCGTAAACCTCGCTCGCGGCCTTCACGCTTTCGATGACTGCGAGCTCGCCGCCCTTCGTCACCTTCTTGCCGATCGTCGGCAGGTCGACGAAGACGATGTCGCCCAATTGCGCCTGCGCATAATCGGTAATGCCGACGACGGCGACCTCGCCCTCGATGCGCAGATATTCATGATCCTTCGAATATTTCAGACCGCTCATGTCATGCCCCTTTGGCGTCTGTTCTGAAGTAGCGATGGGCGACGAAGGGCAGCGGCGCCACATCGACGCCAATGCGGCTTCCCCGCAATTCGGTGGCGAGCGGGACGCCGGCCCGGGCATGCTCGCGCGCGACATAGCCCATGGCGATCGGCCGCTGCAGCGTGGGCGAGAAGCCGCCCGAGGTTACATTGCCGACGATCTCGCCGCTCTGCGAGACAAGGATTGCGCCCTCGCGCACGGGCGCCTTGGATTGCGGCGCAAGGCCGACGCGCAGCCGCGCAGACCCGTCGCGCAGGGCGGCGCCGATGCGCGCGAAGCCGGGGAAACCGCCCTCCGTCCGGCGCCGCTTGCCGATCGACCAGGCGAGGCCCGCTTCGACCGGATCTGTCGCTTCGTCGAGGTCGTGGCCGTAGAGCGGCAGACCCGCCTCCAGCCGCAGCGCGTCGCGCGCTCCCAGCCCGACCGGCGCCACGTCCGGATTCTGCAGCATCGCCTTCACGAAAAGCTCCGCGCGATCGGGGCGCATCGATATCTCGAAACCGTCCTCGCCCGTATAGCCCGTGCGCGAGACGAAGAAGCTGGAAACGCCTTCGTCGAAGGCGCGCCAGCTCATGAAAGGAAGGCCCTCGGCGCCGGGGAGGAGGGCGCCGAGGACGCCAGCCGCGCGCGGACCCTGGAGGGCGATCAGCGCGCGGTTCAACGGCAGAAAATCGAATTGCGGCAGGCGCTCCGCTATGAACGCGAAATCCGCGGCCTTGCGCGCGGCGTTGACGACGAGCAATAGCCGCTCCTCGACGCCCGGCAGGCGCGTCACAAGGAGATCGTCGAGAATGCCGCCGCTCTCACTGAGCAGTTGCGTGTAACGCGTGCGGCCGGGGGCGAGGCCAAGAATGTCGGCCGGGACAAGGCCCTCCAGCGCCCGCGCGGCGCCGGCGCCGGCAAGGATCGCCTGACCCATGTGCGACACGTCGAAAAGCCCCGCCTTCTGGCGCGTATGCAACGTCTCCGAGACGATGCCCGAGGCGTATTGCAGGGGCATGTCATAGCCGGCGAAAGGCGCCATGCGCGCACCGAGGCTTCGATGAATGGCGTCGAGCGGCAGCCGCGCGAGCGGCGCTTGTTCCAGGTCGGGCTGAGCAGTCACGACAGACTCTCCGGCAGCGGGCTTCCTGCGCAAGTCGCGGCTCCGCCGCTCGTCCTGCGCGCCCCCTCTGTCCGGTGACCTGAGAGATTTCCCCGCCTCTTTCTCAAGAGACGGGTTACGCCCTTCGGTGGACGAAACGCTCGAGAGCGCCGCGTCGCTTTCCAGAGTCCTGCCCCCTTTGCGGTCCTTTGGCCTGAGCGTTTCCGGGGCGGTTTCGCCTTCGGCGCCGGCGTGAACCGGACTCTCCCGCAAAGAAGTCTACACGCCAAAGATGTGCCTGATTCCGCAATGCGTCAAGGCGCATCCCCGCGACATTTGCGCAAGGCGGCGTCGCCCGGCTATTCTTTGGGCGCCTTTTCCAAGCATGGCTGCGGCGCCATGCATCCCCTTGGCGATGAATCCGGGCGCTGCGGCAGATGTGGCAGGAGCAGTTCGACTATTTCTGGGACGGCCGCAGGCGGCTGGTCATCGGCGCCTTCGAGGGCGCCGATCGTGGACCCGCGCCCTCGGCGCGCCCCTCCCTCACAGTGGTTTCGGCGCGCGAGCCCGGCTTCGGGGCGGAGCCGACGCTCGTCGACGTCATCGATCCGCTTCGCTGGCGCGCGGGCATGGTCGTCGCCGACATTCCGGCCGATCATCGTTTCGTGCGTCTCTCCGCTGGCGACGGCGCGGAGCTGACGCTTCATCTGGGTTCCGGGAGCGATCAGCCGCCGGGCGGCGAATATCGCCTGCTGCTGACGCTGCTCCCTGAGAACAACGGGACGGAGCAAGTCGTCTTCCGGCTCGTCTCTCTTTCTGCGCGCGGCGAGATCGAACGGCTGGCGCGCGAACAGACCTCAGGCGCGGGCGCGCGCCTTGTTTGGGCCATCGGGCAGCGCCGCGCCTTCGAGCAGGGCGCCGACGGGGGTCTCGTGGCACGGCTTGCGCCCGCAAGACGAATCTTCCCCGCCTACCAGAGCCGCCTGCTGCTGGAGCCGTGTCCGCTCGATACGGAGGCTTCCGCGGATACGCGGGAGGCTCCTTTCGCGATCATGGAGCACTGGCTGCGCGAAAATGGCGCGCCGCGCGCGACGCTGCGTCTGCGCATTCCCGATTCGCTCGAGGAGAGCGCGACCCTTCTCGGCCGCGCCTGCGTCGCGATGGCGCTGAACCAGCGCCGGCGTCTGCGCGGGTGGATGAACGAGCAGAAGCAGTCCGGCGAGCCGGTCATCGATCCGCTGACCTTCGACGACATCCGCCAGGCGACGGGCGAGCCCGCCGAATATCCCGACGCGGTGGAGGTCGCCGACACGCTCGTCGTCGCCAATCTTCTCGGTCTCATCCTCGATCCCGATGATCCGGAGGCGGACGGCGTCGCGGTGCGCCGCATCGGCGAGAAACATGCGACTGGCCTCGGCGAGACGATCGAGATCGATTTCTATGGCGCGGCGCTTGGCGACGACGTCGGGCTGGTCGCGCCGACGGCGGGGCTGGGCGACATCGGCGTCGCGCCCGCCGACCCGGGCGGCCCGCCTTACGCTCGGCTTTTCCGAATCGAGGGGGACGGGCTGACGCCGCGCCGCCTCGCCGAGGAGGATCCGCTCCTCGAAGACTTGATGCGCCGCGCGGCGAGCGTCGCGGGCCGCGCAAATTCGGGCGCCGCCGCCCGCGCCTTCGCCGAGCGCGCCGCCGGGCTCAAGGGCAGGCGCGAGAAGCTCGTCGCGGCGCTGAACGAATCCCTGACGCGGGCGGGCGCGCCCGCCCGCCTGTCCGCCGCCGGAATCTGGGACGTGTTCGAGCCCCTGCAGCAGGCGAGCTTCGCGGCCATCGCCGCCGAGGCGCCTGCATCCGCGCGCGCCTTGCTTCAGGACGCAGGCGGCTATGGCGCCTTTGGCGCAGACCCTTCGCTTGCGTCCGCGCTCGCCTGCGGCGGGCCGCTGGCGCAGAGCGCCCGGAGCCTGCGGTTCGACCCCCGCGCGGGGACGTCGCTCCTCGCGCGCTACGCCGCCGCCTGCGGGGCGGAGGGCATGGCGCCGCCGGGGCTCGACGCCGCCGCGCAGTTCGCCGCCTTGCGCGCGCTGATGCAGGAGGAGGATGCGCTGGCCTTGCGGGATGCGCGCATCGGCGTTTCGCCCGATCCCGCCGTGCGCCGCCTCGCCGCCGCCGCCGCCCGCCAGCTCGCCGATGTGGGGGCGGTGGAGCGCGCCATCGCCCATTTCGAGCAATACAACGACGATGAGGGCGCGAGCGCGCTGGAGGAATATCTCGGCGCCCGCCGCGCGGGCCGCTGGGTCGCGGCGCAGTCGGCGCCGGCGCTTGCGGCGCTGATCGCGCGCGCGGGCGTGGAGCGCGAGGAGCAGCAGACCCGCGTCGCCGCCGGCATGACGGCCGCCGCCGCTGCGCCGCCGCCTCCGGCGCCCGAGCCCGAAAAGCCCAGGGGATTCTTCCGCAGGATCTTTGGCGGCTAGTTCGTCAGCGCCGGCGCGTCGCGGTAGAGCGCCGGGAAGAGGCGCTTCAGATTCTCGATCTTCGGCAGGTCGTTGTAGACGATGTAGGGCTGCCGCGGATTGTGAATGAGATAATCCTGATGATGGGCCTCAGCCGGATAGAAGCGCGCGAGCGGCTCGAGCTTCGTTGCGATCGGCGCCTCGAACGCCTTCGCGGACGACAGTTGCGTGATGTATTCGCGCGCGACTTTCTGCTGTTCCGGCGCGGCGATGAAAATCGCCGAGCGATATTGCGTCCCTTCGTCCGGCCCCTGGCGATTGAGTTGCGTCGGATCATGCGCAACCGAGAAATAGACCTGCAGCAGCTTGCCGAGACTCACCTCCTTCGGATTGTAAGTGATCTCGACGGACTCCGCGTGGCCCGTGTCGCCGCGCGAGACCTCGTTGTAATGCGCCGTCTGCGCCGCGCCGCCGGCATAACCCGAGACCGCGCGCGTGACGCCTTTCACACGTTGAAAGACGCCCTGCACGCCCCAGAAACATCCGCCCGCGACGACGAGCTTCTGCTCTTCCGTCTTCGCCGGCGCCGGATCATAGGCGGGCGGGGGCAGGCTGACGGCGCGCTCGGCGGCGGCGAGCGGCGCGGCGATAAAGGCGAGGGCGGCGAGCGCCAGAAGAAGATGCTTCATCATTGCGCCTCTCACGCCTGCCCGCGCGCGACGAAGCGCAGCGCGACGCCGTTCATGCAATAGCGCAGGCCGGTGGGCTTCGGCCCGTCGGTGAAGACGTGGCCCAGATGCGCGTCGCACCGTTTGCAGGAGACCGCGGTGCGGCGCATGCCGAAGGAACTGTCGACCATCTCTGCGACATTGGCTTTCGAGATCGGCGCGAAGAAGCTCGGCCAGCCCGTGCCGGAATCGTATTTCGTCTTCGAATCGAAGAGCGCCGTGTCGCAGCAGACGCAGCGAAAGAGGCCGTCGTCATGCGCATCCCAATAGGGTCCGGTGAAGGCCTGCTCCGTCCCGTCATGCCGCGTCACCTCATAGGCGAGCGCCGAAAGCGCCCTGCGCCACTCGGCGTTGCTCTTGACGACCCTCTCGACGCGCGAGACCCCGAGGCTTTTTCCGGCGGCGTCGAAAGCTTCGACATCGACCAATTCCGCAGCGCCGGCGGTTCCCGGAAGAAGGGCGAGCGCAGCGGCGCTCGTCATCCATGCGCGGCGGTCGATGATTCTCAACATTGCGGCCTCCGTCACATCCCCGCGCCTGTGCAAGCTCGGGGACAATGCTCCCTCATTTAGTGTTCGGCTTCGGCGGAACAATGGCGGGCGCCGCCGCCACGGGGTGAGGCGTGGAATTTGCTTGATCACATTTCCGGGCGAATCGGAGGCGCCGCGCGTCCGAAAGCCGACAAGCAACCGGATGGGCGGTAAAGATCATGCAAGTGACCTTCATCAGAAACACATCCGATGGCCGCGCGATCGAAGTCATTGGCCCTTATGTCTGCGTCGGTCGCGATCCGGTCGCCGACGCGGTGGTCGAGGTCGAGAGCCATCCCAATCGCAAGGCGATACTGGCCGCCGTTCCCAACGCCACGCATATGGCGGGACCGCTCGTCCTGACCGCCGAGGAAGCCTCCGCGGTGCGGGGCGCCCTGATGGCGGCGCAGGCGCCTGTCACGGACCCCGGCGAAATCTCGAAGCGCCTGAGCGACGCGTGGAACACGCGCATGCGCAACGCCGGCATCGAGTGAATTTTGCCGCGCTCTACTTCCGGCCGAAAAGCTTCTCTATGTCGGAGAGCTTCAGCTCCACATAGGTCGGGCGGCCATGGTTGCATTGCGCCGCGCCCGGCGTCGTCTCCATCTCGCGCAACAGCGCGTTCATCTCCGTCGCGCCGAGGCGGCGTCCAGCGCGCACCGAATGATGACAGGCGCAGGTGGCCAGCACATGGTCGAGTTTGCGCGAGAGGGCGCGCGCGTCGCCGTCTTCGGAAAGGAGATCGGCGATGTCCTCGACAAGCCGCTTGTGGTTGACCTCGCCGAGGACGGCCGGCGCCTCGCGCACCAGCACGGCGCCGGGGCCGAAGGGCTCGAGCGTCAGGCCGAGCGCCGCAAGCTCGTCGAAGGCGGGCGCGAGCGCATTCATGCGCGGTTCGTCCAGATCGACGACGACGGGGATGAGCAGCATCTGCCGCTCGACGCCCGCCGCGTCGCGCTGCTTCTTCAGCTTCTCATACACAAGACGTTCATGCGCGGCGTGCTGGTCGACGATGACGAGACCGTCGCGGGTTTGCGCGACAATATAAGTCTCGTGCAATTGCGCGCGCGCGGCGCCGAGCGGCGCGTCATCCAACGTCTCGACGGGCGTCTCATGCGCGCGCGCGTCGGCCATCGGGGCGCCGGTGTGGAAAGCCGCCTGCGGCTGTTCCGCGAAGCCCTGCGGCGCGTACGGGGAATGGCGAATGTCCCAATGCGTCGGCGCCGGCGCGTGATAGGCGGGCGCTCCCTTCGGCCCGTCGTAGCGCGTGAGCATGTCGATCGCCGCGCGCGCATTCGTATCCGCGCTGCGATGGCTTTGCTGGCCGAGCGCCTGCTTCAGCGCGCCGACGACGAGGCCGCGCACGAGGCCGGGATCGGAAAAGCGCACTTCCGCCTTCGCCGGATGCACATTGACGTCGACGATGCGCGGGTCGCAATCGATGAAAAGCGCGACAACCGGATGGCGATCGGAGCTGAGAAAATCGAGATAGGCGGCGCGAATGGCGCCGGCGAAGAGCTTGTCGCGAACGGGCCGCCCATTCACATAGACATATTGCAGCTGCGCATTGCCGCGATTGTAGGTCGGCAGGCTTGCAAGGCCGGTGAGGCGCACGCCCTCGCGGATGGCGTCGATTGAAATGGCGTTGGCGCGGAACTCTTCGCCCAGCACCTGCGCGATGCGCCGCGCGCTGTCCGCGCCGCAGGCGGGATAGTCGAAGAGCGTCCCGTTGTCGGCTGACAGCGAGAAGCGCACGTGCGGATGCGCCATGGCGAGGCGCTTCACGACATCTACGACGGCGCTCGCCTCGGTGCGGTCGGTCTTGAGGAACTTCAGTCGCGCGGGAGTCGCGGCGAAGAGCGCGCGCGCCTCGATCTTCGTGCCGCGTGGCCAGGCGGAGGGGACGAGCCCGCGCTTCTCGCCCGCTTCGACGCGGATCGTGAAGCCATGCGGCGCGTTCCTCGCGCGCGTCTCGATGGTGAGATCGGCGACGGCGGCGATGGAGGGCAGCGCCTCGCCGCGAAAGCCGAGGGTAGCGATGTGGGTGAGATCGCCGTCGGGGATTTTCGAGGTGGCGTGGCGCTCGATGGCCAGCGCCAGATCATGCTCGTCCATTCCGCTCCCGTCGTCGATGACGCGAATGAGCCGGCGCCCGCCGTCCTCAATGGCCACGTCGATGCGCATCGCGCCCGCATCGAGCGCATTCTCGACCAGCTCCTTAACTGCGGAGGCCGGGCGTTCGACGACTTCGCCCGCGGCGATGCGGTCGACGAGGATGGGGTCGAGGCGGCGAACGGGCATCGGGACGCTTATAGCACTACCGGCCGCTTTCCGTCATTGCGAGGGAGGCCGCACTTCTGGATTGCTTCACTTCGATTGCTACTGACGATCACACCGGCGCCAGCACCAGCGTCAAATTCTCCACCCGCGCCACCCGCGCGCGGGCGCCTGGTTGAAGCGTCTCGACCGCCGCGTCAGCGGCAAGCCGCGCGTCCCAATCCACGCCGGACCAATAAACCCGGCCGCCGGCCTTCGTCACTTCCTGCGTCGTGACGAGTTCGCGGCCGATGAGGTCGCTGCTCTGGTCTTCCTGCACATCCGCGTTCTGGAAGCGCTGCAGCGGCTTGTGGCCCAGAATCGCGATCACGAGGCTGAGGCCCGCGGCGATGGCCGCGGTCTCCAGAAGCCCCGGCCGCGCGCCCGTGGCGTAGAGCCCGGCGCTCGTGAGCAGCGCGCCGAGCGCCACATACATCACCGGCGACAGGCCGATCACGCCGATGTCGAGCGCCAGAAGCGCAAGCCCGGCGATCAGGCTGGCGTTGGCGGGATCGGTCAGGAACGCCGGCTCCATGCGCGTTTCTCCTTATTCGGGCTTCTGCCAGGGCTGGGTGCGGCCGGCGGCGGCGGAAGATAGACCGGGGGCGGCGCCCTTGTTCACCGTATTGAGCACCGCCATCGCTTTTGCAATCCAGCCCGCGGGATCGGCGCCGTCGCCCATCAGCACGATGGAGTTGCCGGCCTTGGCGAGGCGCCCATATTGCTCGATGGCGCTTTTGGCGACTTCAAGCTGCACGGCCGCGTCGCCGCCCTGCTGCGTGATCTGCGAGCGCACGAGTTCGATGGCCTTCGCCTGGCCTTCGGCGCGCAGGATGGCGGCCTGCTTCTCGCCCTCGGCGCGGTTGATCTCGGACTGTTTCACGCCCTCGGATTCCAGCACGGTCGCACGCTTGTCGCGCTCGGCCTTCATCTGCCGCTCCATCGACTGGCGCAGCGATTCCGGCATGGTGATGTCCTTGATCTCGTAGCGCGTCACATGCGCGCCCCAGAGCTGCGCGGCGTCGGAGACCGCGCGCACGACGCGCTCGTTGATGTCGCTTCGGTTCTCGAAGGTCTTGTCGAGTTCCATCGAGCCGATGGCGGAGCGCATGGACGTCTGCGCGAGGTTGACGATGGCGCGGCGGATGTCCTCGGCGCCATAGGCGGCGTCCTTGGCGTTCATGATCTTGTAGTAGAGCACGCCGTCGATGGTGACGGTGGCGTTGTCCTTGGTGATCGCGTCCTGCTCGGGCACGTCGATCACCTGCTCGCGCAGATCGAAGGTGTAGGCGACGCGCTCGACGATCGGATAGACGAGATTGACGCCCGCCGTCAGCGTGCGGTTGTAACGGCCGAGACGCTCGATGACGAGCACGGTCTGCTGGCGCACGAAGCGCACCATCGTGCCGAGCGCCAGCAGCACGACATAGACGAACCAGAAGAGCGGGCTGTGAAGGACCGGCAGGCCGAGGTTCAAATTATGGTCGAGAATTAGCAGGCCGATTGAAACGGCGCCGATGACGAAAAGCGGAAAGCCCATGGATTCCTCCGTCGGGGCGTGAATGAACCGGAAGCGAAAGCTTCTCAGGCGGCGACGCCAGACTACGCGTCCTCCCCCGGTTCGCCGTGCGCTGGCGCATGCGTCGTCAGGGAGACGCCGCCGTTTGCGACGCGAATGTCCACGATGAGGCAGTTAGCCTCGATCCGCGGCCGCGGGGGGGCCGCGCCCGCGCCGATCGCGGCGACGCAGACGAGCGCGCCATTGGCGAGAAGGCCCGCGCGGCCGAGATCGGGAAGAATGGAGGCGGGGGCGACGAGCCGGGTCGGTCCGAGCGCGTCGAGCGTCGCCAGAAAGCCCGCCGCGGTGAAGGGCGCGAGGAAATGCAGGGGACGCCCGGCAAGGAGCGCCGCGAGCGGGCCGGCCACCAGGGCGCCCAGCGACGAAGGCGCGCTCAGCGAGAGGATCGGCGCGTCGCCCGCGGCTCTCGTGGCCCGCACGAGATCGAGCGCCGCGCCGAGCAAGGCGCCCTGCGAAGCGAAATTGATGCAGCCGATTTCGTCGAGGGCGCCGATTTGCGCGCGCTCATCGCTGGACCATTCGTCCGCAAGGCGCGTGCGGGGCGTCGAGGCCGCGAATGCCGCCGCCGTAAAGTCCTCGGCGCCGTCGAGCGCGCCGCTGAGCGAACCGATGAGACGGATGGACGGCGTATCGGCGGCGATCTCGAGCAGGGGGGCGTCAAATTCGAGGCCGCAGAAACGCGCCGGGGCAAGAAGGCCGACAACCTGCAGCGCCTTCGCCGCATTGACGATGGCTGTCACGGAATAGGGCAGCGGCAAAGGCGCAAGCACGGGATCGAGACCCGCTGCGACCGCCGCGGTGAGCGCGGCGAAGCTCTGCGCGCCGGGCTGGCAGCAGATGAGAATTTTCTCGCCACGCGCAAACTCGAAGGCGCGCAGGCGCGACAGACAGGCGCCGACGCGCTGATAGAGGTCTGCGTAGCTCACTTCCTCGGCGGCGCCGTCATGGTCGTCGCGGAAGGCTACGGCCCCGGGGCGGGGGCGCGCGGCGCCGGCGACAAGCGCGTCGAAACCAAAGAGCGTGAGCGGATGAGCGCGGGCGAGCGCCGCGTCGTCGTCTTCGGATGGAGCGGCGCGGGCGGTCATGGATTCTTTCTCCACCAGCTTTCGAGCGTCGGGCCGAAGAGCGGCGCGCCGTAGCGCGGCAGACGCTCGGGGCGCGCGATGTCCGTCGAATGCGCGATCCATTGCTCGGAGGCGTGAAACAGGGGCACGAGGTAAAATCCCGAAAGCAGCACGCGGTCATAGGCGCGCACGGCGGTGACGAAATCATCCTGGCTCTGCGCCGCCAGCAGCGCCGCGATCAGCGCGTCGATCGCCGCAGAAGAGGCGCCAGCAAGGTTGAACGAGGACTCCTGCGTCGCGCTCGAGGAGCCCCAGCGCATCCGCTGTTCGTTGCCCGGAGACGCCGAGGCCAGATATTGGCCGATCATCATGTCAAAGTCGAATTTCTGGCGGCGGCGCTGATACTGCACCTCGTCGACCAGCCGAACGCGCGCCTCGACGCCGATCCGCGAGAGCGAGGAGGCGTAGCTCAGCGCCAGACGTTCCTGATCGCGGTCCTTCACCATGATTTCGAAGGAGACCGGCTCGCCGTCTTTTGTCAGCCTGTCGCCCTCGACACGGTAGCCGGCGTCGGCGAGAAGCGCCAGGGCGCGCTTGGCCATTTCGCGGTCGCGGCCGCTGCCGTCGCTCACCGGCGGGCGCCATTCGCCGGCCATAATGTCGGCGCGCACGGCGCCGGGGAAAGGCGCGAGGAGCTTGCGCTCCTTTTCGCTTGCGGGGCGGCCAGACGAGGAGAGTTCAGATTCGTCGAAGAAGCTTTTGGTGCGCGTGTAGAGGCCGG
The DNA here is from genome assembly GCA_002929055.1 of Methylocystis sp. GTDB lineage: Bacteria > Pseudomonadota > Alphaproteobacteria > Rhizobiales > Beijerinckiaceae > Methylocystis. Next base: position 46,051 of record PERY01000014.1, on the reverse strand, counting down.
CGTAATAGCTGGCGTTGATCCACTCGAAGTCGAACATCATGCCGAAGGCTTCGCGCAGCCGCGCATCCTTGAAGAGCGCGCGGCGCGTGTTGAAGACGAAGCCGTTCAGCCCCTTGGGGCTCTCGTTCCTGAGCGCCTCCTTCGCCATGCGGCCGTCGCGCAGCGCGGGGAAGTCGTAGCCGGTCGACCAGCGCGTCGTGCTCGTCTCCTCGCGAAAATCGACGAGCCCGGCCTTGAAGGCCTCGAAGAGCGAATTGCCGTCGCGGAAATACTGGATGTCGATCTCGTCGAAATTATAGAAGCCGCGCTGGCTGGGAACGTCCGCGCCCCAATAATTCGGGTCGCGCTTGAGCAGGACGCGGGCGCCCGCCTGCGCATCCTGGATCACATAGGGGCCGGAGCCGACGGGCTTTGCGAGCGTCGCGTCGGAGAAATGTTCGACGTCGGTCGCATGTTTGGGCAGCACTGGCATGATGGCGAGGATGAGCGGCAACTCGCGGTCGTCGACGCCCGCGAGGTCATAGGCGACCGTATGGGCGTCGGGCGCCGTGATGGATTTCACCAGCCCATAGGCGATGCGCTGCTGCGGCCGGCCCTTGCCCTTCAGCAGATCAAAGGAGAACAGCACGTCCTCCGAAGTGATCGGCTCGCCGTCGGAGAAATGCGCCCGCGGATCGAGGTGGAAGACGATCTTCGTGCGGGCGGGGTCGATGTCGATAGATCGGGCGATCAGCGGATAGAGCGTGAAGGGCTCATCGGCCGAACGCGCCATCATCCCCTGAAAAACATTGCCCACGAGACCCTGCGCGGCCGAACCCGACTTGAGGTTGAAAGGATTGAGGCTGTCGAAAGTGCCGGGGAGGCCGACGCGGAGCCTGCCGCCCTTCTTCGCTTGCGGGTCCGCGTAGGGAAAATGGTCGAAGTCCCTGGGCAGGGCTGGCGCGCCATGCGTCGCCAGGCCATGTGCGGGCTCGGCGGCGCGCGGGGGCGCGGAGGGAGCGGACGGCGCGGCGAGCGTCAGGGCGGCGGCCAGAACGAGAAAATTCCGCATGAATCGGGCAGGGCGCGCGCGAATCGCTTTTGGCGTCATGCACCGACCATAGTCGAACCTATGGCGGCTTGAAGCCGGGCGCGGGCTTCATTTCGCCTCATTTTTCGAATTTTTGCGTGTGGCGCGGCCCGAAAGCCCTGAGTTCCTGCAACGACCCGCTGGAATTTGCGGCTGCGACCATGTAAGAGCTTTGCCGGCGCTCCGCCGCAACGGCTGCGACGGGGCGCGACCGCGGTCAGGGCAAAGGTTCCACGGCGTTGTTTTTCGGCGCTGCTTCATGCGGGCGGCCCCCGCGAGGACGCGATCACAATAACACTTTGCGCAGCCGGAATGGCGCCGGCTAGCAGACAATCGAAAGGGACTTCGGAAATGTCGATCCTCTTCTCGCGGTCCGCCGCGGTCGCGCTGGCGGGAGCTTTCCTGCTGGCCGGCGCAACGGCTCAGGCTCAGGCTCCCGCCGCTGGCGGCGCGGCTCCGGCCCAGCAGCAGGCGGCGCAACAGCAGGGCCCCATCGCGGCCACGCTGCAGGCCGTGCAGCCCGACTGGACCAAGGTCTGCGGCTCCGATCCGTCGACCAAGAAGGAAATCTGCTACACCACCCGTGACTTCGGCGCCGCGGCCAAGGAGGGCGAAGCGCCCCAGCCGCTGCTCGCGCTGGCGGTCTACGATCCCAAGGGCGACGACACCAAGATCATCCGTCTGCTCCTGCCGCCGGGTCTGATGCTGAAGCCGGGCTTCCGCTTCTCCATCGACAGCGGCGCGGCCGAGGCCGGCGCCTTCGAAATCTGCTTCCCGAACGGCTGTTTCGCGGAAGCGAAGGTGAAGAAGGCCACCGTCGACGGCATGAAGAAGGCCCAGAAGATGACGGTCGTCGTCAAGAACCAGGCCAACGCCGAGGTGACCTTCTATCTGCCGCTCGCGAATTTCGGCAAGGCTTTCGACGGCCCTGCGGTCGACCCCAAGGTGCTCGAGGAGCAGCAGAAGAAGCTCCAGGAAGAGCTGCAGAAGAAGGCCGACGAAGAGCGCAAGAAGCTCGAGGCCAAGGGCGCCGCCCCGGCTCCCGCCAAGCCGTAAGCGTTTTCCAGACTTCAAAACAAAGACGCCCGCGTGATGAGCGCGGGCGTTTTTTTTGGGAGATGCGACGAATTCCGGCGTTGCAGGGTCTGCGTGCGTCAGACGCGGGAGATCAGTGCCTTTTCGGCGCGCGCACGCGATACACGCCGTCGCCGTCGCGCTCGAAGGTCTCCTCGACCTGTGGATGGCGCACGGGGTCGCCGGAGGTGTCGGGCACGAGATTCTGCTCCGACACATAGGCCACATATTCGGTTTCGGAGTTTTCCGCGAAGAGATGGTAGAAGGGCTGGTCCTTGCGCGGGCGCAACTCCTCCGGGATCGAAAGCCACCATTCCTCGGTGTTGGCGAAAACCGGGTCGACGTCATAGATGACGCCGCGGAACGGATACCGGCGGTGCTTCACAACCTGGCCGATCGCGAATTTTGCAGTGCTCTCGTGCGGCATTTCTGCGACGCCTTTAACGCGGTGTTTACTCCCGCATTTGGTAGCGCAGGGGCCTTGGCGCCGTCAACGGCGCAATGGCGCCCTCATGCCTGCAGCGCGGCGACCCCCGGAAGGGTTTTGCCCTCGAGCCATTCCAGGAATGCGCCGCCGGCGGTCGACACATAGGAGAACTCCTGCCCGGCGTGGGCCTGATTGAGCGCCGCGACCGTGTCGCCGCCCCCCGCGATGGAAAGAAGCTTGCCGTCGACGGTGAGCCGCGCCGCCGTCTTTGCGATGGCGTTGGTGCTCTCGTCGAAGGGCGGCAGCTCGAAGGCGCCGAAGGGGCCGTTCCAGACCAGCGTCTTGCACTTTCCGAGGATGTCTTCGACATGCGCCACCGATTTGGGGCCGACGTCGAGGATCATGTCGTCCGCGCCGACATGGTCGACGGAGACGACATGGGACGGCGCATGCGCCGCGAATTTCTGCGCGACGACGGCGTCGACAGGCAGGACGATCGTGCAATTGGCGGCCTTCGCCTTTTCCAGAATCTCGCGCGCGGTGCCGGCGAGATCATGCTCGCAGAGCGACTTGCCGACCGCCTTGCCCTGCGCGGCCAGAAAGGTGTTGGCCATGCCGCCGCCAATGACGAGATAGTCCACCTTGGCGACGAGATTGCCAAGCAATTCCAGCTTGGTGGAGACCTTCGCGCCGCCGACGACCGCCATCACGGGGCGGGCCGGGCTGGTGAGCGCCGACTCCAGCGCCTCGAGTTCCGCCTGCATGGTGCGCCCGGCGATGGCGGGGAGCTTGTGGGCGAGGCCTTCCGTCGTGGCGTGGGCGCGATGCGCGGCCGAAAAGGCGTCGTTGACGAAAATGTCGCCGAGCTTCGCCACTTCGTCGGCGAAGGCCGGATCATTCTTTTCCTCGCCCTTGTGGTAGCGGGTGTTTTCAAGCAGCGCGACGTCGCCGTCCTTCATCGCCGCGATCACGGCCTCCGCGGGGGCGCCGACGCAATCGTCGGCGAAGGCGACCTTGCGCCCGAGATGCTGCTCCAGGGCGGGAAGCACGGGACGCAGCGATTCTTCGGGCGCGCGCTGGCCCTTGGGCCGTCCGAAATGCGCGAGCAGGATGACCTTGCCGCCCTTGCCTGCGATCTCGTCAATCGTCGGCAGAATGCGCTCGATGCGGGTCGCGTCGGTCACGCGGCCGTCTTCCATCGGCACGTTGAGATCGACGCGCAGCAGCACGCGTTTGCCTTTGACGTCGACGTCGTCGAGGGTCTTGAAGGAGGTCATCTGCGGCTCCTGTGATCGTCCGAAAAGAAGACGCGGACCCAAGGGCCCGCGTCGCAATTTGGGTTGGCCTTGCGCTTAGATCAGCGAGCCGATCAGCGCCGCCGTATCGGTCATGCGGCCGGAGAAGCCCCATTCATTGTCGTACCACGACAGGATCGAGACGAGATTGCCGTCCATCACCTTCGTCTGGTCGAGATGGAAGGTCGAGGACGCCGGATTGTGATTGAAGTCGCAGGAGACGAGCTTCTCGGTGGTGTAGGCCAGCACGCCCTTCAGCGGGCCGTCGGCCGCCGCGATGATCGCCGCATGGATCTCGTCCTTCGTCGTCGGGCGCTTCGCGATGAATTTCAGGTCCACGGCGGAGACGTTGGGCGTCGGCACGCGGATGGCGTAGCCGTCGAGCTTGCCATTGAGTTCGGGGAGCACGAGGCCCACCGCCTTGGCGGCGCCCGTCGAGGTCGGGATCATGGACAGGGCCGCCGCGCGGGCGCGGTAGAGATCCTTGTGGAAGGTGTCGAGCGTCGGCTGGTCGCCCGTATAGGAGTGGATCGTGGTCATGATCCCCTTTTCGATGCCGATGGCGTCGTTGAGAACCTTGGCGACCGGCGCGAGGCAGTTGGTCGTGCAGGAGGCGTTGGAGACGACGAGATGGTCTTTCGTCAGCTTGTCGTGGTTGACGCCATAGACGACCGTCAGGTCCGCGCCGTCGCCCGGCGCCGAGACCAGAACGCGCCTGGCGCCCGCGTCGAGCAGCAGTTTCGCCTTGTCGCGCGCCGTGAAGAGGCCCGTGCACTCCAGCGCCACATCGACGCCGATCTCCTTGTAGGGGAGTTCCGCCGGGTTCTTGATGGCGGTGACCTTGATCGGCCCGCGGCCGGCGTCGATCGTGTCGCCGGCGACCTTCACCTCATGGGGGAAGCGGCCGTGGACCGAGTCGTAGCGCAAGAGATGGGCGTTGGTCTCGACCGAGCCGAGATCGTTGATGGCCACGACCTCGAGGTCTTTGCGGCCCGACTCGATGATGAAGCGCAGGACATTGCGGCCGATGCGCCCGAAGCCGTTGATGGCCACTCTGACGGTCATTTGGAAAATCTCCTTGTCGCCGCCAGCTTTAGGAAGGGCGGCAATGGCCCCGCGGCGTCCTTTTTCCGCGCGCCGGGCCGGGTGTCGAGGCGAGGGTGTGATAGCACCTCGCGCCCCCCTGTCAACGCGGCCGCGCGCCGCGCGCCTTGACCATGCGCCGGCGCCTTGGGATTTGCGCGATTCATGCTACCAACGCGTGACGACGAATCGGCGGTTTCTCCGCAAACCGCCTCTCTTCGAGACATAGGGCGGCGCCTCGCGATGACGCATTCCGAAAAGCTCGACGCCGCGCTGGCCCGCCTTGCCGGGGCGCTCGGCCAGCTCGAGCTCACTGTGGCGCTGAAGCTCGAGGACGACCTCTCCAGCGCCGAACTCGAGGAAGAACTCGCCATCATGCAGGACGACCGCGGGCGCCTCGCGCTCGATCTCGACGCCGCGCTCGCAAGGGTCAGCGGACTGGAGAAGGCGCGGGACGAGGTTCTGCGACGGCTCGACAGCGCCGGGGCCGGGGTGGCCGCCGCGCTCGGATCGGCCTCCGCCCTCGTCGGGCGCGGAGAGTAACGGTCCGATGGCCGCCGTCCTCGTCTCCATCGCCGGGCGCAGCTATCGCCTCTCCTGCGGCGACGGCGAGGAGCCGCGTCTGGAGCAGCTCGCCCGCTACGTCGAGGGCAAGATCCTGGCGATGAAGGACGGCTTCGGCGAGATCGGCGAGCAGCGGATCATCGTCATGGCGGCGCTCGCCATCGCCGACGAGGCCACCGACGCGCGCGGCAAGTCTCAGGCCATGGAGATGGACCTCGCCGCCCTGCGCGCCGAACTCGACGCCGCGAGGAAAGCCGCGGCGGCGCTGGAGGAGCGGGTGGCGGCGGCTGTCGAGGACGCCGCGCGGCGCCTCGAACAGCTCAATTCCGACCTGCAGAAGCCGACAACCCGCGACGACTTCCCGTAAGCGTTACTGCTTGCCCCAGCTCTCGACGCTGTTGTCGCGCTTGGCGTGCTGAAGATCGTCGGCGGCCTGCGAATATTGGTGGTTGAGCTTCTCGGCGGTCATCGCCGCGCCGCCGTCCGACATGATGGCGATCTTCATCTGCTCGGTCGCCATGTGATCCAGCTCGTTGATCCACTGGTTGACGTTGGCGAGCAGCTTGTTCTTGCGTTCGCGCTGGACCTCGAGCGAGGCGTCGCTGTTGGTGGCGATGGCGATTTCGGCCTTGGTGTCCTCGATCAGCTTGTCGAGATCCTTGACCTTCTGCTCCGCCGCGGCGGCCTGATCCTGCGCGCCGCCCTTGGCCTTCTCCAGCGCGGCGTCGGCCTCCTTCCTGGCCTTCTCCAGATTGTCGAGGCCGTTCTTGAGCCAGTTCGACTGGATCGCAAGGAGCGAATCGCGGGCGACGCCGTTCAGGTTGAAGCCGTTGGGAATGGGAAAATAGGGGCCGAGCTTGGCGGCCTGCGCGGGCGCGGCGGCAAGAACGCCGGCGAGCGCCGCAGCGGCGAGAGACGCGCGCAGCCGAGCAAATTTGTAGGCGGGCATATCATTTCACTCCCAGAAAGGCGCGCCTGTTTTCCTGTGGCGCGCGTCATCGTTGCGGATGAACTTGGTCTATCGCCGCCGGTCTTGCAACCCTTCCGACCGCCATAGAACCGTCATCCGACGCCGCGTGGCGCTTGACGCAGACGGGCGTTTCGCGCGACTCTTCCCGCGCCGGGGGAGCCCCGCCCGGCGGCGGTGAGCGTTTTCCGCCGTCACGGGGCTGAGAGGCTGCGGGGGCGTCTGGGCGCCGGGCGCGGCGACCCTTCGAACCTGATCCAGTTCAAAGCTGGCGGAGGGATGGTGTTCGCTCTTTATCTCGTCAGAGGCGCGGCATGCGCGCCCGGGTGATCGGCGCCGGCGTCGCCGGTCTTTGCGCCGCCTATGCGCTGGCGCGCGCCGGGCTCGAGGTCGAGCTCGTCGAGCGCGCGGCGGGGCCGGGTCTCGGCTGCTCGCGTTACGCGGGCGGCATGATCGCGCCCTGGTGCGAACTGGAGAGCGCCGAGCCCCTGGTCGCGGAGTTGGGGCAGGAGGCGCTCGCCTTCTGGACCCGCGAGCTTCCGGTCGCGACGCGCGCGGGCAGCCTTGTCGTCGCCGCGCCGCGCGAGCGCGCCGAGCTCTCCGATTTCGCCCGCCGCACCAATCATTTCGAGCGGCTGGACGCCGAGGGCGTGGCGCGGCTCGAGCCCGATCTGGCCGGACGCTTCGACGCGGCGCTCTTCTTTGCTGAGGAAGCGCATCTCGACCCGCGCGCGGCGCTCGGAGCCCTTTCGGACCGTCTCGCCGCGATGGAGAATATTGCGCAGCATTTTGGCGTCGAGGTCGAGAAGCTGCCGGCCGCCCCGGACTGGACCATCGACTGCAGGGGCTTTCTCGCCCGCGAGGCGCTGCCGGGGCTGCGGGGCGTGAAAGGCGAGATGCTGATCCTGCGCAGCGAGGAAGTTTCGCTCGCTCGCCCCATCCGCATGCTGCATCCGCGCCGCCCGGTCTATGTCGTGCCGCGCGGGCAGGGGCTGTTCATGGTGGGCGCCACCATGATCGAGAACGAGGAGCGCGCGCGGGTGACGGCGCGTTCGGTGGTGGAACTCGTCAACTCCGCCTTCGCCATTCACCCCGCCTTCGCCGAGGCGGAAGTCGTCGAGACGGGCTCGGACCTGCGTCCGGCCTTTCCCGACAATCTCCCCCGCCTTATCCGTCGGGGGCGGACGATCTATATCAATGGGCTCTACAGACACGGCTTCCTGCTCGCTCCCGCGCTCGCGCGCCGGGCCGCCGAGGTCATTCTGAAGGACGCCCATTTCCCGGAGGTCATGGATGCGAATTCAAGTGAACGGGCGCCCGCGTGAGGTGGAAGCGACGACGCTGGAAGCGCTGTTGCGCGAACTGGGCTTCGAGGACCAGAAGGTCGGCACGGCGCTGAATCAGGAGTTCGTGCGCGACAGGGACCGCGAGAAAATCGTCCTTCACGAGGGCGACGCCGTGGAGATCGTGACGCCAAGGCAGGGTGGATGACAGGCAGATGAACGCTCATCCCGAAATTGCGGCCGATCCGCTGACGCTCTACGACGCGGCGCTGCGTTCGCGGCTGCTGCTCGGCACGGCGCGCTATCCTTCGCCCGCGATCCTCGCCGAGTCGATCCGCGCCTCGGCCTGCGAGATCGTGACCGTCTCGCTGCGGCGCGAAGCGGGCGGCGGGCGCGCGGGCGAGAGTTTCTGGAGCCTCATCCGCGACCTTGGCGTGCGCGTCCTGCCCAACACCGCCGGCTGCCGCACGGCGAAGGAGGCGGTCACGACGGCGCAGATGGCGCGCGACGTGTTCGAAACCGATTGGATCAAGCTCGAGGTCATCGGCGAGGAGGACACGCTGCAACCCGACGTTTTCGGGCTGGTGGAAGCGGCGCGGGCGCTTTGCGACGACGGCTTCAAGGTGTTTCCCTACACCACCGACGATCTCGTCGTCGCCGAGAAGCTGCTCGACGCCGGCTGCAAGGTGCTGATGCCCTGGGCGGCGCCCATTGGCTCGGGCCGCGGCGTCAACAACGCCTTCGCCTTGCGTGCGTTGCGCGCGCATTTTCCCGATGTGCCGCTCGTCGTCGACGCGGGGCTAGGCGCGCCCTCCCACGCCGCGACGGTGATGGAGATGGGCTATGACGCCGTGCTGCTGAATACGGCGGTCTCGCGCGCGGGCGATCCGGTGGCGATGGCGCGCGCCTTCGGGCTTGCAGTGGAGGCGGGGCGGCTCGCCTGTCTCGCAAAGCCGATGACGCCGCGCGACATGGCCGAGCCCTCGACGCCGGTCATCGGGCGGCCTTTCGATGGGGTCGGCTAAACGGCCGCCTTCAACTGAATCTGCAGCACGACGAATTCCGCGGGCTTCAGCGGCGCGAAGCCGACCTGCAGATTGACGATTCCCGCATCCACATCCGTCTGCGTCGTCGTCGCAGCGTCGCAGACGACGAAATAGGCGTCCCTCGGAGTCTGGCCTGCGAAGGCTCCCTGTCGGAAAAGCTCTTGCAGAAAGCTGCCGACCGTCAGCCGGATGGATTGCCAGAGTTGCGGGCCATTGGGTTCGAAAACCGTCCATTGCAGCGACCGGGCGAGGCTCTCCTCAATGAAGAGCGCCATGCGGCGGACAGGGACATATTTCCAGTCCGATCCGCGGCCGTCGTCGCCATGAAGCGTGCGCGCGCCCCAGACGACGATCCCAGAATTGAGGAAGCCGCGCAGGCAGTTCACACCGCGCGGGTTCAGCACGCCGTTTTCGTCGTCAGTGAGCGTCCGCTCCAGTCCCGTGGCCCCGGCGAGCGAAGCTTCCAGGCCGGCCGGGGCCTTCCACAGGCCGCGCGTCTGGTCCGTGCGCGCATAGACCCCCGCGACGAAACCGCAGGGCGGCGACGGACCCGCCGCCGTCTCAACCCAGGGATAGTAGAGCGCCGCATTCATCGCGTCAGGCCCGGCGATCATGGGCAGCGTCTGCAAGACGTCCTGAATCGTCGCTTGCGCGGGTGCGTCGAGAATGAGAAACGCCCGCTTGCGTCGGCAAAAAGCCTGCAGCGGCGCGATCGCCGGCGGCTCGACGAGGCCGGGAACGCACATAAGGTTGAAAGCAACGGCGTCAGCCGCGCCGCCCTCTGCAACGGCTGCGGCCAGCGCCGCGAGAAAGGCCGCCGAATCCCCTTCCGGAGCGTCGAGACGCAGGACGACTGCCGTGCGTCCGCCGTTCTCGAAAAACGCGCGCAGGCTGGTGAAAAAAATCGTGGGGCTCGCGCCATAGGCGCGTTCAATCTCGGCGAGAGCCGCGACAGGCGTAGGCTGCGAAGGCCCTTGCGGCGCGCGCCCGATAAACAGGGCCACTGATGTCGCAGCCGGAACGACCGGCCGAGTCGGGGCAGGGGGGTCATCCACGAAGACGCCAGGAAATTCGGACTGCTGCGTCATCGAGGCGGCTCGCCTTCCCCTTGCGGCCCGGAGCGTCTATGGCTTCCACGCGTTCGGACGAAATGGAGGCGCTGAGATTGGACCCCTTTTATCTCATTGTCGATAACGCCGACTGGCTCGCGCGCCTTCTGCCGCTGGGCGTGAAGCTCGTGCAGTTGCGCGTGAAGGACAGGCCCGAGTCGCAAGTGCGAGACGAGATCATTCGCGCGCGCGATCTTTGCCGCGCGGCTGGCGCGCAGCTCGTCGTCAATGATTATTGGAAGCTCGCGATCGACGAAGGCTGCGACTTCGTGCATCTGGGGCAGGAGGATCTCGATCGCGCCGACATTGCGGCGCTGCGCCGTCACGGGGTGCAGCTCGGCGTTTCGACTCACAATGATGCGGAGCTGGAGCGCGCCCTCTCGCTTTCGCCCGATTACGTCGCGCTTGGCCCCGTCTGGCCGACATTGCTCAAGCAAATGAAATTCGCGCCGCAGGGGCTCGAAAAACTCGCGATCTGGAAGAAGCGCATCGGCGGCCTTCCGCTGGTCGCGATTGGCGGACTGACGCCGAACCGCGCCTGCCTTGCGCTTGCGGCGGGCGCCGACAGCGCCTGCGTGGTGACGGATATTCTGCGCGCGGCCGATCCCGAGGCGCGAAGCGTCGAATGGATCGCCGCGACGACGCCCTGGCGCAACGCGCCCGAACTCACGCGGAGCTTTGCGCCCGATCATGCAGGAGCGAAGGTTTTCCCCTCGCCCAACCACGGGCCTCGCGCAAAGCCCATCTCCGCGCTCGTTCTGCATTACACCGGCATGCCGACGGCCGAGAGCGCGCTGGAGCTGCTTTGCTCGCCCATTGCGGAAGTCTCCGCTCACTATGTCGTCGAAGAGGACGGCCGCGTCCTGCAGCTTGTTCCCGAAGAGCGCCGCGCCTGGCATGCGGGCGCAAGCTACTGGGCCGGCGAGACTGACATGAACTCCGCCTCCATCGGCATAGAGATCGTGCATCCCGGCCATATCGATCCGCGGCCCTATCCCCCCGCGCAGATCGCGTCCGTGATCGCGCTGTCGAAAGACATTTGCGCGCGCCGGGACATTGCGCCCGAACGCGTGCTCGCCCATTCCGACATTGCGCCGCGCCGCAAGATCGATCCGGGCGAATTTTTCCCCTGGGACGCGCTCGCCGCCTCGGGGGTCGGACGTGACTTGATGATGTTGCCGATGCGCGAGGAGCGGCCGCTCGAGCCCGATTGCGCTGGCGAAGACGTTTCCCGCCTGCAGGGCCAGCTTGCCAGCTTCGGCTATAAAATCGCGCAAAGCGGCGTCTATGACGAGGATACTGTCGCGGTCGTCGCGGCGTTTCAGCGGCATTATCGCAGATCGCGGGTCGACGGCCGCGCCGACGCATCGACGCTCGACGTTCTGGCGCGGCTTCTGGCGCGTGAGGGGCTTGCATGAAGAGTGAATTGAAGCGCGCCGTCGTCGTCACCGGCGCTTCCACCGGCATCGGCGAAGCCTGCGTCGCGACGCTGATCGAACGCGGTTTCCTTGTTTTCGGTTCTGTGCGCAAGACGCAGGACGCCGAGCGGCTGAAGGAGCGCTACGGCGAGAATTATGCCCCGCTCCTTTTCGACGTGACCGACGCGGGAGCGATCGCCCGCGCCGCGCGGGAAGTCGAGGACTGGCTGCAAGGAAAGACGCTGGCGGGCCTCGTCAACAACGCCGGCATCGCTGTGCCGGGGCCTTTGCTGCATCTGCCAGTCGAGGATTTCCAGCGTCAGATCGACACCAATCTCGTGGGGCAATTGCAGGTCACGCAGGCCTTCGCGCCCTTGCTGGGCGCGCGCCGGCCGCAGGGCGGCGTCCCCGGCCGCATCGTCAACATGAGCTCCGTCGCCGGCCGTTTCGCCACGCCTTTTCTTGGCGCCTACAACGCCTCGAAGTTCGCGCTCGAGGGCATGTCCGACGCCTTGCGGCGCGAGCTGATGATTTACGGGATCGACGTCGTGCTCATCGCGCCCGGAATGATTGCGACGCCCATCTGGGACAAGGCGGAGAGCGTCGACTTCAGCGCCTTCGACGACACGATCTACGCCGCTGCCGCGCGGCGCGTGCAGAAATGGGCGGTGGAGGGCGGCCGCGCCGCGCCCGGACCGCAGATGGTCGCCGACGCCGTGCTGCGCGCGCTGACGGCGCATCGCGCGCCCATACGCATTCCGGTGGTGAAGAACCGTTTCCTCGGCTGGACCCTGCCGGGCCTCCTGCCCATGCGGCTCATCGACTGGCTCACCGCCCGTCGTCTGGGCTTCCTCGACATGCGCGATAGATTGCGAGCGGAGAGCGACGAAGGAGAAACGCATGGCCGATGAACATCTCGCGCCGCACGGCGTCGTCTGCTGGAGCGAACTCAACGTCCGCGACATGGAGCGCGCCAGGAACTTCTACGCGGAGACGCTCGGCTGGCGCTTCGAGGCCATGCCAATGGAGGGTTTCACCTATTGGATCATCCTGTCAGGCGCGACGCGCGTCGGCGGGCTTTTCGAGATGAAGGGGCCGGAGTTCGACGGCGTGCCCGAGCACTGGCTGACCTATATCGGCGTCGACGATGTGGACGCACGTCTCAACAAGGCTGTGGCCGCCGGCGCCAAGAGCTGCAAGGCGCCCTTCGACATTCCGGGCGTCGGCCGCATGGCTGTGCTGCAGGAGCCCGGCGGCGCCGTCGTCGCCTGGATGACGCCGACAATATGAACCGCGCGGCGTTTCAGCGCCGCGCGTCCTTGCTCAACATATTCTCTACCGTCTCAGAGGCGCGTCGTCTCGTCGATGTCGCCCGGACGAAAGTGCTTGTGGAATTCGCAGGCGATTCCATCGTCGAGGATGCGCACCACCGTGGCCGGCGTATTGCCGATGACGACCTCCGCTCCGACCGGAACGCTATGGTCCGTTTCAATCGACGCGCCCGAAAGCGACAGGCTGCGGATGCGCACGATATGCTCGTCGCCGCGCGGCAGTCTGAGAACCGATAGATCCATCAGCGGGACGATGCGGTCGTGGCGCCGGCGGTCCTCGACGCTGAGCGTGGAGCGGTTGGCGAACCATGTGAGCTGGTCGGCGAGCCGATCGCGCTTCTTGGGCGTGAGCTGCAACTCCATCTCGAAGCCCATGTGACGGGCCTTCAGGGCGGAGCCGGTGAAGCGGCCCAGTTCATTGAGGTAGAGCACGACCTTTTCGCCGGGCATCGGCGCCACCGGCGCGAAGAGATAGGCTTCTCCGGGAGAGATCTCGAAGGTCCGGCACGCATATTCCTCGCTCGACCTCATCAGCATGTATCTGCCCTCGAGAGAGAGCTGCACGCGCTGGAAACGATCAGATTCGAAGTGGCTGATCGAATGGAGAAGATTAACGCCCATGACCGCACCGTCGCCTTTACTGTCAGCCCGTCGTTCCCTCCCGTGAGAGCGACGCCGCACTGGTCTCATGAGGTAACTTTAATCGAGACCGGTTACGTCAAGAAGTGGCCCGCCTGCGACGCAGCGGCTTTTTGATGCAACGCCGTATGCGAAGTTTTGCACGCATGAACGCAATTTGACGAAAAAGCGCTGGCCCAAGGTTTAATCGCGGCGTTTCAGGGTTACTGCGGTCAAGTTGGCGGCGATTTTGTCCCCGTCTTTCTCTGACCGGCTAGGTTGCGGCCCCTGGCCCGCGAGAGGTTTCCCCTTTCTTCCGTGAAACAGAAAACCGTTGAAAGTTTTAACTATGCGCGATGCTTTAAGCTTAATGGATTGGACGATGTTCGCCCCAGCGCCTATTCTCTCGCTTCAGTTTTCGGCGGGACCGGCGTGAGACCAGCGGGTAATTTCCTTGTAGCGACGGTCTGCGCTCTGTGCCTCTCGAGCGCTAATCCCGTATACGCCTTCGATTTTTTCGGCCTCTTCGGCGAGCCTGAGACGGCGAAGCCGAGCCCGGACGCCGTCGCCTATGAGATCACGGTCGCCGGCCTCGACGGCGCTCTGGAGCGCAACGTCAAGGACGCCGCCAACAGCTGGCGGCTGAGGCTCGATTCGCCCGCGGCCGGCGTCGGCCTGACCCGCCGCGTCGTCGCGGACTATCCCAGGATCGCCGACGCACTGTGGGCGAGCGGCTATTTCGACGCAACGGTGCGCGCGAGCGTCGCGGGCGTTCCCGTCTCGCCGGACGGGAAAGGCGCCGACGCCGCGGCGGCCGCCGCGGAGCGCTACAAAGGCGTCGCGCTCGTTCCGGTAACTTTCGACATAGACCCGGGGCCGCGATTCAAGCTGCGCCACGTCGTCGTCTACGATTCGCGAACCAACGCGCCAATCGATCCCGCGCTCTTCTCTCGCAAGGCGCTGATCTTCGGCGACGACGATCCCGCCGCCGCGGCGGCCCTTCGCGCCCGAGAAGCGGAGTGGGTGGACGCGCTGCGCGACAAATCCTTCCCGCTCGCGAAGGTCGTCTCCTCCCGCCCGGTCATCGACCATCGCGAACATACAATGGATGTCGCCGTCACCATCGATACGGGGCCGAAGGCCGGCATTGGCGAGGTGCAGCTCTCCGGTTCGCCCGGCGTCGATCCCGCAGTCATCCGCTCTTTCATCTATCTTGAGGAAGGCGAGCCCTACAGCCCCAGGAAGCTCGCCGACACGCGCAAGTCCATTTCGCGCATAGAGGCGATCGGCGGCGTGAAGGTCGAGGACGGGCCGCATCTCGACAGGAACGGCAATCTTCCGATCCTCGTCGAGACGAGCGAACGCAAGGCGCATGCGCTCGGCGCCTCGGCGATGTTCTCCAACATCAATGGACCTTCGCTGCGCGCCTATTGGATGGACCGCAATCTCTTCGGCGGCGCGGAGCGGCTGAGGTTCGATCTCGAGGGCGGCCTCGCCTATTACAATAATTCGGCCGCCTTTCTGGATTTCCCGGAATTGAAGGCGAGCAATCTCGTCGGCGTCGCGCATGTCGGTTTCATCAAGCCCGCGCTCTTTGGCTCCCGCAACGATCTCCTGCTCGACGCCTCGCTCGTCCGTGAGCGCACGGTCTATTACTGGGCGGCTTTCGGCAATTTCAACGGCGCGATCCGTCATCGCTTCAGCGACACGGCAGCGATTCAGGCGGGCGTCGAGGTCGAGGGCGGGCAGTTCTACGACGTCTTCGGCCTTCATAATTATTCGCTGCTCGGCTTCCCACTGTCTGGAACCTACGACAGCACCGACAATGCGCTGGCGCCGACGAAGGGCGTTCGCATCACCGGACGCGTCGCGCCCTATGTGAAGGCGCTGCCCAATGGCGTCGGCATGGTCGAATCCAAAGGGCAGGCTTCGGCCTATTATGCGCTCGACGACGACGCCTGGTACATTCTTGCAGGCCGCGTCGGTCTTGGCTCCATCGTCGGTTCGCCGGTCCAGGACGTGCCGGCGAACCGCCGCTTCTTTGCGGGCGGCGGCGGCTCGGTGCGCGGTTATCGCTATCGCTCGATCAGCCCCGAGAACGGCTTCGGCTTCCCCACCGGCGGCCTCAGCCTCTTCGAGGCCTCGGCGGAAGCGCGCATCAAGGTGACGCAGAACATCGGCGTCGTGCCCTTCCTCGACGTCGGCGCCGCCTTCTCGTCCCCCTGGCCCGATTTCAACTCCACATTGCGCGCGGCGGCGGGCCTCGGCCTGCGGTATTACACGGGCATCGGCCCCATTCGCGTCGATGTCGCGACGCCGCTCAATCCACGCCCCGTCGACAGCCGGCTGGCGCTGTTCATCGGCATTGGAGAATCCTTTTGATGCGTCGCGGCTCGAGACTGCCGGCCATTGTCGCGGGGTTTGCTGTCCTTGTGACTCTCGCGATCGTCGCCCTGGCGCTGTCGCTCAACAGCGCCGCCGGCGGCAGAAGGCTCGCTGCTTACGTCTCAGAGGCTGCGTCCTCTCCCGACATGAAGCTCGACATTGGCGCCATCGAGGGCGTGCTGTCGTCGAATCCTGTCGTCGAGGGCGTGACGCTTTCCGACCGCGACGGACCCTGGCTGAAGATCGACCGCATCGAGGCGCAGTGGTCGCGGCTTGCGTTGCTTGCGCTCACGCTCGACATCGGCCGCATCGACATCGGCGAGGTCGATATATTGCGCCGGCCGGCGCCGGCGATTGAGAAGCCTGCCGCCGAAGCAAGGCCCGGCGGCGCTTTCCTGCCGAAATTGCCCGTCGGCCTTCGCCTCGGGCAATTCGCGCTCGGCAAGCTTGTGCTCTTCGAGCCTGTCGCCGGCGCGCCCGCGACATTGTCGGTGAACGCCGGCGGCGAACTCGGCGGCGCAAGCGCGGCGCTGAATCTGCTCATCCAGAGACTCGACGCGCCGGGTTCGATCGGCGCCGAAGCCGCTTATTCCGGCGACGGCCACCTGCGTGTGAAATTGGCCGCTTCCGAACCGGGCGACGGTTTGATCGCAAGGCTCGCGAAGATCCCGGGCCTGCCGCCCGTTGAAGCCGCCATCGACGGCGACGGACCGCTCGACGCTTTTCATGCGACCATCGCCGCAAAGGCAGGTGAAGCGTCCGCACAGGGCGCGGTGAACGTCGCGCGCGAGAATGCGTCGCGGCGCATCGATGTCGACCTGTCCGCGCAACTTGCCGATGTCCTTACGCGGGATATTGCGCCTCTACTTGGCGAGACGACGAGGTTTGAAGCCCGCGCGCATCTTGGCGACGACGGCGTTCAGACGCTCGATGCTCTTTCGATTGACGCCGCAGCCTTCCAGATCGGCGCCTCCGGCCGTCTCGGCTCCGACGGCGCCGGCGCCGGCGCCGCAAAGATCACAGCGCCCGACCTTGGCCGCTTCTCGCGTCTGGCCGGGCGCGAGATGCGCGGCGCGCTCGATCTTTCGGCGGACCTTTCCGGCAGGCCGTTTGACGGCGTCCTGGAGGCGACGCTGAATGGTTCCGTCGCATCGCTTGGCTCCGGCGTCGCCGCACTCGACGGCCTCGTCGGCGAGAAACTCACGCTCGCGGGCAAGGTGGCGACGCTCGCCGAGGGCGGCGTCTCGTTCGAGAAGCTTGCGCTCGATGGCGCGCATGTCTCGGCGCGCGTCGATGGGCAGGCGACGAAAGAGAAGGCGGACATAAATGCGAAGATCGACCTTCCCGAACTGCGTTACGCCGGCCTGCCTCTGACGGGCCGCGCCGACATCACGGCGACTATGACGGGCACGCTCGACAAGCCCGACGCACGCATTGCAGCGACGCTGCAGGACGCAAGCGCGAACGGGCGGCCGATTCCAAAACTCACGCTGCAGGGCGAGGCGCAGGACATTCTTGGCCAGCTTGCAGCGCTTGCGACGCTGGAGGGCGTCGTCGACCGCAAGCCGGCCAGGGGCCGTCTCTCGCTCGCGCGCGCTGGCGCGGGATGGAATCTGGACGAGATCGACATCGCCATAGGCTCGGCGACAGCGAAGGGCGCGCTCGCGCTCGACGGGGGCGGACTTGCCAAGGGGAGGCTCGTCGTCGCTGCGCCCGATCTCGACGATCTCTCGGCGCTCGCGCTGCAAAAACTTGGCGAGCGGCTCTCCGCGGACATTGCGCTCGACGCAGTCGGCGAAGGTCAGAACCTCGCCGTCGATGCGCAGGGCGCCGGCGTCGAGGCGCCCGGAGCGACGGTCGAGCGGCTCGCGGCGAAATTCTCGGCGCGCGATCTCTATCGCAGGCCCGCGCTCGACGGCGATATCGCCCTGGACAATCTGCGCGCCGGCAAGGAGACGATCAACAAGGCGCGCCTCTTCGCGCGACCGGCGGGCGACGGCGCTGCCGCCCTCGATCTGACACTCGACGCGCGCGGCTTCAATATCGCGAGCCACGGCGTTCTCACGCCCGGCGAAAAAACACGCATCGACATCGCGCAGCTCGTTGCGCAGCGCGCCGGCAAGAAAATCTCGCTTCTGCAGCCGGCCGTCGTCGCCTTTCAGCGCGGCGCGGCGGAGTTCAGGGGCGTTGCGCTGGGGCTGGGTTCGGGGCGTCTCGACATTGACGGCGCCGCCGGCGAGCGTCTCGACGTCACCGCCAAGGCGCGCGGCGTGCCGCTTTCCATCGCGTCCATCGTCGATCCCGCGCTCGGTCTCGACGGAACGCTCGAGGCGGACGCGCGCATCACGGGGAGCAAGTCGGCGCCTGATGGCGATTGGCGCGTGAAGGTGACGAAGGCGACGGCGCCGCAACTGCGCGCCAACGGCCTTCCCGCCGTAGACGCCGCAGCGAGCGGCCGGCTTTCCGGTTCGCGCACGACGCTCGACGCCGATATTGCGCTGGGCGCGGCGAGCCGCCTCAAACTCGCGGGTTCGGCGCCGCTCGGCGAGGGCGCGCTCGATCTCGGCGTCAAGGGCGCGCTAGACGCATCGCTCGCCAACGCCATGCTCGCCGCGAACGGGCAGACGGTCGCCGGCAAGGCGAGTGTCGATCTGCGCCTCGCGGGGCCGATCGCCAATCCCGTCATCGGCGGCGGGATCACTCTCGCCAACGGCGCCTTCAGCGATCCGCTGAACGGCGTGAACCTCGAGAAGATCAACGGACGGCTCGAGGGGCGCGGGCATGATCTCACCATCAACGGCTTCACCGCGCAGACCAAGAATGGCGGCAGCATCGCGGTCGCGGGCAAGATCGCTGTCGCGCCGGACGCCGGCATGCCCGGCGCGCTGCATATCGTCGCCAATAATGCGCAGCTCGCGAACACCGACGTCGTCTCCTCTATCGGCGATCTCGACCTGAACATCAGCGGCCCTCTTGCGCGCGCGCCGAAGATCGCCGGCAAGGTCAATATCGACTCGATGGATGTGAGCGTGCCCGATCGCCTGCCGGCGAATCTCAAGCCGCTTCCCGGATCGACGCATATCGACGCCCGTGGATTCGCCGCGCAGATGCTTGCGCTCGAACAGAAGCAGAAGGCGAAGGCCGCGCGCCAGTCGCCTTTCGACGCGACGCTCGATCTGGCGCTCAGCGCGCCCAGCAAGATCTTCGTGCGCGGGCGAGGCATCGACGCGGAGTTCGGCGGCAATCTCAAGATCGGCGGCACGATCAAGAAGCCCAATGTCGTCGGCGGATTCGATCTGCGCCGCGGCAAGCTGCAGCTTCTCACGCAGCGCATCGACATCACGCGCGGCAAGCTCGCCTTCACCGGCGGCCTCGCGCCGACGCTCGACTTTCTGGCCGAGACCAGGGCGGCGGAGATTACGGCCCGGATCGGCGTCACCGGACCCGCAGCCGCGCCGAATTTCGCATTCTCCTCTTCGCCAGAGATGCCGCAGGATGAAGTGCTGTCGCGGCTTCTCTTCGCAAAGGCGTCGGGTTCGCTCACGCCCTTTCAGGCGGTGCAGCTTGCGGCGGCGCTGGCGCAATTCTCCGGCGCCGCGACGGGCGTCGACGCCTTTGAGAAGATGCGCAAGGCGCTCGGCGTCGATTCTCTCGATCTCGACGCCGGCGGCGCGAACGGGCCGACGATCGGCGCCTCGCGCTACATCATGGATGGGGTGAGCGTCGGCGTGAAGACGGGCTCGAAGCCAGAACAGACGTCGGTGAACGTCGGCGTCGACGTCACGCGCGGCATAAGGGTGCAGAGCGAGACCGCCGTTGACGGCAAGACCTCGCTCGGCGTCGGCGTCGAATATGAATATTGAGGGCGCCGCAACCTTTCCGGCGCGGCGCCCCTTGCTCGATCAACCGCAGACCCAGACCCAGCCGGCGTAACCGGGACGCCAGCAGGAGCCGCGGCCGTAGGGATACCAGGCCCCGCCCCAGTAGCGGCCGCCGCCGAAGCCCCAATGCGGCCCGTTCCAATGGCCATGCCAGCCGTGGCCGTGCCCGTGGCCGCCGAAGCCGTGGGCGAAGGAAGCGGTCGGGAAGGCCAACGCGGAAGCGACGGCGGCGATCAAAGTCAGCTTGCGAAACATTGCTCTCTCCTGAAACGAACTTTCCGGAACCCGCAGTCAGAATGGCAGATGCGCGGCGCAAGGAATGTGCGCGCCCGCACATGACGGCGCGCACGCGCTTTTTGGCGGAACGACGCGTGGCGGCGACTTGCGCGTGCGCCTACAAAGGGGAGTCCTAGAGGGAGAGAGACGAGATGCTGGAAAAGCTGCCGCCGTCACTGCGCAAGCCTGTCGGCCTCACGCTGGGCTGGGCGTTTTTCGCTTTGTCGCTCCTCGCCGTGCCCGCGAGCGTCATCACGCTGATGCGCTGGTTTGCGCTGTCCTGGTGGCTCGCGCTCATCGGCGTCTTTGTCGTGAGCCTCATTCCCTATGCGGGGCGCTACGCCTATTTCGGCCTGTCGCTCATCGGCTTATATTATCTCGCCGGTGCGGGCTTCGATTTTTCGCGGGCGGTGGGCGTCTTCATCGATTGAGCGTCAGTTCTTCGCGCAGACCTTCGCGTAGAGGCCGTCGTAGAAGGACGGGACTTTCGACCAGGCGGTCTTGGCCGGATAGTCGCTTCTTGCCGCGCCATCCGCCATCTGGCCCGCGAACCAGCGTCCGCCGCCGGAGCTATATTGCCGCCTGCCGCAATCGAGCCTCACGGATTCGATTTCCGAGAGGCCTTTTTCGGAGAGCTTGAAGCTTGCCGCCTCGGGCGCGCGCGGATCATAGTCCGTCAGCGCGGCCACGGAGGCGATGTCGCCAGCGATCTTGCGCGAGGCGGGGTCGATATAGATCTTCGAGAAGCCGTCCTGCGACACGAGCAGCCACTCCGCCGCCGAGACCGGCGCCTGCGCAAGTGCGGCGGCGAGGAAAACGACGGGCGCTTTCATCGATGTTTGCAACAGGAGCCTCAAGCGAATGTACCTCTCCGCTTCGTTGAGCGACCTCGTCTCCGCCGTCTTCAACGGCGCGCCGACGCCGGAGGCGACCGAGCGATACACCGCTCAACTGACGGCGCTAATCTCGCTCTACATCTGCTTTGTCGGCGTCTTCATGGTCGGCCTTTACATCCGCGCCGTCAACAAGCGGCAGAACCTCGACGCGCCGCGCAGGGCCTTCAAGGTCTGGATCGCCTGGTCGTTGATGTTTTCGATTCTGATGGTCGCGGCGGCGGTCGCATATTTTCTAGCGGCGGAGTAAGCCGGCGAGCGGGACTGGCGGGAAAAATTGATGGTGCTGCAAGAGAGGATTGAACTCTCGACCTCTCCCTTACCAAGGGAGTGCTCTACCACTGAGCTACTGCAGCGCTGGGTTTGCCTCGCCTGACCCTGCGGCCGCGAGAACGTCGGCCTTGTGCCACAGCGCGGCGCAAGTCGCAAGCCGTTCCGATTCTAACGCGACAGCCCGCATCCGGCCACAAGCCGGCAGCGCGAAGCTTTCGCGAGGCGGGCCGCACGGTTAAGCCCATGTTGCCAGTCGATACAACCTAAGGTAGCATTATTGGAAATTGCGCTTCGCGCTTGCTCGCGGCCGGCCGGTCCCTTCGGGGTGCGTCGTCGCAGCGGCGCGGCCGGGGGCGGGACGGGGCTGGCCCGCCCCCATTTTGAGACGAGGCATGGAGGCTGGCGTGACCATTGACCGGATAGTGACGGATGAAGCCTGGGCGGCGGTCGCGCCGCTCCTGCCCGGTAAGCAGGGCGATCCCGGATGCAGCGCGCGCGACAACCGCCTCTTCCTCGAGGCCGTGCTGTGGATCGCGCGGACAGGCGCGCCCTGGCGCGATTTGCCGGGCGAATTCGGCAAATGGTATACGACCTACACGCGTTACAACCGCTGGGAGAAGCGCGGCGTCTGGCCCCGGGTCGTCGAGGAGTTGCAGGCGCGCGGCGCGCATGAACTCTCCTACGACCGGACGGGATTGCGCTGGGCTTCGGCGCCGGCCGTCGTCCGCCCCGGCCCAAGACCCGCCAGCAAGGCGGCGGCCGCCTGAGCTTATTGCGACTGGGATTGCGTTTGCTGCGTCGGCGCGACCCGGACCTTCACTTCCATCGTCTCGCCCGCGCCGCCGGCGCGCGCGCCGCGGATCGGCGCCGCGCTCAGATAGTCGAGCGCGATGGCGAGGCGGATATGGCGCTCGCCCGGCGAAACCCCGTTGGCGGGATCGAAGCCGACCCAGCCCAGATCCTCCACATAGGCTTCGGCCCATGCGTGGCCCGCGACCTGCTCGTCGCCGTCGGTGCGCAGATAATAGCCGCTCACATAGCGGGCCGGCGCGCCGATCGCGCGCGCGCAGGCGATGTAGAGATGCGCGAAATCCTGACACACGCCCCTGCCGTGCGCGAAGGCCTCGGCCGCGGTCGTCGCCGAATGGGTGGCGTCCGTATCGAAGGCCATCCTTTCGTGGAGCGCGGCGAGCAGCGCGTGGAGCGCCGCGAGCATCCCGCTTTCACCAGCCGTCGATGCGCGCGCAAAGTCGGCGATGGCGGCGTTGGGCGCCGTCAGGGCGGTCTGGCGCAGATAAAGTTCTGGCGGAAAGCGCTCCAGCGTTCCCGACGCGACGCCCGCCGTGTCGAAAGTCGTGATTTCGCCCTCGACCACGGTGCTGAGGGAATCGAAAGGCCCGTCCGCCGTGAAGCGATGCACGATATTGCCGAAGGCGTCCTCGGACTGCAGCAGGCGGCAATCGCGATCGACGTCGATCCGCCAGTCGGAGACATGCTGCCCGTCGTAATTGCGGGGCGTGAGCCGCAGATGCTGGATCGCGGATTTCGCGGGCTCCAGATAGCGGTAGGTCGTCTCGTGGCGGATGCGGATGCGCATGCGGGACTCTTGGGCTGTCGGATTTCTCGCCGCGCGCAAACGCAGCGTTCCTTCCAGCATCGCAGAGGAAAGCGGCAGGATCTAGAAGAGATATTGCTCCGAAATCAGCGCCCCGAGCTTGTTGTTCTCGGTGATGAACCCCTGCACGAATTCATGCAGCCCGCCCTGGAAGACGCTCTCCATGTTCAGCGTCTCCAGCTTGCCGTAGACCCCCCGCGCCTGACGCTGCGCCGCGCCCTGCCGCCCATGCGCGCGGGCGAGATGGTCGAGATTGCGCACGATGCTTTCGTAACAGGAGATGAGCGAGCGCGGCATTTCGGGCCGCAGGATCAGGAGATCGGCGACAAGCCACGGTTTCATGCTGGTGCGGTAGACCCAGTGATAGGCGGTGTGGGCCGAGACGGCGCGCAGGATCGCCGACCACTGGAAATAGTCGAGCGAACCGCCGACGACTTCTTTCTCCGGCAACAGCACGTGGTATTTCACATCGAGCAGGCGCGCGGTGTTGTCCGCGCGTTCGATGAACAGCCCGACGCGCGAGAACCAGTAGGCGTCGTTGCGCAGCATGGTGCGATAGGCGCCGCCGTCATATGTCAGCGAGGTCTGCTTCACGAATTCCAGGAAGCGCCCGAGTTCGTCGCCCGAATAGGCGCCGCGCCGCGCCTCCATCGCCTTCATTTCGAGATAGGCGCCGTTGATCGCCTCCCACATCTCGACGGTGAGCGCCGTGCGCACGGCGCGGGCGTTGGTGCGCGCGAATTCGATGCAGTTGCGGATGGAGCCGGCGTTCTCGCGCGAGAAGGTGAGGAACTCGATGACATTCGCCTCATTCACCGTCTCGCCCGTCTTCTCGAACGCGTCCGAGGCGCCCGACGAGAGAAGCACGCTTTCCCATTCGGTGTCGGCGCCGCCATAGGTCTTGGGCAGGGCGGCGAGGCGCCGCGAGGCTTCGATCGCGCGGGCGAGAAAGTCGGCGCGCTCCATATAGCGCGCGAGCCAGTAGAGATTGTCGGCGGTGCTTGAAAGCATGTGGCGTTCCGTTTGCGCGCGCTCGCGTATGATGTCCTGCTTGATCGTCGCAAGCGGGGCCGGGAGATGAGCGGCGGCTTCGCCGGCGTCCTGGCCACGGCGCTCGAAGTCCTCGAGTGAGCGTTGTCCGTCGAGCATCATGCCGGCCCCAATATCGCGTCATCGATCACCCAGGTGTCCTTGGTGCCGCCGCCCTGGCTGGAGTTCACCACCAGCGACTTCTCGGTCATGGCGACGCGGGTCAGGCCGCCGGGCACGACGCGCACGCCCTTGGCGCCCGAAAGCACGAAGGGCCGCAGGTCGACGTGACGAGGCGCGACGCCCTTCGCGAGGGAGATCGGACAGGTTGAGAGAGCGAGCGTGGGCTGCGCAATGAAATTATCCGGATGCGCCTTGAGCTTGGCGCGAAACTCCTCGATCTGCGCCCTGGAGGCGTGCGGCCCGACCAGCATGCCGTATCCGCCGGAGCCATTGACCTCCTTCACCACCAGTTCGTCGAGATGGTCGAGCACATAGGACAGGGCGTCCGGCTCGCGGCAGCGCCAGGTGGGCACATTCTGGAGCAGCGGCTCCTGCCCGAGATAGAACTTAATGATCTCCGGCATATAGGTGTACATCGCCTTGTCGTCGGCGACGCCGGTGCCCACTGCATTCGCGAGCGTCACATTGCCTGCATGATAGGCGCCGATCAGCCCGGCGACGCCGAGCGCCGAATCCGGCCGGAAGGTCAGCGGATCGAGGAAGTCGTCGTCGATGCGCCGATAGATGACGTCGACCCGCCGCGGCCCCTCCGTCGTGCGCATGTAGACGATGTCGTCCTTGACGAAGAGATCGCGCCCCTCGACGAGTTCGACGCCGAGCTTGTCCGCCAGGAAGGAGTGTTCGTAATAGGCCGAGTTGTACTGGCCCGGCGTCAGCACGGCGATGGTCGGGTCGCCGGGCGCCCGCGGCGGCGCGACGGAGCGCAGCGTCGCCAGCAGTTCGTCCGGATAGTCCTCGATCGGCGCGACGCGATGCATGGCGAAAAGCTCGGGGAAGAGCCGCATCATCACTTCGCGGTTTTCGAGCATGTAGGAGACGCCGGACGGGGTGCGGGCGTTGTCCTCCAGCACATAGAAACCGTGGTCGTCGGTGCGCACGATGTCGACGCCGGCGATGTGGCAGTAAACGTCATGCGGCACGCGTCGGCCGGCCATCTCGGGGCAATAGCCCGGGTTGCGGTAGACGAGTTCGGACGGCACGACGCCGGCCTTGAGGATGTCGCCCGCGCCGTAGATGTCCTTGAGGAAAAGGTTGAGCGCGGTGACGCGCTGCACGAGTCCCTTCTCCAGCGCGCTCCATTCGCTGCGGGCGATGATGCGCGGGAGAATGTCGAAGGGGATGAGGCGCTCGGTCGCCTCCTGCGCGCCATAGACGGCGAAGGTGATGCCGATGCGGCGAAACAGAAGCTCGGCCTGTTCGCGCCGGGAGGCGAGAAGCTCCGGCGGCGTGCCGGCGAGCCATTGGGAAAGCTTGTGATAGGGGGGGCGGGTCGCTCCGTCTACGCCGTCCATCTCATCGAATTGCGTCACGCGATGGTCCACCTGTGCACGCTCCTCTCCTCGCCCGCGCCCTTGCTGTTCGGGCGCTTGGGCGTCGCCTTCGTGGAGATTGAGACAAGAAGCGTGCCAATTGGCGGAGCGCCTCGGCTCGAGCCTGTCACATCATTCACACACTATGCATCTAGCTGGGCTAGACGGCCATCTCCCCGGTGGGATGGCCCTTTTTTCGGCTCGCATATCGCGGTAGAGCGCGTTCATGATTGCTGTGAGACGACTTTCCGCAACAGCGCTCCTCGCACATGCGGCTTTTTGTCTCCCTGCCGCATGCGGCGCAGCTCTGGCTGAGTCGCCGCCGCCGCCGGCCTTCAACTGGGCCGGGCTCTATCTTGGCGCCAGCTTTGGCGGCGGCTTTCCCTTGCATGGCGGCGAGAGGCTGCAGGCGGGCAGCGGCTTCACGTCGGCGGCCTTCGACCTCTTCCCCAGCTCGATCACCCGTCCCGGCCTCACTGTCGGCGCGCAGGCGGGCTACAATTGGCGGAGCGGGCCGTGGGTCTGGGGCTTCGAGACGGATTTCAGCCTGCTCGACGGGCGGCGCGCGCCCGCTGGCGTCTTCGCCGCCTCGCCGGCCTATCCGGCGCCGCCATTCTTCACGCTCGAGGCGCAGTCCAGCGCGAATTTCTTTGCGACCATTCGCGGACGCGCAGGCTTCGCCTATGACCGCGCCTTGCTCTATCTCACCGGCGGGGTCGCGGCGGGCGGCGCGCGCGGACCCTCGACGCTCACGGTCGGGGGGGCGCAATTCGGAGCCTCGTGGTCGCAATCCTCCCGCCTGAAATATGCGGTGGGCGCCGGCTTCGAATACGCCTTTGCGGATTCATGGTCGGCGCGCGCCGAATATCTCTTCCTCAGCCAGTCGCTCAACACGCAGCTCTTCGACGACGGCGCGGGTTCGACTTACTTCTCCCGCATCCGCAACGAAAATCATGTCCTGCGCTTCGGGCTGAATTATCATTTCGGCGAAGCCAATGAGATACCTGGCGCGATCCAGTATGGCGTCGCGCATCGCGGCAATGGCGCAAAGGAGGAGGGCAAGGAGGAGCAATACAGCGTGCACGGCCAGACGACCAATGTCGTGCAGGCCTATCCGCGTTTTCGCGCAGACTATGACGGCCCGAACAGCTTTCCCTCCGGCGGCCTGGCCAATGTCGGATCGACGAGCAACATCTTCATGGGCCTGCGGCTCTGGAAGGGTGGCGCCGTCTATCTCAACCCGGAGGTCGACATCGGTTACGGTCTCGCCAACTCCGTGGGCGCGGCCTCCTATGTGAACGGCGCGGTCGCCAAGGTCGGACGCGCCGCGCCCTATATGCGGTTTCAACGTTATTTTCTGCGACAGATCATCGGTCTGGGCGGCGAGGAGCGAGGGCGCGACCCGGACGAAGGTTCGCGAAGCGAAGTGCTCGAATCCGTGCAGAACCAGATCTCCGGACATGTCGACAAGGACCGCATAGTCGTGACGCTGGGCAAATTCGCGGTGGGCGATGTCTTCGACGACAATGTCTATGCGCACGATCCAACGACGGGTTTTATGAATTTCGCCTTCAACACGCTCGGCAATTTCGACTACGCAGCCGATAGCTGGGGTTATACCCACGGGCTCGCCGTCGAGTGGAAGCAGAACTGGTGGACGGCGCGCGGCGGCGTTTTCCAGCTCTCGACGATTCCGAACGGAGAGGAAATCGAGCCGGTTCTTTTTCGGCAATATATGGGCGTGTCCGAGCTCGAGGCGCGATACGACTTGCTGGGCCAGCCGGGAGCGGTGAAATTCCTCGTCTATGGCAATAACGGAAACCTTTCAAAAATCGCCGACGTCGTGAATGTCGCCTTCGTCACCGGCCAGTTTCCGCCGAGCTTCGACACAGCCCGAAATCGCGCGGTCAAGTTTGGCGGCGGAATCAACATCAAGCAGCAGATCATGCCGAATCTGGGTTTTTTCCTGCGCGCGGGCATCAGCGACGGGCGTTATGAGACCGTCGACTACACGGACATCGACCGGACCCTTTCTTTCGGTCTCGTGGGCGCCGGCGCGCTCTGGGGCCGGGACGATGACGAGATCGGCCTCGCGGGCGCGCTCAGTGGGTTGCATGGCGACCGCGTGCGCTATTTCGCGCTTGGCGGCACGAGCGTCTATATCGGCGACGGCGCGTTGAGCTATGGCGGCGAGAAGAACATGGAGGCCTATTACAAGCTGGGCTTCGGCAAGAATATGGACGTCACCTTCGACTATCAGTTGCTGGTCAATCCCGCTCATAATCTCGCGCGCGGGCCGATCAACGTCTTTGGCCTGCGCTATCGCGCGGCGTTTTGAGTCCGTTTCAGATAGCCGGGCAACCTCTCCTCGAACTGCGGGAAGTAGCGCGCGATCACGCTGACGTCGAAGCGCGCGAGAATTGATTCCTTCGGCTCCCTGTCGAGCAGGAAGCGAAAGGCCGCCTGGACGATGTCGGCGGGGTCGTGTCCATGCGAGAGCCGGATAAGATCCTTTTGCGTCATCGTGACCGAGTGACGCGTTTCGCCGCGCGCGTCACGAACGATCACGCTGAACGTCGAGGGATCGCCATCCGCTTCGCGTGTGACGACGATCTCGGCCTCGCTCACAGCAGCGCCTCAATGTCCTTTTCCAGAGACAGCGGCGTGTCGGTGGGGGCGTAGCGCTTCACCATCTTGCCGCTCCTGTCGATGAGGAACTTGGTGAAGTTCCATTTGATCGCCTCTGAGCCGAGGATGCCGGGCGCTTCGTGCTTGAGGAATTTATAGAGCGGATGCGCAGCGTCGCCGTTGACGTCGATCTTGGCGAACATCGGAAAGCTCACGCCGTATGTCGCCGAGCAGAAGGAGGCGATCTCGCCTTCCGCGGCCGGCTCCTGTGCGCCGAACTGGTTGCACGGAAAGCCGAGGACGACGAGGCCCTTGTCCGCGTATTTTTCATAGAGCGCTTCGAGCCCGGCGTATTGGGGCGTGAAGCCGCATTTGCTCGCGACGTTCACGATGAGCAGCGCCTTGCCGGAAAACTCCCGCAAAGGCTTGGTCTCGCCCGTGATGGTCCTGGCTTCGATGTCGTAGATGGCTGTCATGCGGGCCTCCTTTGGCTTGGAGGCTCGCATAGATTCCCGGCTTACGCCACCAGGCTGTCGGAGGTCTGCGCGCCTTCCTCCTCCAGCCCGTATTCCTTCATCTTGCGATAGAGGGTCGAGCGGCCGATGCCGAGGCGCCGTGCGATTTCCGACATCTGCCCGCGATAATGCGTAAGGGCGAAGCGGATCGATTCCTTCTCCAATTCGTCGAGCTTGCGCATTTCGCCCGTGGAGGTGAGCAGCGGCATCACATTGGGATCGCGAATCTCGACGCGCACGATCTCGCGCTCGCGCGGCGCGTCGGAGACGGGGGCCATTGCCGGAACCGGCGGCACCCGCACGTCGAAGCCCTGCACATGCGTCGCGATCTGCGGAAATTCTGCGACCGTCAGCTCGTCGCCGTCGGAAAGCACCACCGCGCGAAACACGGTGTTTTCGAGCTGCCGGACATTGCCGGGCCAGTCGTAGGTCGTCAGCAGAGTCAGCGCCTCCGCCGTGAGGCCGCGAATGTTGCGTCCCTCTTCCGCTGCAAAGCGCGCCGCGAAGCGCCGCGCAAGATCGGCGATGTCCTCGCGCCGAGAGCGCAAGGGCGGAATGCCGATCGGAAACACGTTGAGGCGATAGAAGAGATCCTCGCGGAACTGGCCGCGCTTGACGAGTTCGATAAGGTTCTGGTTCGTCGCCGAGATGAGGCGGATGTCGACGCGCACCGGGCGCTTCCCGCCCACGGGATCGATCTCGCCCTCCTGCAGCGCGCGCAGCAGCTTCACCTGAATGTCGAGCGGCAATTCGCCGATCTCGTCGAGGAAAAGCGTCCCGCCATTGGCCTCGAGGAATTTGCCGGCGTGCTTCTCCGTCGCGCCGGTGAAGGCGCCTTTCTCGTGGCCAAACAGTATCGACTCGACGAGATTGGCTGGCAGGGCGCCGCAATTCACCGTGACGAATGGCTTGCCCTTGCGGTCGGAGCCGCCCTGGATGGCGCGCGCGACAAGTTCCTTGCCGACGCCCGACTCGCCTTCGATGAGGACGGGGATCGACGAATGCGCGGCGCGCTCGCCGAGCCGGATGACGCGCGCCATTTCGGGGCTGCGCGAGACAAGATCCTTGAAGGTGAGGTGGCCCTGCGCACGGCGGCTGATGCGGCGGATTTCGCCGGCGAGCGCATCGGCCGAGAGCGCGTTCTTGATGGATATCTGAAGCCGCTCGGCGCCGACCGGCTTCACGACGAAATCATGGGCGCCGGCGCGCATGGCGGAAATCACCGCCTCGATCGAGCCATGCGCCGTCTGCACGATGACCGGCGTACCGAGCTTGGCGTCGCGCATCCGCGTCAGAACGCCCATGCCGTCGAGGTCCGGCATGACGAGGTCCAGGATGAGAAGCGCGACCTGAGGCGCTCCCGCCCTGGTCAGCCGGGTCAGCGCCTCTTCGCCCCCTTCGACAGTTTCCGCTTCATAACCGAAGCGTCTCACCATGGCCTCCAGCAGGCGGCGTTGAACCGGATCGTCGTCGGCAATCAGAATTGTGGAGGTCATCTTTATCCTAACGGTCCCGGCGACGCCGCAAGCGCCGCATGCGCCGGAACGATTTGTCAGCGGCCTATCGTTGCCAAACAGGGTAAAGGGCGAGTTAATTCGCCGCCCCGAGCGCATCATTATGGGTCACAAGACATGGTAGGAATTAGGAAATTTTGATCTTTTGGGCAGCGCCCGACGGAGCGCGGGAGTCCAGCGCGCGGGTTGATCGCGCTTGGGCTTTGGCCATATGAAGGATCGCCCGCCCGGGGCTCCATTCGCAACGCTTCGACGGTTTTCGCCATGCACCTGAAACAGTCCGCCGCCCGTTCGCCCGCGGAGGCCGCGGCAGGCCTCTCCGAGACGCTTCCCGAGTGGAACCTCGCCGATCTCTACGAGGGGACCGATTCGCCCGCGCTGAAGAACGACCTTGCCCGTGCGGCGGAAGATGTCGCCGCCTTCGGCAAGGATTATCGCGGGAAGCTGGCGGAGTTCGCCAAAGGAGTCGACGCCAGCGCGCGCCTCGGCGCGGCGCTCGCGCGCTATGAATCATTGCAGGATCTCCTGGGGCGGCTGATGTCCTTCGCCGGGCTCCTCTATAGCGGCGACACCACCGATCCCGCGCGCGCCAAATTTTATGGCGACGTTCAGGAGAAAGTGACGAACGCCTCCGCGCAACTCCTGTTCTTTCAGCTCGAACTCAATCGCATCGAGGACGCGACGCTGATGGCCGCCGCCGGAAGCGAACCGCTGGCGCGCTGGAAGCCGTGGCTCGAAGATATTCGAAAGGAGAAGCCCTACGAGCTCGAGGACAAGCTCGAGGAGCTTTTCCACGAGAAGTATATCTCGGGCGCCGCCGCCTGGAATCGCCTCTTCGACGAGACCATCGCGTCGCTGCGCTTCAAGGTCGGGAGCGAGGAGCTGGCGATCGAACCCGTCCTCAACCTCATGCAGGACACGAATGAGGAGAAACGCCGCGAGGCGGCGCAGGCGGTCGGCGCGACGCTGAAGGCCAATCTGCGCACATTCTCGCTCATCACCAATACGCTGGCGAAGGACAAGGAAATCTCTGACCGCTGGCGCGGGTTCGAGGACGTGGCGGATTCGCGGCATCTGTCCAATCGCGTCGAACGCGAGGTCGTGGAGGCGCTCGCCAAGGCGGTGACGGGCGCGCATCCGCGCCTCTCGCACCGCTATTACAAGCTCAAGGCGAAATGGTTCAAGAAGGACGCGCTCGACTATTGGGATCGCAGCGCGCCTCTGCCCGCGACGCCATCGAAGCGCTATTCATGGGAGGAGGCGCGCAGCATCGTGCTCGGCGCCTATGGCGGCTTCGCGCCGCGCATGGCGCAGATCGCCGGCGACTTCTTCGACAAGCGCTGGATCGACGCGCCGGTGCGGCCCGGAAAGGCGCCGGGCGCCTTCTCGCATCCAACCGTCCCTTCCGCGCATCCCTATGTTCTGCTGAATTTCCAGGGCAAGACGCGCGACGTCATGACGCTGGCGCATGAGCTCGGTCATGGCGTGCATCAGGTGCTCGCCGCGCGCCAGGGCGCGCTCATGGCGCCGACGCCGTTGACGCTCGCGGAGACGGCTTCCGTCTTTGGCGAGATGCTCACCTTCCGCGCGCTCATCTCGCAGGCGACCGACAAGGCGCAGCGCCGCGCGCTGCTCGCCACCAAGGTCGAGGACATGATCAACACCGTCGTGCGGCAGATGGCCTTCTACGCCTTCGAGCGGAAGGTCCATACCGAGCGCCGCAACGGCGAACTGACCGCCGATCAGCTTTGCGAGATCTGGATGAGCGTGCAGGGCGACAGCCTCGGCCCGTCGATTCGCCTCGGGCCGGGCTATGAGACCTTCTGGGCCTATATCCCGCATTTCATCCACTCGCCATTTTACGTTTACGCCTACGCCTTCGGCGATTGTCTGGTGAATTCGCTCTACGGCGTCTACCAGAACGCCCATGAAGGCTTCGCCGAGCGCTATTTCGCGCTGCTCGAAGCCGGCGGCGCGAAGCCCTACAACGAACTCCTGAAGCCCTTCGGCCTCGACGCGCGCGATCCCGCCTTCTGGGGCATCGGCCTCGACATGATCGACGGGCTGATCAGCGAGCTGGAGGCGATGGAGGAGTAGGCCGCACGGGGCAGGAGGGCGGCTATGAAAAATGAGAAAGCGCCTTCGAGGAAGGGGTGGACGCCTTTTCTCGCGGGAGAAACCGCGAGGATTGCCCCTATCCCGCAGAGGACGAGCGTCGCGCGCTTTGGCTCGACGGATGGGACAAGGCGAAGCGCGCGGACGATCTCTTTGTCGACGGCTTGCCTTGAAGCGCTGACGGAGAGCCGTCGCCTGTCCACAAATTAAAACGCCGGCCTCTGGCCGGCGTTTGCTGATTTATTCGGCGAGAGCGACTTATTGCACGCCGGCGCGGATCGAGAACTTCTCGCTGCCGCAGGTCACGTCGCCGTTGTAGACCTTGGCGCCTTCGTTCGGCTTGCCAACCCACACGCAGTCCTTCTTGCCGTCGGTGCGGTCGGTGAGGTTGAGCGTGTAGACGCCGCCCTCGATCTTGCCGTCGATCTTGTAGGTCTGGGGCGTGCCGTTATCGAGCTGCATCTCGGCCTTGCCGGAAACCTTGTCGCCTTCGGCGGTGACCGTCCACGTGCCGTTGGCGCGCTTGATGCCCGACGTGGCGATCTCGGTGACGCTGAAGCCAGCGGCGTAGGCGGAGGCGCTGAACGCCACGACGGCGGCGGCCGTGGTCAAAGCAAGCTTGATCATCTGTTTCGCTCCCATAGATTTTGTGGCTGATGAGCGGCACTGTCTGCCGCAGGAAACTGAGGCTTGAGAAACGCGGCCATCAAGCCTTCCCTGTTCCGCTTCGACACGCGAGCGCGAACTGCGGCACTTCGCATGAAGAGCCGCTCAAGGTCAAATGGTTTCGAGTTGCGGGTTCGTCAAGTTTGTTTCAATGGCGAGGCTAGAACATGATCAACGGATGGCGGGCGGTCGACGACTACATCAGCGGCAGGTTGATGTCTCCGGCAGAGCGGCAGGACGTAACTCTTGACGCCAACAAGCGATCCGGGCTTCCGCCTATCGACGTTTCCACGCCGCAGGGCAAGCTCCTGCATCTGCTGGCCGCCGCCATCGGCGCCCGGCGCATTCTGGAGATTGGAACGCTCGGCGGCTTCTCCACGGTGTGGCTGGCGCGCGCGATGTCTGATGGCGGCAAGGTCGTCACCATCGAATTCGATCCCAGACACGCAGACGTCGCGCGCGCCAACATCACGCGCGAGGGGGTCGCCGACAGGGTCGATCTACGCATCGGCGCGGCGCTCGATGTCCTGCCTGTCGTCGAGGCCGAAGGAGGGGCGCCTTTCGATCTGTCGTTCATCGACGCGGACAAGGCCAGCAACGCCGTCTACTTCCAGTGGGCGCTCAAGCTTTCCCGGCCCGGCGCCCTCATCATTGTCGATAATGTCGTGCGCGAGGGCGCCGTCGCCGACGACGCCACGAAAGACGACGGCGGCCTCGGCGCCCGCAAGCTCTTCGACGCGGTGGCCACGGAGCCGCGCGTCACGGCCACCGCGATCCAGACGGTCGGCTCCAAGGGTTGGGACGGATTTCTGATCGCTCTCGTGAAGTAGAGGCCGCCGCCGCCCGAGGGTCGCGCGCGGGGCGTTGAATCAGGCGCCGGCTCCCTTGCGACCTGGCGCCCGCTGGCGGACCGGGGCTCCGTCTGCGCCGTAGAAGGCGGCGTCGACGCGATTGCCGCTGGCGTCGTAGCGCCAGGCGATTCGCGCGGCGCCCACGTCCTTGCGCACCATCGGCTTGCCCTCCGTGTTGAAATAGGCCTCCTCGACCTGGTTGCCCTGCGCGTCATAGGCGCGGGCGACGCGCGCGGCGCCTAGTCCCTTGCGCTTGATCGGCAGACCTTCTGCGTCGAAATAGGCCTCCACGACTTCGATCCGGCCTTTGGAGCGCGCCTCGGCGAACAGCGCCTCGGCGCGTTGGGTCTCGCTTTGCGCCGTCCGCTCAGGGTCGCTGCCAAGCCGGATGGCGCCGTCGATGGACGCCGTGATCACGCCGTTCTGGGAGCAGCGACGCTCCCTCGGGACGCGCGAAGCCGTCCCGACCGGCTTTCGCATATGCTGGGATTTGTGTTCCATGTTCGAACGTCACTGAACAGCGCGCGCTCCAAGCCTGAAGATGCCGAAAATGCGGGGAATCCGCCTCGGCTGGGTCTTCTGAGATGCGCGAATAAGCGATCACCCGGACGCCCGAGGGGCGACGCAGGTCGCGGCTCGCCGCCTTGCTGCGGCTCGATTCAGATCAGGGATGGAGGCGCGCGCGACCCGAGCGGGGGCGTGGCGACTTCGGAGCCGGGGAGCGCATGGTCGAAGGCGAGCTTCGCCTCGACGTAATTGAGCGCCGGAGGCGTCTCTCCCACGAAGGGCGAGGGCGTCGTCGCGCCGCCAAGCGACGTGCAATGGAAGACGCAGCAGGCGTCGCCATGGCGAGTCGGACGGATCGGCGCCGCGGGCCCGTCGAGCGGCCCCGAGCCCTTGCTCACGCAAATCGCGTCCGCAAAAAGCTCCGCCCCGCGCGCGGAAGTAACGACCCCGGCCGCGATGCCTTGCAGCATGAGCAGATAGGCGACGAGCAGCGTCGCCGCTGTCGTGCCGAAGTGCCGTGTCTTTTCGCCGCGGGGGTTCATGATGGGTCAAAGCTAGTCATTGACCAGCGCAAGGTCAATGGCGCGCGGTCGCGGCCGAAAGCGAGGCCGGCCACAGCGCATTGTTACCATTTGCAAAAATGGCGCGCTTCGCTCTGCGGACGGCGCCCTTCGGCTCAGGGGCGCCACTCGGCGGGCTCGGCCGCGACGTTTTCCTCGGCGCGGGAGCCCTCGATCGACGCGCCGACGGCGCGCAGCGCCTCCGTCACGCCCGCGCTCGTGGCCGCGGAAAGGGTGAGGAACGGGCCGCGGCTCTCCAGGGGCGGGCCGGCGCTGGCGATGGCGCGCTTCAACCGCTCGCGCTGCTTCTTGAGATGTTCGGGATCGACCGCGTCGATCTTGGAGAGGGCGACGATCTCGCGCTTCTCGTCGAGGCCTGAGCCATAGGCGGCGAGTTCGGCGCGCACGGTCTTGTAGTCCTTGCCGGCATGTTCGCCGGTGGCGTCGATAAGATGCAGCAGGACGCGGCAGCGCTCGACATGCCCCAGAAAACGGTCGCCGAGGCCGTGGCCCTCATGGGCGCCCTCGATGAGGCCAGGAATGTCGGCCAGCACCCATTCGCGCCCGTCATGGCGCACGACGCCAAGGCCGGGGTGCAAGGTGGTGAAGGGATAGTCCGCGATTTTGGGCTTGGCGGCGGTCACGCTCGCCAGAAAGGTCGATTTGCCCGCATTGGGAAGGCCGACGAGGCCCGCGTCGGCGATGAGCTTGAGGCGCAGCACGATGGTGCGCTCCTGCCCCTCCTGGCCGGGATTGGCGCGGCGCGGGGCGCGATTGACCGAGGTGGTGAAATGGGCGTTGCCGAAGCCGCCATTGCCGCCCTTGCAGATCACGATGCGCTGGCCGATTTCGGTGAGGTCGGCGATGAGCGTCTCCTCGTCCTCCTCGAAAATCTGGGTGCCCACGGGGACTTTCAACAAGGCGTCGGCGCCGCGCCCGCCAGCTCGGTTCTTGCCCATGCCATGCATGCCGGTCTTGGCCTTGAAGTGCTGCTGGTAGCGGTAGTCGATGAGCGTGTTGAGCCCGGAGACGCATTCGGCCACGACGTCGCCGCCGCGTCCGCCGTCGCCGCCGTCAGGCCCGCCGAATTCGATGAACTTCTCGCGCCGGAAGGAGACGCAGCCTGCGCCGCCGTCGCCCGAGCGAACATATACCTTGGCCTGATCCAGAAACTTCATGACAGCTCACGTCGACGTGAATTTAGGGCGCTTTGCGCCAAAGGCGGTATGCGCCGCGCCGCGGGTCAGGCGGCTGCGCAGGACTTTGACGCGGCCGCCGCGGGCCGGCGCGTCGATCTCGAACTCGCCGAGGCTGGCGAAGCCCAGTTTCTCCTGCACGCGGCGGGAGACGAGATTGCCCGGCAGCGCGTCGGAGACGATCTCGCCCAGCGAGGTCACGCCGAAGACGAGATCGACGAAGACGCGTGCCGCTTCCGTCATCAGGCCCTGGCCCCAGAATTCGCGGCCCAGCCAATAGCCCAGATGCGCCGTGCCACGAAAGTCGGAGCCATGCGCGCCAATGACGCCGATCGCGTCATTGGGCTGGCGCTTGAAGGCCATCGCCAGCACCAGGCCCTGGCCCGATTCGTTCTCGGCGCGGGCGCGGCGGACGAACTGCTCGCCGTCCGAGATATTGTAAGGGTGCGGGATGGTCGCGGTCTGGGACGAGACGTCCGGATCGCCCGCGAGCCGCAAGAAGGCGTCGGCGTCCGCCATCCGAGGCCAGCGCAGCCACATCCGCTCCGTTTCCAGTCTGAAAACGTCGTCGTGGGTAATCTCGGGAAACATCAATAGCTCCAAGCGAAAGACCGAATGCGGCCCCGGACGTGACAAAGGGGAAAGCGCGGCCGCTTTCCCCTAGAAGCCTAGTTAGGGCTTTTCCGGACATTCGCCAGAGAGCGTCTTGCTCCTGAAGCGGGTCGGATGCGACCTGTCCGCCGGGGAATTGGCCGGCGGCGGGTCGCTTGACGATCCGTCCGCCTTACTCTGCGGCCTGGGCGGCCGGGACCACGGATACGCTCGAGCGTCCGCGGACGGCCTTGAATTCCACCCTGCCGTCGACGAGGGCGAAGAGCGTGTGGTCCTTGCCCATGCCGATGTTGCGGCCGGGATGCCACTTGGTGCCGCGCTGGCGAATAATGATATTGCCAGCGACGACGGCTTCGCCGCCGAATTTCTTGACGCCGAGGCGCCGCCCGTCCGAGTCGCGGCCGTTGCGCGACGAGCCGCCAGCTTTCTTGTGAGCCATTGTCCTGCTCCGAGTTGTTCTTTCTGCGGCGGCGCCGTGGCCGCCATGAATTCGGTTGGATTAGATTGAAAGAATCTTGACGCGGGTCAAGTCCTGACGGTGGCCGCGCTTGCGCTTGGAGTTCTGGCGGCGGCGCTTCTTGAAGGCGATCGACTTCTCGCTGCGCGCCTGCTCGACAATTTCGGCCGAGACGGAAGCGCCCGCGACGGTGGGAGCGCCGATTTTGGGGGAATCGCCCCCGAGCATCAGCACCTCGTCGAAGCTGACCTTGTCGCCCGGCGCGCCTTCAAGCGCCATGACCGTGATGATATCGCCAGCGGACACGCTATACTGCTTGCCGCCGGTTTTGATGACTGCGAACATCGGTTTTCCTCGTGTTCAACCCGGCTCTTGTTCCGCTTTTTGCAGACAGGCCGGCTTTTTGGCAGTGGACCGGTTGGTTTTTTGCGCCGGAGCGCAAATGAAAAGCGCGGCGAAACCCGCCGCGCCTTAGCGGGCGAGAGATAGCGCGCCTGCGCCGTTTTTGTCAATGGGGCGATGGAACGCGAGCGGGGCGGAGCGCGTTAAGTCGAAGCGGTATTTTATTATTTGTCATCGAAGGAGCGATTTCCATGAGAAAGTTTCTCAGAACCCTCGCGTTTGCGGCCGCGGGACTTCTTGCCTCCTCCCTGCCGGCTCCCGCCGCCAAGATGGGCGAGATGTGCGCCGGGATAGCGGGCATCCAATGCGACAAGGGGCTGTGGTGCGATCCTGAACTGGGCAAATGCAAGGGCGCGGACGTCGCGGGGACATGCATCAGCGTGCCGACGATCTGCACGAAGGAATACATGCCTGTCTGCGGATGCGACGGCAAGACCTATGGCAACGACTGCGAGCGCCGCGCGGCGAAGGTCGCAAAGCAGTCGGACGGAGCCTGCCCGGGCTACAAATAGGCGGCTGAAGGGCGCGGCCGCCGCGCCGCGCCCGTTCGCGGGTTTCTAGAAGCAGTGGTTGGCTTGCAACTGGATCAGCCAGGGCATGCAGGCCTGCTGGGCGCGGGCGCCGCGGGCCGCCCGCCGCTGCTGGCGGTAATATCCGTCGTCGTCGTCATAGCCGTCGTAGCCGCCATAACCGCCGCCATATCCTCCCCCATAGCCGCCATAGCCGCCCCCATACCCACCATGCCAGCCGCCGCCTCTCTGCTGCTGGACGATGCAATGGTTGTAATTGTTCTGGATGGCGAGGCAGAGCGCCACATTCGGGCCAGCCAGCGCGCTCGATCCAGAAAGCGGCGCGGCGACCGCCGCGATGAGAAGGGCGTTTAGGGCGATGCGCATGGCGATGGTTTCCTATGGGGCCGGGGTGTTCGCTCCCACTAACGCGGGAGCGGACGATCTAGCGCTTTTACGGCTGAAGCGTCCCTGAACATCACCAGCCGGCGACGCGGCGGCAGGTCGCGGAACCGCCCCCGAACTCATAATGGTCGCCGCAGGCGAAGGCGACAGGCGGTTCGCCCGTCTGCTCGAAGAGGTCGTGGCCCTGCTTGAGGTTCTTCCAGAACTCCGACCATTGCGCATAGCCGCCCCCCGCGACGAAGGCGAGCCAGCCGCCCCCTGTCTCGCGGGCGATATTGTGCTCGCTCATGCGGAAGGGGAAGATGTGGACGGGAATTTCCTTCTGTCCCGCGCGCAACGCCGCTTCGACGAAACCGTAGATTTCCTCGATGCCCCGGTCGGTCATGGCGAAGCAGCCGACCGACTTGCAGGAGCCGTGCACCATCACCAGCCCGCCGGTGCGGCCGTTCTGCCGGTCGAAGGCGTTGGGATAGCCGACATTGAAAGCGCGATAGTAGTTCGAATGCGGATTCAGTTGCTTGGCCGAGACGCTGTAGAAGCCTTCGGGCGACTGATAGTCCGCCTCCCGAATCTTGGGTCCGAGCCTGCCGGACCATTTGCAGATCGGGAACGTCTTGTAGAGCGTATAGCGGCCGCCCTTCTTGAGCCACAGCTCGAGCTGGCCTTCCTGCTTGAAGATGCGCACGAAAACCGGGTCGCCCATCCCGACCTTCGGCGGTGGGGCCGTAAAGGCGTCGTCGGGCGCGGGGCGCAGCGCGGGCTCCGGCAGGCGGGCGACCTGCTGGCCCTGCGCGGCGCTTGCGGCGGGCGCGCTTTCGGCGGCGGGCGCGGTCGCCGGGGCTGCGGCGGCCTGCTGCGCCGGTTGTGCGGCGCGGGCGGCGAGCGCCTCGAGGTCGGCGGGGCGCGTCGGCGGCGTCGGCACATCGGCGTAGACCGGCGCCGGGGCGGCTCCGGGAGCCTGGGGCGTCTCTGGCGCGGGCTGATGCGCCTGCGGCCAGGGGAAGCTCCAGGGTTGCGACTGGGGCGGCTGCGGTTGGGTCTGGGGCGCGGCGGGCTGAGCGGGGGCTGGCTGCGGCGTGGCGGCGGAGGGCTCGGGCGCGGGCGTCTCGAGCGCGGCGAGATCGCTCGGGCGCGTGGGCGGCAGCGGCACGGCCGGCGCCCTGGCGAGATCGGCGGGGCGCGCGGGCGGGACCGGCGCCTCCGGCGGGAAGGAGACGAGGCCCTCGACGCCCTCGGCCTGCGTCTCGGCGACTGGGGCAGGGGCAGGGGCAGGGGCAAGGGCAGGCGCGGGCGCGGATGCTTGCGCTAAGGGCGGCGCCTCGGGCAAGGGCGGCGCCGGCTGCGGGCTCTGGGCGACGGGCGGAAGCGGCGCGACGGGCGGCGGCGCGACTGGCGTCCGGGCGGCCTGCGGGGGCGCGGTCGTGCGGCGCAGGCCCGGCAGGATGGAGCCCCCGGCCGGATGCGGCGCGCCCACCATCGCCGTCTGCTTCTGCGCGCCGCGCGTCCCGCCCTGTCCCGGCATGTAGCGCAGCACCGCCACGCCGCCGAGAATGGCGGCGAGGGCGACCGTGGCGAACAGGAGATGGGTGAGACGCGGCTTCATGGGTAGTGCGGGCGCATCCTATTGGCTGGGCCTCGACGTGGCAAACGGATCGTAAACTTGACCTTCAATGTCCCTCGAAGGCGACGAGCGTGCGAACCGGCACGCCCAGCGCCTCGATCTTCTTCGCGCCGCCAAGGTCCGGCAGGTCGATCACGAAACAGGCGGCGACGACATTCGCGCCCATCTTCTGAAGCAGCTTGATGGCGCCTTCCGCCGTCCCGCCTGTTGCGATCAGGTCGTCGACGAGAATGACCTTTTCGCCTTGCGCGACGGCGTCGACATGCATCTCCATCTCGTCGGTCCCGTATTCCAGTTCGTAGGACATGGAGACAGTCTTGTGCGGCAGTTTGCCTTTTTTACGGATGGGAACGAAACCCGCCGAAAGCTGATGGGCGACGGCGCCGCCCAGAATGAACCCGCGCGCCTCCATGCCCGCGACTTTCTCGATCTTCGCGCCCGCCCAGGGCTGCACCAGCTCGTCCACCGCCTTGCGGAACGCCTTGGGGTCGCCGAGCAAAGTCGTGATGTCGCGAAAGAGAATGCCCTTCTTGGGGTAGTCGGGGATGGTGCGGATCGAGGCGCGAAGCGGCATAGAGCTTTCCTTGGGCGAGCTTTCGTGAAGCTGGAGCGGTTTCAGCCATAGGTTGAATTCGCGCTGGCGCGCGCAGCCAAGCTCCATACACTCAGGCCAGTAAACCTCCAAGGACGTATCCCCGATGCCGCGCCTGTTCGCTATTCTGGTTTTGCTGTCTGTCGGCTCCCTCGCGCAGGCGCAGGGCATGCCGCCGGCGCCGCCGATGTGGGGCGGATATCCGCCGCGCCCGTCCCAGCCCCCGCCTCCGCAGCAGGGAGATTTCGGCCCGGGCCAGCAGGGCTATGGCGGCTGCTTCGGCTGCAGCTATACGGGTGACTATTACGGGAGCAACGTCACCGCCCGCCGCCCCGCGCCGCCCCTGCGGCTGCAGGGCCAGTGGCGGAATGGGTGGTGGTATTACTAGGCGCCATTCAACCGCTTCATCACCGCGTCAAGTTTCTTCAGCAGCGCCGGATCGCGCGCGTCGGGCGTCGTGAGAATCGCGTTGTCCAGCCCGCGGTCGGAGCCGATGGGGCAGGGCTCGTGCTCGGCGGGAAAATCCTGCAGCACGCGGGCGACGAGCCGCGCCGCCCTGGCGGAGTTTTCCCGCACGATTTGAATCACGGACGCCACGTCCACATGGTCGTGTTCCGGGTGCCAGCAATCGAAATCCGTCACCATGGCGATCGTCGCGTAGGAAATCTCCGCTTCGCGCGCGAGTTTCGCCTCCGGCATCGCCGTCATGCCGATGAGATCGAAGCCGCAAGCCTTGTAGTGCAGCGATTCGGCGTAGGTCGAGAATTGCGGGCCTTCCATGCAGACATATGTGCCGCCGACGGCGATCTCGATATTCTCGTCGCGCGCGGCCTTCGCAATGCGTGCGGAGAGCTTCGGCGCGATGGGGTGCGCCATCGACACATGCGCGACGCAGCCATCGCCGAAAAACGAAGACTGTCGCGCAAAGGTGCGGTCGACGAATTGGTCGACCAGCACGAAAAGGCCCGGATAAAACTGTGATTTGAACGAGCCGCAGGCGGAGACCGAAATGATGTCGGTGACGCCCGCGCGCTTCATCGCGTCGATGTTCGCGCGATAGTTGATGGTCGAGGGCGAGAGCCGGTGTCCGCGGCCGTGGCGCGGCAGAAAGACCGCCTGCGTGCCGCCGATCTCGCCGAAGACCAGTTCGTCGGAAGGCTCGCCCCAGGGGGTCGAAATTCGCTCGCGGCGCACATTTTCTGCGCCGGGCAGATCATAGACGCCGGACCCCCCGATAATGCCGACGACGGATTTCGCCATCACATTTCCCTCAGATTTGCCTGGCTTGCTACGAAGTTCGCCAATTTCAGATCGGTCATGATTAACTCCGATATGACGATTTCAGGGAACAAGCTCGTCGCAAAAATGACGACTAAGGAACAGCAGCCACTCAAGCTGGCTCCGTTGCAAGAGCGAGACATTATAATCGTCAGGAAGGCAGGATGTATCTATTATACTGGCAAGATCGAAAATCGCGTAATTAGGGGTTGATGCCTCCGGATTGGCAGGCAAGACACAGGCGCGTATCAACGACACGCATATCTCCAACCAAGTGTCGCGGTCTCCAAGGTAGTCCCACCACTCAATACCTACCCTTACTGTCGCGCTTACCACGAGGTCGTCGTCCTTGTAACGAAGAGACCAACGGTTCTTCCATGATTCGGTTAATTCCACGGACGAAGGCAAAACTTGGCCCATATTGCGGAGAATGTGCCAATCCTTCTTGTTCGATTGCCTCTTCGTTCCATAGAGGACGCCGTAAGTGAATTCGACAGCTTGCGAATTGTGATTGGTTGCCCAGGAGCGGGCATGTGTCACGACATCGACGCCGATGTCCTTTGCCATTTCGTCGTTCAGGCACCGAGGCCCGCTCTTGAGAGTCGCGGCCATGAAAGTGCCGTCGTTGGTCTCCTTGCAACCGTCTATTACGGACTCCACAGAGTGCATCGTGCTCGGTACCGCTTGCCAGCCGTAGACAGGCAAAGCGACCGTTTCAACCATCCGGCCAGCCGATGTTTCCATCGAGGAAAATACTTTTGCAGGAATGATATCCTTCTCGATCTGGGATACGTGGTGATAGCCCTGTTGCCGCGAATAAAACATGAGCACGAAAGGGCTAGTATTGAACTTTCGGAACTCCGCGCTCGATGCCGGAAGCGCGCTAATGTGGCTGTCAATTCGACGACGGAAATCGCACTCCATCCGAAGGACTCGGTCGCGCGCCGCGGAACTCGCATCAATGCGCGCCAAAGCTGCAAAGATTTTGGATTTTTCTAACCTAATCGGAGC
Organism: Methylocystis sp.; assembly: GCA_002929055.1. Lineage (GTDB taxonomy): Bacteria > Pseudomonadota > Alphaproteobacteria > Rhizobiales > Beijerinckiaceae > Methylocystis. The sequence continues at coordinate 3,423 of PERY01000014.1, read as the reverse complement.
CGATGTGCTCGGCAGGTCGCTATGCCCGCGCGCCATTTAATTCACCGAAATCATGTCTTCGTTGAGCCCTGTGTCACGTCCTTTACCCTCGCATTTCGCTAATTCGTCGCAGTGTTTGCGGCGACTCGTAGGTAGCGTGGGTGTTTTCTTCGCCGTCGGACCAAACAAATGTCTCGCCGCGCTTGAACCACATGCGCGTCCTCACGTGGGATTGCACGTAAATCACTCTGTAATGCTCCGGCGCGCGCGCTGAACGTTTCCAACCTCGAGCGCCAAGGCGGTCCATTTCTTCGGCGACAACCTGCCCCGCGACCTCCCCGAGGCGGACAGGTACGGCATTGCCGACCTGCGCGTAACGCTGGCTCGTAGTGCCGCAGAACTCCCAATCAGATGGAAATTCCTGAATCGCCGCATATTCTCGCAGAGAGAGAGCACGCACTTCGGTAGGGTGACAGAGTGAGGTGCTCGCATGATTTGGCATTGTCACCAATGTTGGGCAGGGCAGGTCAAAACTAAGACGCCGCCACCATCCTGATCGGCCGCCTTTCGCCGCCCAAGCCTTTCCCATGGATTCTCGTTGTAATTGTTCGGGAAGGCTCCGCCAATTGGAGCCCGGAGGCACCAAGCTCAAGAAATTCTTTTTCCGCGGGCTAAAGTCCATAATTATGTCACCGGGGTCGGTGAAATGACCAATCGCATCTCTCAGCGTTCTCCATGGCTTAAGTTGGGACGGAGCCTCAAAAAGTGTTGGCGCCATATCGACAGAATGCGGGCCATGCGTCGGATCAGGAAAATCAACGGAAGTATTAAACCGATTGCCAATGAAAATGGCGCGTTCGCGAAGCTGTGGCGCGCCATAATTGACCGCGTTCACCTCGAAGCAGTCCATGTGGTAGGGGCCTCCGGCGATCTTCTGCAAATCGTCAGCAAACCGGCGCACCACCGACCCAGACACTTCGTCTGGCTCAAGCGGTTCTCCCTTGCGCTTAGCGATGGGGCGGTGCCGCAAAGCGGCCGATAGCAGCCCTCGGACGTTTTCCATAATGAAGAAACGGGGGCGAACTGCTTCAATGAAACGAAGGTACTCCCAAAGAAGAGTCCCGCGCGGATCCTGAACAGTCCCGCGTCGCCCCGCGGTGCTGAACGACTGACAAGGCGGCCCGCCCAGTAGAACATCAACTTCGCCCGGCTTTAGCTCGCAGTCTTCTAAAATTCGCAGAGGATCGAACTGGCTGATATCCCCTTCGTATACCTTAAGACTTCGGGGCAGGTTCCCGCGATCTCGGTTCGCGCGGATCGTATCGCAGAATGACCGCTCCTTTTCCAGGCAGGCAAGCACTTCGAAACGGCCCGTCTTGTGAAGGCCCAAATCCAAACCCATCGCCCCTGAAAACAGGGAAACGACTCTATATCGCTTTGGTTTATAAGTTTCTTTTTCGACAGGCTCTGGATTTTTCATGGTGTGCAGTTTAGCCGTCTTCCATTCTCCAAGCTAGGAACAAATACAGAATCCACAGGTCTGTTTTTCGTCGAGCGCAGCCGGCAGCATCGGGCCAAAGGGTTGCGCCGCAAAAATCGCTGTGTTACGAGGCGCTCGCCTTGGGACTGGGGCGTTGCTGCTCCCGTTCCTTGTTCCTACAGCATCCGTCGCTTCGAAGCTGACCGCTATCTGCCGCGAACGGCGACTTGCGTCGCGGCCGGCGCTTCGAGCGATGCGAATTTGACGAGCGATCCAAGTGGCTCAAGACGGAGTTTCGCTTTCCGGCGTCGCAGGACGTTACGCTTCCGCCCTTTACGACCTGGCTTCGGAAAAGCGCGCGACTGACGAGGTCGCCGCCGCGCTCGCCGCGTTCCAGAGCCTCGTAAACGAGAGCGCGGACCTCAAGCGGCTCGTCAAGAGCCCGGTCTTCACCGCTCAGGAGCAGGTCAAGGCCCTCGACGCGGTTCTCTCCGCGGCGGGCATTTCCGGCATCGCCGCAAATTTCATCCGCCTCGTCGCCAGCAAGCGCCGCCTCTTCGTCCTTCCCGACATGATCGCCGCCTATCAGAGCCTGCACGACACGGCGAAGGGTCTGGTTCGCGCCGACGTCACCGTCGCCGCGCCGATGAAGCCCGATCACGAAGCCGCGCTGCGTCAGGCGCTCGCGGGCGTGACCGGCGGCAAGTCGGTGAGCCTCAACGTTCGCACCGATCCGTCGATCATCGGCGGCATCGTCGTCAAACTCGGTTCGCGCATGGTCGACGCCAGCGTCCGCACCAAGCTCAATTCAATCCGCACACGCATGAAAGAGGTCGGCTGATGGATATCCGCGCCGCAGAAATTTCCGCGATCCTCAAGAACGAGATCGCCAACTTCGGCAATGAGGCCGAGGTCACCGAGGTCGGCCAGGTTCTGTCCGTCGGCGACGGCATCGCCCGCGTCTACGGCCTCGACAATGTGCAGGCCGGCGAGACGGTCGAATTCGAGAACGGCGTGCGTGGCATGGCCCTCAATCTCGAAAGCGACAACGTCGGCATCGTCATTTTCGGCTCGGACCGCGACATCAAGGAAGGCCAGACGGTCAAGCGCACCGGCGCCATCGTCGACGTTCCGGTCGGCAAGGAGCTTCTCGGCCGCGTCGTCGACGCGCTCGGCAATCCGATCGACGGCAAGGGCCCGATCAAGTCGACCCAGCGCTCGCGCGTCGACGTCAAGGCGCCCGGCATCATTCCGCGCAAGTCGGTGCATGAGCCGATGGCGACCGGCCTCAAGGCCGTCGATGCGCTCATCCCGATCGGCCGCGGTCAGCGCGAGCTCATCATCGGCGACCGCCAGACCGGCAAGACCGCCATCGCGCTCGATACCATCCTGAACCAGAAGTCGATCAACGAAGGCGACGACGAGAAGGCGAAGCTCTACTGCGTCTACGTCGCCATCGGCCAGAAGCGCTCCACCGTCGCGCAGTTCGTGAAGGTGCTCGAAGAGCGCGGCGCGCTGGAATATTCGATCATCGTCGCGGCCACCGCTTCCGACCCGGCCCCGATGCAGTTCCTCGCGCCCTTCGCCGGCTGCGCCATGGGCGAGTATTTCCGCGACAACGGCATGCACGCCGTCATCATCTATGACGATCTCTCCAAGCAGGCCGTCGCCTACCGCCAGATGTCGCTCCTTCTGCGCCGTCCGCCGGGCCGCGAAGCCTATCCGGGCGACGTGTTCTATCTGCATTCGCGTCTGCTGGAGCGCGCCGCCAAGCTCAACGACGATCGCGGCGCGGGCTCGCTGACGGCGATGCCGGTCATCGAGACGCAGGCCAACGACGTGTCGGCCTATATTCCGACCAACGTGATTTCGATCACCGACGGCCAGATCTTCCTCGAGACGGACCTCTTCTACCAGGGCATCCGCCCGGCGGTGAACGTCGGCCTCTCCGTGTCGCGCGTCGG
>PERY01000013.1 GCA_002929055.1 Methylocystis sp. | reverse complement strand
CGTTGAAGATGTAGGAATGGCTGTAGAGCGGCGCGTCCTTGGCCGACAGCGGCTCGGCGCCATTATAGGTCGTGAATTTTCCGACCTTGACGTCGATGCCGCCCTCGCTGATCGGCGTGACCCAGGGAAGATGCGCAAGCAGATGCGCCTCCGTGGGGCCGAATTGCGTGCGCGAAGCGATCGCATAGTCCAGGACCCCGTAGTAATGGTTGTAACGCATGTCCTGTCCGAGCTGCAGCTGCAGCTTGAACCCGAAGTCGTAGCCTGTCGCCTTGGGATCGAGCGGGCGCTGCGCCGTCACGAGCACGCCGTTGAACGTCGGCCAGTTTGCGCGGTCGGTGTAGAGCTGGCCGAAGTTGAGCTTGTTGAAGGGCTGTGCGGGATTGATAGCGACGCCGCCTTCGATATAGCCGTCGACCGTGAGCGTATCCATCCAGGCCGAAGGCGGCGGCGGCGCTGGCTGCGCCTTCCTGACCTTGAGATCGGCGGCCAGCGCCGTACTGGCGGAGAGCGCCATCACGGCTCCCAGAAGGTATTTATTTGGCATCCAAGCAACTCCGGTTTCGGCCTGCGTATTAGATTGAATTTAAACTTGCGAAGCTTGAACTCGGCAAGCCGCGTTTTTGCTCATTTGCCTAATCGACAGACAAGGCGGCGTCTCGCTCTCTCTTTTGATTCCGCGCGTTGCGAAAATGTCACGAACATCGTCCGGCATTGTACGCTTCACGAAGACTGCGCTGCGATATAGGCGCGCCATCCGCCGAGTTCGGTGATGTCCTGCGCATCCCGCACAGCGTATGATTCGCAAAGAAAGCCGCTCGCCTGCGCGCCGTCGTCGAGCATGATCTTGCCAATCCCGAGAGGCGCCGGGATCGCCGCGACGAAAGCGCCGAAGGCCGCTTGCGAGAGGCCCCATACCTCGACGTCCAATCCCATTCCCGCGAAGCCAGGCTCTCGCACCAGCCCCGGCTTTGGCGGCGTCGTGTCGGGTAGAACGAAGAGGCGGTAGTCGCCGGCCGTGCGGCATGTCTTGATCAGGACGCCGCCTGCATCGGTGAGTTGATGGTTCAGCGGCATGCCGGTCAGATGCGCGCCGACGACAACAATGGGAATCAGAGTTTTGCTTTCCATGGCGAGCGCGCTTTCCCGCGGCAGGGTGGCGGAAGCATCACGGCCCATGCCGAAAGGCGCGGCGCGATGCAGGCGGTCGGCGATCACCGCGAGCGCATCGTCCGCGAAAGCCGGCGCGATGAGCGTAACGCCCGCCGGCAATCCGTCCTGGCGAAAGCCTGCGGGAATGGCGATGGCGCAGCAGTCGAGCAGATTGACGAAATTGGTGTAGCGACCGAGATTGGCGTTGAGCGCAATTGGGTCTCCCAGCATATCGTCGATGCTGTAGATGGTCGGGGCGGTCGGCAGCAGCAGGAAATCGGCTTTGGCCCACTCGCGCGCCGCCGCCTTGCGAAATGCTTCGAGCGCATAGGCGCCGCGGAATGCCTCGACCGCGCTGACGCCTTGCGCGCCGGCGATGATGTCGCGCACTGTGGCGTTCATCTCGCCGGCGTGCTGTGCGAAGAATGTTTCGATGGCGGCGAGACGTTCCGCCACCCACGGGCCGCCGTACAACAAGGCCGCGCAGTCGCGGAACGGCGCATAATCGATTGCGACGGCGGCGCCGCCCAGAGCTTCAAGCCGCCCGATTGCGGCGTCATAGAGAGCGCCTGTCTCGTGATCGCCGAAAAATTCGCGGTCCCGCTCGGCGAGCACGCCGAAGCGAAAACGTTCAAGGGGCAGCGAACGCACCGTCATCGCTCGTGCATACGCATCGAATGGATCGTCGCCCTGCAAGACCCGGCGCACGCGATCCGCATCCCCGACGGTCACTGCGAAAGCAGTCACGCAGTCGAGACTGCGGCAGGCAGGCACGACGCCGGTCGTGGAGATCAGTCCGCGCGTCGGTTTGACCCCGACGATATTATTGAAGGCGGCCGGCACGCGTCCGGAACCGGCGGTGTCCGTGCCGAGCGCGAAAGAAACCTGTCCCGACGCGACAGCGACAGCCGACCCCGAAGACGAGCCGCCCGAGACGTAATCGGAATTAAAGACGCAACGTGGCGCGCCGTAGGGTGAACGCGTCCCGTTCAACCCCGTCGCGAACTGGTCCAGATTGGTCTTGCCGATGAGAAGCGCGCCCTCAGCCTTCAGATTCGCCACCGCGAAAGCGTCGGCTTCAGGTTGATAGGCGAAGGCCGGACAGGCCGCGGTAGTGGGTAGACCGAGCGCGTCGATATTGTCCTTCACCGCGAAGGGAACGCCCCAAAGAGCGCCGCTCGGGCCGCGTGCCGTCAACGCGCGCGCCTCCGCGAGGATATCATGGTCCGACCGGCGGGAAATCCAGACAGACTGATCTGCGCCTTCCGCGATGCGCGCCAGCAAGGCGTGTGCAACATCCAGCGGCGTGAAGGCGCCGCCGCGATAGCCTGCTTCAAGCGAAGCAATGTCGAGTACTGCGGGGATCATGCGCTGATCTCGTCAAGAACGGCGACTGTGTCGCCGGCGCGAACGGTGCGCCCCTGCTGGCATCGAATCTGCGCGACGCGTCCCGAGGCCGGCGCCACGATTTCCATCTCCATCTTCATGGATTCGATGACAATCACCGGCTGACCGCGCTCGATCAGCGCGCCCTCTTCGACAAGAATCTTCCAGACATTTCCGGTGATGTGAGCTGACACGCCGATGGCGCCCGGCGGCAGAGCGTCAATCTCACCGCCCGGGGCGCCGCCGTCGTCCGACACAAAGCTATCGAGGCCCCTCGCCTTCCAGTCGGCGCGCTCCGCTTCGAAAGCCGCATGTTGACGTGATTTGAAGGCGGCGATGCTGTCCGCATGCTTGTCGAGCTCACCGACGTAGTCGCGATAGCAAAAACGCGTCTCCTCGATCCGCACCGGATAGGCGCCGTGCGGGAATGCTTCACGCGCCTCTGCAAGTTCGGTTTCCGTGACGGGAAAAAAGCGGATGCGGTCGAAGAAACGCAGCAGCCAGGGACTGCCGGGCGCGAATTCACGGGTGGTGCGCCATGAGTTCCACATCTGGATCGTGCGGCCGAAAAGTTGATAGCCGCCCGGTCCCTCCATGCCATAGACGCACAGATAGGCGCCGCCGATGCCCACTGCATTCTCCGGCGTCCAGGTGCGCGCGGGGTTGTATTTCGTCGTCACCAGCCGATGACGCGGGTCCATGGGCGTAGCTACGGGGGCGCCGAGATAGACGTCTCCCAACCCCAGCACGAGATAATCCGCGGAGAACACGATATCGCGCACGGCGTCTGTCGTCGGCAGGCCGTTTATGCGGCGGATGAATTCGATGTTTGAAGGACACCACGGCGCGTCAGGGCGCACGAGCTCCTGATATTTGCGCATCGCCAGCCGCACGGAAGGGTCGTTCCACGACAGTGGCAGATGAACAATGCGTGAAGGCAGCGTCACCTCATTCGCGTCGGGCAGCCCCGATTCGATGTGTTGCAGGAAGTCGAGAAGGCGCGGGCCGGAGAGGATAGCGCTGTCGAAATGAATCTGAAGCGAGCGAATGCCAGGGGTGAGATCGATGATTCCGGGCAGCCTTGCAGCGCTCAACGCCTCCGCAAGGAGATGCACGCGCAGACGCAGGGCGATATCCAGCGTCATGGGTCCGTATTCGACGAGGAGATAGTCGTCGCCCGCTCGCCGGTAAACAACTCTTGTTGGACCATCCTCGATGTCATCAAGGATCGGACTCTGCAGCCGGGCGCCATCGGCGAGTCGCTGGCGTTGTTGTCCAGCGCCGTTGCGCGGCGCCGAGGCGACATAGCCGTCGCCGGGAGTGAAGCGCACGCCGTCGCCGGGCTTCAATTGGCCGATCTTCCAGAGATCGTCGCGGGAAATCACCGCCGGGCAAACAAAGCCGCCGAGACTGGGGCCGTCTGGCCCCAGAATGATCGGCATGTCGCCGGTGAAGTCGATCGCGCCGATGGCATAGGCGTTGTCGTGGATGTTCGAGGGATGAAGCCCCGCCTCGCCGCCATCCTTGCGCGCCCAGCGCGGCTGCGGGCCGATCAGCCGAACGCCGGTGCGCGCACTGTTGAAATGCACCTCGTATCTCGCGGAGAAGAGATCCTCCATGTCCTCGGGCTCGAAGAAATCCGGCGCGCCATGCGGGCCGGAACGCACATCTATGGTCCATTCGCGAACGAGTTGCGGAATGTCCTCCGGCGCAGCCGGCGCGGCGCGGCCCTTGGGCGCTGTTGCGATCTTCAGCACGTCACCGGCGCGCAGAGCGCCCGTTGCATGGCCGCCGAAGCGCCCGAGCGTGAAGGCCGCCCTCGACTCCAGAAACAGCGGCGCATCGACGCCGCCTGCAATTGCGAGATAGGTTCGCTGACCCGGCCCCTCGATCGCGCCGAGCGTGAGATTCTGCCCGGCCTTCACCGTAACAGGCGCGAAATGGGGGATCGTCTCTCCATCCAGAGTCGCCGGCATGAAGGCGCCGGCGAGCGCAATCCTGGCGTCGCATTGGAAGCGGAGCGTCGGACCGACGACGGTGCATTCGAGCGCGGCGGCGCTTTCGTCATTGCCGACGATACGGTTCGCAAGACGATGTGAGCGGGAATCCATCGGGCCGGACGGCGGCACGCCGACATTCCACAAGCCGAGGCGTCCCGGCCAATCCTGCACGCTCGTCTGCGCCCCCGGAGCGATCACCTCGATAGCGCGCGGCGTGAAAGGGAAGGTCTTGAGGAGACCGGTCGACACCTCGCCTGTCACAAATTCGGGCGACGCCGTCACAGCGCCGAGATAGTCGAGGTTCGTCTCAAATCCATGCAAGCGCGTCGCGGCGAGCGCGGCCTGCATCTTTGCGATCGCAAGCGCGCGATCTTCCGCATGCACGATGATCTTTGCGAGCATGGGATCGTAATAGGGCGTGACTTCGCTTCCGGTTTCGATCCAGCCGTCGATGCGCGCATCCTGTGGCCAGGAGAGCTGCGTGACGACGCCCGTCGAGGGACGAAAATCAGCCTGCGGGTTCTCCGCATAGACGCGCGCTTCGATCGCCACGCCTATGGGAATGAGCGACTCCTGCGCGGGCGGCGAGAACGCGCCCGCAGCCTGGCGGATCATCCATTCCACGAGATCGACGCCATAGACGGACTCGGTGACAGGATGCTCGACCTGCAGCCGCGTGTTGACCTCTAGAAAGTAGAAATCCTCGCGCGCGACGTCGTAGATGAACTCAACCGTGCCGGCGGATTCATAGGCCACCGCCTCGCCGAGCGAGATCGCCGCGGCGTGCAGGCGCTTGCGCACGTCAGCCGACAATCCCGGCGCCGGCGTCTCCTCGACGACTTTCTGATTTCGGCGCTGCAGCGAGCAATCGCGTTCGCCGAGCGCAAGAACGTGCCCGTCGCCGAGGCCAAATATCTGCACCTCGACATGGCGCGCGACGGGAATGAAGCGTTCGACGAAGACGCGTGCGTCGCCGAAGCTCGCGCTGGCCATGCGCTGCACGGCCGCGAATTTCATCGCGAGCTCCTCCGCGTCGTGACAAAGCTGCATGCCGATCCCGCCGCCGCCCGCCGTGCTTTTCAGCATCACGGGGTAGCCGACCTGCTCCGCGGCGGCGATGGCTTCGTCTATGCTGGCGAGGATGTCGCTTCCCGGCAGCAACGGCGCGCCGCAACGTGCGGCGATCTCGCGCGCCGTGTGCTTGAGCCCGAAGTCGCGCAGATGCGATGGTTTTGGCCCGATGAAAACGATGCCCTCCGCGGCCAGTCGCTCAGCAAAGCCGGCGTTCTCGGAAAGAAAGCCATAGCCGGGATGGACCGCCTTCGCGCCCGTCGCCCTGCACGCGGCGATGATCGCCTCGATGTCAAGATAGCTGTCCTTCGCGGGCGCGGTTCCGATGCGCACACGTTCATCCGCGTCGAGCACAGGCCGCGTGAAGCGGTCGGCGTCGGAATAGACGGCGACCGACGCAATGCCGAGACGGCGCAGCGTGCGGATCACCCTGCCGGCGATTTCGCCCCGGTTGGCGACGAGAACTTTCTCGAACATGGCGTCACGCAATCGCGGGGTCGAAGATCAAGACCTTGACGGGCGTTGGATTGAACCCGTTGCAAGGATTGTTGATCTGCGGACAATTGGAGATGACGGCAATGATATCTGTCGCGGCGAGCACGTCCACATAATCGCCGGGGCTGGACACGCCATCGACAATGGCGAGTCGGCCGTCCGGCTCGATCGGCACATTCATGAAGAAATTGATGTTGGGCACGATGTCGCGCTTCGTCATGTCGTGCTTTGCCACTTCGATGAGGAAGTTCTCGCGGCAGGCGTGCATGTAGCGCGTGTGATGGCCAAAGCGCGCTGTGTTCGCCTCGCAGGAGCAGGCGCCGGCGGAGGTGTCGTGACGGCCGCAACTGTCGGCGACAACAACGCCCAGCACATTTCCTTCATTGGACATCAGCCGCGTGCCGGTCGTCACATAGGGTCCACCCTGCGTCAGGATGGTGTCCTGCGCGCTGTAGCGTTCGCTTGTGTCGTGCGCATTGTAGAAAAGCGTGTCGACGGCCTGCTGGCCTTCGAGATCGATGATCCGCAAAATCTGGCCCTTTTCGACGATATGCGACCAGGGCTTGTTGGCGGGAATGATGAATTCGTAGATCGCCTTGTCGGGATCGATGACGGGCGCCGCAAAGAAGGCGGACGCCGTCGCGAGCGTCGTGACGGTGCTGCTCATGGGGGCGGTCCTCAGCCGTTCAGATAAATGGCGTTGTTCTCGAACGCGCGCGCGGCTTCCGCCGTCGCGGTGCGACAAAGATCGTCGTGCCCTGCTTCCGGAGCAGGGAAGACAATCGCTTCGACGGGTCCGGGCTCGAACGCGGCATCGGGCGCCAGTGGATGCGGGCAATTCGAAACCGCGACCAGGACATCGAGTTCGGCGCGCAGATCGAGAAAGTCGCCCTTCTGCACGACGCCTTCACGCCACACCGCACGGCCATCCTCAATCGCCACAGGCGCGAAGAAGGTGATCGCCGGCGCGAGGTCGCGCACGCCCAATCCGAGCTTGCCGGCGGCAAGGATGAAGTTCTCGCGCGTCGACCGCAGGCCGGCGTCGCCATACTTACGCTGGTTCGACGCCGGCGTTGAGCCCCCGACGATCGCATCATGCGCGCAGCAGCTATCCTCTATGATGGAGAAGAGCACGCGTCCCATGTCGGAGAGGAGGACACGCCCCTTGCGCATTTCGCTCATCCACTGGACCTTGACGGTGTCAGCGCTGTTGTAGCGCTCGGAGGCATCCTGAGCGTTCCAGGCGAAGAAGGTCACGCCGGGCGTGCCCGAGACGTTGAGAAGACGCAGCGCCTCGCCGCGCTTGAGCCGTGCGGTCCAGTACCAGCCGCCAGGGATCGTCTCCCTTCTGCGAAGGTTCGGCGGAGGTTGCAGCGCCTGGTCGCGTGGCGTGGGCGGCGGGAGAGCGCGCGGCGCGGCGCTGCTTCCCGCGGCCTTCAGTTCTTCATAACGCTTGCGGTTCTCGGCGATCATCGCAGCGACGTCCGCTGCGTTTCTGGCGTTGTCTTGCAGCGCATTCATCCTGCTGCTCCGTTCAGAGCCGGGTCGTCCCGGCGTTGTTCGGACTGCGGCAGCGGGTCGTCCCGGCCGGAAGCGGAAATCTGGTCGGAGCGCTGTTGCACGCCGGCGACGCGGGTCGGCCATATCTGAATATCGCGGCCGATGATCGCGCCGTAGCGTCCGCCGTCGGTCGGCTCATTGCGGCGCCGCTCGAAGGCGACGACGCGCGTCCCGAGCTTGAAGGCTTCAGAGAGATCATGCGTGACCATGACCACGGTGAGCGCGCGTTCGTGCCACAACTTGCGCATCAGCACATGAATATCCGTCCTGATCCCCGGATCGAGCGCGCCGAAAGGTTCGTCGAGCAGAAGCACCTTTGGCCGGGCGATCAGCGCCTGCGCGAGCGCGAGCCGTTGCTGCATGCCGCCGGAAAGCTGCGCTGGATATTTCGCCTCGGCGCCGGCGAGGCCCACGGCGGTCAGCAGCTCCCGCGCTTCCTTCTCGGCGGCGACGCGCTGCGCGCCAAATACGCGCCCGAAGAGCGCGCCGCGAACGCCTCCCGCCTGCAGGTCGCGGCCCAACAGCACATTGCCCAGCACGGTGAGATGCGGAAACACGGAATAGCGCTGAAAGACCACGCCGCGCTCCACGCTCGGCTCGCGCGGAATTGGTGCGCCGTCCAGTTCGATGACGCCGCGCGTCGGCAACTCCTCCGAGAGAAGCATCTTCAGAAATGTCGTTTTGCCGCAGCCGGAAGGACCGACTAGCGCGACAAACGCGCGCGGCGCAATCTCGAGGTTGATGTCCTCGAGCACGACAAGATCGCCATATTCCTTCCAGACATTTCTGATCGTGATCGTGCTCATGCCTCCGCCCTCGCCGCCGCGAACCATGGAAAGGCGCGTCGTTGAAGGGCGAGGAGTGCAAGCTCCATAAGGAACGCGAGCAGTGTGATCCATGCGACATAGGGCAGGATCACATCCATCGCGAGATAGCGGCGCACGAGGAAGATGCGGTAGCCGAGCCCGGATTCCGATGCGATGGCTTCAGCGGCGATGAGGAACAGCCACGCGGGACCAAGTTGCAGACGCAGGGAGTCGAGGAGGCGCGGCAGAATCTGCGGCAACGCCACCCGCCAGACGACCGTCCATGTCGACGCGCCGAGCGTCTGCGCCTTGATGAATTGCTGCGGCGGCAGGTCGCCGACGCGCAAGGCGATGTCTCGCACCAGCGGAGGCGCGACGCCGATGACGATGAGCACGATTTTCGCGGCTTCGCCGAGTCCGACGGTGATGAACAGGATCGGAAGAATCGCGAGCGGCGGGACCATTGAAATGACAGCCACGAAGGCCCCAAGGAGCGACCGCACATAGGGCAGGAGCCCGATAGCGACGCCGAGAACCAGGCCGATAGCGGTTGCGATTGCGAGCGCGACTATCAGACGCTCGAGGCTCGCGGCCGTGTCGAGCCACAACAGCACGTCGCCCGTGCGTGGATCGGCCGTGAAGGCCATGCGCCTGATCGCCTCGCCGAACGCAGCAAAGGACGGCAGCAGCTTGTCATCCGGATTCTCTGCGCGACGCAGGGCCGAGGCGACAAGATAGGCGACGAGCGTCGCGGCGAAGGGCAGCAGCGAGAGCAGACGTCCCGCGCCCCGTCCCGGACGTCGATTGATCAGGCGCATGGCAGGCCCTTCTTGTCGAAACAAGGCGCCGGAGCGAACATGAGCGATCCGCCCTGCGCGTCAGAGTTTCCCCGCCGCCGCAGCGGACATGTAGGCGTCCGTGAAGCGCAGCTTCACCTTTTTCTTGTCGCCAAGCACCTTGCCGTCCGCAAATTCAATGCCGACCGCGTCAACTGACTTTGCGTTGTTCCCGAGGAGACTGTGGTCGAAGAGGAAGTGGCGGATCTTGTCCATTGTGGCGCCGATTTCCGGACTGCGCGTGAAGGCCGTCGCCTCTTCGGCGGTGGCGAAAAGCTTCGTCGCTGCGAGTTGCGCCTCGAAGCCGGCGAGGTCCGTTCCCGACGACTTGCCCATCGCCTCGCGCGCGGCCTTGCCCTCCGGCGTCTTGGCGACCATGGTGGCGAGCGTCTCGTACCAGATGCCTGCGAGCGCCTTGCCGAAATTGGGGTTGTCTTTCAGCGTCTCGGTGTTCACCACCGCCAGATCGATGATCTCGCCGGGGATCTGGGAAGAGTCGAACACCTTGTGCGCGCTCTTGTCGGCGAGAATTTCAGCGACGAGCGGGTTCCACGTCACGACCGACGTGACATCCGGGGTCTTCCAGGCGGCGACCATGTCGGCGTCGGACGTCGAGACGACCTTCAGATCCTTTTCCTTCAGCCCGATCGTGCTCAGCGCGCGCGCGAGCAGATAATGCGAGACGGAGAATTCGACGAGATTGACCTTCTGCCCCTTGATGTCTGCCAGTTTGGTCTTGTCTTTCAGAATGACCGCGTCATTGCCGTTGGAGAAGTCGCCGACGATCACCGCCGTCGTGTCGACGCCGCCGACCGCCGGCGTGGAGAGAGCGTCCATGTTGGTGACGGTGAGCGCGTCGAAGCCGCCGGCTGTGTATTGATTGATCGACTCGGCGTAGTCGTTGACCTGCACCACATCGATCTTGATGCCGTATTTATCGGCCCATTTCTTCACGATTCCGTGATCGGCGGCCCATTGCCAGGGCATCCAGCCGACGTAAATCGTCCAGGCGAGCTTGAACTGCTTCTTTTGCGCCGCCTGCGCATGAGGGGCGAAACCGAGCGCCCCGACAGCGACGCTGGCGACGATCGCGCCGGCGAATTTGAGCTTCCTGAGAATCGTTGAGGACACCATGTGCAACTCCGCTCGCATGTCGACGAGGCCGGAAACTGGCAAAAGACCTTGGTCGCCAAATTCTGGCCACTGAGGTCTCCCGGGATTTTGTCCCGCCGTGTCCCGAGCGGATGTCTCCCGCACAGGCGGCAGCTCTCGGACCAGACGCCTCGAAATGAGGCCGGAACCCTAGCCGCCAACTCAACGGATGTTTAGCAGCATGCTTCGTGCCAGGATAATATAGCGAATTGAATCAGCTATTTGACGAGACATGACGGATCATGCTGATGAAAGTTTCGGCGCCTGTGCCGAATGTGAAAGCAAAGAGTCGGCTATGACCCTCGCATGAGGGGCGCTGCACGAGCGTATCTTCTCACGGGTTGCAAAGGTCGCACCACATCGGGTCCGCGCGCATCGATGGCGCTCTCTGGCGCTTTGCTTCTTGATGGCCACAAACGCGACAGCCATGGAGTTCAGCGAGAAGCTTCCTCGTGGGCGCGCCACAGCCAGCGCAGGGCAACCCGCGCGCGACGTCAACGAGCCCGAAGCCCGGCGCCCCGCAGGCCGGGCAGAGCCGCGCGGCGCGCAGCGCAAGCGCCCTGGCGACGAAGTGGATCGTCTTCATCCGCGTCGGATTGAGATGCGCGCGCATGTCCGTCTGCACCAGCGCGCGGCCGCTTGACGAGCGCCTCGACATACCGGCGACCGCGGCGCGCAGGACGCGCAAGTCTGTCACGCCTTTTTCAACCACGAAAAGGTCGTCGCAAGCCTCCGGCCGCACGATGACGGCGTGGGCGGGAAAGCCAATCCGCCCGAGGAAGGGGGTAAAATCCTCTTCCGGCGTCGCGGTGACGAAACCATAATTGGTGCGCGTGCGCCGCTGCGCGACGATCTCGTGATTGTTCTCTGCGTCGACAAGGACGATCGCCTCCACGCCAGACGCGAGAAAGGGAACGACAGGATGCGGGCCGAAGGCGCCCTCGCTTCCTAATCCGATCGACGCGCCTGTGCGCTCGATCGCCAGCAGCGCCTTGGCGCGCGCGGCCTCGACCATGTCGCCCGCGCGCGCAATTTCCCCCGTGAATGTGCCGAGGGCGTCGGTGTCGACGCCCTCGGCGCGCTCGACATGCAGCCCCAGCCATCGCGAAAGGACAGGCGACACAGCCCCTTCCTTGCCGTGCATCGTCGCAATTGCGGCGCGGCGGCCGTTGAAGGGGTGTGGGAGCGTCATGCGTCATGCGGCGAGCGGCGCAGGCGTCGCCTCCTCTTTCGACCAGGGTCGCCAATCCCCTATTGCGCGGAACTGGCGAATAGTCCCGTCCGCCCGCAAGGAATGGAGATGCAGCCAGCCGTTTTCGACCAGCGCGCGCACATTGTCGTGCTTTTCGAGCACGGCGTCCATTGCCGATTCCGGCGCCTCGATGAAGACATTCAGCCGCAGCGGTTCATGCACGAAGCGCTTGCCGTCATGCACGGACTGCATCGGCAGGCCGACGCGCAGATCGCCGCCATTGCCTTCCAGCACGCCGATCTGGCCGGCGACATTGTGCAGCGTCTTGTTGCCGCTGCCGAAGGCCTTGTTGTTCGTGGTCGAGCCGAAATATTGCAGATTGATCCAGCTCGCGACCACCATCGGCGCCGTCATGATCAGCTCCAGCACCCGATAGCTCTCGTCCCCGGCATGCTCGTAGCTGTGCAGAAAGGCGCGGCCGCCAAGATCGAGCCCGGCGGTGCGCGCGCGCGGGGCGGCGATGAAGGCCGCATTGCCGGCAAGGCCCCATTCGGGGCGCACCTGCGACCAGTCGCGGCTGCGCGCCGCGACCTTCTGATCCGCCCTCCTGGTTTTCTCGAGGCCGAGCAGCGCGGCGCGTTCGAGGCGCGCGATCGCGGCGGCCTTCGAGAGCCAGCCCTTCAGCGTTTCGATCTCCGCGCTATGCGACGCCGGCGCTCTGTCCGATTCGAAGATTTTCACTTCGTCGGTCGTCGTGTCGTGCAACGCGCCGAGGAACCATGTGTCCCCCGGGATGACGAGGCCTTTCGCGCGCAGACCTGCGCGCACGCCTGCGTCATTGAGCACGGCGGCGGCGATGCGCGCATTGGCTTCGCCGGTGTGGCCGCCGCAGGCGCCGCAATCCAGGCCGGAAGCGTGCGGGTTGTTGACCGTCGTCGAGCCGTGTCCCGTCAACAGAACCATCCGCGCAAAGCCGCTCGTCATTGACATCGCCTTGAGCACAGCCTCCGCCTGCGCAAGACGCTGCTCCGGATTGAGGCCTGTGAGCCGATCGCCGACCATGCGCGTCTCGAGGCGTGGGCCGACGCGGCGTATGACGTCGCTATCGAGACCGTCGAGATTTGGGTCAGGGACCGGACGCGTGAGCCCGAGGCTGTCGGAGACGATCTTGCCCGCGAAGGTCAGGCCGGCCGTCTCCACATAAGCGAAGGAAGAGACGGCCGAGAGCTTGAACGCCTTCCACGCTTTCTTAACCCGGCGTCTCAGCAGACGCAGGGTCAGAATCTCTTCTTCCTGCGTTTCCGTGGCGTCATGCACCGCTTCGCAAATGGTGAAGGTGGGCGTCAGCAGCACCGGGGCCTGCGCGCCGCCGCGCCTGTTCCCGATAGGGATATATTCAATCGGGAAGCCGAAGAAGCCGGCGAAGCCGACCGTTTCAGCCTGCGGACAGGCGGTCTCCAGCGCGCGGCGGAAGATCTCCGAGCGCACGTCGATGCAGAAAGCCGCCTGCACCGGCGCGCGCGGCTTCTCCGCCGGCGCCGCGCCCTGCGCGACATGCGACGACAGACGGGCGACAAGCTTCTTCTGGAAGGCGATCTCATAGGCGTTGTGGAGAATGAGATCGACCGCGAGATCGGGATCGTCGTTGAGGCGATCATCGAAGGGCGTCAGCGCCGCATCCGCCATCGCCTTCGCCCATGCGTTGCGGAAGGCTTCGTCGGTGCGCGCCTGGAAGAGGCCATAGCCATAGGCGACGCGAATGGCGAGAAGCTCCTTCAGCGTGTCGTTGCGCTCGCCGTAAAGCTCCGAGTTCCAGACGAGGTAGCGCGCATAGGCCGCCCAGCCGCTGATGTCGAACAGCGTGCGGTGCAGATAGTCCTCGATGGCGCGCTCGGGCGTCCCGAGCTTGTCGAGCACCGCGGCGATGGCTTCGACAGGGTCTTCGGGCAGCGCCAGAACCGCGTCGCGGAACCCTTTCACGCCCATCGCCTCGGCGTTGTAGTCGTAGCGCGCGCTTTCCCGCCACGCGGCATAGGGCGAAAGGCCCCGAGCCGGCAGGCGCCAACTCGCCTGTCCCTCGTCGAAATAGGCGGCGCACCATTTCGAGATTTCCTCGATCATGAAGCCAACGAGCGACGACTGCCGGTCGCCGTCGGCGAGCGTGTCCAGCACCTCGGCGACCGTCGCGACGACCGCCGGGGGACGAGACCGTCCGGTCGAATCCTTCCCGGCGGCGGCCTTCAGCGCGGCGACGTCGGCGGGGCGGCCGATGTCCTTCCCCGCTTCGGCAAGGGCGGCTTCGAGGGCGTCGTCGTCGATGACGCCAGTATCGAGCGCCTCACGGTAAAAACTGCGCGGCATCAGCATGTCCACGCGCGCCACGCGCTTGAGGTTCGCGGAGGTCGCGGCGAAGGACTGGTTGGCGAAGCCGAGAAACGGATTCACGGCGACGAAGTGCTTGAGCGGCCAGAGAGGCGCAATCTTGTTGCACGCCGCATTTATTGCGGTCTCTATCGTCTGGCGCCGGTCGTAGGAAGCGACCTGCGTCAACTCGCTGGAAATCTTCACGGGAGCGTTCATCGGAGTCCTCATGATCAATTCGTGGAGAGGGCGGCGCGGCGCGGCCAGAGCTTCAGGATGGCGCGGTTGGCGAGCGTGTTGAGATAGAGGCCCTGCGAGAGGTGGACGTAAACTGCCTGCCAGAAGGGCGAGGTCGCATGTCGCGCCATCACGCTCTGGAACAGAGTCACCGCGCCGAAGGAGACAATGACGAGGACGACAAGCGCGGCGTCTTCGGCACCGCGCAGAGGCGCGGCTTCCGGCATGGCGCCGGCGACAAGGCTCTCCACGCCGGCATGCAGGGTGAAAAAGACGGCCGCGACCACCGCGGCGAGCGCGAGCGCCCGACCCAGGACGTAGGGCTTTGTCTTTTCATCGAGGGCATTGGCGACGAGATGCGCGAGGCTCATGAGGACAATGGTGGCGAGCGTCACCGCGCCGGGGTTCTCGATAAGGCCCGTGTTGAACAATGCGCCGACGGCGAAGGCGATGGGAAGCGTCGCGGCCAGCGCCAGAGCGAAGCGCGCGGGGTGCGGCTGGCCGCCCGGGCTCGGCGTCCAGGACGCGCGGGCGAGGTCGATCACGCTGCCCGAGCTGAGAAAAGCGTGCGCCTTGTAAAGCGAATGCGCGAGAATGTGCAGAAGCGCCGCCGGGAAGGCCCCCAACCCGCATTCGAGCATCATGAAGCCCATTTGTGCGATGGTCGAATAGGCGAGGGAGACCTTCACCGAGGTTTGCGTAAGCATCACGACCGAGCCGAAGAGCGCAGTCGCTCCGCCGACGACGGCAAGCACATGCAACGCGCTCTCCGACGGCGCGACGATGTCGGCGAGCCGCAAGACAAGGAAGCCGCCCGCATTGATGACGCCCGCATGCAGCAGGGCGGAGACTGGGGTCGGCGTCTCCATCACTTCCACGAGCCAGCCATGAAAGGGAAGCTGCGCGGACTTCAGCAGCGCGGCGACGACGATGAGCAAGGCCGGAAGCGTGAGTTCGGCGACGGCCCCGCTGATGGCGCTCGCTTTCGCAGCGGCGAAAAGCTGCGGAAACTGCAGCGTGCCATAACTCTGCCACAGGCTCGCGGCGGCGCCGATCAGGCAGAGGTCGCCGATGCGGCTCGCGATGAACTTCTTCTTTGCTGCGAGCTGCGCGGCGGGGCGCTCGGGATAGAACAGGAGCAGACGGTGCAGGCCCATGCTGGTCGCAATCCAGGCTGCGATCAAAAGCGCGAGATTGCCCGAGACGATGAGCGTGAGAACGGCGGCGAGCGTGAAGGCGAGCCATTTGAAGAAGGCGCCCTGGTTCGGGTCGCCGTCGAGATAGTTGCGGCTGTAGCGCAGCACCACGACGCCAATGAAGGCGACGAGCGTGAACATCGCCGCCGCAAGCGCGTCCACATAGACGCCGGCTCCAATTCCCGCGACTCCGAAGGTTGGCGTCGCGAGCGTTCCCTTCAGCGCGAGCGCGACGCCGGACACGCTTGCAATGCAGAAAGCCACGATGCCGGCGGCGAGGGCGGCGGCCGCCATTCTGTGCGGCGCGGCGTTGGCGCGTTGGACCGGCGTCAATCCGACGGCGAACAGGGAAATTGGGGCGAGAAGGATCAACCAGGAAAGTGACTGCATAGCGCGAAACCTCCGGAACTGTCGAAGACGACAATTAAAGCCTCGGGCTCGATTTCAAAAATTCGAATATTGAAATTTTTTGTTCTATAAATCAGAATGGTCCGATGGCCTATCTGAACTATCACCACCTGCGGTATTTCTGGGCAATCGCCAACGAGGGCAGCCTCACCCGCGCCGCGCGCCGGCTCAACGTGTCTCCATCGTCGCTTTCGGTCCAGCTCAAGACGCTGGAAGACCAACTCGGGCAGGCGCTGTTCCAGCGGCGTGGCCGCACGCTGCAGCTGACTGAAGCCGGCAGGATCGCGCTCGGCTACGCGAACGCCGTCTTCAAATCCGGCGACGAGTTGCTCAGCACGCTCGAAGGATTGGGATCAACAACGAGGCAGACGCTGCGCGTTGGGGTCGTCGCAACCTTGTCCCGTAACTTTCAGATCGAATTGCTGCGCCCCCTCATCGGCCGCAGGGATGTGGAGCTGATCATTCGTTCCGGAGTCTTCGTAGATTTGCTCGCGCGCCTCGAGGATCACTCGATCGACCTCGTGCTCGCCAACCAGCCCGCAATGCTCGATCAGGACGCCGACTGGCAGAACGCGCTTATTGCGGAACAATCGGTCAGCCTCATCGGCGCGCCGGGGTTCCTCAAGAAGCCTCTGCGATTTCCCAAGGATCTCGCAAGAACGCCCGTCGCGGTTCCGGGCAGGGGGAGCGGCATCCGCACGGCCTTCGACAAGCTCCTTGACGCCGCCGACATACGTCCCGTCGTCATTGCCGAGGTCGACGATATGGCGATGCTGCGCCTCATCGCGCGGGAAGGCTCCTGCCTCGTGCTCGTGCCGCCGGTCGTCGTTGTGGACGAACTGGAAGCCGGCGCTCTCGTAGAGCATTGCCGGCTTCCTCAAATCAAGGAAGCTTTTTATGCGATAACGCGGCGGCGACGTTTCCCGAACTCGCTGCTAGGCGAATTGAAAATGCATCGCGACGACTAAAGCTTCGATTATGGGCTTACGCCCCACGGATATTCGAGATTGCTGGTGTCGAACCCGAGCGAACGGGCGCGGGACACGAGCGATTCAAGCTTCTTTCGCGAGGGTTTGGCGCGCGTATAGATGAACAGATTGTCGAGCGTCGGGCTGGTCTCGATGAACCAGCTGTAATCATCCGCCTGATCGACGATGTGATACTCCGCCGACAGCAATGGATTGTAGCGAACGTTCAAACGCCTGTTGACTCCCGGATCGAGAATTTCCGCAGGCCCCTCCAGCACCGTTTCCGGACCTGCGCGCCCGCCCTTCCGGCATGCGTCCCGCACATGGATCTCGTTCGGCCTGCCGGTCGGAGAATAATGAGTCGTCCCATATCCGCACCCTTCGGTGATCCACATTGGCCGACGCGCAACCTCGAGCCATGTCCCTTTGTAGAAACGCGCGGGATCAATTGGCCTGGCCACATGGTCCTGCGCCGCAGCGCCATCCCGGCCGCCGGCCGCGATGATCAAGAACATTGCGCAGAGACCAGTTAGAAGATTGGCGGGCAAAACTCTTTGACGTTTCATTTTTGCGCTCCCAATGATGGGCGACGGCGTCGTCACCGAGAAACCCTCGACCAGCTGATCGATTTGCAGACGATGCCGGCCAGCACGCAGCCGCGCGTTTGCATTGATTGCGGACCAACGTTGACCTGCAAGCTGTAGCTGAGCTTGCGCTGCGGGTCGTACGCGGAGCCTGACATGGACGAGCCATCGCCTGAAACCTTCATGACGAGACGGTCTCCGACATGTTCGCCGCTGGACGGATCGCGTATCCAGGTATTGGTTGCGCATAGCGCGCCGCCGCAGGGTGCAATACGCACGCGCGCATTGCCGTCGCCGCGCGCCCATGACCCCAGCATGTTTTCTTCAGAAGCGCCCGCCGGCGCCACGGACAACGCCATGGCCGCCATCAGCGAGGGACCAAGGAATTTCATGACAGAACTGCGCATTTCGTTATCCTCCCCGTCACCGCGCATGGGTCAGCTTGTAGAGGCCGACGTCGATTGCGCCCGCGCGGAAGCCGCCCTCGCAGTAGCAAAGGTAGTAATCCCACAGGCGACGGAACGACGAATCGAAGCCGAGGCCTTCGATCTCGCTCCAATTCTCATGAAAGCGGCGACGCCATTCGACAAGCGTGCGCGCATAGCTCTCTCCAAATGTCTCGAGCGTCTCGAGACGAAGGCCCGCGCGTTCGGATTCCTCCGCAAGCGCGCGCGGGCAGGGTAGAGCCCCGCCGGGGAAGATGTATCGCTGAATGAAGTCGGGCGTCGCAAGATATTTTTCGAAGCGTACGTCCTCGATCGTAATCGCTTGCAAGACGACATGGCCGCCATCGGCAAGCCGGTCGCGCAGCGTCGAGAAATAAACCGGCCAATATTCGCGCCCGACGGCTTCGATCATCTCGATCGAAACGATACGGTCGTATTTCCCGTCCGTGTCGCGATAGTCTTCGAGCCGCAGATCGGTCTGAGCGCCGCAGCCATGCGTCTCGAGGACCGCGCGTGCGTGAGAGAGTTGCTCCTTCGAGAGCGTCAAGCCGGTGATCGCTCCCGCGCCGCTGCGCGCCATGGCGGCGGCCAGACCGCCCCAGCCGCAACCGATCTCGAGCACGCTCTCGCCCTTTCGGGCGTCGAGAATGTCGAGCACGAGCTCGACCTTGTTCTGCTGAGCTTGCTCCAGCGTCTCCTCTCCCGTGCGGTAAAGCCCCGAGGAGTAGAACATCTGCGGATCGAGCCAAGCTCCATAAAAATTGTTGCCGAGATCGTAATGCGCCGAGATGTTGCGGCGGCTTCCGGCCCGGGAGTTGGCGCGAAGGCGATGCGCCAGCCAATTGGCGAAGCGCGCAGGCGCCGAACCCTCGACAGCGCGCATGAAGTCGTCGCCGTTGAGCGCGGCGATTTCGATGGCCGAGACGAGGTCCGGACTGCTCCACTCGCCGCGGATGAAGGCTTCCGCGAAGGCGACGTCGCCCGAAAACAGCAACCGTCGAAGCGCAGACATATTGTGAATGACGATCGTCGCCTCTGGTCCGGGGCTCCGGCCGCGGCAATCGACACGCGTGCCGTCCGGCAGCGCGAAGATCAGACGACCGCTGTCCATCGCTGCAAGCACCTTGCGCAGAACAAAAGCCGCAAACCCTTGCTCGAGGCGGGAGAAACTGTTCGAAAGCGTGAAAACCGGCGCGTCAGGAGAAATCAGTTGCGACATGGGACGCTGTCCTTTTTTGATGTTCTTTGGCGACGATAGTGACCGGAAGATGGGGTGGCGGCGGGCGTTCTCTGAGTCCGACGCCCTTGAGCCAGATGAGCAACGCTTCGAAATGAATTCCGGCCATGACCTTGAGGCCGAGCAGCGGGTGCGAGACGAAGACATGCATCAGACCGGCGTCGGTCAGCGGACGACGCCGCAGACTTTGCGCCGCGTCGAGAATTGGTCCCTTCGCATCCAGCACCGAGATCGAGAGCGTAAAAGTCTCTCCCGGCGGCCTTATGCTGAACGCATAGGACATGTCCATATCCATGAAGGGCGAGACGTAGAATTCCTTCGAGCAGGCGTGACGCATTATGCCCTTTTCCCCGTCCGAAACGGGAAACAGATAGGAATGGCGCTGCCCGAATGTGTTGTTCACCTCATAGACGATGGCGCGCAGCGCCCCGTCGCGACGGTAGCAGAAGAACATGCTCAGCGGGTTGAATCCATATCCCAGGATACGGGGCATCGTCAGAAGCCGAATGGCTCCCCCGTCCGGCTCCATCCCTGCCTGGGCGAGAAGACGCTCGATCTCGCCGCGCAGATCGTCGCCGGCGCCGGAGAGATGGTTTTTAGCCCGGAAGGAAAAAAGATTGAAGCGGTTGATGGAGAAGAAGCGCAGCTTGCGCGCGAGCCGCGGCAGATCGTCGATGTCGAGCAGGAGATAAAAGACACGATAGCGCAGACGATGGGTCGAAGGCCGCCGCCTGCGGTGCGAAACCGATCCGACATAGAGGGCTGAGGTCGTCACCATCCTTGCCTCTCAGCTATTCGGCGCGGTGATATGGATACGGCCCGACTCATTCTCGACCTTCCACGGGCGCTTCTCGCCGCCAAGATGTTCTGCGACCGCCAATCCCGCCTGCAGCCCGTCCTCATGGAATCCTGCGCCGAAATAAGCCCCGCAATACCAGGTCCGGCGTTCGCCCTGCAAAGACCAGAGTTCGCGTTGCGCCTCTATCGCCGCAAGATCGAAAATGGGGTGTTCATAGACGAAGCGCCTATGTGTGAGATCCTCTCGCGGCGGGACGGCAGGATTCAAGGTCACGAAGAGCGGCGTCGTCTCGGGGATGTGTTGCAACTCATTCATCCAGTAGGTGACGGAGAGGCTGGCGTCCGATCCCGGCGCGAGGTAATTCCAGCTCGACCACACGGAGCGGCGCTTCGGCATCAGCGCGGCGTCGCCATGCAGGATCGTTTCGTTGCGGCCATAGGCGAAGCGCGAGAGGATGCGTCTTTCTTCCGGGCTCGGATCTCCAAGCATGGCGAGCGCCTGATCGGCATGGGCGGCAATCACCACATGATCGAAGCGCTCTGCACCGCCTGGCCATTCTACGGTCACGCCGTCCGCGTCGCGCGTCACACGGCTGATCGGCGCGTTCAGCACGACTTGATCGCCAATGGGCTCGATAAGCTTCTTCACATATTCGCGGCTGCCGCCGACGACGGTTCGCCACACCGGCCGGCCTGCAATCTTGAGCAGGCCATGGTTCTCGCAGAATCTGGTGAAGGCCTGCGCCGGATATTGTGATACCTGTCGCGCCGGGATGGACCAGATCGCGGCCGCCATCGGATAAAGATGATCATCGCGAAACGCCGCACCGTAATTATTGGCGTCGAGATACGCCCCGAGCGTGACGCCTTCCATTTTCGGCAGATCAATAGGCGCCTCCGCATAGAAACGTCTGATGTCGAACAGCATCGACCAGAAGCGGCGGCTGAAGAGATTTCGCTTTTGCGCGAAAAGGCTGAAAAGGTCGTTGCCGGCATATTCCAGCGCGCCGCCGTTCAGCGATACCGAAAAGGTCATGTCAGTCGGCGTCGTTGCGACGCCAAGATGGCCGAAAAGAGCGGTCAGGTTTGGATAGGCCGGCTCATTATAGACGATGAACCCCGTATCTACGGCGATCCTGCCATCCGGACCCGCGACGTCCACCGTGTTCGAATGGCCCCCTGCATAGGGCCCTTTCTCATAGACGGTGACGTCATTGGATCCTGCAAGAAGCCAGGCGGCGGACAACCCTGCTATCCCGGTTCCCAAAACGGCAATTTTAGCGCGTGATTTCAGTTTGTTATACCTTAAAAGCCGCTTCTTCGCAGCTCGGGCTTCGAAGGATTGGCCGCCGTCATGGCGCGTGTAACACTGAAGTTTATACGCTTGGTCTGGGCAATCGGATCACTTCCGGTTCCGCCTGACCGACTTATGATCCAAAATGCCCGACTGCTCGTAGAAGGGAGCATGAACGATGTCGCAACCGCGCTTGTCCTCGATCCGCCCGTTCCTGTGCGGAGGATCGCCGTATTGAATGTGCGGACAGGGGCGATGGCGCTTTCTCCGGAGCAGGCCAGCGTTCTCGTCTCGAGACTGGCGTGCGACGGCGACCGGCAGGCGTTCGCCGCGCTTTTTGCGTATTATTTCCCCCGCGTGAAATCCTACCTTCTGCGAGCCGGCGCATCGCCGGCGGTGGCTGAGGATCTGGCGCAGGAAACCATGCTGCGCGTGTGGCGCAGGGCGGCATCCTTCAACGCCAGCGCCGGCGCCGCCTCCACATGGATATTTGTCATCGCGCGCAATCTGCGGATCGATCGACTGCGAGGCGAGCGTTCGGGCGATGATCTCGACGCCGATCCGAGCGACGAGCCGGACGCCGCGCCGAACGGCGAAACCGTCGCGATCATGAACGAACGCAAGGAAAGAGTCCGCCAGGCGCTCGGCGCCCTTTCACGCGAACAGGCGCAGATCGTGCAACTTTTCTATTTCGACGAGCAGCCTCATGCGGAAATCGCCCGCACGCTTGGCATACCTCTTGGCACCGTCAAATCGCGGGTGCGGCTCGCGGTGGAGCGGCTCCGCGCGCAACTGGGAGATCTCGGATGACGACCCTCCCAACCTCTCCTGACGATCTCCTGTTTCGACACGCCGCGGGCGCTCTGGACCCCGGCTTCTCCCTCCTGGTAGAGACGCATCTTGAAATGTCGCCGGCTGCGCGCGACATCCACGCTCAGTTCGAGGCGCTCGGGGGCATGTTGCTCGATGAACTCGAGCCTGCCCAGGTCGATCCTTCGGCTCTGAACCGCGCCCTGCGCGAGATCGACGCTGGCGACGCGCCGCGCGGCGGCGAAAGAGTGGCGCCTTCGCATCCCGCCATGCCCGAGGGGTTCGTGCTTCCAGAATCGCTCGCACGGCGCGCGATCGGGCCCTGGCGCTGGATCGGCCCTGGCGTGCGATCCGCCAGCATCAGGCTACCTCCAGCCTCGACTTCACGCGCCTTTCTTCTGGAGATCGCGCCCGGCGTGCGCGTCCCGAGGCATGGTCATGAGGGCGACGAGACGACCTGCGTGCTGCGCGGCAGCTTCCGGGACGGAGAAGCGCGTTACGTCGAGGGTGAGGTGGCGCAGGCGGACGCTGGCGTCGAGCACGATATTCTGGTCGACTCCGACATGCCTTGCTTGTGTCTGATTGCGATGGAGGGCCGTACTCGCCCGAGCGGCTGGTTCGGACGGCTTTACCAGAAGTTCAGAGACATATGAGCGTCTGGCTTCTTCTCGCCGTCACGGCCGCCGGCCTGTCCGCCGTCATGACCTTTGCCTGGTATTTGCAACGCCGAACAGGTCAGTCCGGGTGGATAGATGCGACGTGGTCTTTCGCGATCGGCGTCGCTGGCGTCGCGCTTGCTCTGGCGCCGATCGCGGGTGGTCCAGCGACGGCTAGGCAGGTGATGGTCGCCGCCCTTGCGCTGGCGGGCTCGCTTCGTCTGGGCGTTCACATTGTCTCGCGCAGCCTCAACGCCGGCGAGGATCCGCGCTATCAAGCTCTTGCTGTCGAGTGGGGCCGGGATTTCCCGCGCCGGCTTTTCTGGTTTCTCCAGATTCAGGCGGCCTGCGCCTTTCTCCTGTCGCTCGCTTTCTTTCTCGCGGCGAGAAATCCGTCGGGTTTTCCTGCATCCACGGACGCCGCCGGTGCATTGATCGTGGTGGCGGCGATCCTTGGCGAGGCGTGGTCGGATGCGACGCTGGCGCGGTTTCGCGCGGTCCGGGGATCGGGCCGCAGCGTATGTGAAGACGGCCCGTGGCGCTGGTCCCGCCATCCCAATTATTTCTTCCAGTGGCTCGGCTGGGTCGGCTTCGCCGTCATCGCCATCGACGTCACGGGAGACTGGCCGCAAGGCTGGCTGGCGGCGCTGGCTCCCGCCTTCATGTATTGGCTGCTCGCGCATGTCTCCGGTGTGCCGCCGCTTGAAAAGCACATGCTCGCCTCGCGGGGGGACGCATTTCGCTCCTATCAGTCGCGAGTCAACGCTTTTTTCCCGGGCCCGCAACGACGGGGCCTGAATTCGAGCCTTGGAGAATAAACGCATGTCATTCATCGCAAGCGCAATCAGCGTCGTCGAGCGCGCGCCCCTACCGGACTCGTTCCTGCGCATGGGCGTCAACTTTCTTGTCGGGCGCACGCGCGAGCGGCTCGGAGCGGCCACGGGATCTACGGAAGAAGCTTTCGCGCGAGACATGTCGCGCTTTCCGATCGCCCTGCATACGGATGAAGCCAATGCGCAGCATTACGAGGTGCCCGCGCGCTTCTTCGAGCTCGCGCTTGGGCCGCGGCGCAAATACTCCTGCTGCTATTATGACGCGCCGGAGACGACGCTGGCGCAGGCCGAGGTTCGCGCGCTGGAGGAAACCGTCGCACATGCGGCTCTCGCCGACGGCCAGAAGATTCTGGAACTTGGATGCGGCTGGGGATCGCTCTCGCTCTTCATGGCGCAGAAATATCCCAATGCGCGCATTACTGCGGTATCGAACTCCAACAGTCAAAGGCTGTATATCGAGTCGGAGGCCTCGCGTCTTGGTCTCGTCAATCTGACGGTGCTGACGCAGGACATGAATGATTTTGTGACGGCCGAGCGTTTCGATCGCGTCGTGTCTGTTGAAATGTTCGAGCATATGGCCAACTGGCGCGGATTGTTGACCAGGGTGCGCGACTGGCTGGCGCCGGGCGGGCGTCTCTTCGTCCATATCTTCACCCATCGCGATCAGCCCTACCGCTTCGATCACGCAGACAAATCCGACTGGATCGCGCAACATTTCTTCACAGGCGGCATCATGCCGAGCCATGGTCTTATTCACACTTTCAGCGATCTCTTCGAAGTGGAGGAGGAATGGCGCTGGAGCGGTCGTCACTATCAAAGAACCGCCACCGACTGGCTCGAGAATTTCGATGCGAACCAGGATGAAATCGACGGCGTCCTGAGCGAAACCTATGGTGCGGACGCCGGCTTGTGGCGCAGGCGCTGGCGGCTGTTTTTCCTCGCAACGGAAGGCCTTTTCGGCGACAAGGATGGAGACGTGTGGGGTGTCAGTCATTACCGGCTGCGAGCGCCCTGAGATGGCTGACTGGTCGTCTTTGTGGCGGCGGCTCACGGATTACGCCGCCGCTGAAGACCCTCTTACGCGAGCGTCCAATACGCTCGCTCTCGTGCTGGCTTCCAACCAGCCGTTCTATCCTTTCTACGTCCGGTGGGTGACGGGAGAAGGAAGCTGGCTGCTCGGGCTGACCTTCGTCTCCACGCCATTCTTCCTTGCCGCGCCGTGGGTCGCGAGGCGCATCCCCAACATCGGGAGGCTCTATTTTCCGGCGGTGGGCGCCATCAATACTTTTTTCTGCGCGTTCATATTCGGCGTCGCTTCGGGAGTGGAGCTTTTCCTGGCGCCCTGCCTCGTTATTGCGGCCTTGTCTTGCCGTAAGGGGGAGCGGGTCGCACTTGGCGTATTTCTCGTCGCTTTGCTTGGCGCCTTTCTGCTGCTGCACCGCCGTTACGGCGCGCCCCTCTATCTGGCCGGACCCAGCCAATATGACGCTCTTTTGTCGCTGAACGTCTACAGCGCCGCCATTCTGAGCGTCATCGCGGCGTGGACATTCTCCGCCGCCTGGAGCGAAACCTCCGAGGTCAGGAAGTGAACCTCTTCGCCGCGCTGTAGCCCGACGCGGACGCAACCGCCGTCAAAAACGATCCCCACATGAGATCCAGCGCCGTCACGAGCGCCGGCCAATGACGCAGCGTCGCCTGGTTCGTCAAATCGTAGGTTCCGTAGCAGACTAGCCCCAGCAACGCGCCATTGAGAAGCGCCTTGCGCCACCCGCCGTCTCCGAGTGCTGGCAGCGCCGCGAAATAAACGACGCCGGAAAGATAGACCAAATAGAAGGCGACGGCCGGAACCGGGCGAAAATCATCCGCAAGCAGGTCGCCAAGTTGTGGCCGGTAAAGACGCTCAGCCATCGTCGAGAGCCATATGATGTCGAGCGCCAGCATTGCGGCGGTCGCTCCTGCATAGGCTGACAGGACGATTTTCAGGTGGGTCCGGGCGACTGACATGAACGTTCTACGATGGCCGTGCCTGATTGGATCAAGCGGCCCCCTGATCTAAGGCTTCGCGCGCAGCAAACGGCGCCAGGCGAAGGCCGTGAGCAGCAGCGTCGGCGCCAGCACGCCCATCAGCGGCGCGGCGGTTTCGGCGTTCGAGCCAACCTTTTCGGCAAACCGGGGCAGCGCGTCGTAATCGGCGGCGGCGAGGGCCGTGGCGGCTTTGGCCCGGGAAAGAAAAAACGCGCGCCATTCTTCGTGGAACGCGCCGATTCGCTCCAGAAAGCCGCGGTAGCGCGCTTCGCCAGCGCCTGCGATGTCAGCCAGCGCGCGATGAGCGAGGAGCGGCGGCGAGAGGAATTCAAGCCGATCTGTGAGGGCGCGCTGTTGGCTCAGTTGAGCGTCATGCTCTGCAACGACGCCCTCGACTCGCTGGAACGCCGCATCCTGCGTGGCGAGCCGCCGCAAGGCCGCCTCGCGCCCGCGGTCGCGCCTTTCGCCCGGGTGCTCTTCGACATAGCGCGCCAGAGCTGCGTCGCGCGCCTTGTCGGCGTCGATCGACGCAGCCCGCGCCGCCAGCACCATGCCGATGCGCGAGGGCGCCGGATAGGCGTAACCGGCGAGGCTGTTGACGCTCGCCGGCGCCAGCATGGTCAAAACAACCCAGGCGCCGGCCAGCGTCAATGCGTTGAAGGCCGAACTGCGCCCCAGCGCGTCCACCGCCGCCGCGAGCGCGGCCCAAAAGGCGCCGTAGACGAGAATGACGGCGCAAAGCTGCGCAAAGCCGGCGGAAGCGACGGCGCTCCAGCCTGCGAAGAGGGCGACGCCAAGGGCGGCCGAAAGAAGGGCGGCGGCGACAGGCGCGAGGACGCGCGCCGCGAGCTTGCCTGCGAGCGTCGCGCCAGGGCGCCGCGCCGCGGCCAGCGTCATCGCAAGGGTTCCTTGCTCCCTTTCCCCCGCGAGAAAATTGAACGCGAGCGCCAGCACGACGAGCGGGTAAACGAAGAGGATCACGAAAGCGAGATCGGTGGAGCCGCTCATGAGATTGGCGGGGTTCTCGATCTCGTCGGAAAAGAGAAAGCTGTCTTTCGACCCGGTCGTGACTTTCACGACCGGTGGAAAGAGATCGCTCTGCCCCACCGCTGCAAGCGCGAGCGGCGTGGGCGCGAGGGCCGCCACGCGCGCCGCCGGTCCGCCGCCCATATAGGCTGCGTTGCGCGGGTCGCGGAAAGGCGGAAGATCCTCTTTGAGATCGCCTCTCTCGATTTTTGCAAGGGTCTTCTTCAGCCCCTCGAGCCGCTGCGCCTCGTCGGCGCGAGCCGCTGCGACGACGCTTTGCTGCGCCTCGACTCGCGCTGCGCCCGTGTGCAGCGAAAATAGCACGGAAGCGACGAGCGCGAAGAGCGCCAGCCAGACCGCGCGCTCGCGCCGCAGCGTCAGCGCCTCGTAACGGAGCCCCGCGAGAAAGGCGCTCATAGCGGCCTCAGCCGGCGGGCGGCGAAAAAAGCGAAGGCGCAGGTGACGGCAAGCCAGCCGATGAGCGCCACGATCGTCTGCGCGCTGTGAGCGAAAGGGAAAGCTGCGGCCGGGGCTGAATAGGAAAAGCTTGCGATGCGCTTCCACAGTTCAGAGCCCGCGGCATAGCTGTCGTCGTGCTGGAAGTGGATGATGTTGTCGCTCACCTGATTTTGAATGTCGCGGCGATGCGCTTCAGCGGCGCTCGCAAAATCGAACTGTGCGCGGCTGTCCGAGCCTGCGAAGGCCATTGAGAAGGGCTGCAGCGCGAGAAGCGGGAAGAGAAATCCCGTTGCGGCGCGCAAAGCGTCCTGCCGATCGAAGGCCGCCTGCAGCGCGCCAAAGTGCCTGTCGAAGATCGCGTAGCCGTTCTCGTCGTCCTTGCGCAGCGTCAGACCGCGAAAGCTCACGGGCAAGTCCTGCACGCGCGAGACGCCGTATGTCTTGAGCACTTCGTCGCGGAAAGCGATGTAGGCGGGATGCGTCTCGTCGTGACCGAAGGTTCTGGCCTTGTCTTTCGCGATGGCGGCCCGGAATTCCTGCGCGGTCGGCGTGGGCGCGAGACTGCGGGCGATGTCAGTCGCGAGCCGCGGCGCAAGGAAGGAATTGGCGAGCCAGAAGGCGAGCAGCGTGACGAGCGCGGCGCGGCTGTTCTTCGCAAGCGCCGAGACGCCGAGCGCGAGAAAGACAAAGCCCGCAAGATAGACGGCGTAGCCCGCCGTCAGCGCGCCGAGGCGGACGAACTGGTCCGCGAGCGAAAGCTTGCTGGGGTCGGTTAAAAGCGCCACGGCGACGCAGGCGCCGAGGAAGGCCGGCGCGAGCAACGCGACGCTCGCGCTGAAAAGCGCCAGAGCCTTACCGGCGAGAAGGTCGTCAGGACGCGCGCCAAGGCTCAGCAATTGCCGCAGCGTGCCCGTTTCGCGCTCGCCGGAGAAACTTGCAAAGCCCGTTAGCAGCACGATGAGCGGCGCGATCGTTTGCAGGATGAAAGCGAGCGAGAGGCTCCCTAGCCGCCCCGCGACGCCGCCGTCGCGTGCCGCGCGAAACTGCGTTTCGTTCTGCTTGTGGGCTTCGAGCCACACGGCCGAGCCGACATAGGGATCGACGCCCGGATCGGCGAGCGAAAGGGGGCTCGTCGGCTTGAAGGCGTATTGGCCGAAATGGGCGGCGGCGTGGGGATTCTTGTCGCTCTGCCCCGTCCAGAGCGCGCGATCGGCCTCCGCTGCGGCGGCGCGCTCGCGGGAGATGCGCGCATTCTCCGAAGCGCCGAAGGCGAGGGCCGCGAGCATCAACAGCGCCGCGAAGGCGAAGAGTGCGACGAGGCGCCTGTCGCGTCGCATCTCGAGCCATTCCTTCGCCGCGATGGCGCGGATGACATGCGCGCGGGGAGGCGTGCGGGCGTTGTCGGCGATGCGTGCGATCGCGAGGTCGCTCATGCCGCTTTCTCCGCGATGAAGAGATCGAGATAGGCGCGTTCGAGTCCCGGATGGTCGACGTCGTCCGCGCCAAAGACGCTGGCGAGCTTGCCTTTGGCCATGATGCCGATCCGCGTGCCGCATTGCTTGGCGAGGAATAGATCATGCGTGACCATCAGAACGGCCATGCCTTCGCGGCGCAGACGCTCGATCAGCGCGGCGAATTCGTTCGCCGCAAGCGGGTCGAGTCCGGATGTCGGCTCGTCCAGAACCAGGGCCTGCGCGTTGCGTGCGAGCGCGATGGCGACGCCGACCTTCTGGCGCATGCCCTTGGAGTAGCCGCGCACCGGACGCATCGCCGCTTCTTCCGTGAGGCCCGCCGTCAAAAGCAGCGAAAGGAGCTTGTCCGGCGCAGCGGTCGCGCCGGAGACCTCTGTGAAATAGCGCAGATTCTCGAGCCCCGTCAGCGCGCCGTAGAGCATCACCGTCTCGGGTATGTAGGCGAGCTTCGCGCGCGCGCCCAAAGGGTCAGCCGCTGCGTCGATTCCGCAGACGAGCGCATGACCTTCCGTGGGGTCGATGAAGTTGAGGAAGAGATTGACTGTCGTCGTCTTGCCGGCGCCGTTGGGGCCAAGCAGGCAGAAGACTTCGCCCGCGGGGACGTTCAGATCAAGCCGGTCCAGCGACGGCGCGGGGGCTCCGTCATAGCGCTTCGTGAGATTCCGGGCTTCGAGCATGCCGCACCTTTCACGGGACGGGCGCGCGTGGCCTCGCGCCCTCCAGTATGAGGAAAGATTAATATCATCATCACTTCAGCTTCACGTCAAGCGCGTCCAAAGCCCGCTTCCCGCCGTGAAAGTAAAGGGCGGCTCAATATGCGTCGAACCGCCCTTTGTCTTTCATCGTCCGCTGTAGGCGCCGCCGGTCGGCGCGGAGCCTGCGCCGCCAAGCCCCGCGACCGTGGTTTCGCTGCCGGGACCGCCGAGGTCGTATTTCAGACCGAAGAAGAATGTGCGCTGATTATAGGGATTCGGGTTCACGTAGTATTTCCAGCGCCCGATGTTGTCGACGCCGACGGTCGCCGTCCAGTTCGGCGCGACCTTGTAGTTCACCTTGGCGTCGAAGACGAGATATTCGCTGTCCACATTGCCGTAGTTGTTGTGGTTGAAGTCGACATTGTTGAGCGTCACGAAAGCCGCCGAGGCGTAACGCGCGCCGAACGCGACTGACCAGTCGGTCGTCGGGCTGTAGCTCAGCACCGAGCGGATGCGGATGCGCGGCACGCGCGGATATTGCATGCCATTCAGCAGAATGCCGCCCGCCGTCGGGAACGGCGAGCCGGCAGCGCCGCCCGTGAAGGTCAGCGCATTGCCGTTTGAGAGGATCTTCGAGTCGACGAAGGTCACGCTGCCCGAATAGTCGAGACCCGGGGTGAGAATGTCCTTCATCACCACCGCCGCCTCCACGCCGCGGAAGCGCGCCTTGTCGAGGTTCGAGCTCTGCGAGACGATGCGGCCCAGCGGATCGAGCGCGCTCTGCGTGATGATGGCGTTCCAGCGATCGTCGAGGAAGACGCTGACGCGCGGATTGAACAGGCCGACAGCGCCGTTGAAGGCGTCCACCTTCCGAACTTCGCCGGTGAAATCCCAGGAAGTGGAAATTTCAGGCTGAAGATTGGGATTGTTGATGGTCAGGCTGTTGGGCGTCGACAGAGACTGGAACATTTCCGTCACGGTCGGGAAGCGGTAGGCGCGTCCCATCGACCCGCGGAATTTCACTTCGTCGGTCGCCTGCCATTCGAGCGCCGCCTTGGGCGAGAAGGCGTTCTTGTAGGCGTCTGGGAAATTGGCGAGGTTGGCCCGCTGGGCCGCGACCGGAACGACGCCGACGGCGAAATTGTTGCCGGCCGCGAGGCCGCCCGTCAGGTTCGAACCATTATAGGCGTGCCAGAACTCGCCGCGTCCGCCGGCGATCAGCTTCCAGTCGGGCAGAAACTTCCAGGCGTCCTGGATGTAGACGGCGCGCGTCTCGGTCTTGCCGTAGTTCACCGCGGTCAGCGCCATCGAATGATAGTTGCGGTCGGCGAAGGGCGTGAGGTTCTGCACCGTATTCAGCGAATACTGGTCCATGTGTCCGCCGAAGGACACTTCGTGCTTGCCGAAGATATTCTGTTCGGGCCGGTAGATGAAGCGCATGTCGCCGGTGCGCCAATAGGTGCCCGTGTTGACGGTGCTGAGGCCGGTCGTGTTGATATTGTAGGCCGTCGCGCCGTCATTGGGCCGCAGTCCGAAGGACGAGGCGGTCGCCGAGACGTCACGCAGGAAATTGTAGGACGTGGCCGAGAAGTCGAAGTCGAAGACGCCGCCCGTCTCGCGCTTGAGCGAGAAAGCCTGCATAAGATGCGTCGAATCTCCCCAGCCGGGATTGACGCCGCCCGGCGTCACGGCGAAGGGGCCGATGGCGATCCGGCCGTTCTGCGTATTGTAGATCGGGACGCCGTTGCGGTCCTGGATGAAGCTCTGGACGGTCGTGTTGTTCGTCAGGTTCCAGACGCCGAGCGTATAGGTCGCGCGCACGACGGGCGAGAGGTCGTAGGAGACCTTCAGTTTGCCCATGTCCTGCGTGACGCGGTCGGCGCCCGCCGAGGCGGTGATGATGCGCGGATTGCCGTTCTGATTGGAGTCCTGGAAGCCGCCAAAGAAGCGCGTGCCGTTCGTCGGCGCAAAGGGCGTCAGGAAATTGCCAGGGAAGGTCTGCGCCTGGCCCTGCGAGTCGAGGTGGTCGTAGGCGAAGAAGTACCGGAAGTCGCCGATGCGGTCGCCGACGAGAATGTTGGCGTTGCCGGCGAGATTGGTCTCGCTGCGGCCGTAGAGGCTGAAGGGTTGCACAGAGCCGGTGGCCGAAGCGTGCAGCTCGAACTTGTCGGGCATGCGCGTCGTGATGGCGAGGACGCCGCCGAGCGAATTGCCCGGGTAGAGCGCGGAAAAGGGGCCGTAGATGACATCGACGCGGTCGATTTCGGCCGGCGAGACCATGCCCCAGCGCGGCGGGAAGGCGAAGCTGTTGCCGAGCAGATTCGAGAGCAGGATGTTGTCGGCGTAGACGAGCGTCTTGGCGCTCTCGATCGTGCCGGTCGTGCGGCCGGAAACGATGGCGTTGCGGTCTCCGATATAGCGCTCGCGGATGAGGAGCGAGGGCATGTATTTGAAAGCTTGCGCCGACGTCATGACGTTGACGGTCTTCTCGATCTCCTGCCGGGTGCGCGACTCGACGACGGCCGGGACGTTCGCAGGGATCGTCCGGCTGAAGGGCGCGGGCTTGGGCTCGGCGTAACGGTCCGGGCCAGGGGCCGGAGCCAGGGCGGGCGCCGGCGCCGCGACGCGGACGGGTCCAGTCGAGGGCGCGGAAACGCGCGCTGGACCGGTGGCGCTACGGGCCGGACCGGAGGGACCGGGCGCCGCCCGCCGGGCGCCGCCGACGTCGATGGTCGGAAGCGATTGCTGCGCGACGGCCGAGGTCGCGACGATGAGCGCAAGCGCATTGACGGAGGCTGCGCCAAGGAGGCGGGAGCGACGGATCATGATAGATTTCCAGTATTGGCGCATGCGCGTTCGCAACCCTGCGCGCATCCTCATCGGGACGGGGCGAGACTCGAAGGACATGACGTTTTGAACAAGTGTGGCGGGCCGCGTTTAAAGGACTGCGGGCGCTCGGCTATGGATCAGGTGCGCGCAACGGCGGGCGGCCCGCGCGCAAAGCGGCGCCGCGTCTCGGGCGCCGGCGCGCTGAACAGATTCGAAACGACAAAGCCAGGGGTCGTGACGAACAGATGATTGGTGAAGTGTGCGTCAAAGAGAGAAAGAGCAAATGATCCGGGCTCTTCACACAGGCAGCAGGCGTTGTCGCAACTCGGATGACCGCCGTGATGCGCGTCGCCGGCATGGCCGCCGCCGTGCATCTTTTCGCAATGGGCGGAGATCGTCGTGCGAGAGGCGCCTGCCGCGGCATGCGCAACGCTCCAGCCGCCGGCGACGGTCTGCACGACCATGGCCAACGTGAGGAGAAGCGCGCGAAGCGACGAAAGACGCATTTGTGTCCCAAGTGAGTAAATCTAGCCATTACTCGCTTAGACGAGGTGGGAATCCAAGGGTTAACCGGGCCTTGACTAAAAACATGTCCGGGGCGTGTCTTATCTGCCACGGCTATTTCGGCGCCAACGCTTTGCGCCCCTACTCGCAAACGGCGAGATTGGGAATGGCGATCTGCTGCACGCGCTTGGTTTTCGTGCTCACTGCGAAGGCGATGGGGCCGCCCCCGCTGCGGGGAACGCGCACGAAGGTGGCGAGAAAGACTTCGTCGCTCGAGTGATCGAATTTGGCGGCCGGGAAGGCGGTTTTGAGCGCCCGGCTAGTTGAGCCGACCCCGACGCCGCGCGCGGTCGCGCCGCCGTTGACGGTGATGGTCGCGGCGCGGCGCGGCTCGGTGAGGGTGAAGTCGACCGAGCCCTTCAGCGGGGGGCGCAGCTTCGCGGCACGGGTGTTCGGCCCGGCGAGTTCGCACCCGGGGCCGATGGGGCCGACCAGGCCCTTCGCTTGCAGATCCGCGTAGCGCGCGCCGAGCTTGACGGGGCCGACGCCTTGCGGCGTGATCGTCGTGGCGCGGACTGCGGGCGCGGAGAAGGCGGAGACAGCCGTCAAGATTATGCAGAAACGCGCGATGAAATGCGGCATATAAACCTCCCAAAACTTCAGAGCAGCTAATGAAAAGTGCTTTACAAATCTTAGCTTAGCCTCGTTCCGGGCGAGACGCCAGCGATTAGAGGCCGCGCGCCCAGGCCGGCCGCAGCGGGGCGGCCTCTGGAGCCGCGATCGCCGCGCGCAAATCGGCGAGCAGCCGCGCCTTGTCGGCGCCGAGCGTTCCCTTGAGGACCAGCCAGTTCGAAGCGTGATCGCTGCGAAACACCGTCCGCTTCAGCTCCAGAGCGGAGAGGAACAACTCCATTTCCTGCATCAGGCCCAGAATCCCGAGCGGCTCCCATTCGGGGAAATTTGCGCGCAGGCGCTCCTCGCCCATCGGGAAGCTCACGACGAGCGTCGCCAGAAACTCCGGCTGCGCGGCGTTCATGAGGGCGGCCGAGTTCAGCGCATGCTGGCGTGAGAGCGCCCGGCCGCCGAGGCCGTTGAGAATCATCACCGAGCGCTTGATCCCCGCAGCCCGGAGCTTCTCGAGCGCCTCGCGCTCGGTTTCGAAGGTCTCGCCCTTCTCGACGCGCGCCAGAACCTCGTCGTCGCCCGACTCGGCGCCGACATAGACGAGCGACAAGCCGAGATCCTTCAGTTCGCTTAGTTCCTCGACGGATTTCCTGCGAAGATTGCGCGGCAGGCAATAGCTCGACACGCGCCGCACGCCCGGCAATTCGCGGCGGATCGCGTCCAGTATCGCCACAAGGCGCCGCGTCGAAAGCGTCATGGCGTCGCCATCGGCGAGGAATATGCGCTTGACGCTGTCGCCGAACGTCTCCCCGCATCGCCTAAGGCTCTCGAGAACCTCCGCCTCGTCGCGGGGACGGAAGCGCTTTTGCGGGGCCGTGTACATCTCGCAGAAGGTGCATTTGTTCCAGGAGCAGCCGTTCGTCACCGGCAGGATCAGCGAATCCGCTTCGCTCGGCGGCCGATAGACGGGTTGTACATAATTGAGGGGAAGGACGGTCATGCGGCGATAAGCTTGTGCTGACCGCGTGGCGGCGGTCGCCCTCACTGCGCGCAAACAAACCCGCTCGACGAGCGGGCTGCGCGCGCTGGTGTCGTAAGACACACAATACAGGAGATCGGACGAAAGCTAAACCGCGCCTGGGCGACGCGCTTTGCGAGAGAGAACCGCCCAAAAACGGGACTACCGCGCTGCCTCGTCCAGTTTCTTCGCCAATGCGTTCGCGAGAACCCTCGACAAAGTGGGCTTTTGAAACACTTCAACATGCGGATGGCGAAGCCTGACCTCGGGGGGCAGCGCAAAGCCCGTGTGCACGACGACGGCGGCGTTTCTCATCTCTAGCTCATCGAGAACCCGCCCTATGTCCCCATCGGGAAGATTGACGTCGAGTATCGCGCCATCGCAGCTCGCTGCCCCCGACAAAAGCGCCAACGCTTCCGATACCGTCGCCGCCGGTCCAAGGCCGACGCCTCCACAGTCTTCGACCGCGAGGAACAGGTCCATGGCGATGATCGCCTCGTCTTCTACGACGAGGATGTGGTGACCCATCAACGTTCTCCGCTTTTCCATAAAAAGAATAGTTAGCGTGAGAGCCGATCCAGTAAAGTCGTCAGCGTGACTCCAATGCCGCTCTCATTCCAGTCGACCCGAAGATCGCCACCGAGTTGGCCCTTCGCGCTGATCTCCATCAACTGGCTCCCGAAGCCCTTCTTTCGAACAGGCACAAGGACGGGCGGCCCATTTCGCTCGCGCCACGTCAGCACCAGCAGTCGCCCGTCCTTCGATGACTCCCAGACGATCTGGACCGCCCCTTCAATCGTTGAAAGCGCTCCGTATTTGGAGGCGTTTGTCGCCAGTTCGTGAAGGATCAGCGAAAGGCTGGTGACGGCGCTCGGGCCAATGCTGATAAACGGACCAGCGCAGACAAGCTGGTCGCTGCTATGCAGGTGCGGCGTCAATATGGAGGCGACGAGCTTGTCCAGCGTTGTCGCGCCCGGGTCGCCAGAATCGCTCACCAGGGCTGGCCTGATCAATTCATGCGCTGTCGCCAGAGCGTTGAGACGGCCGATGAGTCCTTGCGCCAACTCCGGGACGTTCGTGGCGATGCGCGCGCTCATATTCACCATGCCGATTGCGATGGCGAAAAGATTCTTCACTCTGTGATGCAACTCGCGGATCAAAAGGCCGCGCGCCTGTTCGAGACGCACCCGCTCCTCGATGACAACCGCGGACGGCACCAGATGCGTGATCCTGCCTTCTGCATTGCGCAGCGGGGCGATCTGAAAATCGATCGTGACCATCTCTCCGTCGACTATCCGAACCGGGATATCGAAGCGCACGACTGTTCCGGTTCTGGCGGCGTCTGAAGCGTCGCGAATGCGGCGCTGTATCTGCGGGGAATAGCTCCACCAGTAAGCGTCCCAGAAAGGCTTTCCCAGGACGTCCTCCGGCTTCAGCCCGGCCGCCTTGATGGGCGCCTGGTTGGCTTCTATCAGGACGCCGTCAAGGGTCATGAGGCCGACGAAAGCAAAGAGCTGATCGAGAACGCGACGAAGATGAGCCTCTCCTTCGGCGCGGAGCATCTCGGCGCGTTTGCGATCCGTGATGTCGATGGAGGTGCCGATCAGACCGATGACGTTCCCGCTCTCGTCCTTGAAAGGGCTCTTTCTCGAGAGCAGGACGCGGGGGCCAATCTCGTCGAACCCGGCCTGCTCCTCGATTTCCTCGGTCTCGCCCAGCTCGATGACTCTGCGATCCGTCTCGCGGATGGCCCTGGCTTGCGCCTCGCTGAACCAATCTGCGTCGCTCTCTTCGCGCGCTTGCGCCCAGGTTCTGCCGATCATGGCCAGGACGGCGGCGTTGGCCTTTATCAGTCGACCATCCATATCCTTGACGAAGACGAGCGCCGGCACCTCGTCGATGACGGACTGGAGTATGTTGGCGCTTTCGCGGGCGCGGGCCTCGGCGGCCTGCAGATCGGTGATTTCCGTGTTGGTCCCGAACCACCTTATGACCTTACCATCGGCATTGCGATGAGGAACGGCCCGCGTCAAGAACAGACGCGCAACGCCATCGGCGCCGAGCAGGGGAAAGGTCATCTCGAATGGCTCGCCGCTGGCCAGCGAGCGGCGCCATTGCTCCATGACCCGCGGCAGTTCCGCAGGGACATGAATGGCCTGCCACCCCCAGCCTTCCATTTCGGCCGGCGTGGCGCCGGTATATTCGTACCACTTCTTGTTGTAGTAAAAAATATACCCGTCCGCATCAGCCATCCAGCAGAGCACCGGCAGACGCTCCACCATTGTGCGGAACTCTTCATTGCTCTGGGAATTGGAACTTCCTGACGTTCTCATGGCGCACGACCCGATCCTTTCCATTACATTGGAACTCACGGGCAGGGTGACAGCCCCGGCCGCGAAGTTGCCTGTTCAAGAGCGGATCAAGCGCGGCCTTGGCGCAAATTCACGACCGCGAGCGCAGCTGTGCGGCGCAGTGGGGGAGGTAGACAAGCTTTCGCTTACACATGCGACTTGAGTTTTCTGACAAGCCTGATGAGCCGTTCGATCCCAGAAGATCGCGGTTGAAAACCAGTTTGTCGTTTCGCAAGCTGCGGTCAATCGCATCAGTCCGCCTGATCGAAGACCTCTGGAGACGCCTGCGAGACGGTCTTCGATCTGCGCCTTCCCGAAGCTCCCCGAACGCTGGCCAGACGGGCCGATATGGCGAAGTCTCCGCGGCGTGGCGGGAAGGAAAAACGTCGTGTCTTCAAGCGAGACAGCGGCTTGGGCTCTAGCTTACCCGCGGCTGCTACGGCAACTTTGGGCGACGCGTTTGTGGAAACGTGTCGCCCAAACTGCAACTAATGTCCGACCTCGCCGAGCTCGATATCCTTGCCGATCGCCTTTGTCGCAAGACGCTGCTCATTCGGGCCAGGCTGTTCCGTCCAAAAAACGAGGAACCCGGTTTTCGTCGGAACGACACGTGGATGAGAAGCTGTGATCTTCAGCGTCGACAGCCGCTTGGCCGGCGTCCAATGCGCGCCTGCGTCGGTCGAGGTCGCGCCATAGACCGCGAGCGTCCCGTCATTCGCCTCGCTATCTGTCATGTCCCACACCGCGGCCAGACGTCCGTCCTTGCCGAGCGAAATGTCGCCATGCGCGGCCGTGTCGTCGCCGAGTCGCAAAGGCTCGGACCAGCTCTTGCCGCCGTCGGCGGATTTGAGATGGTAGAAGCCTGCGTTCTCCTTCTTGCGCGTGCCGACGACGGCGTGGATCTCGGGCGTCCTGCCGCCTTTCATCGCGAGGCCGCCGCCGATATGCGGGCAGCCGGCGAAATCCCAGCCGAAAGCGCCGACCGTAGAGAGGCGCGTCCATTCATGGCTCCTGGCGTCGACGACCCCGATCGCCATGTCGGAGGGCTGCTTGTCGCGATAGAGCACATATAGATTGCCGTTCGCGTCGGCCTTGCTCGTCGTCCAGCAGCAGGCGCAGGAAGCGACGTCGAGCGTCATGTTCTTCGACCAGCTCGCTCCCGCGTCTGTCGAATACGCATAGCGCAGGCCCTGCGCGCCCGGCGCCGGAGGCGGTCCGTCGCGGCTGTCCAGCCAGGCGGCGTGCAGCGTCTTGCTGTCCGACGTGAGCGTGAAGAAGGCGTGCGGCCCCTTCGGCCAGTCGGCCGGACCCGCGAGCGGTTTCCAGCTCTTGCCGCCGTCATCGGAGCGCGCCGAGACCATCGGCCCGGCGCCGCCATGCGGACCACCTTCGACATGGCTCATCCACATCGCGACAAGCTTGCCGCCAACGAGCGCAAGCCGCGCGTCGGAACCGCGGGTGACGGTCGCGCCGGCGCCGGGCGGGCCCTGCACCTCCGCTTCCCTGGACCAGCTTTTTCCTTCGTCGGTCGAGACCTGATGCCAGATCGTCGTCCCGCTCTCCGCATGCTTGCCGGTCAACAGATGCAGCTTGCCGCCATCCTGAACGACGTCGAGGCTGACGACGCCGTTAGGCAGGTGCATGACATGCTTCGAATGATCCCCGCCGCCGCCATGCTGCGCGTGCTCGCCGCCGTCCATTGCCGCGGGCGGACCGCCTGCTGGTTTTGGCGCCGCAACATCTTCCGCGAAGGCTGGCGCCGTCGCCAGCGCCGCCGCCGCGATGAGCGACGCATATCCCGCGCCGCGCGCTTTTCTTATGTAACCATCTGGGAATGCAAGTATCGACTTACGCATATTGGCCTCCCTGGGTTCGGCCGCTATCAAACCGATAATGAAGAGTAGCGCTCCGGTTCAGTAGGTCAACTTCATGCCCGCGGTGAAGAAGGCCCCCGGATTGACGGTGAACTGGTAA
Organism: Methylocystis sp.; assembly: GCA_002929055.1. Taxonomy (GTDB): domain Bacteria; phylum Pseudomonadota; class Alphaproteobacteria; order Rhizobiales; family Beijerinckiaceae; genus Methylocystis. The sequence continues at coordinate 42,956 of PERY01000013.1, read as the reverse complement.
AAGCGCCCGAGCATGTTGTTGCCGGCGAAATAGAGCTCCGTGTATTTCGTCGGCTTCCAGGAGACGCGCGCGTCGAGCTGCCAGAAGCGATCGAAGCTGCCGTAAACGCCGCGCACGAAGTCGGCGTTTGTCGCAAGATCGAAGCTGTCCGCCGTATAGCGGCCGGTGAGCGTGCCGGTCCAGTCGCCATAATTGGCCTCCAGCGACGCATTGAAGAGATGCCGCGGCGCGTTCTGCAGGCGTTTGCCGATGGTCTCCGGCTGATCGGGCGCCTTCAGCGTCGTCGCGTCGAAGACATTGGTGTAGGTTACATAGGCGGTGAGCCAGTCGGTCAGCTCCTGCGAGCCGGTGATCTCGAATCCGCGCACGACGGCTTCGCCGGTGTTCACCGTCGTCGACCATGTCTGAATGATCGAGGGCGCGGGCAGGCGTCTCACCGAGTTGTAGTCGGCGAGCAGGCTCTCGAAAAACGTCGCCTTTGCAAAAGTGCGGGTCTGCCTGAAATATTGCTCATAGCCGACCTCCCACGAGATGGCCGTCTCCGGTTTGAGATTGGGGTTGGAGAAGCTGCGAACATTGCCGCGCGTGCTGTCGACGTAAAGCGCGTTCAGCACAGGCGCGCGGAAGGCGCGGCCGGCGGAAGCGCGCAGCACGCCATCCTCCCAGGGCATATTGGCGACGAGCGAGACCTTCGGATTGAAGTTCACGACGTCCTGGCCGGGGAAGTTGTCATAGAAATTCGCGCCCCCACGCACGCCGCTCGTGTGCCACCAGTCGACGCGGCCGCCGAGATAGGCGGTGAGCCAGTTGGTGACCTTGATTTCATCCTGCGCGAAACCCCAGACAAAGCGGGATTCCGCCTGCATGCTGCTGGTGAAGGCCGTGGACGAGCCGAAATTCGTCCAGTCGGAGACGTTGAACGCCTGGAAGGCCGCCGTTCCGCGATCCACGCCGACGCCCGTCGTGACATGATGCGCGAAGAAGGGAATAAACTTCGGCGAGAAGGTGTACTGGATGTTCGCGCTGAGCAGGTTCTGCGGATAGTTGTTGTAGACGCCGGCGCCGCCCAGCGCCCATGCGTTGGAGTTCGGCGCCACCGACGGCGTCGTGAAGCGATAGACGCGCGCCATATTGTTGACGTTGAGCTTGATCTCCGAATCCTCGGAGAATTTGTGCCTGGCGAAGAAGTAGCTCGTCAGGGTCGTTTCATAGGCGAGGCCGGCGCCGAGCGTCGCCGCCGGGGTGATGCGGTTGGGCGGCGCAACGCTCGAATTGTATCTCAGGTAGCTCGACAGCGGCGCATAGCTCTCAAACAGCCCCTGCATCGAGTTGTTCAGGAAGTAGGTGACGCCAGCGCCGAATTTTGTGGCGTTGTCGTAGTCGTAATAGAGCTTCAGATGCGAATTGACGGAGCGCCATTTCGCCTGGCCCTGTTCGCCGAGATTCCAGATCGGCTGGCCCTGAGCCGTAGTGGTCGGGAGCGCGCCTGCGATGAAGGGCGGAACGAGCGTGCGCTGGATGATGTTGTCGCGGAAACCTTCGCTGCCTTCCCAGCGGCCGCCCGCGCTCCAGCCGACGCCATTCGCCAGACGGTCGCGGTAGATGATGTTGCCAGCCTGTCGCGAGAACTCTCCGAAGGACGTCTCGCCGCGCGCGATGATTTCGCGTTTCTCAGGAATCTTGCTGAAGGCGCGCACGACGCCGGCATAGGCGTTCGCGCCATAGAGCGCCGACGACGCGCCGGCGAGAGTCTCGATCCGGTCGATGTCGTCCATGAAATATTGCGAGAAATTGAACGTCCCGAACATGGGATCGTTCATGATCTGGTCGTCGAGCAGGAACAGCGTGCGCTGCGTGCCCGTAACGCCGCGAAAAGAGAAGCGGCTGGCGCGATTGGCCGAGGGCGCCGTGTAACCGAGGCTGGCGCCCCAGGAATAGATGCCCGGCGCGTCGCGCAGGATGGCGCCGATGCGGGGCGCGTCGCGGCGCTGGATGTAGTTTTCGCTGAACACCGTCAGGTCGCCCGGCGCTTCGCTCACCTTCTTTTGCGTTCGGGTCGCGGTTTCGACGACAACTTCCTTTTCCGGCACTGGCTGGGCCGACGAAGAAGATGTGGAGGGGCCGGCGCCGCGCGTTCCCGCTCCGCCGCCGGAGCCCGGCGTGCGCGACAGGCCGGGCCTCGCCGGGCCAATGCTGATCGTGGGAAGCGCCTGTTGGGCGTAAGCGACGGAATCGAGGGCGCAAAGAAGGGCAGCGACGGAAGCGCCGCCGCGCAGCAGATGCGGGAAGTACATGGGATTTCTCCTGAGGCGGCGCTAAATGGCCGCGCAAACTGAACGGGATGGCTCCGCGCCTTATGCGCGGACAGTCATGTGCTCAGGAGAAGGAAGGGGGCGCGCGGGAAGACCAACTGCTCGCCCAGCCGCTCGCGCGCGGGGGAGTCTCGTCCGTGTCCGCATGAGCGGAAGCCGACGCTGCGTCCCGCTGCGGGAGCAGAACAGTCGTCGCAAAGGCGAGGATGAAGACGAGCGCCGCGTCGCGCCCGCCCGCCTCGCAAAGGATGCAACAGTCGTGATGGACGCGGTCGGACTTTCCGGCTGGACCGCCGGCGTCCGAGTGGCAGATCTCGCCAAAGACCGTGAGAGTCACTGCGGAGCGGTCGCCGTGATGTTTCGCCGCCGACGCCGCGGCGACGAGCGGCGACGCCAGCGTCTGCAAGGCGAGCAACAGAGCGATCGCCCACGCGATAAGCGCGGGGCGCATGCCCAGTCGTCGTTCTGTCTGATGTTGCCGCATCGGGCGGGAGCATTCTGCTCCTTCAAGAAACAGTCAAGTTGATCATCTCATCATTCTCATCAAATCTGAACTGTGTTGCGCGGGCGTCACAGTCTACGATTGACAGCCTCGCGCGCTTGGCCGTAGCTTGCGGCGATGGGCGGCGGTTTTCTGAAGAGCTTGAGACTTGGCGTCGTGGCGCTTTACGCGCTCGCGACTATTGTCGTTGCGCTTGTCGTCTCCGCTCATGGCGCCCATCGCCACGGCGCTAGCGCCGCAGCCGCGCATGCGACAGTGAACGTGCCCATCTGCGCTGGACAGAATGACGAGGATGGAAAGTCCGGCGCCGCAGTCTGCTGCGATATTTGCGAAGCCGGCGTATCGGCTGGGCTTGAGCCGGCGCCAACAACCTATTTTCTTTTCAGGCATGAAATTGCGACACGTCTGAATTTCGCGCAGCGGCTCGGCCATGTGGCCGACGCCAGGCCCGACAATCTGCGATCCCGCGCCCCTCCCGCGCGCACCGTCTGACTTTCTCCAAAACGTCAAACGCCCCGCCGCAACGCGCGTTGCGCGGGGAGATCCGCATGTCGGCGACACGCTTCGCTCAGCGAAAGCGTCCGCGCAGGGCGAAGGAGCCCCGCTATGGCTTTCATGGAAACGGTTTTTCGGCGCCGCACGGCCGAGGATTTAGGTAGAATTGACCAAACGCCGACCGGCAAGCCCGCGCGCGCCGCCGGGAAAGTCGAGGCGGGCGGCTCGAAGCTTTATCGCTGGTCCTTCGTCATTCATAAATGGGCGGGCCTCATCGGCGCCGTCTGGCTCGCGCTGCTCGGCCTGACCGGCTTCCTCCTCAACCACGACGACTGGCGTTGGGAGCAGCAGGGCAAGGCGCCGGCGTTTCTGACGCCCGCCGATCTTGAGGAGTTCTCGGCGCGCAATGTGACGCGCTATCACCAGATCGATCCCGCCGACGCCAATCGCCGCGTCGCTGGCGGCCCGCGCGGCCTGTGGTTCTCCACCGACGCCGCGAAGAGCTGGAAGCCGACGCGTTTCGAAGACGGCGACCATCCGCAGATCAACGTGATCCTGCCGCAGGGCGAGGCGGGATGGGACCGATTGTGGTTTGGCACGGACAATGGCGCTTATCTCTCGACCGACGGCGGCGAGAGCGCGCGTCCAGTCGGATTGCAGGGCGAGCATGTGACGGCAATAGCGCAGGGCGCTTCGGCGGCGGAGTTATACGTCGTCGTCGAGCGCTCGCATCTTTATCGTTATCGCGCTTCGGATTTCTCGCTGATCGAGGAAGTGAAGCTCGCCCCGGTCGACGTGAAGACGCGGCCGCCCGAGGTCGAAATGCTCCGCTTCGTGCATGACCTGCATCTCGGCAAATCGTTCTTCGGACCGGCGATGTCGCTTACAATGAACGACATCGGCGGGCTTGGCATGTTCATCCTGTCGTTGACAGGCCTCCTCTACTGGGGCTTGCCGAAATACTGGAAGCACAAGGCGCAGAAAGCCAAAGCCTCCAATGCGCCGCTCAAGAGCCCTGCTGAGAAGGAAGCGCGCAGGGCGACGAAGAAGGCGACGATCGTCTGGCTGTTCCGGATGCACAGCGCGACGATCGGCATCGCCAGCGTGGTGATGCTGCTTTATCTCTCCGTCACCGGCATCCTGCTCGGCCATGGCCGCGAACTTCTCGGCCTCATGCGGATGGTGAAGGTGCCGCAGACCTATCTGACGCCCGCCTTCGGCATGACATCCTGGGACGGATGGATCGATTCGGTCGTCGCCTATCCGGGCGCTGGCGGCGTCTTCACCATCGGCACGCGCATCGGGATGTTCACGACCGCCGATGGCGGCGAGACTTTCGCGCGCGAGGACGACGCCAAGGGCGCGCCAGTGCGTTCCGCCTCACGCCTGCGTCGCATCGGCGAGCGGGTGTTCAATCCAAACGGCATGGCCGGCGCATCTACCATCCGGGCGGATTCCGAGCCGACCGAGCGGCTCGCGGCGCCGGATCAATCCATGGATGCGATGATGGCCAGGATGATGGAGGCGTTCAAGAAACGCGCGGCCGGCGCGCCCGACGCCAACATGCCGGCGACGCCCGGGAAGAAGCCCGGCATGGGCGGCATGGAAGGCATGTTCATGCCGACCGACGTCACGCAGTCCGGGGATCGCCTCTTCTGGAAGAGCGGCGCCAAGCTCTTCGCCACCGATATGGAGGGCCGCTCGCTTGAAACGGTTGAGGTGAATCAGCCCGAAGATCCCGGCGCCACCTGGTTCCACTGGTTGTTGCGCCTGCATATGGGCACGATCTTCTGGAGCGAGTTCAAATGGATCAACGACGTCTTCGCGATTCTCGCGATGTTCCTGACCTTTACCGGTCTGATCCGCTGGTGGCGGAAAAAGTGGGCGTGACAAGCCAATAAGCTGGAGAACAGTGATGCAAAAGAAAGCCATAACCGGAACCGCTCTCGCCGTCGCCGCAGTATCGATCGCGCTCGCCGGCGCCGCGCCGCCCGCCAAGGCTGCGTCGACAGGAAAAGTGCAGTGCCTGGGCGCGAACAGTTGCAAGGGCAAATCCGACTGTCATACGCCGAAGAACGCCTGCAGGGGGATGAATTCCTGCAAGGGGCAGGGATGGGTGCATCTTGAATCGGCGAAAGCTTGCGAGGACGCCGGAGGGAAGGTTCTCGACTGATGCGAAGCAGTTCCGCGCCTCCAAGGCGCAAACAAGCATACGCCCGACGCTAAACAGGGGATGGCGCCGGGCGACTCCCTCCTGAAGGAGGACGCCCAAGGGTTGGGAGGTTTAAACCATATTATCCGTGGCTGGGGCGGGAGGATTCGAACCTCCGTATGGCGGAATCAAAATCCGCTGCCTTACCACTTGGCGACGCCCCAAAGCGGCACGCTCTCCTTAATGCCGCAGGCTCGGCTCCGCAACCCGAGTTCTCCATCCCCGCGACCGGCTAGGGCCAGGCGGCGAGCCGGGCGAGGCGGGGGAATTTCTTGGCGTGGTGCCGATCCATCCGGTCGAGGACGTCGCGAAGGAAGCGCACCCCCTGGGGCAAAAAGGCGCCCTTGTTGAGCATCACGCAGTCCGCCCGCTGCGCCATGGCGGCGTCCGTGGTCTCCGGCCGGCTCGCTACACCCTCGTGCACGAGCTGCTCGAGCACCTGGGTCGCCCATATGACCGGGACATGCGCCGCCTCGCACAGCCACAGAATCTCTTCCTGCATCTCTGAAAGGCGCGGAAGGCCGACTTCAACGGCAAGGTCGCCGCGGGCGATCATGACGGCCGTGGGGCCGCTTGCGGCCGACTCGACGATCAGGCGTGGAAGATTGCAGATGGCGAGCGGCGTCTCGATCTTGAGAACCAGCGCCTGGGGCGCCCGCCCGCCTCGCCTCGCCGCGAGCTCGCGCCGCAGCAGCGCGACATCCTCGGGTCTTTGAACAAAGGAGAAGCCGACCAGATCCGCCTCTTCCGCGATGACGTCGAGATCGCTCCTATCCTTCTCGGTCAGCGGCGAGAGGTCGAGCGCGACGCCGGGAAGATTGACCCCCTTGCCGGGCTTAAGCCGCATCCCTTTTGCGCGCGCCGCGGTGATCTCGATTTGCGCTCCGGCGGCGCTCGCCTCGATGACGCGCCCGATCGCCTTGCCGTCGTCGAAGGAGACTTCCGCGCCGGTGAAAAGCAGCGCTGCGACATGCGGGAAATTCAAGATGGCGGCCGGCTGCTTCGAGCCTTTCGGAAACTCGGCGACGAGGCGCAGGCGGTCGCCCGCCGACAAACGGCATTTCTCCGGCGCGCGCACCTGCGCAATGCGCAGCTTCGGGCCCGCGATGTCCATGAGGATCCTGCATGGCCTCTGCTGCCGCGCGGCCGCCGCCCGCACATTGGCGATCATCCGTTTCCACGCGCCGGCGTCGTCATGGGCGCAATTGACGCGCGCGCAGTCCATGCCGGCGTCGATGAGCGCCGAAACCAGATCGAGGTCGACCGCCGCCTCGCTTGGAAGCGTGGCCATGATGCGGGTGCGGCGCGCGTCGTCCGGCGCGCCGAATATGGCGCCGCAGGCGGCGACCAGCGTCTCCTCACCCCTGTGCAGGCTCTCGCGCGCCGGATAATCCGCATGCTCGCCACAGAGGCGGCGAAGGGTCGTCAACAGCGCGTCGAGCGCCGGCACGACGTCCGCCTCGCTGCGCCCCAGCGACGACAGGCCATAAGCGGCCAGGCGCAATTGCAGCGCGCTCAGGTCGCGGCTGCGTAGCGCCAGATATTGCGCAAGGTTGCGCGCGCCAGCGCCAGCGCCCTCCGCGAATCCCCAATCCGCGAGGCGCGCTTCGCCTTCGCTGGCCACCGCGTCCCGCAGAGCCGCGATTTCTCTGCGCAGCTCTCGCAGCTCGGACTGTCCGTCGGCATGGGCGTTCATCATCTCTCTCGCTCTCTTCTTCCCTCATCTGGGCCGAGCGATACGACAATTCCGTAACAAAGGGCGTCGCTGCGCCGATGCGTCGCAGTTCAGTGCGTCGCGCCGCCTGCGCCAGACAGCCTGCGAAGACGCGCTTCCTCGAGGTCGAGTTCGCCTTCGACGGCATGCAGGGTCGTGTCGTGGATGTCTCCGGCGCGATGGAGGCGGAGAAGTTCGTTGCGCGCGGCGTCGGTCGCCGCGAGAGCCATTTCGAAATGAGCGCGGCGTACATCGGCGAGAGCCTCCCGGTCTTCGTGATTCTTGCGGGAGACGAAGACGCGGCGGCGATATTCTTCCGTCAGTCTGGGGTGGATTTCCTGCCCATGGGCGTCGAGCTCCCGCGCGATAAGAGCGAGCGCCGCTTCGTAGACCGTCGCGCGCGCCTGATGTTCGTTAAGATGCGCGGCTCCCTCCAGTGCAGGCGACGTCGGCTTCAGCCATTCGACCAGCGGCCCGAGGCTCGCGCCCTGCACGAGCACGGTGACGGCGATGACGACGAATGTGGTCAGGATGATGAAGTCGCGCCCCGGAAATCCGATCGGCAGAGCGAGCGCGGCGGCGAGGCTCACCACGCCGCGCATGCCCGCCCAGCCGACGAGGATGGGGACGGAGAGGGGCGGGAAGGGATCCCGCTTGCGAATAGAGGGGATCAGCCGGGGCAAATAGGTGGCGGGGAAGACCCAGATGAAACGCGCGAGCACGACGACGGCCGTCACCGTCAGCGCGAAGGGCAGGGCCGACGTCAGCGTCGGGCCGAAGCCGCCGAGCTCCTCGACGACATTGCGCAGGGCGAGGCCGATGAGGATGAAGACCAGCGCCTCCATGACGAAGACCACCGTGCGCCAGACGGCCTGCGCCTCGAGTCGGCTATGGGCGTCGAGGAGCTCATGCTGTCGCCAGCCCATGATGAGACCCGCCGTGACCACCGCGAGGACGCCCGAGACATGGACATATTCCGCACCGATATAGGTGACATAGGCGACAAGGAAGCTCGTCACGATGATGAGCTGCGAGTCCCGCAGGCGGGCGAGGGCGGCGTCGGCGGCCAAGGCCGCGAAGGCGCCCACGGCGACGCCGCCCGCTGTCAATTGGCCGAAGGTCAGGGCTGCGTCCGGCCAGCTGAAGGCGCCGGTGAGCGCCGCCGCTGCGGCGAGGCGGTAGAGCATGAGGCCGGAGGCGTCATTGACGAGGCTTTCGCCCTCGAGAACGGTGACGAGCCTTTGCGGAACCGGGAGGCCCTGCAGCACGGCCTTCGCCGCGACCGCGTCGGGCGGCGAGACGATGGCGCCAAGGCAGAAGCCGGCGGCCAGCGGCAGCGCCGGGACCAGCGCATGCGCCACGAAGCCGACGATGAGAGTCGTGAAGATCACCGCCCCGATGGCGAGAAGGAGGATCGGCCGGAGATTGGCCCTGAAGTCGCGCCAGACGGTGAAATAGGCGGAGGACAGCAGCAGCGGCGGCATGAAAAGCACCAGCACAAATTCCGGGTCGATCGCAAAGCGCGGGGCGCCCGGCGCAAAAGCGAGCGCAACGCCGCCAATGACATAGGCCGCGGCGGGCGGCATTCGGAGCCGCCGCGCGACGACCGAGAGAACGAGCGCCGCGGTGAGCAGCAGCAGGATGGTTTCGAAAAGGGCGAGCGGGTGCATGAGGTGAGCTTAAAGCATCCGGCGCGCCAGATGAATGACGCTCTACACGCTCAACGATCCGGCGGCCGCCGCAGCCTGGCGAAGAGCGGCGATATTGGTCGTGTATTGCGCCGATCCGCCCCGGAAAGCCGCCGAGCCGGCGACGAGCGCGTCGGCGCCGGCCTCGACAATGGCGGCCGCCGTTTCCGGCGTCACGCCGCCGTCGACCTCGAGGCGGATGGGGCGACGGCCGATCATCTCACGGATGGCGCGAATCTTGGCCAGTTGCGCGGGGATGAAGCTCTGGCCGCCAAAGCCAGGATTGACGCTCATGACGAGGATGAGATCGATCTCGCCCAGCACATATTGCAGGCAGCTTTCATGTGTGGCGGGGTTCAGCGAGACGCCCGCCTTCTTGCCCTTTGCGCGGATGGCCTGGAGCGAGCGATGCAGATGCGGGCCGCCCTCGGCGTGGACGGTGATGATGTCCGCGCCCGCGTCGGCGAAGGCGCCGATATAGGGGTCGATGGGCGAGATCATCAGATGCACGTCGAGCGGCAGCTTCGTATGCGGCCGCAGCGCCGCGACCACGGCGGGGCCGAAGGTGATGTTGGGCACGAAATGCCCGTCCATCACGTCAAGATGAATCCAGTCCGCGCCCGCCTGCTCCATCGCGCGCGTCTCCTCGCCGAGCTTCGCGAAGTCGGCGGAGAGGATCGAGGGGGCGATGACGACGTCGCTATTCACTTGCGTTCCTGCTTTCCTGCGGTGAGGCGGGCAGCATATCGAGCTCTCCCGCCATCATCAATTCAGTAAGTGCTTTGGCGCACAGAGCGGATAGCTCGGGCGCCTTAAACACTCTCTTACGCCTCGAGTCTGTTTTCATCGCCTCGCGGGCGCACTTGGTTCAACGCCATTATTTGCATCACCGCATCAATAGGAGTTTCGAATGACTGCTTCCATCACGCTTTACGTTCCGCGTGTCCGCTGCCTCGACGAAACGGGCGGCTCTATCGCCGAAAGAGTTGGCAATGACGAAATTTATCTTGGCGCCGTCTTCGTCGCCGTCAGCGCCAACAGGGGCTTCGACATTCGCGTCGTTCGCTCGCGAGAAGTAGGCGGCAACTTCGACGACGGCGAAACGGTCAACTGGGCGCGCGATCTCTTCAGTTTCGATCTCGGCGACGCCTCCGTCTATCCGTATCCCAAGGGCGTGGTCGCCGCGCTGGTTCTCGCCGAGCGTGACACGGGCAATGGCCGCAATGACATCCTGGAGAAGCTGGCGCAGCAATTCAGAGAGACGTTGACCGACCAGCTCATCAAGAACCTCGTCGAAAAGGCGAAGACCGCACGCGGGCGGCCCGCGGCGAACAAGGCCGAAGAGGACAGCTTCATCGTGGGCGAACTGAAGAAATACGCAGCCGACAAGCTCAAGGAGCTTGGCGACTATCTGATCGAAAGGGCCAAGGGCGTCATTGCTGACGAAGTTTTCCCGCCGGGGATCAAGAGTCTCGACATTTCCAGCGAAAACCAGACGTGGAACGGCTCAGGCGACACGCCGGAAGAAATTGCCGAATTTGTCGGTCATGACGGCAAATATCAGGTGACGATGTACTGGAAACTCCGGTCGCCTCTCGTCACGCAGCCCTCACGCCCTCCGGTCCAAAACCCCCCACGACGCTGACGGCGCGCCGACATAGTGAAAGTAGCGCCGCCCTCTCCGTTTTTTTTTTTGCCGGAGAGGGAGGCGCCGCTATTACTCCGCAGCCTTCTTCGTAGCAAACGTCGGGTCGAGCGCGCCGCTGGCGTAGCGCTTGGCCATTTCCGACATGGCCACTGGCTTGATCTTGCTCGCCTTGCCGGCGGCGCCGAATTCCTCGTAGCGCTGCTTGCAGACCTTCACCATCGCTTCCTGCGCGGGCTTCAGATATTTACGCGGATCGAACTCGCCCTTGTTCTTGCCGAGCGTGGCGCGGATCGCCGCCGTCATGGCGATGCGGCAGTCGGTGTCGATGTTGATCTTGCGCACGCCAAGTTTGATGCCGCGCTGGATTTCCTCCACCGGCACGCCCCAGGTCTGGGGCATCTCGCCGCCAGCTGCGTTGAAGGCGTCCTGCAGGTCTTGCGGAACCGAGGACGAGCCGTGCATCACGAGATGGGTCTTGGGCAGGCGGTTGTGAATCTGCTCGATGACGTTCATCGCGAGGATCGCCCCGTCGGGCTTGCGCGAGAACTTGTAGGCGCCATGCGAGGTGCCCATGGCGATGGCGAGCGCGTCGACCTTGGTGAGGGCGACGAAATCCTCCGCCTGCGCCGGGTCGGTCAGCAACTGGTCGTGGCTGAGCTTGCCCTCGGCGCCGTGGCCGTCCTCCTTCTCGCCTTCGCCCGTCTCCAGCGAGCCGAGCACGCCCAGCTCGCCCTCGACCGAGGCGCCGACCCAATGGGCGAGATCCACGACGCGGCGCGTCACGTCGACGTTGTACTGGTAATCCGCCGGCGTCTTGCCGTCGGCTTTCAGCGAGCCGTCCATCATCACCGAGGAGAAGCCGAAGCGGATGGCGCTGGCGCAGGTGGCTTCGCTGTTGCCGTGGTCCTGATGCATCACGATTGGAATGTCGGGATACATGGCGATGAGCGCCTCGATCATCTTGGCGAGCATGATGTCGTTGGCGTAGCTGCGGGCGCCGCGCGACGCCTGGATGATGACCGGCGCGTCGACCGCGGAGGCGGCTTCGAGCACGGCGAGGCCCTGCTCCATATTGTTGATGTTGAAGGCGGGCACGCCATAGTCGTGCTCGGCGGCGTGATCCAGCAACTGCCGCAGTGTGATGAGAGCCATGTTCGCCTCCGCTTTCCTTTAAGCCTCAATTAGCGCGATCGCCGCATCAGCCACTGCCTCTGCGGTTATCCCAAAATGTTTATAAAGTTCTGGCGCCGGGGCGCTGGCGCCGAAGCCTGTCATGCCGATGAAGACGCCATTGTCGCCGATCCAGCGGTCCCAGCCCAGCCGTACGGCGGCCTCGACGCCGACGCGCGGGGCCTTGCCCAGCACCTGCGCACGGTATGCCGCAGGCTGAGCCTCGAAAAGCTCCCAGCAGGGCATGGAGACGACCGCCGCCTTGATCCCCCTGGCCGCGAGGGCGTCGGCGCCCGCAAGCGCGATCTCGACCTCGGAGCCCGTGGCGAGGATCGCCACGTCGCGGCCGCCCGGCGGCTCGCGCAGGACATAGGCGCCCTTGGCCGAGAGGTTTTCCGAGACCGGGCGCTCCAGCGTCGGCAGGTTCTGGCGCGAGAGGCTGAGCAGGGACGGCGTGTTCGTCCGGGCGATGGCGAGCTCCCAGCACTCCGCGGTCTCGATCGCGTCCGCCGGGCGGAAGACGAGGAGATTGGGCATGGCGCGCAGCGAGGCCAGATGCTCCACCGGCTGATGGGTTGGGCCGTCTTCGCCCAGGCCGATGGAGTCGTGGGTCAGCACATAGATCACCCGCAGGCCCATCAGCGCCGAAAGGCGGATCGCGCCGCGCGCATAGTCCGAAAAGACAAGGAAAGTGCCGCCATAGGGGACGAAGCCCCCATGCAGGGCGACGCCATTCATGGCCGCCGCCATGCCGAATTCGCGCACGCCGTAATGGATATAGCGGCCCGAGAAATCGCCTGGCCGCACCGAGCCCATGCCCTTGGTGATGGTGAAGTTGGAATGCGTCAGGTCCGCCGAGCCGCCGATGGTGGCGCCCGTCGCCTCATTGATGACGCCGAGCGTTATTTCGGAGGATTTACGCGTCGCGACCTTGGGCTTGTCGGCCGCGAGCGTTGCGCGGAAGGCGGCGAGCGGGCCGGCGATTTCGGCCGAAACGTCGCCGGCGAGGAAAGTCTCGAAGGCGCGGCCCTTCGGCGAAGCGGCAAGCCGCTTTTCCCACGCCTCGCGCGCGTCCGCGCCTCGGCCCCCGGCGGCGCGCCAGGCGGCCAGAATGTCGTCCGGCACCTCGAAGGGCGTGTGCGGCCAGCCCAGCGCGTCGCGCGCGGCGGCGATTTCGCCCGGGCCGAGCGGGGCGCCATGCGCCGACTCCTTGCCTTGCTTGCCGGGCGAGCCGAAGCCGATCAACGTGCGGCAGGCGATCATCGAGGGGCGGGGATCGGCCTTGGCGGCCTCGATCGCCCTCGCCACCGCTTCGGGATCATGCCCGTCGATGCGCTGCGTATGCCAGCCAGCGGCGGAGAAGCGCGCGCATTGGTCCGTGGAGGTTGCAAGATCCGTCGGGCCGTCGATGGAAATCGAATTGTCGTCCCACAGGACGATCAGGCGAGAGAGCTTCAAGTGCCCCGCGAGGTCGATGGCCTCGTGGCTGAGACCCTCCATCAGGCAGCCGTCGCCGGCGATCACGTAAGTATTGTGGTCGACGAGATCGTCGCCGAAGCGGGCCGCGGACAGACGCTCGGCGATCGCCATGCCGACAGCCGTGGCGAGGCCCTGGCCGAGCGGCCCGGTGGTCGTCTCGACGCCGGGCGCGTGGCCATATTCCGGGTGGCCGGCGGTCGGCGCGCCGAACTGGCGGAAATTCTCGAGGTCGGCCCTGGTCATGCCGGGGTAGCCCAGGAGATAATGCAGGGCGTAGAGCAGCATGGAGCCGTGCCCGGCCGAAAGAACGAAACGGTCGCGGTCCGGCCAGTCCGGGCGGCTGGCGTCGAACTTCATGAAGCGCTGGAAGAGCACGGTCGCGACGTCGGCCATGCCCATCGGCATGCCGGGATGGCCGGATTTGGCTTTCTCCACAGCGTCCATGGCCAGCGCGCGGATGGCGTTGGCGCTGGTGCGCAGGTCGACGGCGGCGGCTTCGAGTGCTTCGGACATCATCTGTTCTTTCACGTCGCGCTCTTTCGGCGCTTTACGAGTTCAAGGATCCTCGGCGTGAGGATCAGTTGCATGGCGAGATCGAGCTTGTTGCCCGGAATGACGATGGAATTGGCCCGCGACATCCAGCTCCCGGCGATCATCGAGACGAGATAGGGAAAGTCCACCCCGCGCGGCTCGCGAAAGCGGATGACGACGATGGACTCGTCAGGCGTCGGAATGGAGCGCGCGACGAAGGGGTTCGAGGTGTCGACGGTCGCCGCGCGCTGGAAGTTGATGTCCGTCTCGGAGAACTGCGGGCAGATGTAATACACGTAATCGTGCATGCGGCGCAGGATGGTCTCGGTGACGGCCTCGGTCGTGTAGCCGCGCGAATTGCGGTCGCGATGGAGCTTCTGCGTCCATTCCAGATTGATGACCGGCACGACGCCGATCTTGAGGTCGGCGTATCGGGCCACATTGACGTCGTCGGTCACAACCGCGCCGTGCAGCCCTTCGTAGAAGAGGATGTCGGTATTGGCCGGGAGTTCCTCCCAGTCCGTGAACTGCCCGGGCGGGACGGCCAGCACGGCCGCCTCGTTTTCGTCATGGGCGTAGTGGCGGTAGCGGCCGGAGCCCGTCTCGCCATATTCGCGAAAGAGGTTTTCGAGCTCGGAGAGCAAATTGGCCTCAGGTCCGAAATGGCTGAAATTGTAGTTTCCGCTGGCCATCGCCTCGGCCATCCGGGCTTTCATCGCCTCGCGGTCGTAGCGATGGAAGCTGTCGCCCTCGACATAGGCGACCTCGATGCGCTCGCGGCGGAAAATCTGCTCGAAAGTCGCCTTGACCGAACTCGTGCCTGCCCCGGACGAGCCGGTGATCGAGATTATGGGGTGTTTGACCGACATGGGCGCGCTACCCAATGAGTTCCCTTGCAAGCAGCCGGCGACCCCGCCCGCAGGCTTGCCGCGCTCGGCTTGTCGCACGGCGGCCCGGCAAAGAAAAGGCTTTTGACGGTCGGTGGCGGCCTTGGTGCGAGCCCCTTCCGCCCCCTCGCCCGGGTGGGGCCCGCGGCTTCGCGCGCCATCGCGGGCGGGGGCGACAAACGCTTGACTTCCCGCGGGGGCGCGACCTATACCCCTCGCGTCCGAAGGCTGCGCCAAGACAGTCCGGGGCGGAGTAGCTCAGTTGGCTAGAGCAGAGGAATCATAATCCTTGTGTCGGGGGTTCGAATCCCTCCTCCGCTACCATCCTGTCTCACATTCCCGAGCCCGTTGGGGTGACGTCGCGCGCGGAGCGGCGCAACCGGGCCCGCCGGCTCGTCAGTCCGCCTTCTTCGAGCCTTTCTTTTTGACCTCCCGAGACAATTCAGCGCCGGTCCTGGCGTCGTATTCTATCTCGATCTTCTTGTTGTCCGCGGTCAGGATTTCGACCTCGTAGACCGCCTTGCCGTGCTCCTGCTCCAATTCGATTTCCGTGATCGTTCCGGCCACGGAGGCGCGCGCCTGATCCAGAATGCGCTCGATTGGAAGAACGCCATTGGCGTCGGCCGGGTAGAAAATGTCCTCGAGCGGATTGGCGTCGGCCTCGCAAGCGGCGAGACAAAACAGAGCGGCGGGCATGGCGGCGGCGACTGCCTTCAAGCGTTTCATGTTTTCTCCTTGCTGATTTGATCATCGGATTCGCGCTTCACACATTAATCGCCTCATCTCCAGTTGGAAAACGGTTTCGGGAAACCTGTTTTTCTGGTTCGGACGGATTCCGTCTCTTTGAGGGCCCCTGCAGTGCTACTATGCGACGAGACAGGCTGGACCCGGCAAAATGGCGCGGATCAAAATCGTCCACACGACCGAATACACCTACCGAAACCCGGTCGGGTTGCTCCGACACCGGCTCATGCTGCGACCGGACGACAGCCATGACCTTCACGTTCACAAGCTTGAGCTCGAGGTTGATCCACTTCCCGCGACTGTGCTCTGGAAACATGACGCTTTCGACAACTCCATTTGCTTCCTCGAATGGCCAGAAACGCTGAAGACCACCCGTCTCAGCATCGTTTCGACGCTGGACCTCACGCACCATCCCGAAGGCCAATCGCTGCCGCAGTATAGTTTCGAGCCCAGCGCGGCGCTGTTTCCGTTCGCTTACGCGCAGAACGAGATCCCGGATCTCGCGCGTCTCACCGAACGGCAGACGCCCGACCCGGATCGTAAGGTGGATGCCTGGGCGCGCCGCGTCGTCGCCGACTGCGGGTCCGCCGAAACATTGAAAGTGCTGGAGGCGATGACTCACGCCATCAAGGCGGAGTTCAGCTATGGCGCGCGCTTCGAAGAGGGAACGCAGACTGCGGCCGAGACCGTGGAACTGGGGTCCGGCACTTGCCGCGACTTCGCCGTGCTGATGATGGAGGCTCTGCGCAGCTACGGCGTCGCGACGCGATTCGTCACGGGTTATCTGTATGACGACACATCGGGCGAGACGCGCGGCGGCGGAAGCACGCATGCCTGGTGCGGGGTCTATCTGCCGGGCGCAGGCTGGGTCGAATATGATCCGACCAACGGACTGATCGCCGGCGCGAACCTGATACGCGTCGGCGTAACCCGCGAGGCCGCGCAGGCGATACCGATTTCGGGCGGATTTGTTGGCGACGTAGCCGACCCGATCGGGATGCGTGTCGACGTGTCCGTTCATGCGGCCCCGATACGGTAAGTCTTGTCGCTGGATGCAAGCCAGCGCTTCAACCGCCCGTGCGCCATTGATCATGGCTTCAGGACGCCCATTCCGGAAATCATGATGGCGACAACCATGAGAGCGCCCGCCGCAACCGGCCATCTGCGCAGGATGATCTCGCCGCGATCCGCGGCCGCCCCGCCGCGCGCAAACAGTCCGAACGGCCGCGCGGCAAAGGCGCCGACATCGCCTTCAGGAAGCGCCGGCAGCCGTTCGAGCCATCGCCGCGCTGCGGCCGCGATCAGAGCGCCGACCAATATCGGCCAGAGCGATTCCCAGAACAGCGCCGCGTCGAGGGAGACGAGGCGATGGTTCTCGATTGCGAAATAATAGGCCGTCGGCGCCATGATCGAGGCGGCGATCATTGCGAACATGGGCGTGATCAACGCCCAGCCCGGATTGGAGACGCGCGGCTCGGCCAATGCGGCGACCCGCCGCAGAAAGTGCAGCATCAGCAGCGTCGTGGCGATCGCCGAAAGCGTCGATAAGGCGCCGAGGAGACCATCTCCCAGCGGTTGCTTGATGGCGAGCTTTGCGATGACGCCTCCTGAAAATGGCAGACCAGCGAGACTGAGCGCCAGCAATCCCACAAATGGCGTCAGTCGGCGCATCCGCAACGTCCCGCATCCCGACAGGACGCCAACCGCAAGGAACAGCCCGCCCTTCGCGAGACCATGATGCGCGGCGTACAACGCTGCGCCCGCGGCTGCGCCCTTATTTCCCGCGACGAGGCCGGCGCCGAGCGTCGCGGCGACGAGCCCCATCTGGCTGATGCTGGAATAGGCGAGCATGGTCTTGGGATTTCGTTGGGTGAGGCCGATGGCGACGCCGTAGAACGCGGCGGACATGCCGAGGACCACGAGAGCCTCTCCCCACACCGGAACAGCATGGCCCCAGGGGAAAAATCGCACAAGGCCGATGACGCCCGCATTGACGGCGCCGCCGCTCAATACCGCCGCCGCGGCGACAGGAGCCGCTCGATAGGTCGAGGGCATCCAGACGTGCAGCGGCAGGAGGCCGATCTTCGTCCCGAAGCCCGCGATCAACAGGCCGATTGTAGCGTCCCGCCACGGAGAGGCGGGTAATGCGTCGACGCCGTCGGAAATAAGGAGGCTATGGTCAGGCGTCGCCGATGCGAGGAGCGCAAAGGCGAGAATCAGGAAGGCTTCGCCCAGAAGCGCGACCGAGACGTACAGCCCGCCGGCGCTGTCCGCCATGCGGGCTTGCGCCACGATCAACCCATAGGCCGGCAGGCTGACAAGCGCGAAGAAGAGATAGAAACTCGCGACATCCGCCGCCATGAACACGCCGATATTGCCGACAAGCGTCGCGAGCCAGAAGGCGACGAAGGCGCCGCTCTCCGTCTCGTCTCGCATCGAACTTGCCGCGAAGATTCCAGCGGCCAGCCATAGAAGCGAGGTCACGCCGAGCAGCAACGCGCCGGGCGGATCGAGAACCAGCACGATCGGGTAGATCATCTGATCCAGAACGAGCGGCCCGGAGTCGCTTGCGAGAACGCAAGCGGCGAGAGCGAAAAGCGGCGCGACAACGAGGTAGGCCGGACCGAATCTGCGAAGGCGCGCGGAGGCGCAGGCAAGCATCAGAACGAGAGGCGCGCCGAGGGCGGCGGCAAGCGTTTGCGGACCATAGGCGAAAGTTGAAAGAGCGAGAGCGGCGTCGTTCATTCGATCCTCTCGATCGTCGCCGCGGGCGCGCCGACCGCCAGTAGAGAAGCGAGTTCCGGCGGCGCGAAGCCCAGTAGGATGGCGGCCAGCGCGAGGGCCAGCGAGAGCGCCGCGCCCCGAGACGAGGCTTTCGGCGTCGGAGTAGATGCGCTCTCGGCCGGGGCGTTCTCGGCGGGGGCGAGCGCAGGCGCGATCACGCGATAGAGATAGGCCGCCGTCAACAAGCCACCGACTGCCATGACAAGCGCCAGGGCCCAGTGGCCGCTCTGCACGGAGGCGCTCATGAGCAACCATTTCGCGTTGAATCCGCCGCTCGGCGGCAGGCCCATCAGCGACATCCCCGCCAGGGCGAAAATCAGAACCGGTTGCGGCGCAAGTCGGCCGAGCCCTCGAAGACCCGAAAGGCGATCGTGACCGACAACGTCGACGATCAGTCCTGCCGAAAGAAACATCGCCGCCTTGGCGAAGGCATGCGATATCGCCTGTAGCGCGCCGCCGCTCCAGGCGGCGCTCGCCCAGGGGTGTTGCCCGATTGCGAGGGGAAACATCAAGAACAGATATCCGATCTGGGCGACCGTCGAATAGGCGATCATCAACTTCAGGCGCTCCTGACGTAGCGCGAGGACGCTCCCCGCGAAAATGGCGACAGAGCCGAGAATGGCGAGAAGTTCCGCAGGCGCCTCACTCATCTGCACAGGCGCCAGCGTCAGCCAGAGCCGCACGACCACGAAAAATGATCCCTTCACCACGAGCGCCGAGAGGATGGCGCTGGCCGGCGGGGCGGCGCCCGCGTGCGCGGGCGGCAACCATATATGCAAGGGAAAGAGCGCCGTCTTTGCAAGGAGGCCGGCCGTCATCGCGCCAAGCGCAATCCATGCGGCCGCCTCGGGCTGAATCTTCTGCGCCAAAATGCCGATGTCCAGGGAGCCATAGGCAGCATAGACGAGCGTCGCGCCAAGCAGATAGAGGACGGACCCCAGGAGAGCGAAGAGCAGGTAACGCATCGCCGCGACGAATGTCTCTTTCTGTCCTTTCAGGCAGACGAGCGGCACGGCTGCGAAAGTGAGCATTTCGAGCCCGACATAGATGCTGAACAGATCCCAGCCGACGAAGACGCAATTGAGCGCCGCCCAGATCGCCAGCAGGAGAGTCCAGAATCCCAAATGGGCGCGATTTTCCTTCTCGCCCGGCTTCACCCGAAAAACATCGCAGGCGAAAAGACCCGCCGCCGACGCGATCAGCGCGGATGTGAGGAGCATCGCCGCCGCGACGCCGTCCGCACGTATCGCAACGCCCAGCGGCGGCGCCCATCCGCCGATGAAATAGACCAGCGGACGCTGATCGCGCCATACGACATAGGCGACCGCCCCCGCGATTGATACGCCGATCGGCATGAAAGCGACGGCGATGCGTTCGGTCCATCGTCCGCCCAAACACAGCGCCAGGAGCATGGCGCCAACCGGCAAGGCGATGGCGACGGGCAGAAGCGCGTCTTCGGCGCGCATGGAGAGCTGAGACAGAGTCGAAGCGATCATGGGCGTTCGTGATCCGGCTGCGAAGCGCCTGCGCCTGGATCATCAGCCAGGAAGGGAGAGCCGACCTCCTTGAAATATCTCAGGAGGAGCGCGACCGCGAGCGCGGTGGCGGAAAAGGCGACGACAATCCCTGTGATCACCAGGGCCTGGGGCACAGGGTCCGCGTTGAGGCCGGACGCCGCGCCTCTGCGCGCCACGGCGCCAAAGAGGAGAAAGACGCCGCTGCCGATTACGTTGAATGCTACGATTTTCCGCAGAATATGAGAATGCGTGACAAGCCCGAAAAGGCCCATTCCAATCAGCGCCGCACCAGCAAGTCCAGCAAGCGTCACCGCATTCATGGATGTCCCTTCCTTCCCGGCGCCCCCAGCGCCAGCAGGCCTAAAGCAATCGCAATCGAGAAAGTCAGCGCCGCTTCGATGACAAGAATGAAAGCTTTGGAGTGCCCCTCCGGATAAGCGAGAAAAGCTTTGGCCAGCGCGAAGCCGGCGACGCCGACGCCAAGAAACAATGCAGGCCCGCCGATCAACGCAAATCTGAGCCAGGCTCCCTCGATCGACGGCGGCTTCCGCAACCCGGCGGCCATGACGAGAATCCACGCGGCCGCGAGGACTGTGCCGCCCTGAAACGCGCCGCCGGGTTCCGTCGCGCCAGTCCAGACAAGGTGGACGCCAACGAGAATGCCGAGCGGCGGCAGAATCTGTCCGAGGAACGTGAGAGGTTGTTCCGGGCGGTCTTTGCCCGGGGACTCCGGCCTGCCGCCCCAGTCTCGGTCCGAAGCGAAGGTCCACACGCCAACAACCGCGAAAACAAGCACGACCGACTCGAGGAGCGTGTCGATCGCCCGATAGGAGAGCAAAACTGCGGTGACGGGGTTGCCCAGGCCGGTGGACGGAAGATGCTCGGCTGCGAGAGGCGCGAGCGTCGGCGCCTTCTCGGGGAGCGACAAGAACGCGGTGGCGATTCCGAGTGTCGTAGCGATGCAAAAAAGCGCAGTCAGAAGTCTGCCCGCTCCGCGGACCGACCTGGGGGCGTCGACTGCGCCTTCTCCAACTTTGGCGGCGGCCCCGATCAACAATGCGCCCGTGACGCCGCTGCCGATCGCGGCTTCGGTCAGCGCAACATCGACGGCGGAGAGGCGAACCCAGACAAGGGCGAGCAAGACGCCGTAAGAGATGAAGGCGACGACAGATGCGAACGACTCGCGCGCGCCTATGGCGTAGCCGGCGACCGCCAACGTCAAGACGGCGAGACTGAGATCGAATCCGAAAGAGAGCGTCATGGCTTCGAATTCTCGATGGCGGCGATGCGCGCAATCAACTGGCTGAGCGTGGCGCCGCCGAGTTGGGCGATCGCCCAAATCAAGATTAGCTTCGCGGCCGCCAGAAAGCCATCGCATTGCGGAAGCAATCCCAGGACGATCAATCCAAGGCCAAGACTGTCGGCTTTTGTCAGCGCGTGCAGTCGCGTCAGCGTGTCGGGGAATCGCAGCAATGCGATGGCGCCTGTCAGAAAGAAAAAAAGCCCGCCACAAACACAAAGGATCGTAAACGCGTCAATCGCGAGCGTCATCGTCGTCGCCCTCATGTGTTTGGCGTCCGCAGGAGGCGCCGGATGACGCATTCACGAAAGCGACGCCCGAGAAAGAGGCGAGGAGCGCGAGAACGAGCGCGACATCGACCGCGCCGCGCATTCCACGGACCTCTGCAAGCAAGAGCGCTGCGACTCCGCCCGTTCCCAGCAATTGCGCCGCCATCATACGATCCGCGTTTTCCGGTCCGCGAAGCACGCGAAAGAGCCCAACAGCGGTGATCGCGACGACGAGCGCCGCTGCGACGAGAAAGAAGTCAGCCACGCGTTCTGTCCAATCCAAAAGCCCTCGATAATTTCGCCTCGTCTGCTTCAACTGCGGCGCCGACCGGGCGCGTGTCATCTAGGCAGTGAATCAAGATGTCGCCCCCCTTGTGACCGGCTATCGGCACGCTGCCGGGCTGCATCGAAACGAGCGCTGTAAAGGCGTTTCGTGACACGCCTTCAGGAAGATGCGACGTGTATTCTATGAAGCCAGGGCTGAGCGGCAGCTTGGGATGCAAAGCGCGTCGCGCAATTTCTATGCCTGCAACTGCGATCTGGAAGGGCAGCCCCAGCGCCATCTCGACGCAGGCTCTCGGATTCAATCGAACGCCTGTGCAAGGCAGGAGCCGCGCGCTTGCGAAGGCGGCGATGACCGCGACGGCGAGCCCTAGTGCGAGGTCCGAAGTCGAGACACCGGAAATAACCAGCCAGAGGCCCAGAAAAACGAGAGACCTGAGCAAAAAGCATCTCATTCGCCTTCCCTCCAACCAAATAGTGGGACGCCCGCGTTCCTGTCCAATGACTGGAGCGGTAAGCGCTTGATGTCCGTTTCACCTTTCGCGAGGTCAGCGTCCTGCTTACTATGCGCACGTCCTGCGAGAAAGCAAAATGCTTCCGCGAATGGTAGGCAGGTGGCATTATGGGGAAAACTGCGGACCGAAGCGCTCGTCCGCAGGGTCGCCTTCATCGCCGTGTCGCTTTTCCGGCCGATAGGAAGTCCGTCATGCATGAGATGGCGCTGACCGAAAGCATCGTGGAGATCGCCTGCGACGAGGCGCGCAAGCAGGGCGCCAGCCGCATTCGCGTGGTCCGGCTCCGCATCGGCGCCATGGCGCATGTCGCGCCTGAGGCGCTGCGCTTCTGTTTCGACGCCGTGGCGCGCGGCACGCCGGCGGAAGGGGCGACGCTGGACATCCTCCGCCGGAAGGGCGAAGGTCTATGCGCTGACTGCGGCAAGAGCGTGCCGCTCGAGGAGCGCTTCGCAGCCTGCCCCGAATGTGGCGGGCAGCATGTGCAAATGACGTCGGGCGACGAACTGCGCATCGAAGAGCTGGAGGTCGACTGATGTGCACCATTTGCGGCTGTGGCGCCGCGGCTGCGGAAGGCGCTAAAATTCCGGCCGACGACATGCCCGCGCATCATCATCCGCACGAGCTTCACCATCACGACCATTCGCATGGCGCGGGCGGCGAACTCATCGACTTCGGCGCCGGCATGGCCCGCGTGCATGCGCCTGGTCTCAGTCAGGAGCGCATTGTCCGCATCGAACGCGACATTCTCTCCAAGAACGACGCCTATGCGCGAGACAATCGCGCGGCGCTGGCGGCGCGTGGCGTGCTGGCGCTCAATTTCGTCTCGAGTCCCGGCTCGGGCAAGACCACATTGCTTGTCCGAACGATCGGCGAGCTCAAGACCAGGCTTCCAATCGCGGTCGTCGAAGGCGACCAGCAAACCTCGAACGACGCCGAACGCATCCGGGCCACCGGCGCGCCGGCGGTCCAGATCAACACCGGCAAGGGCTGCCACCTAGACGCCCATATGGTCGGCCACGCGCTCGAGCGCCTCGATATGCGGCGCGGCGGCGCGCTCTTCATCGAGAATGTCGGAAATCTCGTCTGTCCGGCGGCCTTCGACCTCGGCGAAGCGCACAAGGTGGTTGTGCTCTCCGTTACCGAGGGCGAGGACAAGCCGCTCAAATATCCGGACATGTTCGCGGCCGCCGACCTCATGCTGCTGAACAAGGCGGACCTGCTGCCGCATCTGTCGTTCGATGTGGGCCAATGCCTCGCCAATGCGCTCAAGGTCAATCCGCATTTGCAGACCCTCGTCGTCTCTGCGACGACAGGGGAAGGCCTGTCGGCCTTCTACGCCTGGATCGAGGCGCGGGCGGCGCTCGCCGCCGCTAAGGCGAGCTGACTCCATGGCCGGCGCGACGGCCCGCGATTGTTCGGCGTCGCGGCTCCGTGTGCGGCTACGCGGCACGGTTCAGGGCGTGGGCTTCCGTCCCTTCGTTCATTCGATCGCAGCGCGTTACGGCCTGAGTGGTTTCGTGCGAAACGACTCGGAAGGCGTACTGCTCGAAGTCGAGGGCGTGAGCTGCGCTGAGTTCCTGGAAGCGTTGCGCCGCGAGACGCCGCCGCTCGCCAGCGTCGACGGGATCGACGTCGAGTGCATTGGTGCGCGCGGCGATACGGGCTTCTCCATATTGGAGAGCGCAGGTCCGGGAGATCCTGCCGGGCGGACGCGCACGCGCATCGCCGCCGACGCTGCGACATGCGCCGCCTGCCTCGACGATCTTTTCGATCCTGCAAGCCGCTTTCATCTCTATCCCTTCGTCACCTGCACGCATTGCGGTCCGCGGTTCACCATCGCCTCGTCTCTGCCCTTTGACAGGATGCGGACGTCGATGGCGCGTTTCCACATGTGTCGGGACTGTGCGCGCGACTATCGCGATTCCGGGAGCCGCCGCTTCCACGCCGAGACCGTCGCCTGCCCGGCGTGCGGACCGCGGCTCGATCACGATCCGGCGGCGATCGTCACAGCGATCCGCGCCGGAAAGATCGTCGCGGTGAAGGGGATTGGCGGCTATCATTTGTTGTGCGACGCGCGGAGCGAAGCCGCTGTCGCCGAGCTGCGTCGCCGCAAGGCGCGCGACGCCAAGCCCTTTGCCGTGATGGCTGCGAATGCGGCCTCCGTCGCCCGCTTTGCAGAGGCGAGCGACGCGGAAGCCGAACTGCTAAAGCATCGCTCGCGACCGATTGTCGTGATGAAATCGAGAGGCTCCCTGGCGCCCTCGGTCGCGCCGCGGTTGAACCGAATCGGCATCATGCTTCCCTATGCGCCGCTGCACCATCTGCTTTTCCACGCCGCGGCGGGCTTTCCCTCCGGCGGGGCGACACTGGAAGCGGCGAATGATTTCGTCGTCGTCTCGACAAGCGCCAATCCGGGGGGCGAGCCGCTCGTCTTTGACGATAGCGACGCCAAACGGCGTCTCTCCGGCGTCGCCGATCTCATTGTCGGCCACAACCGCGCGATAGTCGCGCGCGCCGACGATTCCGTCATGGCCGTGGTCGATGGCGCGCCAGCCTTTTTGCGCCGTGCGCGCGGAGCCGCGCCAGAGCCCATTGATCTGGGCGCCGAAGGCCCCAGCGTCGTCGCTTTCGGCGCGCATCTGAAGTCGACGGTGACGGTGACGCGCGGCCGCGAGGCTTTCATCTCCCAACATATCGGCGATCTCGACAACGCAGAAAGCCTGCGTTTCTTCGAGGAAGCCTATCGCCATCTCCTTTCCATCCTCGCCGTGACGCCCGAATTTGCCGCCTGCGATCTGCATCCGGATTTCTTCTCGACACGTTTTGCCGAAGAGACGGGTCTACCCCTGCTTCGCGTGCAGCATCACGCCGCCCATGTCGCCGCGATCGCCGCCGAGCATGGCGTGAAAGACAAGGTTCTCGGCGTTGCGCTCGACGGCTATGGCATGGGCGACGATCGCGGCGCATGGGGCGGGGAAATGCTGCTTGTCGGGGGCGCGCGCTGGAGGCGGCTCGGCCATCTTGCGCCGCTTGCGCTGGCCGGCGGCGACCGCGCGGCGCGCGAGCCGTGGCGCATGGGCGTTGCGGCGCTGGCGGCTCTCGGTCGGCTCGACGCGGCGCCTCGGCTCTTTCCCCATGCGCCGCTCGCGGGACAGCTTGTGGAGACGCTCCGGCGCGGCGCATCCATTCGGACGACGAGCATGGGCCGCCTCTTCGACGCGGCGGCGGCGCTTGCGGGCGTCTGTCTCGAACAGCGCTACGAGGGCCAGGCGGCGATGGAGCTCGAGGCGCTCGTCCGCGCGCCCCGCTGCTTTCCGGGCGGTTTCCGCCTGAGCGCGGGCGTGCTCGACTTCACCCCCATCCTGTCCTTCATCGCAACGGAGCGGCCCGGTCAACGAGTCGCTGCGGAGATCTTCCACGGCGCGCTGATCGAGGGTTGCGCGACGTGGATCGAGGCGGCGGCGCGCGCGAACGGCGAAACCCGAATTGCGCTCGGCGGGGGCTGCATGATGAACAGAATTTTGTCGGAAGGCCTCGCGCAGGCCTTGCGGGCCCGCGGTCTCTCGCCATTGGTTGCGCGCACAGTCCCATGCAATGACGGCGGCGTGTCGCTGGGGCAGGCGGCCATGGCGCGCGCCGCCTTCGCGGCGGAGGCGACCGAGAAGGAGAGCGCGTCATGTGTCTAGCCATTCCGGTGCGCGTCGCGGAGCTACTGCCGGACGAGATGGCGAAGGTTTCGCTCGACGGCGTTTCGAAGACGGTCTCCCTCGCGCTCGTCGACGGCGTCGCCGTCGGCGATTACGTGATCCTTCACGTGGGTTTCGCCCTCTCGAAAGTGAATGCGCAGGAAGCAGAACGCACGCTCGCCATGATCCGTGAGTTCGCAGGAACGCCTGAATGAAATATGTCGACGAGTTCCGAGACGGCGGTTTGGCGCGGGGCATGGCGGCGCGTCTCGCCGAGATCGTCCGTGGGGATCGCGACTATCGCTTCATGGAATTTTGCGGCGGCCATACCCACGCCATTTCGCGTTATGGCCTGGAAGACCTGCTGCCGCCCAACATCCGCATGATCCACGGGCCCGGCTGTCCGGTCTGCGTGCTCCCTGTCGCGCGCATCGACGCCGCGATCCGTCTTGCTCGAAATCCGCAGGTGACGCTGTGCACCTATGCGGATCTCATGCGCGTTCCCGCCTCTGGCGGCGGGAGCCTCATGAAAGCGAAGGCGGCCGGCGCCGACATCCGCATGGTTTATTCAACGCTCGACGCCTTGCGCATAGCGCAGGCCGCACCTCATCGCGAGGTCGTTTTCTTCGCCATCGGCTTCGAGACGACAACCCCGCCCACGGCGCTCGCCATCAAATTCGCCGCACAGAAGGGGCTCACAAATTTCTCCGTGTTCTGCAATCACGTGCTCACCCCTGCGGCCATGCGCGCGATTCTCGGAGCCGAGGGGGAGGGCGTTGCGCTCGATGGCTTCGTCGGCCCTTCGCATGTCTCGGCGGTCATCGGCCTGAATCCGTACCGCTTCGCGCCGCAGGAATTTGGCAGGCCCATCGTCGTCGCGGGGTTCGAGCCGCTCGATGTGATGCAGGCCATCGCCATGCTCGTGCAACAATTGAAGGAAGGCCGCTGCGAAGTCGAGAACCAGTATGGCCGCGCCGTCACGCCAGACGGCAATGTGAAGGCGCAGGCTGTAGTCGGCGACGTTTTCGCGGAACGCGAGACTTTCGAATGGCGCGGTCTGGGCGAAGTCGCCCGAAGCGCCCTGAAGTTGCGCGCGGCCTACGCCGATTTCGACGCCGAGCGCCGCTTCGCGATCGAGACGATGCCGGCAAAGGACAATCCCGCCTGCGAATGCGGCGCGATCCTGCGCGGCGTCAAGCGGCCGCATGACTGCAAGCTCTTTGGTTCGGTCTGCACGCCGGAGACGCCGATGGGCTCCTGCATGGTGTCGTCCGAAGGCGCCTGCGCGGCGCAATGGAGTTATCGGCGTTTCGGGTCGCTGCCGGCGCAAAGAGCCGCGTCGTGACGAACAGGGGCCGGCGCAAGCTCGACCAAAGCGGCCAAGTCGATCTTTCGCATGGCGCGGGCGGGCGCGCGATGGCGCAGCTCATCGCAGGGATTTTCCATTCGGCGCTGGACAATGACTGGCTGAGACAGGGTAACGACCAATCCGTCTTTGACGTTCCCGCAGGCCGCCTGGCGATGGCCACCGACGCCTTTGTCGTCTCGCCGCTGTTTTTTCCCGGCGGCGACATCGGTTCGCTCGCGGTGCATGGCACGGTGAACGACATCGCCATGTCCGGGGCGCGGCCGCTCTTTCTTTCGGCGAGCTTCATCATTGAGGAGGGCTTTTCGCTCGCTGATCTCGCGCGCATCGCGCAGAGCATGGGCGCCGCGTCGCGCGCAGCGGGCGTGCCGGTGATCGCGGGCGACACCAAGGTCGTCGAGCGCGGCAAGGCGGATGGCGTCTTCATTTCCACGGCCGGGGTCGGGGTCGTGCCGGAGGGCCTCGCGCTTTCTGGCGACAAGGCGCGGCCGGGCGATGTCGCGATTCTGTCGGGCTCCATCGGCGATCATGGCGTCGCGATCATGTCGAAGCGCGAAAATCTCGCGTTCGACTGCGAGATTGAATCGGATTCAGCGGCGCTCAACGGCCTCGTCGCCGACATGGTCGCTGCGGCCGGCGCCTCGCTCAGACTGATGCGCGACCCAACGCGCGGCGGCCTCGCCGCGACGCTGAACGAAATTGCGCAGCAATCGCGGATCGGCTTCCGTCTGGAGGAGGCGGCGATTCCCGTGAAGCCGGAGGTGGCCGCCGCCTGCGAATTACTGGGCCTCGATCCGTTGAATGTCGCGAATGAAGGCAAGCTCGTCGCCGTCGCGGCGCCGGAGAGCGCGCAGCAACTGCTCGCCGCCATGCGCGCGCATCCTCTTGGTCGGGATGCCGCAATCATCGGCTTCATTGTCGAAGACGAGCGCCGCCTCGTCCAGATGAGATCATCCTTCGGCGGCGCGCGCATCGTCGATTGGCTTGCTGGAGAGCAATTGCCGCGCATCTGCTGACGTTCGGACGCCAATAGGCCCCCGCGTGCTGCGTTCAATGCATCGCGAGCCCGCCTCGATGTCTCGCATCTGCGCCGGTTTGCTCAGCCCGGCGGGCGTCATTCCCTCACGCAGGCGTTAGCGGTTTCTAAACCATAAATGCAGCCTGTCGCCGCCCAGTGCGCGGCCGCCATGTTTTTGACGAGCCATCTCCGCAACGTGACGGATGATGATTCTGCGACTGTTGCTCCTTGCCCTCCTTTTGTCGTCGACGCCGCTGCGCGCCGGCGCGATTCCTCCCGGGCAGAAAGCCTCGGTCGCCGCCGTCGTGCGCGTCGTGACGCCGGGCGTCGTCAATATCGCGACGAAGCGGATCGAATCGGTCGAAGTGCCGACAGTGGTCGATCCCGTGCTCCAAGAGTTCTTCGAAATACCCAATGCGCGGCTGAAGCGCGAGACGACATCCGCCGGCTCGGGCGTCATCATCGACGCCGAGCGTGGATTGGTCCTCACCAATGAGCATGTCGTGCGCGGCGCGTCCGTAATCGAAGTGACGACCAAGGACGACCGCCGCTTTCGCGCCCAGCTCGTCGGCAAGGACAAGGCGACGGATATCGCCGTGCTCAAGATCAAGGCCGACAATCTCGCCGCCGTGCCGATCGGCGACAGCCGGGGGCTCGAGGTCGGGGATTTCGTGCTCGCCGTGGGCAATCCCTTCGGGCTTGGCCAGACTGTGACGTCGGGCATCGTCTCGGCCATGGGCCGCACGGGCCTCGGCATCGAGGGCTATGAGGATTTCATCCAGACGGACGCCTCGATCAATCCCGGCAATTCGGGCGGCGCGCTGGTGACGCTCGATGGCAGGCTCGTCGGCCTCAACACCGCGATCTTCTCCAAATCAGGCGCGAGCCACGGCATCGGCTTCGCCATTCCCATCGACATGGCGCGTCGCATCATGTCGCAGATCGTCGAGAATGGCGAGGTGCGTCGGGGCCATATCGGCGTGTCGATTCGCTCGCCAGCCCGCAATCGCGCCGGCGCCGAGATCGTTGCGGTCGAGCCCGCTTCGCCTGCGGCTCTCGCAGGTCTTGTGAAAGGAGACCTGATCGGCTCCGTCGATGGCCGGCCGGTCGCCTCGCCCGCGCAACTGCGCACGCTGCTCGCCCTCATCCCGGCCGGCAGCGAGATCACGGTCCAGTTCCGCCGCGGCGGCGATGCGATGCAGGCGCGTCTCAGGATCGAAGCGGGGCAGAAATCGGCGGCGCGATAGCGCTTACTTCAGAACCACGACTTTCGTTCCCACTTTGACGCGCGAATAGAGATCGATGACGTCATTGTTGGTCATACGGATGCAGCCCGAAGACACGGCTGCGCCTATCGTGTCCGGCTCGTTGGAGCCATGGATGCGATACTCGCTAGAGCCGAGATATAGTGCGCGCGCACCGAGCGGATTCTCCATGCCGCCCGCCATGTGTCGCGGCAGGTCGGGCCGGCGTTTCAGCATGGGCGCGGGCGGGCGCCAGTCGGGCCATTCGCGCTTGCGGGTGACGGTTTTCGAGCCCGACCAGGTGAAGCCCTCGCGCCCGACGCCCACGCCATATTCGATGGCGCGCCCGCCGCCGAGCACATAGTAGAGCCTGCGCTGCTCGGTCGAGACGACGATCGTTCCCGCCTTGTATTCGGGATGTTTCCAGACCACGAGTTGCTTGGGGATCGCCTGCTGCCGGAAGATGGTCAGGAAGTCGGCGACAGGTCCGCGATCGAGCGGGCCGCCGGCGGCCTGAAGGGGAAAGGCGACGAGGGCGACGAACGCCCCGAAAATTGTCCCGTGCGCTGCCCGCATCATTTCCTCTTCACTAAGTGCGACTGTTCATCAAGTCCAACTGTTTAGCGAGGATTGCGGCCTAAGTCTGACAGGAGCTCCAGGCGATGACGAAGCAAAGCGCCGGCGTGCTGCTCTATCGGCGCACGCAACAAGGTCCGGAGGTCTTTCTCGCGCATCCCGGCGGACCATTCTGGGCGAGGAAGGATGCAGGCGCCTGGTCGATCCCCAAGGGCGAGATCGCCTTCGGCGAAGACGCCGAATGCGCGGCGAAACGCGAATTCCTCGAGGAAACCGGATTTACGCTTTCGGGGGAGTTGGTTCCCCTCGGCGCCTACAGTCAGTCGAGCGGAAAGGTCGTTCACGCCTTCGCGCTCGAAGGCGACGCCGATCCATCCCGGATCACGAGCAATCTCTGCCAGATCGAATGGCCCCCGGGATCGGGACGGCGCATCGACATCCCCGAGATTGATCGCGCCGGATGGTTCACGCTGGCCGCCGCGATGGCGAAGATCACGAAAGGACAGCGCCCCATCCTGGAGGCGCTGGCGCTGAGATTGGGCGTTTGACGCCTATGCGCCTTGCTGTGACTCGTCCGCAAGCGGCAGGCTGACGCGCGCGATCAGCCCCTTGGGTTCCCGGTCGAGCAGTTCGACCGTTCCGCCATGGCTCTCCACAAGCGAACGCACGATCGACAGGCCAAGTCCGAAGCCGCTGTGATTGCCGATGGTCCGGCCCGGTTGGCCGCGCACGAAGGGCTCGAAAACGCTTTCCTTGGCTTCGTCGGGGACTCCGGGGCCGTTGTCCGCCACATCGATGTATAGCCGACCGTTGCCGGCCGAAATCGAAAGCTCCACGTCATCGGCGTGGTTGATTGCATTTTCAATCAGGTTGGAGAAGACGCGCTGCATCTCGGTGAGAGAACCCAGGATCATCTGGTGGCTTCCGCCCTGGTAACGCACCTTATGGCCAATATCTGCAAACTGGTCGGCCACCGTTTGCAGAACGCTGTCGAGATCGATCAACGAATAGTCCGACCGGTCGCCCTCAGCGCGCAGATGCTGAAGATTCTTCTTCAACATCGAGTCCATCAGATTGAGGTCGCGCAACATCTTGGCCCGAAGATCGCCATCCGCGATAAACTCTGTGCGAAGGTTCAGCCTGGTGATGATCGTCTTCAGATCATGGCTGACGGCCGCCAGCACTCTCGTGCGCGCGGCGATCATCGTGCCGATCCTTTCCTGCATCCGGTTGATCGAACGGGTCAGCTCGCGCACTTCGTGCGGACCACGCTCGTCGAGCTGCCTCTCGCCGGCGGCGTCGCCCGGAAATTGTTCGGCGTGGCGCGCAAGCGTGATCAAGGGCGCCACGATGCCGTTCGACGCCCAAAGGACGAGCGTTGAAGTGCACAGAAAGAACAGGATCGCCGAGAGCGCCCAGGGCGTCAGCAGAAACGGCGTTCCGGGATCGGGCTGCCAGAGCCATCGCCAGACGGAGCGCGGGGGCTTGCGGTGCTGGGAGATCGAGACGAGGGCGTAGCCGCTCTTGCGCAGGCCGACCGCCATGATCCCAGGATTATTGCTGCTCGGGTCGGCGACCGCAAAGACATCTGAACCGGCCCAGAGGTCCGTATGAATGAGGCGGACTTCATTGAGGAAGCCGCGATCTTCCGCCTCTATCGACGGGGGGCGCTCGTTCAGGATATGGATATTCGCGAAAGGAACCGCATGCGCGAATTCCCTCAGTAGATGATCGCGCGCGTCCAGCGGCGCGGCGTCCAGCGCCAGGATGATGCTGGCGACGAAGTCGGTCTGATCGACAATATGACGGCGTCCTTCAACGTCCAGAACATGGAACGTGACGAGTACGATCGTCTGGAAGGTCACGATCGCGACGAGGATCAGCAGGGTGATCTGGCCCGCGAGTCGGTCGGGCTGCAGCCGCTGCATGATATCCCTTATCCTCACAGGCGGGAGACCGCCGCCGACAGCATGTAGCCTTCCGAGCGGACCGTCTGAATAATAGACGGGTTTTTCGGATCCCTCTCGATTTTCTGTCGCAGCCGGCTAATCAGCACGTCGATGCTGCGCTCAAAAGGGCCGGAGGTTGGGCCGTGAGTCATATTGATGAGCTGGTCCCTTGTCAGGATCCGGTTCGGATTCTCGCACAGGGCGTGGAGAAGGTCGAATTCCGCGCCGGTCACCGCCACCTTGGTGCCGCTGGGCGACACGAGTTCGCGCGCCATGAGGTCGAGCCGCCATCCCAGGAACAGATAGGCGTGGCCCATCGCTTTCTCGGCGCGGCTCGGTTGCTCCGCACGGCGAAGAACGGCGCGGATTCGCGCCAGCAATTCGCGGGGATTGAATGGTTTGACGACATAGTCGTCGGCGCCCATTTCGAGACCGAGGATCTTGTCGACGTCTTCGCCCTGGGCCGAGACGATGATGATCGGGACGGCCAGGGTCGCCCGCATCCGGCGGCAGATCGAAAAGCCATCCTCGCCCGGAAGGTTCAGGTCCAGTATGAGAACGTCGAAACCCTTGGCGGCAAAGGCGTCGTCCATGGCGTCGCCATTTGGCACGACGGTGACGTCCATGGCGTTATTTCCAAGATAGCGCGAGATCAGCTCTCCGATCTCGGCGTCGTCTTCGACGAGCAAGACCCGCGTGGTCATGCCTGGACTCCGCTCCCTGTTTTGCATTTGCGATTCGTCTCGACGCTATAGCCCGCTCCGGCCGGGTTCGTCCGGCATTGAGGCCGCGGAACACTTTCGAGACACGAACCAGAAATATTCTCTTGCAGTGCGAAAAACTTCCGAAACAGCCCTCTGCGAAGTTCCAGCGGTCGCCAGTCAGCGAGGGACATCAATGAAGCCAGAGATCGCATCGCACCCCCGAACCGCCGGGGCGCCACGATCCCCCGCATCTAGGCCCTAGGCGCTGCAGCACGCCCAATATATGTCCGCCCTGCACAATTGTTATTCAATTCTCTGAGCGGAGGAACCGCGCGGATGGCCATTCCGGTGGCGCCGTACATGCGATAGACGCCCGTCGATCCGCTTCCTTCGATTCATGTCTGCCGCAGAGATAGACAGATGAGTATTGCGCCCTTGACAGTAGAAGCTCCGCAGATCCCTTCGACCGGGATGGCCGGGCTCGCCCAGAACTGGCGCGCCGACGTTCTGTCAGGCTTTCTCGTATTTCTCATCGCCCTGCCGCTCTGTCTCGGCATCGCCATGGCGTCCGGTTTTCCGCCACAGGCCGGCATCATCACGGCGATCGTCGGCGGGCTCCTGGTCTCGCGCATCAACGGCTCATTCGTCACCGTCATGGGTCCGGCCGCGGGGCTGATCGTCGTCATCCTCGACTCGGTTCAGGAGCTTGGAGGCGCCAATGCGCTCGCGGGTTACCGCTACACGCTCGCGGCCATCTTCTTCGCGGGGCTGATACAGATCGCGATGGGCGTCATGAAGGCCGGCAAGATGAGCGCCTTCTTTCCGTCTTCCGCCGTGCATGGAATGCTGGCGGCTATCGGCATCATCATCATGTCCAAGCAGATCCATGTCATGCTGGGGGTGAAGCCGGACGCGCAGACGCTTTTCCAGACGATCGGCGCCATCCCGCGCAGCTTCACGGACATGAATCCCGAGGTCGCGATCATCGGATTTCTCGGCCTGGCCATTCTTGCCCTTTGGACACTCGTCCGAAACCGCTATCTGAAAATGCTTCCGGCGCCCCTGATCGTCGTATTGGTCGGCATGGCGCTCGCCCAATACTTCGATCTCGAGGACGAGCACATCTATCTCTTCCTGACGAGCGCCGAGTTCCTGCCGCATCACGAATTCACCGTCGGGCCGAAGTTCCTCGTCACCCTGCCAGCGAATTTCTTTTCGGGCTTCGCCTTTCCGGATTTTTCCAGAGCTGGTGAGTCGTT
Source organism: Methylocystis sp. (assembly GCA_002929055.1). Lineage (GTDB taxonomy): Bacteria > Pseudomonadota > Alphaproteobacteria > Rhizobiales > Beijerinckiaceae > Methylocystis. The sequence continues at coordinate 9,105 of PERY01000013.1, read as the reverse complement.
GTTCTGGCAACAGGTGTTCGCCATCGCGCTGGTCGGCAGTCTTGAAAGTCTGCTGAGCGCCGCGGCTGTCGACAAGCTCGACCCTTACAAGCGCACGTCGGACCTCAATCGCGACGTCGCGTCCGTTGGCCTCGGCAATGCGATCTGCGGCCTCATCGGCGGGTTGCCGATGATCGCGGAGATCGTGCGCAGCTCGGCCAATGTGAACAATGGCGCGAAAACCGGCTGGGCCAATTTCTTTCATGGCCTGTTTCTGTTGTTCTTCGTCGCGCTCTTCCCGAAACTGATCCACGAGATTCCGCTGGCTTCGCTCGCGGCGCTTCTGGTCTTTACCGGCTACCGTCTCGCTTCGCCGGGCGAATTCAAGAAGACACTCGCTATTGGCTGGGACCAGCTCGGTGTCTTCGTCATCACCATCGTCGGCGTCCTCGCGACGGATCTCCTGATCGGCGTGGCGATCGGCGTCGTCGCGGAATTCCTCTTCCATTTCTGGCGCAGCGTCGACTGGCGCGAGGTGATCAAATTAAACCGGACGATCGAAGAAACCGAACCGGGGGTCTATCACGTCGAGGTGCGGGGAGCGGCCTTCTTTGGCAATTATCTCTCGCTCAAAGGAGATCTGGCCGCGATCCCGGAAGGCAAGACTATCATCTTCGATCTCTCCGAAACCTCGACCATCGATCACACGGTGAAGGAGAACCTGCATCATTTTTGCGAAGACTATCGCGGAAAAGGCGGCCGGGCGGAGATTCACGGTCTCGACAGGCTCGTCGCAACGTCCAAACATCCTCTCGCGCCGCGCAAGCGGGTCGCCTAGCGCATTCCGAACGTCAAGAGAGGAGGGTGGATGCCGCTGGACCTTGCGCTGATTTTCGTTGGAGCCCTGTTCTGCGTGAGCGTGCTCTCAATCCGGCGGAGAGCGCGCAGCGACATCAGCCGGATCATTTATACTCTGTGCTGCGCCCTCTGCGTCCTCATCTTCGTCGCGGTGGTGAGTCCGAGGGGCGCCCACGCGCTCTCGGCCACGCTGCCGTTGGGGCTTCCATGGATCGGGATGCGCTTTCGCCTCGACGCGCTGAGCGCTTTCTTTCTTGCAGTCGTCAATATCGGCGGCGCGGCGGCGAGCGTCTACGCGATCGGCTACGGCGCGCACGAGAAGCATCCGATGCGCGTGCTGCCCTTCTTCCCGGCGTTCATCGCCGCAATGAATTGCGTTGTGCTCGCCGACGACGCCTTCACCTTCCTCGTCGCCTGGGAGTTCATGTCGCTTTCGTCATGGGCGCTCGTGCTCGCGTCCCACCAGGAGGCCGAAAGCCGGTCAGCCGCATATATCTATTTGCTCATGGCGAGCTTCGGCACACTCTGCCTGCTCATGGCTTTCGGCGTGCTCGGCGGCGTCGGCGGCGCCTATGATTTCTCCACGATCCGAGAAGCGCCCAAGGACGCCTGGAAGGCTGGGCTCGTCCTCGGCCTCGTCATTCTCGGCGCGGGCTCCAAGGCTGGCCTCGTTCCCCTGCATATCTGGCTTCCCCTCGCGCATCCGGCGGCTCCGTCGCATGTCTCCGCGCTCATGAGCGGGGTGATGACGAAAGTCGCGATCTACGGATTCATCCGGATCGTTTTCGATCTCCTTGGCCAGCCTGCTTTCTGGTGGAGCATCCATCCCCTCGTCCTTGGGGCGCTGAGCGCCATGACCGGCATTCTCTTCGCGACCGTCCAGAGCGACCTCAAGAAGCTGCTCGCCTACAGCACGATCGAGAACATCGGCGTCATCTTCGTCGCGCTCGGACTGGCGCTGGCGTTCAAAGCCAATGGCCAGGCGCTGCCGGCCGCATTGGCTTTCACCGCGGCGCTATTCCATGTCTTCAACCACGCCTTGTTCAAGAGCGTGCTGTTCTTCGGCGCGGGCGCGGTGCTGGGCGCCACGGGAGAGAAGAATATCGAAAAGCTCGGCGGGCTGATCAAATCGATGCCGCGCACAGCCTTCTTGTTTCTGGGCGGTTGCGTCGCCATCGCCGCATTGCCGCCGCTCAACGGTTTCGTTTCGGAATGGCTGGTCTTCCAGGCCATTCTCCTGACGCCCTCGCTGCCGCAGTGGATATTGAAGCTCATCACGCCGCTTGTTGGCGTCGCCCTCGCTCTGAGCGCCGCGCTCGGCGCAGGCTGTTATGTGCGCGCCTTCGGCATTGTCTTTCTCGGCCGCGCGCGTTCCGCCGCCGCACAGGCCGCGAGCGAGACGGATGGCTGGTCGCTTGGCGCCATGTCCGTGCTGCTCGCCATGTGCCTCCTCGCCGGCGTCGCGCCGAGCTTCATGATCGACACGATCTCGCCAGCGGCGCAGGAATATGTCGGCGGCCGCATGATCGTGCAGGGCGACCTGCCGTGGCTCACTATCGCGCCCGTCGCCGAAAGCCGCAGCTCCTATAACGGGCTTCTGGTCTTCGTCTTCATTCTTCTGTCGTCCTTTGGCGCGATGCGCCTCATCCGCACGCTATGGCCGCGCCCCGTGCGCCGCGCGCCGCCCTGGGACTGCGGCTATGCCGACTCGAGTCTCGCGACCCAATACACCGCGAGCAGTTTCGCGCAGCCCGTGCGCCGCGCGCTCGGCGGCCTCGCTTTCTCCACCCGGGAGAGCCTGGACATGCCCTTGCCGGGAGAGACGCGCGCCGCGCGCTTCACGGTGGAGATCGGCGATCGCTTCATGAACGGCCTCTACACGCCGCTCGCCAAGGCGGTGTGGTTCTGCGCGGGCCGCCTGAACGTCGTCAATTTCCTGTCGATCCAGGAGTATCTCGGCCTGGTCTTCGTCGCGCTCGTCGTCCTGCTCATCATCGTGGCCCTATGACTTTTCTCCTGGACCTTTTCGCTCAGGCGATGCAGATGATTCTGGTGCTGGCGCTCTCGCCCGTGCTCATCGGCTTCACGCGCAAGGTGAAGGCGCGGCTCCTGCGGCGCCAGGGCGCGCCGGTCATGCAGCCCTGGTACGACCTCATCCGCCTCCTTCGCAAGGAGACGGTTCTCGCCGAAGACGCGTCATGGCTCTACCGTTCGGCGCCTTACATCATCTTCGCGACGACCTGGGTGGCCGCCTCGCTTGCCCCCACCTTCGCCACGGGTCTGATGTTCAGCTGGATCGCCGACCTCATCGCGCTCACGGCGCTACTGGGAAGCGCGCGTTTCGTCCTCGCGCTCGCGGGAATGGACGTTGGGACGAGTTTTGGCGGCATCGGCTCCAGCAGAGAGACGATGTTCGGTTCGCTCGCCGAGCCTGCGACGATCATGATCGTCTTCGTCGTCTCGCTCATCGCCGGATCGACGCAGCTTTCAGAGGTTGCAGCCTATATGGCGTCGGACTTCGAGCTGCGCGTGTCGGTGGGCTTCGCGCTTGTGGGCCTCGTCATCGTCGCGATCGCGGAGAACGGCCGTATCCCTGTCGACAATCCATCCACCCATCTCGAGCTGACGATGGTCCATGAGGCGATGATTCTCGAATATTCGGGCAGACATCTCGCTGTCATCGAACTCGCCTCGGCGCTCAAGCTTCTTCTGTACGTGTCGCTCATCGCCTGCGTTTTCTTTCCGTTCGGCCTTGCGCCGCATAATGGAAGCCTCTCAGGCATGGGTTACGGCGTCGTCCTCTATGTGGCCAAACTCGCGGTCGCGGGATTTCTCCTCGCTGTTTTCGAGGTGTCCACGGCGAAGATGCGGGTCTTTCGCGTTTCGGACTATCTCGGGGTCGCGCTCATGCTCGGGCTTTTGGGCACGTTGCTCGTCTTCGTCACCAGGAGTCTTTGATGGAGCATCTCAACCTCGACGTCGCGCAGCTGCTCGCTGGCAGCCTCGTGCTCGTCAGTTTCATGCTGCTCTACCAGGACCGCTTGTCGGGGCTCATAAATATTTTTGCGCTTCATGCGGTCGCTCTGACCCTCTCGGTCGCCTGGCAGGCTTATGTCCAGCATGCGCCCCACCTTTATGTGACGGCGGGCATCGCGCTCATTTTCAAGGCGACGATCATTCCGGTCGCCCTGCGCAGGATTGTGAAGCAGCTGCGCATACATCGGACGGTGGAGATCGTGGGCGGCATCGGGCCGACGATGTTCCTTGGCATGTTTCTCGTGGCTCTCTCGCTTGTCGTCATGCTGCCGGCCACCGCCTCCGCCGATCCTTTCGCGCGGGAGGATCTGGCTTTTGCGCTCGCGATCGTCCTTCTGGGCCTCCTTATGATGGTGACTCGGCGCAACGCGGTCAGTCAGATTATAGGCTTCATGTCTCTCGAGAACGGGCTCATCCTGGCGGCGGCGGGCGCCGACGGCATGCCGCTCGTCGTCGAGATCAGCGTCGCGCTTTCCGTGCTCGTCGCCTTCATCGTGATCGGCATCTTCCTCTTCCGAATCCGGGAGCGCTTTGACACGGTCGATCTCTTCGAGCTGGATCGCGTGCGCGGAGAGAAGCGATGAATTCTGAAATGTTGATGGTCTCGAACGCGCTCGTCGCAATCCCCGCGGTGGCGGCTGCGGCGCTCGTCGTTCAGACGGATTACAGGAGGGCGGCCCAAATCAATCTCGCGGCCTCCGGCGTAACCTTCCTTTTCGCGCTGGCGCTGCTTTTCAAAGGACATGAGGATGGCAGCTTCCTCTTCGTCGACGACCTCAATATCGTCTTCGTAGTGCTTTCCACGCTGGTGGGTTTCACAACGAGCATATTCAGCGCGAGCTACATCCAGCATGAGATCGACACCGGCAGGCTGTCGCTGGGCAATCTCCGATTCTACCATGCGACCTACCAGGTTCTGCTGTGCGCGATGAATCTCGCCCTGCTCGCGAGCAACATCGGGCTCATGTGGGTGTCGCTCGAGGTCGCCACCCTGACGACGGTGCTGATGGTCGGCGTCTACCGCACCCGCGAATCGCTGGAGGCCGCATGGAAATATTTTATCCTCGGCAGCGTCGGCATTGCGCTCGCGCTTTTTGGCACGATCCTCGTCTATATTGCGGCGGAGCCGGTGCTGGGGGAGGGCTACGACTCGATGGTGTGGTCGACGTTGATGGCGCATGCGCCGGATTTCAGCGCGCGGCTGCTGAATGTCGCTTTCGTTTTCCTGATGCTCGGTTATGGGACCAAGGTCGGCCTTGCGCCCATGCATGCATGGCTTCCAGACGCCCATGCCGAAGGCCCGACGCCGATCTCGGCCGTTCTCTCCGGCCTGCTCCTGAACGTCGCGCTCTACGCCGTCTTGCGCTTCAAGATGCTGCTCACCGCCAATGCGGCCGCCGTGACGCCCGGCCCGATGATGATCGCGCTGGGCCTTGCGTCGGTAATCTTCGCCGCCTTCATGCTTTACAAGCGAGATGACATCAAAAGACTGTTCGCCTATTCATCCATCGAGCACATGGGGATCATCGCCTTCGCTTTTGGCGTCGGCGGCCCCGTGGCGAATTTCGCCGGATTGCTGCACATGACGATGCACAGCCTCACGAAGTCCGCGATTTTTTTCTCGGTGGGCCACATCGCGCAAGTCAAGGGGACGCAGAAGATATCTGAAATCCGGGGCTTGACGCAGAGCCATCCGGCGCTCGGCTGGGGGCTCGTCATCAGCGTCATGGCGATCTGCGGCATGCCGCCGCTCGGCGTTTTCATGAGCGAGTTTCTGGTCGTCAGTTCGACTTTTGCGCGTCAGCCGTGGCTCGCCGTCCCGCTGGTATTTGGACTTCTGGTCGCTTTCGGCGCGCTGCTGCTGAGGCTGATTGGCCTCGCCTTCGGCGAGCCGACGAAAAGCGTCGGAGAAGTGCAGGCCTCGACCGTCCCGCTTGTCGTGCATCTTGCGATCGTTCTCCTAGCGGGACTCTATCTGCCAGCCTATCTCGTGACGTGGTTTCAGAACGTCGCTCGGCTTCTCGGTTGAGGTGAGGATCGGGCGATGATGTTCATGCGAAGGGAAAAGAGGGGCGGGGAGGCCCCGCCGGCGGCGCCTCCCTCCTGCCATCCGTGGTCGCGGCTCGATGTCGGCGCTAAGGACTGGAGCGCCGCCGTAGAGGAGATCGCGCGCGGAGACGCCGATCTTCTCAGCCTCTGGAGCGATGGCGCAAGCGTCTATCTGGCGACGATTGCGAAGGACGCGTCCGACGTCGTGATCCGCGCGCTCGCGTGTCCCGATCGCCGCTTCCCGTCGGTTGGCCTGCTGCATATGCCGGCGCTGCGGCTCGAGCGCACGATCGCGGATCTCTACGGGCTGGAGCCCATCGGCTCGCCTGACGCAAGACGGTGGCTGGATCACGGACGCTGGGGTCTGCGACATCCCGGCGGGGCGCGGGAAGCCATCGATACGCCGAGCGACGCTTACAGCTTCCTGAAGGCCGAGGGCGAACCGCTCCATCAGATACCGGTCGGGCCGGTGCACGCCGGCATCATCGAGCCCGGGCATTTTCGATTCACGGCCAATGGTGAAGTGGTTGTTCGTCTCGAAGAGCGGCTCGGCTTCGTTCACAAGGGCGTCGGTCAACTCATGGCCGGCGCGGCCGTCGCGCAGGCTGCAAAGGTCGCGGCGCGCGTCTCCGGCGACAGCACGGTCGCCTATAGTTTCGCCTTTGCGCGGGCCGTCGAAGCGGCGCTCGGCGTCGCTGTCCCGGCGCGGGCTCAATACCTTCGCGCATTGATGGCGGAGCTCGAGCGTCTGGCGAATCATTTCGGAGACATCGGCGCGATCTGCAACGACGCCGCCTTCGCTTTGATGCTCGCCCAGTGCGGTCTCGTCAGGGAGCGGCTCCTGCGCGCTGCCGCTGCATGTTTCGGTCACCGCCTGATGATGGACCGCATCGTCCCGGGCGGCGTATCCGTCGATCTGGAGGCCGACAAAATAGCCGAGCTTCGCGGTCTGCTCGACTGGATCAATCTGATGCTCCCTCGCCTCCTCAAGCTTTACGGCGACACGACGTCGCTACAGGATCGCACGGTAGGGACCGGCGCGTTGAGCGAGGATCTTGCGCGCCAATATGCGTGCGGCGGCTTTGTCGGGCGCGCTTCCGGCCGCCGCTTCGACGCGCGCAGGTCAGTCGGCTACGCGCCGTACGAAACGCTATCCTTCGAACTCGGCGTCTCGAAGGAGGGCGACGTCGATGCGCGCATCTGGGTGCGTTTCGACGAGATCAAGGCGTCTCTCGGGATCATTGAGCAGGTTCTGGATCGGCTTCCTCATGGCGGGATCCACGCCACGTTCGAGGAGACGCCGCCACGCGAAATCGAAGGCGCGGCGCTGGTCGAAAGTTTCCGGGGCGACATTCTCGTCTGGCTGCGGATCGGCGCCAACGGGCGCATCGCCCACGCGCATCTGCGGGATCCGTCCTGGTTCCAGTGGCCGCTTCTCGAGGCCGTTATTAAGGGCAACATCGTTGCGGATTTCCCGCTCTGCAACAAATCCTTCAATTGCTCTTATTCGGGGCACGATCTCTAGGGCGGTTGGATATGCAGAAATTTCTTCTCCAGGCCCTTCTTCGCCGCGCGCTCACGGAGCCTCCCCCCGCGGTCGACGGCGACGTTCTTGAGGAGTTGGGCCGCGCCCTCGACGCCAAGGCGCGCCAGCGGCTCGGCCGTAGCCTCGCCATCCGTGAAGTCGATGCGGGTTCGTGCAACGGCTGCGAGCTTGAAATTCACGCGCTGAACAACGCCTTTTACGACATCGAGCGTTTCGGACTGCGCTTCGTGGCGTCGCCGCGACATGCCGATGTGCTGATGGTCACAGGCCCGGTCACCAAGAACATGCGCGAGGCGCTGGAGCGCACCTATAACGCGACCCCGGACCCCAAATGGGTCGTGGCTGTCGGCGAATGCGCCTATGATGGCGGCGTGTTCGCGGGAAGTTACGCATGCGTCGGCGCGGTTTCGGCGGTCATCCCGGTCGATCTGCACATTCGCGGATGCCCCCCTGATCCCATCGCGCTGCTGAAGGGTCTGATCGGGCTGGTCGATTGTGCGGACAGGAAGGACGCGGAGTGAGCCGGGCGGCGGCTAGAACAGCGGCCCCGCCGTCACGCCGAAATAGAACCGCTGCGCGCCGAACTTATGATCAATGCACAGGCAAAAATTTAACCCGAGCTTAGAGTTAATGACACGGTTACGACCTTTTTGTGAAATGGTTGGCGTCTCTTAAATTATTGATATAAAGCACTTTATCGATCAAATCCGGGGGATGCACAGGCGAGCGGCTCTCCAGGCGACGCTGAAACGTCATCTTTCCTCCGCCGGTCTGCCTGAAAAAAATCGTTTACATTCCATAGCTTAGCCGACATCTTAGCTTAAATCAGCGCTTGCTGATCTGACGTTAAGTAGGAGCGTATCGTGAGAGTGATCATTTGCGGCAGTCGAAATGTTGGTCGCCCGGCCTCCGACGTCGAAGGTCACCAGGTGCAGGCGGAAGTCGCGCGTTCATCCGACGAACGCGCTTTCGTTCTCGAAACTCTCTCTTCACTGCACGCGGAGTTCGGCTTTTCGGCAATCATCGCCGGCTCGGAGGGCGGGGCGGAGCGCCTCGGCTCAAGCTGGGCTGCGCTCAACAATGTGCCTCTCGTAGCATTTGTGCGCGAGCGCCGGGGCTTCCGGAAGGAAACGATCGACGAGCGCAACATGCGCATGCTCTCTAGCAGCCGGCCCGACAGGATCATCTGCTTTGGCGCGGGGGAATCAACCGAGAGACTGATCGCGAGCGCGCAGAAGATGGGCGTGCCCGTTAAGCGTGTAGAGATTGCGCGTCTGCCGCAGAGAAGACCTCCCGCCGGCAAGGCGATGACAGGGGCTCGCGCCTGAAGCCAGCCAGCGAGGACCGGTCAGGCTACAAGGGTCTTGAAGCCACAAGAACCCGCGCGGACAATCAATTGGCGTGAGCGCCGGCTTCGCCCTGGGGCAAAGCTTAGGGAAAAAATTAAACCTTTCTTGGCACAACTCTCAACGGGTCATCCCAAGTTGCGAATAAGCGCAAGCGTAACGGAGAGTTTAATGAGCAATCGGGCACTGGCTGCCTTCCTGGCGGCCGCCATCTCCACGGGTTCGGCGTTCGCCGCCGACCTTCCCTCCCGCAAGGGGCCGCCCCCGGTCTATCTTCCGCCGCCGCCCATC
>PERY01000012.1 GCA_002929055.1 Methylocystis sp. | reverse complement strand
TCGATCTGGCGCGGATGCGCCATCGCCTCCTTGATCGCGTCCTTGGTGACCGCGTTGAAGACGACGCGCTCGATCTTCTTGTCCTTGAGGACTTTTTTCTTGTTCAGAATGTCGAGCAGATGCCAGGAGATGGCTTCGCCTTCGCGATCCGGGTCAGTCGCGAGAATGACCTTGTCGGCGCCCTTCACGGCGTCGGCGATGGCCGAGACGCGCTTGGCGCCTTTGGCGTCCATTTCCCAGAGCATGGCGAAATCGGCCTCGGGATCGACCGAACCGTCCTTGGGGGGCAGGTCGCGGACATGGCCATAGCAAGCGATCACATTGAAATCACGGCCTAAATACTTGTTGATCGTTTGCGCTTTGGCAGCCGATTCGACGATTACGACATTCATTCCGACAAATCCCGAAGGGCGCCCGCCCGGCGCATGGGGCGCGAAGATGGTCAGAACGGGCGGCGCCTGTCAAATTCCAGCCCGACGGCGGAAATAATGAGCGGGATGATGAAAATCAAAGAAACGCGCCCTTGGATGCGTCATGAAGCCGGCAGGAATTTTCCGTAAGATAGAGCCCCAGAGGCGAAGCTCTATGGCTGGACTAACCCGTTTCAACCCGGACGAACTGCTCAATACGTTCATCTCGCTCTTCGTCGCGCTCCTGCTGGGAACGCTGATCGGCGCGGAGCGGCAATACCGTCAGCGCAACGCGGGCCTTCGCACCAATGCGCTTGTCGCGCTGGGGGCCTCCGCCTTCGTCGATCTTGGCATGCGGCTGATGGGAAATCAGGGGGCGACGCAGGTGCTCGCCTATGTCGCTTCCGGCGTGGGCTTCCTTGGCGCGGGCGTGATCCTGAAGGAGGGGATGAACATCCGCGGGCTCAACACGGCGGCGACCGTCTGGTGCTCCGCCGTGACCGGCGCCTTCGCCGGCGCGGACCACCCGGCCGAAGCGGTGCTGATGTGCGGTTTCGTTCTCGCCGGCAACACCTTCCTGCGCCCCCTCGTCAATCTGATCGACCGCGCGCCGATCAGCGAGAGCCAGGGCGAGTCGACTTTCGAGCTCCGGGCGACCGCCTCCGAATACGCGCGCGACGACGTGCGCGATGCGCTCGAGGAACTTCTCGAGACCGCCAAATATCCAGCGCGGGAAATACGGCTGATCGAGCGCGAGGACGGCGTCGAACTGCTCGCGACGCTCGTGGCGAACAGCGTCGAAGCGCGGGAACTCGACGCTATCGCCGAGGCCTTGGCCAGCCGCAGCGATGTGTCTCACGCCTCCTGGTCCTCGCGCGCGGCGGACTGATTATCGCTGATGGGACTGCCGCCTCCACTGCGCATACTTGCCGGCGCCGATAGCCTCCTGTATGAGCGGCGCAGGCGAAGCGCCTTGCGCTTCGATCCCGGAAGGCCTCGTGGCGGAGTGGCTACGCAGAGGACTGCAAATCCTTGTACGGGGGTTCGATTCCCTCCGAGGCCTCCATCTTCCCGGAGGCGGGCTTCTCCAAATTCCGGCAGTATCATTGGCGAACGCCCGCAGAGGTCGCGTTTTTGTGTCCCTTGATTCGGGAGGCAAGCCGGCCGTTCCGGTAACGCTTCTATAAGCGTTGGCCCGTACAACATTCCGACAAATTCTGAAGGTCCACCCTAACCCGGGCCGTCGCATGGCTTTTTTAGTCCGCTCCCCAAGGCCGCCGCATAAGCTCCTGAGGGACCGTCGAGGCAATGTCGCCGTCTTTCTGTCACTGGCGCTTCTTCCGATAATCGGATTTGGCGGCGCAGCGATCGACTTCGGCATGATGGGCGTCTACCGGGCGAAGCTGCAGGCCGCCGCCGACAGGGGAGCGATTCAGGCGGGCAGGGAGTTGCGCCTCGCCCAGATGGGGAAGGCGAGCGTCGTGGCGACGATTGCAAAGACCTACGCCGCCGCCGCGCTGGCGGGAACGAGCAAACTCCTCGAAAATGTTGCTGTCGAATCGTCGCTTCTCAACAACAACGCCGCGGTCAAAGTTTCGGTTACGGCGACATACAAGCCGATGATGCTCCGGTCCTTTGGCCTTCAGCCGACGCTTCTGGCGGCTACCGCGACCGCGACTTCGGCCGGCTTTCCGGTCTGCGCCCTCGCGCTCGATCCAAAAGCGCCGCGCGCGATCTATGGCGAGACGCAAGCCCAGATCTCCGCCCAGTTTTGTGCGGTGCACGCCAACTCGAAAGACAAGGACGCGATCTACTCGCAGGGCTCGGCGCGCATGACGGCCGGGGCGATCTGCTCTGGCGGCGGCGTCAAGGGCAAGTTCACGCCCACGCCGATCTCTGATTGCCCGCCGGTATCCGACCCGCTCGCGTCTCGCCCGCCGCCTGCCGTCGGGCCATGCATCCGTGTGAATGAGGTCGTGAGCGGCGGCACGGCGACTCTCTCGCCGGGTAATTACTGTGGCGGCCTCAAGGTGACGAACGGCGCCAGGGTGACGCTGTCACCCGGCGAGTATGTCATCAGCGGAGGGCCGTTGACGGTCGACGGCGGCTCCAGCTTCACGACCAACGGCGCCGGGATTTATCTCACCGGCGTCGCAGCGGCGTTCACGTTCGGGCAAGATACGACAATCAACCTCACCGCGCCGACGAGCGGCCCAATGGCGGGCCTGCTTATATATGAGGACCGCAACGCCCCGGCCGGCCAGGTGCATCGCATCCGCAGCGACAATGCGCCGACCATGCTCGGCACAATATATCTCCCAAAGAACCAGCTCTATGTGGAGACGAACAAGGAGGTCTCGAAAGCCTCGGCCTTCACCATCATCGTCGCAAATTCGATTTTCGTGACCAAGGCGACGAATCTCGTCCTGAATTCGGACTACAGATCGTCGAGCGTTCCGGTGCCGGGCGGCCTGAATCCCGGCTATTCCTACCTGTCTCATTAATCCATTCCTGCGGCGCTTCCGCGCACTTTCCCTACAGGGCTGCGGAACCGGAAAATTCGGTGTAAGTAGCCGTCATCAATATCGTTTGGTACAGCCCACGCGTTAGGGGGAACTCATGCTGCATGCTTTGATTGCCGATGCTCAAGCCAGGCTCGACGAAGCGCGCCGCCAGCTTCGGCTTGCGGCCATCAATTTCGAGGTGCCGGACGAGCAACTGCTGGAACTGCGCGCCGACGCCAGGAGAATCTATGAGGAACTTGCCGCGCTCGACCAGAAAAAGCTGAAAAAGGGACTGCTCGAATCGCTCAAGTTCTGGTGATCGGCGCGCGCCGTTGATCGACGGCTTGCTTCCGGAGCGCCCGCGCCCTCCATAAGTCGGGAAGGGCGCGGTCTTTCCGCCGCGCGCGACAAGGAAGCAGTTGCAATGATTAGCCCGGACACCCCTCCCGGAACGGAGGTCGTCTGCGTCGAGGCCGGGCCCGGACGCTATGGCGACGGGGGCCTCAGGCGCGGGGCCATCTACACCGTCGAACGGATCGCGCCTGCGATCGACGGCGGCCATGTCGTGGTCCTCTCCGAAATACCGCCCTGGCAAACCTACACCCCGCCCTGGGGCCTTGTCGGGATCGGCTTCGAGCTGCGGCGGTTTCGCTATCTGGATATTCCCAAATCCCTGACGAGACTCCTCGAAGAGGCGCCGCGCGAGGCGGAAACCACCTGATCCGGCAAAGCGCCGGGATTTCAGCGCGGCGGGGATTGCTCTTTATCTGCCGCGGGCGGCTCAGGCAGCAGGGGAGCCGCCGCGCCGGAGCGACGTATGAAGGCCTGCGGGTCGGGCGCGAGCGTGAGCTCGTCGAAGCCGCCGGTGAGATCGAAGGAAATATTGAGGCCCTTGTCGCGCGGCTTGCCTGCGCCGTCGGCCTCGCGAGCCACCGCCTTCAGCGAAAGGCTGCGCTCGACGAGATTGGCCGAGCCCTCGAAGCCCAGCGCGAAGCCGGGGCCGCGCGCGCTTCCATCTTCAACGGCGCCGACGCCTTTCTCGAGAAGCAGCGTGAGTTTCGCGCTGTCGAGGGTCGAGCTGCCCGAGCGAATGTCCTGCGCGCTGGAGAGCGGGCGCTTTTCAAGGCGGCGCAGGGCGCGCTCGAAATCGACGCCGGCGATCTCGCCCTCCGAAAGCGCAAGGCTCGCGCGCCCGTTCAAGGCCCGCATCATCTCCGCGACATTGGCGCCGGAGGCGTCGAGCGCCAGCGACGCGTCCAGCGCTCCGCTGAGAGCCTGTCGCCCAAAGGCGTCCCAAAGCAGCGCCCGCGCATCGACCGCCGAGGTCTGCGCCGTGGCGTGCATCGAAAGCCGGTCGTCGGACGGTTTGAAGGAGGCGCGCGCCTTCAGTCGGCCGCGGTAGGCCTGCGCCTCCACGAGCGAGAGATCGAGGACGCTCTCGCGCAGCGACAGGATCACACTGGCGTCGTCGACCGTGAGCCGGCCCAGCCGCGCATGGTCCGCCTTCAGCCGCAGGTCGACGTCGGCGCCCGAGAGGTCCGGCGGATCAAGCGGCTCCCGGCTCCATTGCCCATCGGAGGCGAGGAGAGCGGGCGCGTCCGACAGCATCGGCTTCAGCGCCACAAAGTCGCTGTGAAGCGCGGCCGTGACATTGGGTCGGCCGTCTTCGAGCCTGAGCGTCAGCTCTCCGTCGAAGGCGTTGCCGTCAACAAAAATCTTGAGATCCTTGAAAGTCGCCTCTTTGGGCGCCAGCGTCGCCTGCGCAGAGAATTGTCCGTCGCCGAACGGGCCGGGCAGGGGCGTGGATATTGAAAAAAGCTGCAGCGCCTCGCGAACCGAGGTCGCCGACCCCGCGATTCGCCCCGCGAACCGGCCGTTCGCCCCGAGTTGCGCGACGCCTTCGGCTTCCAGCCGCAGACTTTCCGCATCGAGACGGCCGGTCGCGACTGAGACGTCGCCCCGCAGCAGCGCGCCGGGCCGCGCCACCCAAAACTGGGTCTGCATATGTTCGCCGCGCCAGTCGAAACCGGCGGTCAGAAGCGCGGGATCGCCAATTTTGCGCCAGTCGAGCGAGGCCGTGATTTTCTCGGCAAGATATTCGCGGCCGGCGCGTTTCACTCTCAGCGACCCGTCGACCACGGTGAGGACGCCAAGCCGGAAACTGTCGGCTTTCTGCGCCTCGGCGCTCGCCGGAGGCGCAGAGGCCGCTCGCGCGGCGGCGCCCGGGGCTTCGATGCGCTTCTCATCCAGAACGGCGCGGGCGCGCGGGCGCACCAGCGCAAGAGAATCGAGGTCGAGCCGCCCTGTGAGGAAGGGCAGCAGCTTCAGGACGCCGTAAAGCTGGTCGGCCTCGATGACGAGCGCGCCATTGTGGTCGGCGAAGACGATCCCGTCGATGACGACATGCGGACGCGGCGAAAAGGCGAGGCGCGGACGCGATTTCATCGCCACATAAAGACCTGTCGCCTCCTGGAGCTGGCTCGACAGGGCCGCGAGGCGCGCGGTGGGCATGAAGAGCCAGGGCGCGAGCCCCGCCGCCGCTGCGGAGATGACGAGGGCAGCCCCCACAACGACAAAAAGCGCCCGCGCCCAAAGAGGGCGACGGGCGCTCGTTTGCCGCCTCGCTGCGCCGGGGCGGGAGGCGTTTGACGGATCGCTTTCCGCGGACGGCGACAAGCCCTTTTGCTCCTACGCCAGCTTTTCCCCGGTTGTCGGGGGCAAGCGCGGCGAGAAAATGGCGGCGCAGGAGAAAGCGGGCGGATTAGGCGCTTCGGTTAGAGCCCGTCCCTGCGGCCGTGACGCCGGCGCTCGACATTGGCGACTGCCAGGCGGCCCTGGGGCGTCTTGAGCGCGCGCTCGATAGCATAAAGAGCGCTGCGGTTGGAGACGGGCGCCTCGCGCGTATCGGCCAGCGACAGGAAGTCCGTCGCCCGGAACGGATAGTGGCTGCCGCGGCGCACCACCTTGACGCCCTGCGGCGTCACGACGGTGTCGCCTGGGCGCAGCGTCGGGTCCGAGAGCAGGGCGTTGGTGGAGGCCTTGGCAGAAGCTTCCGTCTGGCAGGAGCAAGCCTTCGTCGAGGCGTCGGCCGGATTGATGCGCGCTACGAGCTGGGCGTAGGTCTCACCGTTTCTGGCTGATTTCGCCTCCTGAACGCCCTGCGCGCCGGAGGGCGCGACGAAGAGGACCGATTCTGTTCCGGGGCAGAGGCGCTCGCATTCCGCCTGCTGGGAGGGGATGTCCGAGTCCTTCGAGATGGGCAGCGCCTGGAAATGATAGCCGTCGCAGGAGCGCACGCAGTAGGTCCGCCTGTCGGCGTTTTCGCTCACCTGGCGCGTGACGAGAAATCGATCGTTGACGGCGCGCGCGGCGGCGTCATTAGCGGCCACGCGCATGACGCGGGGGGCGGAATCTTCTCCTGCCGCGCGCAAGCGCGCGGTGCGACGGGCGTCCGCCTCGGCACGGCGCTGGTCGAGACGACGATCCAGACTGGCGAGCTTGTGGCGCTCCGACACATGGCGGCGGGCCTGCTGCTGATCCCGGCGATGGATGCGCCGCGCGTGGCGTCGTTCGGCCCTCGGCGCCGAACGGTCATACAGACCATTATACGTCAGCGCCCGCGGGCTTTGGGTCGGGCCGAAAATCTCGTCGAGAAAACCCGCCTGGCTGGCCGCGGGTTCGTAGCCGACGAGCACGACGCAGAACAGCGCGAATGCGGCGCCGAGGGAAATTGAGGCGCGGGCGCGTGCGAAACGATTCGACGCGGCGGGAACAGGACGCAACGACATGGGCAAATCCGATTTAACAGATTTTTAACGATTACTCGGCCCCTCGATACTCCCGCAGCTTGACGGTTTCAAGAAAAACATCTGCGAAGATCAGTCTTTCCGGGACTTCGCACTTTCCAGTTCTTCGCGGAGCGCACGCAAGATCTCCTCGACATAAAAGGGCTTTTCCACGATCGCCCGTTCCAGATGCGCCTCCGGGAGGCCAGCGCGGCCGCAGCCTGTAGTAAATATAAAGGGTAAACCTCGCGCCGCGAGGGCGTCGGCCACGGGGTCGATCTTTTCCTGGCCGATATTGACGTCGAGCAGCGCAACCTCGAAGGGCGTCGTCTGCACGATGCCGAGCGCCTGCGGCACGTTGCGGGCCGAGCCGGCCACGATCAGGCCGAAGTCCGTGAGGGTTTCTTCCAGCGCCAGCGTTATAAACGGGTCATCTTCGACAATCAGAACCCGTCGCCCGAGCAAGGGATCGCTCGGGTGTTGCGCATCGCTCGATGCGCCGGGTCTGTGCTGTGGCGCGTCCGAGACAGACATAATCTGATCGTGCGACCGTTTGCCGCGCGAGTCCAGCATTTGCGCGCGTCAGTTGAAGAACAATGTCAACTGTTGCTTATAGGTCGCACAAACCGGGCGCCTTTATGCGCCGTTTCCCTGTCGGCTGCGCAGCCCCGCCGCGGCGCTCCAGAGCGCAAGCGCGAGCCAGGCCATTATCGTCAGGCCTCCGCCCATCGGCGCCGCGAAGGGAAAAAGCTTTCCGCCCAGATACACGCGGGCCGCGAGGTCGGCGGAAAACAGCGTCACGCCGATCTGCAGCGCGAGAGCGGCCCCTGCCAGGATGCGCCCCAGCGGCGGCTCCGTCCGCGCCAGCGCGGCGAGCGCGAGCCCCGCGCAGGCATGGATCATCAGAAACTGACTGGCGGTCCCGAGCAGGGGATTGGCGTCGACATGCGCGGCTGCGGCCGCAAGAGACACCCCCGCCGCGCCCTGCAGCGCGGCGATGGTCGAGATCAGCAGAGCCAGCGTCACGCGGACCTCCCTCGCCGGGCGCTCAATAGGCGTTTTCCGTCTTGAGCAGCGCGAACGGCGTCAAGGCCAGAATATAGATGTCGAGCAGGATCGACCAGTTCTCGATGTAATAGAGGTCGCACTCGACGCGTTTCTGGATCTTTTCGGGCGTGTCGGTCTCGCCGCGCCAGCCATTGACCTGCGCCCAGCCCGTGATGCCGGGTTTCACCCTGTGCCGGGCGAAATATCCATCGACGACGTCGTCGTAGAGATGATCGGCGGCGCGCGCGATGATCGCGTGGGGACGGGGGCCGACGAGGGACAGATTGCCCTTGAAAACGACATTGAGAAGCTGCGGCAGTTCGTCGAGCGAGGTCTTGCGGATGATGCGGCCGACGCGCGTGACGCGGGGATCGTCCTTGGTGACCTGCTTGGCGGCGCTGTAATCGAGCTGGTCGACATACATCGAGCGGAACTTGTAGACCTCGATCTTCTCGTTATTGAAGCCGTGCCGCATCTGCTTGAAGAAAATCGGGCCAGGCGAGTCGAGCTTCACGGCGAGCGCGATGAGCGCCATGATCGGCGACAGCAGGATCAGGCAGATCGATCCCACGATCTTGTCGAAAACGTTCTTGACGACGACGTCCCAGTCGGCGATCGGCTTGTCGAAAACGTCGATCACCGGGACGCTGCCGATATAGGAATAAGAGCGCGGACGGAAGCGAAGTTTATTCGTATGCGCGGCGAGCCGGATGTCGATCGGCAGAACCCACAGTTTGCGAAGCATCTGCAGGAGGCGACCCTCCGCCGAAATCGGCAGGGTGAAGATGACGAGATCGAGCCGCGTATGGCGCGCGAACTCGACAAGATCGTCGATCGTGCCGAGTTTCGGATAGCCGGCGACGACGTCGGGGGAACGCATGTCGGTGCGATCGTCGAAGACGCCGAGGATGCGCAGGTCGCCGTCGTCCTGGGCGGCCAGCTCTCTCAGAACCGGGTCGGCGAGTTCGCCGCCGCCGACGATGACCGTACGGCGGTCAAGTTTGCCCTGCTGCGTGAGCGTGCGCACCAGCACGGCCAGGGCGAAGCGCTCGCAGGTCAGCAGCGCGAGGCCGACCGCATACCAGCTCAGGAGCCAGACGCGCGAGAAGGCGCCATCGAGCTTCAGGAAGAAGACGGCGGCAAGCGCGACGACGAAGACGAGCGACCAGCCGGCCGCGATCTTCAATCCGTCTCGCACCGGGGCGCGGAACGAGGCGGTTGTGTAGAGTCCCAGCGACTGCAGCACGATGACGGCCGTGAGCGCCATAGCCGGCATGACGATGTAATAGTCGAGCGACCGGCCCCATTGCGAGGCGACGTGGATTTCGTGGATCACGATCCCCGCGACAAGCAGCATCGTGAATTCGACGAGGCGCACCACACCCGCCAGCACGATTGGCGAATAGGCTTTGCCCGGGGCGCTGTTGCTCGCGATTTCAGCGAGGGTCGGGTTCAGCGTGCGGCTGGCGGCCCGCTCTTCCTTCTGGGCCCGGCCCTTGTCGGGCGCAACGCCTTTCATGTCGCCGACGGCGAAAGCGCACATCTTGTCATTCTCCCATTCGAAGTTGCGCCACCTTGACATAGGGTCGTGAACGAGCCGCTACCAAGGCGTCTCGATAGCCCCGTAAAATGCGTTCGCCCCTCTTTCGATCGGAAAGCCCGCGGACCAGATCGGGGTTGTCATGGTTCGGCCGGCGCATGTCGTGACGAATGGCGCCCGGCGTATGGCGGAAAAGGCCTGCTGGCGCACGCACGCACGATAAGACTGACCTGGCGCCGTTCTAGAAAATGCGCTCGCGAACCGTGATCGTGTCGCCTGGACGCACTGGCGTGTCGAGCGGGACGCGTCCCGTGACCGGAAC
Source organism: Methylocystis sp. (assembly GCA_002929055.1). Taxonomy (GTDB): domain Bacteria; phylum Pseudomonadota; class Alphaproteobacteria; order Rhizobiales; family Beijerinckiaceae; genus Methylocystis. The sequence continues at coordinate 72,040 of PERY01000012.1, read as the reverse complement.
CCCGTCAATGACGCGGGTCAGGTCTACGGCCCCCTGGTAGCCCCGCGGTCCGAAGCCGCCGGCGATAGCGATCGCTGTGCGAGCCGTCATGGCCTCCACGAAGGGATATTGGCCCGCGGTGGTGACCTCGCCAAGGACGAAGAACGGACGGAACGCCTCGACTTCGACCGAAACCCGCGGCTCGCGGACGAAGCCGTTGCGCAGGCGCGCGGCGATCTCCTGCTCGACCGCGGGCACGGGGAGGCCCTGAACCGGCACGGAGCCGATGAGCGGCATGGCGATTCGCCCCGCGCCGTCGACGGAATAGGTGTTGGACAGCGCGTCCTGCCCGAAGACGATGATCCGCAGGCGGTCGCCCGCCGCGAGCGTATACGGAACATAAGCCGACTCGGCGTAGAGCTCCGGACGATAGGAGCCTGGAACCGCGCAGGACGCCACGAGCGCCCCGGTCGTCAACGCAACAAACGCCAGATTGAGCGTCTTGCCGGCCACCTTTTTGAGGGCAAGCGTGTTCGCCATTTCGTTCCCGTTGGCTCCGTCTTCCACTTCTGGGCCGCGACGCGACTTCCTCCTTTTATTGTTTCATGGTTAACAAACCTTGACCCGCGCCATGCGGACGAGCTTAACCAGCCCTAAACCATAATCGGATATGGAATTATCGCTGACCCTTGGAGAAGCGATGCGTTCCAGTGCGCCAACAGAGACGGAGACCGCGGCAAACGAAATCGATTTGTCACGGATCGGCGCGGCTCTTTCAAAGAAGCGGTGGTGGGTGATCGTCCCCACGATCGTCGCGCTCGTCGGCGCGGCCATCTTCGTGAACGTCGTCAAGCCGCGCTACACCGCCGACGCGCGCATGCTTCTCGAAAATCAGGACGATTTCTATACGCGCATCGACAAGGGGACGCGCGTCGACGGCAACGGTCCAGACGCCGAGGGCGTCCAGAGCCAGATCCAGCTTCTCACTTCGCGCGATCTCGCAAGGCGCGTGATCAAGCAGCTCGATCTCCAGGGCAATGTCGAGTTCGATCCGCTGGCGAACGGCGTCGGCGCGCTCACGCGCATCATGGTGCTGCTCGGGATCACGCGCGATCCCACGCTGATGTCGCCAGAGGACCGCATCCTCGAAAAATTTTCCGACAAGCTGTCGGTGCTGTCGCCGACGAAGACGCGCGTCCTGACGATCGAATTCACCGCGCGCAATCCGGACCTTGCGGCGCGCGGCGCCAACGCCATCGCCCAGACATACATTGAAATGCAGCAGGAGGCGAAGCGCGACATCGCGCGCGACGCCGCGCATTCTCTTGCAACACTGGTGTCGGACCTGAGCACGCGCGTCGCAGAGGCGGAAGGCAAGGTCGAGATCTATCGATCGAAGACGGGCCTCCTCGTGGGCGCCAACAATACGGTCATCTCCACCCAGCAACTGGGCGAACTCAATAATCAGTTATCCAGCGCGCGGGCGACGCAGGCCGACGCCCAGGCCAAAGCCAATCTCCTTCGCGAGATGCTGCGCCAGAATCGCGTTGGCGAAATCCCGGACGTCGCCAACAACGAGGTCATCCGCCGCATCTTCGAGCAGCGCGTGTCGCTACGGGCGCAGCTCGCGCTGGAATCGCGGACCCTGTTGCCGATGCATCCGCGCATCAAGGAATTGAACGCACAGCTTTCCGATCTCGACGCACAGTGGCGCGCCACCGCAGAGCGCACCGCGCGCACACTGGAGAACGACGCCCGCATCGCTTCGTCCCGGGTAGAAAACCTCACCCGCGTCATGGAGGACCAGAAGCGCGTCGCCGGCGTCGCCGGCTCGGAGGAGGTCAAGCTGCGCGACCTCGAGCGCGTCGCCCGCCTTCTCAAGGAGCAGCTCGAGTCGGAGACCGCCAAGTATCAGGAGGCGCTCGCGCGCGAGAACGTCAAGGCGACGCCGGCCGACGCGCGCGTCATCCAGCGCGCGCTCGCCCCGCAGATTCCGTCCTTCCCGAAGAAAATTCCGATCATCGCCTTTTCCACGCTCGCCATGTTGATCCTGTCGGTGGGCGCGATTGTCGCCGGCGAAATGCTAACCGGCCGCGCGCGGGTGGATTCTCCGGCGCTAGAGCCCGTTCCCGCTCTTTGGTCTGTTCCTGCGCCGCAACAGGCTGTGGCGGAGAGTGCGCCATCGGCCGAAGAGTCGCCTGTCATCGCTCTACCCGACGCAGACGCCATGACGGCGACGATGCCGACGTCGGCGACCGACCCGGAAGCGGCGGCGATCGTGCGCATCGACAAGGCCCGGGCCGCGACCACATGTGTGAAGGTTCTGGTCACGCCCTGCTGCGACAGCGAAGGCAAGCCTTCGGAAACCGTGATTGCGTTGGGACGGAATCTGGCCCGGCGCGGGCGGGCGCTGCTCGCCGTCGTCGACCGTGGCGCGAAGGTCTACGACGCCCTCGTCCATTCGCCGCATTCGCCGCCCAGGGGTATGGCCGATCTTGCTGCGGGCGTTGCGGATTTCGGAGAAGTCATTCATCGCGACGTGGGGTCGCGCCTGCATGTTTTGCCTGGCGGCGTATCGGATGGCGACGAGCAGTATGATCTCGCTCTCGTCGTCACGGCTCTCGCGCACACCTATGACTTTGTCGTTTTCGCTGCGTCTCGAGACCAGGCGCTGCGCCTCGCGCCGCATGTCGATCTCGCCTTTGTTCTCGGTGACGACGCAGCGGCCGAGACGCTGCGGGACCAGTTGGCGCAAGCTGGCGCGGACGCGCATCTTCTCGAAGGCCGCGCGAGCGCCGATGATCTCGTCGCTGCCTGAGCAGGGTTCTAGCGGGCGACTTTGACAAGTCTTCGCAGCCGCCCGAAGACGCGCGCCAGAGCTGGCGTCTGCTTGATCCGCCGTTTGAGACGGAGCAGGTTCATGAAGATGGGCGCAGCGAGGGCGCCGCAGGCCGAAACGGGAAGCATGGTGTCGTAGAGTTCGATCGTTTCGTCGCAAACTGCGTTCTTGTAGCGCGCCTCGCCGGCGCCGAGGTCGAAATTCGAGAAGCCTCGCTCAACAAGGTTGCGCATCAATGCATGAAGCAGCAGATCGCCCGGCGACGAGCGTGAAATCTCTTCGTCCATATCGAACGAATTGAGCATCGCCGAAAAGCGCCCGCCCCGGGTCAGCCCCGCGTAAGTCGCCACGATCCGGCCGTTGACGCTCAGCGCGTGCAACTCGATCGCGCCATTGGCGGCCGTACGCCGCAAAAGATCCTTCGGGCCTGACTTATGGAAAAGATTGCCGACGCCCATCTCGGAAAAGCGGGTGGATTTCTGGACGATGAGCGCTTCGACGATCGCCTGGGCCCTGTCGCCTGTCGGCTGGTGTTCGTAACGAAGCTCACCCACTTGCGCGAGGCGGGCCTCCTTCTTGCGAAGCTTTTTGCGCGCATCTTTGGAGAACTTCCCGGCCAGCGCCTCGGCTGTCGCCGGAAGCGTCAGGCCGTAGGCGAAGCTTGCGCTGGGTCTCGAAGCGGCGAACACGAGCGGATTGTCGAATTCCTCGAAGCGGCGCGGCTGGTTCCTGAAATAGAAGAGATCGGGCGCGGCGTCCGAGCGCTGCGCCGCCTTCATGAGCAGCGCGCGTAGCCGCGCCTCGTCGTAGCTGACGTCCGGTCTGATGAGCGGGAGGTTGAAATTGCTTTCGCGCCCCCCGAGGAAGGTCGCAATGCGACAGCCTAAATGGGTCTCGACGCAAAGCGGGATGAGGCAGCGCGGGCGTCCGTCTTCGTCGCGGTCAACGATGACGAAGGGCGTTGCGCCATCCTCCCGGCCGATGGTGTCGAACCATTCGGAAAGAAACTGGAAGGACTGGTAGGGGCTCGCCGTCGCGACGGAGAATAATTCTTCCCAGTCGCGGCGCGAATCTTCGAGGCTCAAGAAGACGTCAGGCATGGGACGCGGCCGCCTCTCTTTCAGAAGCCCGCATCGGGTTACCGGACTGGTAACCATTTCTCGTGCAAAACCTGTTCTTCAAAGGTCGTCCTTCGCCTCCGGTTAGATCGGAGAGCCATAGTAGAATTAGAGGATTAATTCTAAATCTTTCGATCAGGAGGATGAATGCCGACTTGGCGCGAGCGCGCGATCGAGGCCGGAATGGAGATGTTTCGCGCCAGCGGCGCGCATCGTCTCGCCGCGCCCTTCACCCGGGGATTGGGCGCTATCCTCATGTTTCATCGGGTGCGTCCGGCGCCTTCGGATCGCTTCGCCCCGAATGCCGGGCTGGAGATCACGCCACAGTTTCTCGACAGCCTGCTCACGCATCTGCGCGCGCAGGGCTACGACATCCTTTCGCTCGACGACGCGCTTTGCGCCTTGCAGGCCAGTGCGCCGCCGGCGCGCCCCTTCGTCGTTCTCACTTTCGACGACGGCTATCGCGATCTCGCCGAACATGCGCTGCCGATCCTGGAGCGTCATCGGGCGCCCTTCGTCGCCTATGTGACCGATGGGTTCGCAAGCCATTCAGCGCGCCTTTGGTGGATCGAGATGGAAGAGGCCTTCCGCCGCCTCACGCGTGTTGAGGTCGTCGTGGACGGCCGACGCATTGCGCGCGCCTGCGCGACGGAGGACGAGAAAAGCGACGCCTTCAGCGAGGTCTATTGGGCTATCCGAGACGGCGACGAAGCGCAGTTGCTCGACGTCGTCGCCGCGCTCGCCGCGCAGGCAGGGGTCGACTCGCTCGCGCTGACGCGCGAAGCCTGTCTCGACTGGAGCGGGATCGCCGACCTCGGCCGCCACGAACTTGCGACGATTGGCGCGCATTCGCTGACGCACCCGCGCCTCGCCAAGCTGGAGGCTGCGCAGGCGCGCCGCGAGATGGCGGAGAGCCGCGACCGCATTGCGCTCGAAACGGGCGCCGCGCCCGCCCATTTCTGCTATCCCGTGGGCGACCCCACATCGGCAGGGCGGCGCGAATTCGAGTTCGCGACGGAGCTTGGCTTTGCGAGCGCGGTGACGACGCGGCCCGGCGTGATCTTTCCGGAGCATCGCACGCACCTCCACGCGCTGCCGCGGCTTTCGGTCAATGGCAAGCATCAAAGTCTCGTTGTGATGGATATTCTTCTGAGCGGGGCCCCCTTCGCGGTGATGAATCGCGGCCGGCGCGTTGCGGCCTGAGCTAGGGAGAATGGACATCAACTTCGACCCTTTCGACGCGGCCTGGCCGGTGGTGGACCACGGTGAGAAGCGCGGCATGATCGTGCCCGCGGCGAACGCCGCGCTTGCGGTCATGGGTCTTACGCTGGTCATCTTCCTGGCGCTCTACGTCACAGAGGCCCCCGAACTTGCGCCACTGCTGACGAACGACGCTGTTTTGCGCCGCTATGCGGAGGCGGGCTACTTCCCCTTGGCGGCGGCCGCCAACACGGCGGGGCGTCATGCGCTCGCCGCTGGCGCAAATGTGCAGACCTTCGGATGCCTGGTCGCCATTTTCATGGCCTTTGCTTATGGCGGCTGGCGCGGTTTCTCGAGTTCTCGAGCGCGCGGCTGGTCTAACGCCTTCTGGGTCGTCGCCGTTGTCGGAATCAGCTTCGCGCCGAAAATCTTCGACGGCCTGTCGTTGCAGATGCTGGATTACTTCGTCACTTCGGCGGCGCATTTCGGGGGCAGGGCGAATGCGGGTGGCGACGCTTTCGGCCACGGGCTGAACGCGGTGGCCTTGCCAGCCGTCCTTCTCATCGAACGCGGGCTGGCCGCAGCCGTCTTTGCGGCCGTCTTCATTCTGCTGGGGCACGATATGGGCTACCGGCTGCGCGAGGCGCTCTGCGACTTTGGGCTGATTGCCGAGGAGGAGTCGCGCAGCCGCCGTGAGAAACCCACGCCATTCAAGAGCAAGGGGGGCGCGCGCCGCGCGACGGACGACTCGGAAGCGGCGCAGGCGGGCGACGCCGGCTTCGGCCAGCGCAACTCACAACCGCCACGTGACGCCGCCATGAGCGCCGACGCGCGCGCCCGCGCGGTGCTTGGCGTTGGGATGAGCGCCACCAAGCGCGAGATCGAACGCGCCTACCGCTCGCAGATCAAACGCGCCCATCCCGATCACGGCGGCTCCGTGGAGCGGGCCGCAGCCCTGAACGCCGCTCGCGACGCGCTCTTGCGTCGCGGCTGACGACGCTGGCGCGCCCACTCGCAAAGCTGGGTCAGAACGACTATATTTGACCAAGATCAGCAAATCGGAGCGGTTCAATGAGCGCTATGGGCGTCCTTATCTGCATCGCGATCGCCGTGTCGGCGGCGCTGGGCGTCTATCTGCGCAAACGCCAGACCGACAATGTCGCGGCGAACCGCGACGTAGTGCCGGCGGATTTCGCCCGCGACGTCACGCTCGAGGATCATCGCCGGGCCGCGGATTACACGATCGCGCGCACGCGCTTCGCCATGGCGGAGACTCTTTACGACGCGCTCCTTTCCATTCTGTGGCTCGCGGTCCTGATGGCGCCGCTCTATGCGCTGGTTTCGCGATATTTTGAGCCGGGCATGACGCGCAGCGTCGCCTTCGTCCTGGCGGTGGGTTTCATCGGCCATGTGATGGAATTGCCTTTTTCGCTCGCCAACGCCTTCTGGCTCGAGGAGCGCTTCGGATTCAACCGCCTCACGCTCAAGATGTTTTTCCTCGACGAAGCGAAGGGCGTCGCGCTGGGGCTCGCGCTGGGCCTGCCGCTGCTTTACGGCATGTTCTGGCTGCTCGGCGCGCTTCCCGACACATGGTGGCTTTTCGCCTTCGTCGCCTTTATGGGGCTGACCATCGCGATGACGGTGATCTATCCGACCTTCATCGCGCCGCTCTTCAACAAGTTCACGCCTATGGAAGAAGGCTCGACCAGGGCACGCATGGAGGCGCTGCTGCAAAAGTGCGGCTTCGAGTCCAGAGGCCTTTACGTGATGGACGCGTCCAGGCGTTCGGCGCATGGCAACGCCTATTTCACCGGCTTCGGCAAGGCCAAGCGCATCGTCTTCTTCGACACGCTCCTGGAGAAGCATTCGCTGGAGGAAATCGAGTCGATCCTCGCGCATGAACTCGGCCATTTCAAATACGGCCATGTGCGACAGATGATCCTGATGGCGGCCGTCATCGCCTTCATCGGCTTCGCTGTGCTCTACTGGGCTTTCGGCGATGCGACCTTCGCGGGCTGGTTTGGCCTGCCGAACGATCCCGGCGTGGTTTTCGTCGCGCTGCTTTTCGCGAAGGAGCCGCTGTCGCATGTGCTCACGCCGCTCATGGCCTGGCATTCGCGCAAGAACGAGTTCGAGGCCGACGATTTCGCCCGCCGGATCGTCGGCAAGGAGCCCATGATCTCAGCGCTCACCCGTCTCACGCGCGACAATCTCGCGACGCTGACGCCCGATCCGCTCTATGCGCAGTTCTATTTTTCGCATCCGCCAGTCCCGGTCCGGGTTGCGCAGTTGCGCGCGGCGGGGTGAGGGCGAAACCGGTGCATTAAGGACAAGGAATCTTTCGGCCGGTTTCGGCGGCTGATAGAAGGTGCGTTTTCGGTGACGCCGCCATCTTGGGCGCCGTCTGCCCATCAGCCGGTCACGCTGCGGGAATTGCAAGCAAAATTACGCCTTTCCTGCCAATCTGATTGACTTCTTCGGGCGCCGCTCAGCTACATTCATCTCGCGGCGCAGCATGCCGCTTTGCGAAAGGCGCCTCCCTTGTCGATCCAAGTCGCGCTTCATCACGTCACGCACTACAAATATGACCGCCTCGTCGGCCTTGGCCCGCAGGTCATCCGCCTGCGGCCCGCGCCGCATTGCCGCACGCGGGTCAACAGCTACTCGCTGAAGATCCTGCCCGCCGAGCATTTCATCAACTGGCAGCAGGACCCGCACGGCAACTGGCAGGCGCGGCTGGTGTTTCCCGAGCCCGCGCGCGAGTTCAAGATCGAGGTCGATCTCCTCGCCGAGATGGCGGTCTACAACCCCTTCGACTTTTTCATAGAGCCGCATGCGGAGGAGTTCCCCTTCGTCTACAAGCCGGAGCTTGAGACGGAGCTTGCGGCCTATCTGGAGATCGAAGCCGCCGGCGCGCCGCTCGAAGATTATGTGCGCGGCGTTTCGCGCGAGACGCGCCGCACGATCGACTTTCTCGTCGATCTCAATGCGCAACTGCAAAAGGACATCCGCTACGTCATCCGCATGGAGCCCGGCGTGCAGACGCCGGACGAGACGCTGACGCTGCGCTCTGGCTCCTGCCGGGACTCCTCGTGGCTGCTCGTGCAGATACTGCGGCGGCTGGGCTTCGCGGCGCGCTTCGTCTCGGGCTATCTGATCCAGCTCAAGGAAGACCTCGACCCCATAGAAGGGCCGATGGGCACGGATCACGACTTCACCGATCTCCACGCCTGGACGGAAGTTTATCTTCCCGGCGCCGGCTGGATCGGCCTCGACGCCACCTCCGGCCTCTTTTGCGGCGAGGGTCATCTGCCGCTTTGCGGCGCGCCGCATTACCGCTCCTGCGCGCCTGTCACCGGCGTGGTCGAACCGGCAGAATGCGACTTCAACTTCGAGATGCGCGTGGAGCGCATCCGTGAGGCGCCGCGCATCACCGCGCCCTTCTCGGACGACGCCTGGAAGCGGCTCGACAAGCTCGGCCAGGCCGTGGACGTCGACCTCGAGGCGCAGGACGTGCGCCTCACAATGGGCGGCGAGCCGACCTTCGTCTCCATCGACGACTTTCAATCCGCGGAATGGAACACGGCGGCGGTCGGACCGACCAAGCGCGCCCGCGCCGACGAACTCATCCGAAGGCTCCGCGCGCGCTTTGGCCCCGGCGGCTTCCTGCATTACGGGCAGGGCAAGTGGTATCCGGGCGAGAGCCTGCCACGCTGGGCCTTCGCGCTCTACTGGCGCAAGGACGGCAAGCCGATCTGGAAAAATCCCGCACTCGTTGCGGGCATGGACTCCAGGGAGACCAACGCCATCGACGCGGGCCGCTTCGCGTTCGAACTTGCCGAGACGCTCGGCGTCGGCAAGGATTACATCATCCCGGCCTATGAAGACCCTGCGCATTGGATGCTGAAGGAGGGGCAGCTTCCGATCAACGCCGACCCCGGCGACCCCAAGCTCGAAGACCCGGAAGAGCGGGCGCGCATGATGCGCGTCTTCGAGCGCGGACTCGGGACGCCGACAGGCTATGTCCTGCCCATCCAGCGCTGGAACGCGCAGGGGCGGCGCTGGCTTTCCGAGCGCTGGCCTCTGCGGCGCGGACGTCTCTATCTTGCGCCGGGCGACTCTCCCGTCGGCTTGCGCCTGCCGCTGAATGCGCTGCCGTGGGTGCCGCCGTCCGCCTATCCTTACGTTCATAATCAGGATCCGATGGAGGAGCGCGGCGAACTCCCCGATCCATCGCATCTCCAGCACATTTACAGCGAGACGCGCGCGAGCGGTCAGCAAGTCTACGGCCAGTCGGTTGCGGATGGCGCCGTGCGAACGGCGGTCGCAATCGAAGCGCGAGATGGCGTGCTTTGCGTCTTCATGCCGCCTGTCGAGAAGCTGGAAGATTATCTCGAGATGCTTGCCGCCGTGGAGACGACGGCCGCTGATCTCGGCATGCCGCTGCATATCGAAGGCTATCCGCCGCCGGTCGATCCGCGGCTCGAAGTCATCAAGGTGACGCCGGATCCGGGCGTGATCGAAGTGAATGTCCACCCGGTCGCGTCATGGCGCGAAGCGGTTGAGAATACGACCGCGCTGTATGATGAAGCTCGGCTCGCGCGGCTCACCACCAGCAAGTTCATGACCGACGGGCGCTGCATGGGTTCGGGCGGCGGCAATCATGTGGTGCTCGGCGGATTGACGCCGCCGGATTCGCCCTTCCTGCGCCGGCCAGACCTCCTGAAGAGCCTCGTGCTCTATTGGCAGCGGCACCCGTCGCTTTCTTATCTCTTCTCGGGACTTTTCATCGGCCCGACGAGCCAGAGTCCGCGCATCGACGAGGCGCGTCACGACGCGCTTTACGAGCTGGAGATTGCGCTCGCCAATACGCCGGCTGCGGGCGAGACCGGTTTCCCGCTCTGGCTTGTCGATCGCCTCTACCGCAATCTGCTCGTCGACGTTTCCGGCAACACCCATCGCTCGGAAATCTGCATCGACAAGCTCTATTCGCCCGATGGTCCGACAGGCCGGCTCGGGCTTGTCGAGTTCCGCGCCTTCGAGATGCCGCCGGACCCGCGCATGAGCCTCGCGCAGCAGCTCCTGCTACGTGCGCTCGTCGCCTGGTTCTGGCGCGAGCCGCAAGAGGGCCATTGCGTACGCTGGGGAACGGCGCTGCACGACAGATTCATGCTGCCGCATTTCGTGTGGGCGGATTTCCTCGGCGTGCTCGAAGACCTCGCGCGCGCCGGCTATCCGTTCGAGGCGGAATGGTTCAAGGCGCAGTACGAGTTCCGCTTCCCGCTCGCTGGCCGTGTCGAGCATGGCGGGGTGACGCTCGAAATCCGTCACGCGCTCGAGCCCTGGCATGTGCTGGGCGAAGAGGGCTCGGCCGGCGGCACGGTGCGCTATGTGGATTCGTCAGTCGAGCGTCTCGAAGTGAAGGCGAAGCATTTCGTGCAGAACCGGCATGTCGTCGCCTGCAACGGCCGCCGTGTGCCGCTCGTCTCGACCGGCGTCGTGGGCGAGGCGGTGGCGGGCGTCCGCTTCAAGGCCTGGCAGCCGTCTTCCGGTATGCATCCCACGATTCCGCTGCACACGCCGCTCACATTCGATGTGGTCGACGGCTGGAGCAACCGGTCGCTTGGTGGTTGCCTCTACCATAGCGTTCATCCCGGCGGGCGCAGTTACGACACATTCCCCGTCAATTTTCACGAGGCCGAGTCCCGGCGCCTCTCGCGCTTTCAGGATCACGGCCATACGCCGGGACGCGTGGAGCCGCCGCGCGAAGAGCCTGCTGGCGAGTTTCCGTTGACGCTGGATTTTCGGAGGAGTTTTGGCCGCTGAACATGAGGCCCTTGCGATCCCAGGCGAAGAAGCGCGGCGGCTCGCCGCCTGGATTGCCGATTATCGACCGATACCGGGCGTTCCCGACGAACTGATCGGCCCGGACGGCGCGCCGCGTCCGCACTGGACCACGCTGCTCGAGACGCTGGCGGGGCTGGGGCAGGAGGGCGTCGAACAGCGCTTCGCCGCAGCCGCCCGGCGCATCAACGACATGGGCGTCACCTATCGCGTTCATGGCGAGACGCGCGAGCGTCCCTGGCCATTGAGCCGCCTGCCATTGGTGCTCAACGAGACCGAGTGGTCCCAGATCGCCGCTGGCGTCGCGCAGCGGGCCGAGCTTCTCGACCAGATTTTGCAGGACGTTTACGGCGAGGGCCGCCTCGTCGCCGAAGGCGCGCTGCCCGCGGCGGCCGTGGCCGGTTCGCCGGAATTCATCCGCCCCATGCGCGGCGTCAAGCCGGTTGGCGGGCGTTGGCTGCGCTTCTACGCCGTCGACATCGGCCGCGGGCCTGACGGCAAATGGTGGGTGCTCGGCGACCGCGCGCAGGCGCCGTCGGGCGCGGGCTACGCGATCGAAAACCGCCTCATCCTCGCGCGCGCCTTCCCCAGCCTCTATCGCGACATGAAGGTGCGCAGGCTCGCAGGTTTCTTTCGCGATTTCCGTGCTGCGCTGATGAGCGCTGCAACGCGCTCTGATCCGCGCATCTGTCTCATGACGCCGGGGCCCTTCAGCGAGACCTACTCCGAGCAGGTCTATCTGGCGCGCTATCTCGGCTTCCTGCTCGTCGAGGGCGGCGATCTCGCGACGAGCGAAGGCAAGCTGCATGTGCGCACCGTTGCGGGGCTGAAGCGGGCGGACGTGTTGTGGCGGCGCGTCGACGCCGACTGGCTCGACCCGCTCGAGGCGAACGCCGCATCGCGGCTGGGCGTGCCGGGCCTCTTCGACGCCATCCGGCAGGGCGCGGTGGCGATGGCCAACATGCCGGGCGCGGGGCTTGTGGAGTCGCGCGCGCTGATGAGCTTCCTGCCTGCGCTCGCGCAGCGGCTGCTGGGCGAGACATTGCGTCTTCCCAATGTCGCGACCTGGTGGTGCGGGCAGGATGCCGAGCGCGGCGAAATCCTGCGCGACTTCGACAACCGGGCCTTCGCCGGCGCCTTTGGCGACCAGGCCGAGGGTCTGGAGGGGCGACCCGCCATCGGCGCCGAACTCGACGAGGCGCAACGCGCGCGTCTCGTCCGCGCCATGCATACGCGCGGCATGGACTATGTCGGGCAGGAGGTGGTGAAGCTCTCGACCACGCCCGCATGGGACGGCGGCGCGCTCACGCCCCGTCCGTTTTCGCTTCGAATCTTCGCGGCCGCGACGCCCGGAGGCTGGGTTGTGATGCCGGGCGGTTTTTGCCGCGTCTCCGGCCGGCGCGACGCGCGCGCTGTGTCGATGGGCGCCGGTGCGCAGTCCGTCGATGTCTGGGTCATCGCCGACACAGCCGTCGAAAACGCGACGCTGCTGCCGACGAAGAACGACGTGCCCGTCGTGCGCGTGCCCGGCAATCTGCCAAGCCGCGCGGCCGACAATCTCTTCTGGATGGGCCGCTACCTCGAGCGCGCCGAAGCGACGCTGCGCGTCGTGCGCTGTCTGTGCAATCGCATGACAGAGACGCAGAGCAACGCGCTGCAGGGGCGCCAGCCAATCGAACGCTGCGAGCGGCTGCTTTTCGCCTGGGGCGCCGCCGCGCCGACGGCGGCCACGCATTCCAGCGCGACGATCGCGCTCGACGCAGCGAGCAACGCCGACATTTACGGTTCGGCCCGCGCCATCGCCGCGCAGGCGAAAGGCGCCGCCTCCATCGTGCGCGAACGCCTGTCGCAGGACATGTGGCAATTGCTGGTGCGTCTGGAGACCCGCCTCGATCACGGCGCGGGCTGCGCGACGCTTCCGGAGCCGGAAATACTGGAGATCGTCGACCGTGCGCTGCATACGCTCGCGGCGCTCTCGGGCCTCATGGACGAGAATTTCAATCGCGTTTCGGGCTGGGCGTTCATCGATCTCGGCAAGCGCATCGAGCGCGCCATCAACACCTGCCGCTTCGCGCGCCAGTTCGCCGACGACGATCCGACGATGGAGACGCTCGACGCCTTGCTCGAACTCGTCGACACGCAGATCACCTATCGCGCGCGCTACCTCGCCGGCCCGGCGCTCGCCCCCGCGCTCGACATGGCGATGCTCGATCCCTTCAATCCGCGTTCCGTCGCCTTCCAGGCGCGCCGTATCGACGAACATCTCGCGGCGCTTCCGGCGCTCGCCGACGACGGCATGATGGAGTCGCAGCGCCGCCTCGCGGTCTCGCTGCGCGCCGATCTCGAGGCCGAGGACGCGCGCCGCCTCGACACGGGGCGCATGCTTTTCTTCGAGCAGAGGCTGATGGCGCTCGCCAACGCCGTCTCGGAGCGTTACTTCTCCTACGCCAGCGATCCGGCGCCGGCTGACAAACGTTCGAAGCTCGCGTGATCTACGACATCAGTCACGTCACCACCTACAGCTACGAGGCGAGCGTCGGCGCGACGCGCTGCGCGATCAGGCTCACTCCCCGCGACTGCGCGAGGCAGCGCGTGCTGTCGAGCCGCATAGACGCCTCCCCGACGCCCGAGAGCGCGCGCAGCAGCATCGACTTCTTCGGCAATCACATCGTCGAAACCACGATACGCGAGCCCCATGCCCGGCTGCGCATCGCACTTTACGCACGCGTCGAAGTCGATCGGGTCGAGCCGCCGGCGCCCTGTCTTACGCCGGCGTGGGAGAGTGTGTCCCGCGCCGCCGCCGGATCGCGGACGCTCGCGCGAGAGTCGCCTGTGCACTGGCTCTTCCCGAGCCGACAGGCGCCGCTTTACGCCCCCGCGACGCATTATGCGCGCGAAAGCTTCCCTCCCGGGCGGCCCGTGCTGGAGGGTGCTGAAGAACTCATGCGCCGCATTCAGCGGGACTTCGCCTATGATCCGCACGCCACCCATGTCGCGACGCCGCTCGCGGAAGCCTTCGACGCGCGCGGCGGCGTGTGTCAGGACTTCGCGCATATCATGATCGCGGGTTTGCGCGGCCTCGCGCTGCCCGCCGCTTATGTCAGCGGCTATATCCGCACGATCCCCGCGCGGGGGCAGCCGCGCCTCGAGGGCGCAGACGCCTCGCACGCCTGGGTCGCGGTGTGGTGCGGCGAACCCTTCGGCTGGATTCACCTCGATCCGACGAACGCGATGTACGCCGATGAGAATCATATCGTCGTCGCCTTGGGCCGGGATTACGCCGACGTGTCGCCGATCGACGGGGTCATTGTCGGGGCCGGGCGTCAGGCGCTCGACGTGAGCGTCGACATAAGGGCGGTCGGCGATTTGTGACGCCGCCCGCGTCTTTGCGCGTGGATCAGTCCATCACCTTGCCGCCCGCGCTCGCGCAGGCCTCGGCGCTTTCCTGATAAATCCAGCCCTGGCCCTTGCAGGCGTTCTTGCCCTTGCAGGCGTTCTTGGGCGTGTGGCAGTCAGACTTGCCCTTGCAGCCATTGGCGCCGATACAATGCACCCTGCCGGTGGAGGCCGCCTTTGCCGGCGGAGCGGCGCCCGCGAGCGCAATGGCGACCGCGGCGATGGCGAGCGTGGCTCCGGCGACGCTTTCTTTCTTCAATTTTCTCTCCCCGATATTTTTGTTTTGTGCAGGAAGCGTAGGGCCCGGCGCATTCCGATGTCAATCAGCGCCGTTTCGACGAAACGCAGCCTTGCGTTACCATGGCCGCATGGATGATCGCGCGCGGCAGGTAGAGGCACAAGCAGAGGCGGAGACGGGCGACGAGGGCGATCTCGTCACGCTTGCGCTGCTGGCGCTTCTCGTCGGCGCGGCGGCGGGGCTTGTGGGCGCGCTGTTTCGCATGGCGCTCGAGAAGGCCGATCATCTGCGCGTAGTTGTCATCGGCTGGACGCATGGCTTTTCGGTCCTCGGACTTTTCCTTGTCGTCGGGCTGTGCGCCGGCGCGGCGATGATGGCGGCCTGGCTCGTGCGCCGCTTCTCGCCCCACGCGTCCGGGAGCGGCATCCCTCATGTCGAGGCCGTGCTGCATGGCGAGGCGCCACCGGCGCCCTTCGTCCTCCTGCCGGTGAAGTTTTTCGGGGGCGTGCTCGCCATCGGCTCGGGCCTTGCCTTGGGCCGCGAGGGGCCGAGCGTGCAGATGGGCGCGGTCTTCGGTCATCTCGTTGGCGCAGCGTTCCGGCGCGGCTGGGCGGACAACCGCGTCCTTCTGGCGGCGGGGGCGGGGGCCGGTCTGGCGACCGCCTTCAACGCGCCCATGGCCGGGGCGGTCTTTGTTCTGGAGGAACTGGTCCAGAAGTTCGAGAGCCGTGTCGCCATCGCCGCGCTGGCGGCGTCGTCGACCGCGATCGCAACCGCGCATCTCCTTCTGGGCGATTCCGCGGATTTCGACCTGCCGGCGCTGAAAGCCTCGCCTGCGGCGGCCGGACCGCTGTTCTTCCTGCTCGGCGGGGCGGCGGGCCTGCTGGCGATCGCCTATAACCGCGGCCTGCTCGCGACGTTGACGATGGTTGGCGCGAGCCGCCTGCCGGTCGAGACCCGCGCCGGTTTGGTCGGAGCCGCGGCGGGGGCGCTCGGATGGTTCGCGCCGGGGCTGGTCGGCGGAGGCGACGGACTCACCCAGCGGGCGCTGGCCGGCTCCGCCGATATCTTCGTCCTTCCATCTGTTTTTCTTGTTCGATTCTGGCTTGGGGCGGTTTCCTATTCCGCCGGGACGCCGGGCGGGCTCTTCGCCCCGCTGCTGGCGCTCGGGGCGCAGTTCGGGCTTTTGTTCGGGGTGGCCTGCGGGCTCGTCCTTCCGGGGCTCGAGCTCCAGCCCCAGGCTTTTGCGCTCGTGGGCATGACGGCCTTTTTCACCGGCGTCGTGCGGGCGCCGCTGACGGGCATCGTCCTCGTCACCGAAATGACCGGCAGCGTCGCCATGCTCCTGCCCATGCTCGCCGCCTGCTTTACGGCCATGCTCGTTCCCACGATTCTGCGCTGCCCGCCGGTCTATGATTCCCTGCGCGCGCGACTGCTGAAAGGCGGTTAAAGATCAACGGCCCCGGAATCTTGGGCAAATCGCTTTCCCGGGGGGCGCATAGCGGGAAGAGGCGGTTAGGACTTGACAAACACCATCCCCTCAAGTGTACTGCTTTCGCGGAAACGCAGGAAAAACGGTCGCCGTGAAAGGCGAATTGAGGGAGGTAAATATGGGTTGGCTCGTCCCCGCTGCCATGCTGACAATGGTCGTCATCGCGGCTGTCACGCTCACGAGGCTCTGATCACCACGATCGGTGCGTGATCGGATCGTGAACGGTCCGGTTCAAAGACCGTCAGCGCCTGAAGGCGCTGGCGGTCTTTTTGATTCAGGCGTTTGCAAGCCATTGGCCGCGGCAACCCCGGAGAAGGCCTCGTATCATGCCCGGCATCGCAGTCGTCAACGCGGGTTCGTCCAGCATCAAATTCGCGGTCTTCGACGCCGCCGAGACCCCGTCGCTGCGGGTGAAGGGACAGATCGAAGGTATCGGCGCGACGCCGCTGGCGAAGCTCTCGGACCCGGAGGGTAAAGTCCTTCTTCAGGAGGAGTTTCCGCCAGAGGGCTTCGACCACGGCGCCGCCACGAGCCTCATGCTGCGCCTCGCCGGGCCGTGGCTAGACGGCGGCGCGCTGGCGGCGGTCGGCCATCGCGTCGTGCATGGCGGCGGCGAATATGCTGCGCCGGTGCGGCTCAAGGATGAGATTATCGAGAGGCTGGCGACCTTCATTCCTCTCGCGCCGCTCCATCAGCCGCACAATCTCGCCGTGATCCGGGCGATGCGCGCCGCGCATCCGCAACTGCCGCAGGTCGCCTGCTTCGATACGGCGTTCCATGAGACCCAGCCGCCGATCGCGCGGGCTTTCGCGATTCCCCGGGAATATTCCGATGCAGGCGTGCGGCGCTACGGCTTCCACGGCGTCTCTTACGCCTATGTAACCGCCCGACTGAAGGAGATCGCCCCAAGCATCGCCGAGGGTCGTGTGATCGTCGCGCATCTTGGCAATGGCGCGAGCCTCTGCGCGGTCAAGAACGGCCTGAGCGTCGCGACAACGATGGGCTTCACCGCGGTCGAGGGGCTGATGATGGGAACCCGCTGCGGCTCCCTGGACCCCGGCGTGCTCATCCATATGATGGACAGCTACGGCTTCGGTGCGCGCGAACTCGAGGACTTGATCTATCGCCGCTCCGGCCTGCTCGGCGTCTCGGGTCTTTCCTCCGACATGCGCGCGCTGCGCGCCTCGGCGGATGAGGCGGCCAAAGAGGCAATCGCTCTTTTTGTCTATCGCATCATTCGTGAGATCGGCTCGCTCACGGCGGCGCTTGGAGGACTGGACGCGCTCGTCTTCACCGGCGGCATCGGTGAGAACGACGCCGCCACTCGCGCGGAAGTCGCGCAGGGCTGCGCGTGGTTGGGACTCTCGCTGGACCCGGGCGCAAATGGCGCCGGGCGGGAGATCATTTCCGCGAAAAGCTCTCGTGTCGCGGCTTACGTGATTGCGACGAACGAGGAGCTCGAAATCGCGAGGGCCGTGCAGAACATGACCGCTGCCGGCTGAGCTAGCCTTGTTTTGATGAAGTGGCTCCCCGAGTAGGACTCGAACCTACGACCTAGCGATTAACAGTCGCGTGCTCTACCAGCTGAGCTATCGGGGAACGTGAGGGGGCGTATACAAGCCGGGGGAGGGTTTGCCAAGCCCCTTGTGCCGACTTGTTGAAAACTCCTGTCAATCCGCCATTTCGAGGCGCAGACCTTCAGGAAACTCCGCCATTGCGGCCGCGATGTCCGCCTGCGTCGGCAGGCCTGCTTCATTGCCCAGATGCTGCACCTTATGCGCCGACGCCGCGCGCGCATATTCGAAATGCGCGCGCCAGGGCGCTTCGGGCCGCGCGAGATAGGATGCGCAATAGGCGCCGTGGAACACGTCGCCCGCGCCCGAGGTGTCGATCACCTTCTCCTTAGGCACATGCAGCGACGGCAGGTGCTGGATCACGCCATCGGCGTCGTACCAGAGCGTGCCCTTCTCGCCGACGGTGACGGCGCCGATGCGGCAGCCTTTCGTCTTCAGCCATGCGAGCATGTCGGTCTCGGAGAAAGACATTTGCTCGCAGAGCTTCTTGGAGACGACGGCGACGTCCACGAAGCCGGTCAACTCCTCGATGCAGGGACGCAGGGCGCCGCCGTCGAGCGAAACGAGCACGCCCTTCTCCCGCGCGGCGCGGGCGTAATGAAGCGCCGCATCCGCCATGTGCCCGTCGAGATGCAAGAGTCGCGCGTTCGAGATGTCGAGACGCAGGAACGGCTGCAGATAATTGTCGTCGCGGGCGCGCAGGATGGCGCGCTTGCCGTCGTTGGGCAGGACGAAGGAGAGGGACGAGCGCGCGACCTTGCGAGGGTGAAGGCGCACGCCGTAGAGGTCCGCCATATCCGCAAACATATGGCCGAGCCAGTCGCGGGCCTGGGTGGTGAGGATATGGACGTCGTGGCCGAGCTTGGCGCAGGCGAAGCCGGCGGTCACGGCGTTGCCGCCGAAGCTGACGGCATAATCCTTCGCCACGGATTTCTCGTCGCCGGCCGGCATCTCGTCGGTCAGCATGGTGACGTCGATATAGGCATGGCCGAGGAAGAGGGCGTCCAAGTCAGTCTCCGCGATGGCTTCGGCTCAACTTCGCAAGGTCACATGACGCGAAAGCGTCAGAGCGAGAAGCTCGTGCCGCAGCCGCAGGAGGAGGTCGCGTTCGGGTTCTCGATGCGGAAAGACTGGCCCATGAGATCGGCTACGAAATCGATCCGCGCGCCGGCGAGGAAGCCGATCGAGGCGGGGTCGATGGCGACGCGGGCGCCGTCCCTTTCGAGCAGCGCATCTTCGGCCGTAGGCGCGGCGTCGATCGCGAACTGATACTGGAAGCCCGAACAGCCGCCGCCCTCCACCGAGACGCGGAACACCGAGCCGGGCGCCTCGCCCGATAAAAGCGCGACGATTCGCTTCGCCGCCTGTTCGGTGAGCGCCACGTCGCTGGCCATCGTCGCCGTCATGCCTTTATCCTCACTGCAATCTTGCTTGCGCCCGGAGTTGCGGGCTATGCGCTGCAACATAGGCCCGTCGCCGCGGCCTTTCAATGACTGGAGCCCGACCGTGGCGCTTCGCCAGCCCCTTGCGCCCTACGCCTGCGACGCGACCCGCTCGCAGGGCCGGCTCTACGCCGTCTCTCCCTCGCCCACCCGTAGCGAGTTCCAGCGCGACCGCGACCGGATCATCCATTCCACGGCCTTCCGGCGGCTCGCCCACAAGACGCAGGTCTTCGTGCCGCTGGACGGCGACCATTTCCGCACGCGGCTCACGCATACGATAGAGGTGGGACAGATCGCCCGGGCGCTGGCGAGGGCGCTGCGCGTCGACGAGGATCTGGCCGAGGCGGTGGCGCTGGCGCACGACCTTGGCCACACGCCCTTCGGCCACGCCGGGGAGGGGGCGCTCGAGGCCTGCATGAAGCCCTATGGCGGCTTCGATCACAACGCGCAGGCGCTGCGCGTGGTGACGCTGCTGGAGCGGCGCTATGCCGACTATGACGGGCTCGATCTCGCCTGGGAGACGCTGGAAGGGATCGTCAAGCACAATGGGCCGCTTCTCAGGCCGAAGGCGCTCCGACCCGCGCCGCGCTATGTGCTGGAGTTCGACGCGCTTTGTCCGCTGCAACTCTCGACCTTCGCAAGCATCGAGGCGCAATGCGCGGCGGCGGCCGACGACATCGCCTATATCGGCCATGACATAGACGACGGACTACGGGCGGGGCTGTTCGCGCTGGACGACATGGCCGCGGCGGCGCCGTTCATCGCGGGGCTGTTGAAGGAGATCGGGGAGAAGCACCCGGGACTGGAGCGCGGCCGCGTCATTCATGAACTCGTGCGCCGCGTCATCACCCGCTTCGTCGAGGACGCCATCGCCACGTCGCAGTCCCGTATCGCGGCGCTCGCCCCGGAACACGCCGATGAGGTGCGCGGCGCCCCAACGGCTGTGGTCGCGCTTTCGCCCGGCATGACGGCGGCGGAGCATGACCTCAAGCGCTTTCTCTTCGACAATATGTATCGGCACGAGAAGGTGATGCACGTCTGGGAGCGCGCCCGCGACGCGATTTGCCGGCTCTTCCCGGCATTTCTCGAAAACCCGTCCGTCATGCCGCCGGAATGGGCGGCGCTCGCCAATGCCCGCGAGGGCGCCGCGCGGGCGGTCGTCGTCGCGGATTACATCGCCGGGATGACCGACCGCTACGCCCTCCAGGAGGTGAAGCGGGTATATGGGGGCTGACATCGCCTCCGGGGTGCGCGGCCGCCCGCACTCTGCTAAACCGGCCCCCGATCATGTCCCCGCCGGAAACCAGATGAACCTTTTCGATATCTTCCACGCGCGCATCGCTTCGATCCTCAAGGGCGTCCAGGCCGCTGGCCGCCTTCCCGACCTCGATCTCGCGCGCTTTGTCGTCGAGCCCCCGAAGGACGCCGCGCTCGGCGATCTCGCCTGTAACGCGGCGATGGTCTTCGCCAAGGAGGCCAAGGCGCATTTCTCCAGCCCGCGCGAGCTGGCGGTGGAGATCTGCTACGCGCTGGCGCAGTCAGAAGGCGTCGCGACGGCGGAAGTGGCGGGGCCGGGCTTCATCAACATTCGCCTCGAGCCCGAGATGTTCTCGCAGGTGCTGCGCGCGGCGCTGCTCGATCCCGAGAATTACGGCCGTGTCGCCAGGAGCCGCGACGGCGCGCTGCAGGGCAAGGTTAATGTCGAGTTTGTCTCGGCGAACCCCACGGGGCCGATGCATGTGGGCCACGGCCGCGGCGCGGTCTTCGGCGATGCGCTCGCCAATCTCCTCGCCTTCTCGGGCTGTGAGGTGACGCGCGAATATTACATCAACGACGCCGGCGCGCAGGTCGACGTGCTCGCCCGCTCGGCGCATCTGCGCTACCGCGAGGCGCTGGGCGAGACGATCGCGATTCCCGAAGGGCTCTATCCCGGCGACTATCTCAAGCCCGTCGGCGAGACGCTGGCCAAGACGCATGGCGAGGCGCTGCTGGACAGGCCTGAAAGCGAATGGCTGCCGATCGTCAAGAACGCGGCCATCGACGCCATGATGGACCTGATCCGCGACGATCTCGCCGCGCTCAACATCCGCCATGAGGTCTTCTTCTCGGAGCGCACGCTGCATGATCGCTCGAAGGGGCCGTCCCTGATCGATAATGCGATCGACTGGCTGCGGGAGAAGGGTCTCGTCTATGAGGGCCGCCTGCCGCCCCCCAAGGGCCAGTTGCCCGACGATTGGGAAGACCGCGAGCAGACGCTTTTCCGTTCGACCGATTTCGGCGACGACGTTGACCGCGCGCTGAAGAAATCCGACGGCTCGCCGACCTATTTCGCCGCAGACATCGCCTATCACAAGGACAAGATCGACCGCGGCTTCGACACGCTGGTCGATGTCTGGGGCGCCGACCATGGCGGCTATGTGAAGCGCATGGGCGCCGCTGTCGCCGCGCTCTCCGACAAGAGGGTCTCGCTCGACGTGAAGCTCTGCCAGCTCGTGAAGCTGATGCGCAACGGCGAGCCGGTGAAGATGTCCAAGCGCGCCGGCGACTTCGTGACGCTGCGCGAAGTCGTGGACGAAGTGGGCGTCGACGCCGTTCGCTTCATGATGCTTTATCGCAAGAACGACGCGCCGCTCGACTTCGACCTTGCCAAGGTGATCGAGCAGTCGAAAGACAACGCCGTCTTCTATGTCCAATACGCCCATGCGCGCGCGAAGTCCGTCCTGCGGCAGGCGCTGACGGCATTTCCGGATCTCGATCTGACGGGTAATGCGCTGGCCAAGGCCAGGCTCGATCTGTTGACCGACGAGGGCGAATTGCAGCTCTCGCGCATGATCGCCCAGTACCCCCGCGCGATAGAAGCGGCGGCGGCGGCGCATGAGCCGCACCGCGTAGCTTTCTACCTCCATGAATTGTCCAGCGTTTTCCACTCCCACTGGAACCGGGGCAAAGATCAGCCACAATTACGCTTTGTTAATGCAACCGAGAGAGATTTAACGAGCGCCCGGGTCGCTTTGGTTTTATCCTTAACCGCCGTCCTGGGGTCGGGCCTGAGACTTCTCGGCGTGAGCGCCCCCGACGAAATGCGTTGACGCGGTAGACTCCTCGGCCCCTTGGCCCGCCGCGCGACCCTTCTGCCAACAGCTCCGCGCCCGGGAAGAGCGATCGAAGGTGCAAGATGCGTGAATCCCCCGTCAGAGGCCCCGCCGTCGATCTTGGCGAGTTCGAGCGGCGCATGCGCGGCCCCGAACCCAAGCCGGCCGGCAAGGCCGATCCGCTGAGCGAACTGGCTCGCCTGATGGGCGAGAACGGGGAGGCGGACCCCTATGGAGATATTCTGCCGGACCCGCGCGCGCCACGCGCCCGCCCGCAGCCTGCGGCCGAGCCGTGGATGGACCAGCTTCGCGGCTCGTTCGAAGCCGCGCCGCCTGTTTCCTGGGATCCTCGTCGCCAACCCGATCAACAGCCGGCGCCCGCGCCGCGCTACCAGACGGACGCCTATGCCCAGCCGTCTGGCGCGCATCAGGAGCAGGCCTATCATGATGAGGCCTATCCGGATCAGGGGTACGAGCAGGGTTACGCAGACCAGCAGCAGCAATACGATCCCGCCTATGGCGGCGCAGAAGGCGGCTGGAGCGACGATTCGCAGTATCTGGACTATGGCGCCGAGGAAGCGCCGGAGAGCGAGGAGCGTGGCGGCTGGCGCCGGCATCTGCGTCCCTGGCACGCGATCGCCGCCATTTCCGTCGTCGCGCTGGGCAGCATTGGGTGGGGCTTCGCCCACCGCAACGGCTCGGGCGCCTCGAAGGAAATCGCCGTCATCAACGCGCCCGAAGGGCCGGTGAAGGTCAAGCCGGCGGCAGACGCGGAGCAGGACGCCCCCGACGCCAGCAGCGCCGCAGTGCTGGACCGCAAGGACGCGACTCAGGTCAAGCAGGTCGTCAGCAACTCGGAGCAGGCGATCGACCCAACCGTTGCGCCGAAGGCGATCAAGCTCGGCAACGGCCCCGTCGATGCGCCGCATGAACCGCCTCTCTCCGGCGCGCAGCCCAAGAAGGTGAAAACCGTCACCGTCCGCCCCGACGGCAGCCGCGTCGATGACGCCGGCCTGCCGCCGGCGGTCACGAAATCTGCGGCCCCGCCCGCGGACCCGGCCCCGAGCAAGGGCGGCACCCCCAGGGCGGAAACGAAGCCGGTGACGACGACCGCGAAGCCCAAGCCCGCGAAAGTCGCAGCGGTCGAGCCTTCGACGGAGGCTGCTCCAGCCGCCGCGACGTCGTCCGGCGGTTACGCCGTGCAGTTCGGCGCCGCCAACAGCGAGGAAGAGGCGCGCACGCTGCTCAAGACCGTCGCGGCGAAATACGGCGTGAAGCCGACGTTCAAGCCCGCCAAGGTCGGCGACAAGACGGTCTATCGCGTCCGCGTCGCGGGCGTCAGCAAGGACTCCGCCAACGCCATCTGCAACAAGGTGAAGGCGGCGGGCGGCAACTGCTTCGTGGCCGGCAACTGAGCCTGATCACCTCGAGAGACATGAGGGCGATCCGGGGTGACCTGGATCGCCCTCCTTGTTTTTGCCCCCCGCAAGGGCGGCTATTGTGAAAGAAACTCCCGCCCGCGATTCGGAGCAGACATGCGCGCCTTTATCTGCGGCCTGAAAGGCCTCGCCCTCGACGCCGACGAGCGCGCCTTCCTGCGCGACGCCGACCCCTGGGGCGTCATCCTCTTCCGCCGCAACGTCGAGAGCCGCGAACAGATCGCGCGCCTCACCGCCACGTTGCGCGACGCGCTCGGCCGTAATGCCCCGGTGCTGGTAGATCAGGAGGGCGGGCGCGTGCAGCGGCTCAACACGCCGAACTGGCGCGCCTATCCCAGCGCTGCGCGTTTCGAGGCGGCCGATGCGGCGAGAGCCGAGCGGCTCGCCTGGCTCGGCGCGCGGCTGATGGCGCATGACCTGCGCGAAGTGGGGATCGACGTCGATTGCCTGCCGGTGCTGGACGTGCCGGCCGAGGGCTCGCACGCCATTATCAGCGACCGCGCCTATAGCCGCGACCCCGCCCGCGCCGCGAAGCTCGGCCGCGCCGCCGCCGAGGGGCTGATGGCCGGCGGCGTCGCGCCGGTGATGAAGCACATCCCCGGCCACGGCCGCGCGAAGGCCGACAGCCATCTGGAGCTTCCGGTGGTGGACGCCAGCCGCGAGGAACTGGAGGCCATCGACTTCCCGCCCTTCATCGCCAACGCCGACCTGCCGATGGCGATGAGCGCCCATGTCGTCTACACGGCGATCGACCCGGACGCGCCCGGCACGCAGTCGAAGACGGTGGTGGGCGAGATCATCCGCGGCCGCATCGGGTTCGACGGCCTTCTTATGACCGACGACCTCTCCATGAAGGCGCTGACGGGAAGCTTCCGCGACCGCGCGGAGCGCGCGATAGGCGCCGGCTGCGACATGGTCCTGCATTGCAACGGCGCCCTCGCCGAGGCCGAGCCCGTGGCCGAGGGCGCGCCGGTGTTGGCCGGCAAGGCGCTGGAGCGGGCCGAGAAGGCGCTGGAGTGCGTGCGGGAGGTGGAGGCGCTCGACGTCGCAGGGAGCGTGGCGGAGTTCGAGGTGGCGATGGGGGCGGTGGCGTAGGGGATCGATGGATGGCGCGACTGCGCCAGCCGCGCTAACATATCGTCATGTCCGCCGTTGCCCTTCCCAAGGCGCGCATGAGCGCCGAAGAGTTTCTCGCCTGGTCGCAAACGCAGGCGGGACGCTACGAGCTTGCGGGCGGCGAGGTGTTCGCGCAGGCGTCGGAGCGCGTCGCGCACGCCAGGACGAAGGGGCGGATGTATCTCGCCCTCCACGACGCCATCCGGTCCAAAGGACTGCCCTGCCACGTCCTGCCGGACGGCATGGCCGTGCGGGTCGACGCGCATACGGTCTTAGACCCCGACGCGCAGGTCTATTGCGGGCCGGAACTGCCGCCCGACACAATCCTCGTTGAAAGCCCCGTCATCGTCGTCGAAGTCCTCTCGCCCTCGACGGGAAAGAACGACGCCCTCGGCAAACTGGCTTCCTATTTCCGCATCCCGAGCGTCTCCCATTATCTCATCGTCTCGCCCGACGAGCGGCTCATTTTCCACCATGCGCGCGGGGGAGGGGCGGCGATCGTCACGCGCATCGTACGAGAAGGCATGCTCGCGCTTGATCCGCCGGGACTCGAGATTTCTCTCGGCGACATCTACGGGGAGTAGACCGGCCGCTTATCCACCCCTCTATCTTGTGGACGGACGCTGCAAGCTGCTCGCGGCGCTTGCCCCCCGGCCACAAAGCGACCAATCTCCGGGCCGATAGGGTGAATAAGGCGTCAACGCGCCTTGAGTCGCCGGAGAATCAATGGCCCAGGAACTTTCCTTCGATCTGACCGAGGAACCCCGCGCGGAGGGCGAAGCCTTCCTCGTGGACGTCGATGGTTTCGAGGGGCCGCTCGATCTGCTGCTCGAGCTAGCGCGCCGCCAGAAGGTCGACCTCTCGCGCATCTCGATCCTTGCTCTTGCCGAGCAATATCTGGCCTTTATCGAAGCCGCCCGGCGCGTGCGGCTGGAGCTTGCGGCCGACTATCTCGTCATGGCCGCCTGGCTCGCATATCTCAAGTCCCGCCTGCTGCTGCCCGAGCCGCCAAAGAACGGCGACGAGCCCTCGGCGGCCGATCTCGCCGCCGCTCTCGCTGAGCGCCTGCGCCGGCTTGAGCTGATCCGCCTCGCCGCCGACCGGTTGACCCAGCGCGGCCGGCTGGGGCGCGACATGTTCCTGCGCGGCGGGCCGGAGGGCATCGAGACCATCTCGCAGCCCAAATATGACGCGAGCCTGTTCGATCTGCTCTCGGCCTACGCACGCCAGCGCCAGAAGACCGCTGTTTCGCGTGTCGTGCTCAGGCAGCGCGCGGTCTGGTCGCTGGCCGACGCCCGCGATGCGCTGGAGCGGCTTGCCGGAATCGCGGCGGAATGGACCGTGCTCGACGATTATCTGCTGCAATATTGCGCGGATATGCAGACGGCCCGCACCGTCCGCGCCTCGTCTTTCTCCGCCTCGCTGGAAATGGTGAGGGAAGGGCGTTTCGACATTCGTCAGGACCGGCCCTTCGCGCCGCTGTGGGTGCGCAAACGCGCCCCGCAGGCCGAGCCGCCGGCGGAAACCTTCATCTAAGGAGGACGCGCATTGGCGCAGCCCGCAGAAAAAGTTGAACTATTCGACGTCAACAGCGACGAGGAGCTGGCGCGCAACGAAGTGGCGCTGCGCGAGGCCGAACGCATCGTCGAGGCGATGCTCTTCGCCTCCGCCGAGCCGCTCGACGAATCCGAGATGACGCGCCGGATCGACGACGGCGTCGACGTCGCCCAGGTGCTGGAGCGGCTGCGCGGCCATTACGCCAATCGCGGCGTGAACCTCACCCGCGTCGGCAGGAAGTGGTTCTTCCGCACGGCGGCGGACCTCAACTGGATTCTCGCCCGCGAGCAGGTGGAGGAAAAGAAGCTCTCCCGCGCCGCGCTGGAGACGCTGGCGATCATCGCCTATCACCAGCCGACGACGCGCGCCGAGATCGAGGAAATCCGCGGCGTCGCCATCTCCAAGGGCACGCTGGACACGCTGCTGGAGACGGGCTGGATTCGCCTGCGCGGGCGCCGCAAGGCGCCGGGCCGGCCGATTACCTATGGCACCACCGACAGCTTCCTGATGCATTTCGGGCTCGAGCAGATCGGCGACCTGCCGGGACTCGACGAACTCAAGGGGGCTGGGCTCTTCGACGGGCGCCTGCCCAGGGGTTTCGGCGTGCCGCAGCCCTCCGACGACAATGCGCTGCGCGAGGACGAGGAGCCGCTGGAGGAGGACGTGCCGCAACTGCTGGAGATGGAGTTCCCGGAGGAGCCCGAAGCGCCGGAGCCTCCCGAGCCCTTCAACGACGACTGAGCTTTCGCCGTCAGTCGCCGGAAAGGCTCCGCTTC
Organism: Methylocystis sp.; assembly: GCA_002929055.1. GTDB lineage: Bacteria > Pseudomonadota > Alphaproteobacteria > Rhizobiales > Beijerinckiaceae > Methylocystis. Next base: position 44,938 of record PERY01000012.1, on the reverse strand, counting down.
CTGTCCGAAATACTATCGTTTCGGCCGGTTGCTCGCCTTGTTTTTGCACCCCGGGCCGCATAGGTTCGCCTCAATCCGGCCGGAGGTTCCGGTTCGTTTCTCTCGCGGAGGGTCGCGTCATGGGCAGCCTGTCGATCTGGCACTGGATCATCGTCGGCGGCGTCGTTTTTATCCTGTTCGGCGGCAAGTTCAAGATTTCCGACGTGATGGGCGACGTGGCGAAGGGCATCAAGGCCTTCAAGAAGGGCATGGCCGAGGACGACGTCGCCGAGGCGACGAAGCCCGTCGAGCAGAACGCCGAGCGCCGCGCCATAGAGGCCGACAAGACAGCCGACGGCAAGAACGTCTGAAACAGAACGACTGATTTAGCGCGGCGCCCGCGCGGGGAAAAATGTTCGACCTCGATCCCGGCAAGCTCATCGTCATCGGCATCGTCGCGCTCATTGCGATTCCGTCGAAGGATCTGCCGCGCGTGCTGCGCACGCTGGGGCAGGCGACGGGGCGCATGCGCCGCATGGCCGCCGAGTTTCAGGGCCAGTTCATGGACGCCATGCGCGACGCCGAACTCGCCGATCTCAAGAAGGAGATCGAAGAGACGAACCGCGCCGTCATGTCCAGCACGAAACTGGACGTCGCCTTCGACCCAATGGCGGAGGCGCGCAAGCAGATCACCAGCGCGGTGAAGGGGGACGCTCCGCGATCCGAATCTCCTTCCGACGAGGCTGCTGAGGCTGACAAGAAGGCCGGCGCATGACCGAGGCCGACGAAGCGGAAATCGAAGCCAGCAAGGCGCCGCTGATCGAACATCTCATGGAATTGCGTGAGCGCCTCATCAGGGCGCTGCTCGCATTTCTCGCGATGTTCATCCTCGCGTTCTTTTTCGCCAAGGACATCTACAACATCCTTCTGATCCCGTACACGCAGGTCGCGGGGCCGGAGGCGCGGCTGATCTACACGGCGCCCCAGGAATATTTCTTCACGCAAATGAAGGTCGCGCTCTTCGCGGCGGCGTTCCTGTCCTGCCCGGTGGTGTTCTCGCAGCTCTACGCCTTCGTCGCGCCGGGGCTCTATCGGCATGAGCGCGCGGCCTTCCGGCCGTATCTTTTCGCAACGCCCATCTTCTTCGCCATCGGCGCGCTGGTCGTTTATTTCCTCGTCATGCCGAACCTGCTACGCTTCTTCATCGGCATGCAACAGGCCAACGAACCCGGCAAGCCGCAGATCGAGCTTCTGCCCCGCGTTTCCGAATATCTGGCGCTCATCATGACGCTGGTGCTGGCGTTTGGCGTCGTTTTCCAGATGCCGGTGATCCTGACGCTGCTGGGGCAGGTGGGAATCGTCTCGTCGGACTTCCTCCGGGAGAAGCGCCGCTACGCGATCGTCATCGTCTTCGTCGTCGCGGCGATCCTCACGCCGCCGGACGTCTTCTCGCAGCTTGCGCTCGCGATTCCCGGGATGCTGCTCTACGAGGCGTCGATCTACTCCGTGCGGATGATCGAGAAGAAAAAAGCCGAGCAGGAAGCGGCGACGCAGGAGTGAGCGACATTTGGCCGCTTGATTCCTTTTCCCACTCGCGGGAGAAGGGGCCTCAAATAACAAGCTCCCGCCGTCATGGCCGGGCTTGTCCCGGCCATCCACGCCGAGACGTTGCGGCCTCGTTCGACAAGGCGTCGTGGCGGCGCCGCGTGGATGCCCGGCACAAGGCCGGGCATGACGGGTTTGCACACATCGCCTCTTACTGCCTGAGCGCCGGTAGCCCGACATGTACGACATCAAATGGATTCGCGAGAACGCTGACGCTTTCGAGAAGGGCCGCAAGCGGCGCGGGCTGGAGCCGCTCTCTACGCAGCTTCTCGCGCTGGACGATGCGCGCCGCGCGGCGATCGGCGAATTGCAGAAGGCGCAGGAGCGGCGCAACGCGGCCTCGAAGGAAATTGGCGCCGCGATGAAGGCGGGCGACGCGGCGAAGGCCGAGGCGCTCAAGGCGGAAGTCGCGCTGATCAAGGAAAACTGGCCATCGCTCGAAGAAGCCGAGCGCTACGCCATCGCCGAACTCGACGCTGCGCTCGCGAGCATTCCCAACACGCCGCTGGCTGAAGTGCCGGACGGAGCCGACGAGCACGATAATGTCGAGGTCGCGCGCTGGGGCGAGCCGCGCACATTCGACTTCACGCCGAAGGAGCATTTCGACATCGGCGAAGGTCTGGGCTTCATGGATTTCGAGGCCGCCGCCAGGCTCTCCGGCGCGCGTTTCGTCGTCAACAAGGGCCCGCTCGCGCGGCTGGAGCGCGCGCTCGCGCAATTCATGCTCGACCTGCATACGGGCGAGCATGGTTATATGGAAGTGAACCCGCCGCTGCTCGTGCGTGATGACGCCATGTTCGGCACGGCGCAATTGCCGAAGTTTCGGGAGGATCAGTTCGGCGCGGTTCGACAACTCACCTATGATGAGGCATTTGATGCTGCTGTTGAGGCGGGGGACGATGTATCAAAGTTCCGCCCGACAATGGATTATTGGCTCATCCCCACCGCCGAAGTGCCGCTCACAAACCTCGTCCGCGAATGCATCCTCGACGAGTCGCAACTTCCGCTGCGCATGACCGCCGGCACCTATTGCTTCCGCGCCGAGGCGGGCGCGGCGGGCAAGGATACGCGCGGCATGATCCGCCAGCATCAGTTCTACAAGGTGGAGCTCGTCTCCATCACCACGCCCGAGCAGTCGCTGGAAGAGCACGAGCGCATGACCGGCTGCGCCGAGAAAATCCTGCAGGCGCTGGATTTGCCCTATCGCAAGGTTGTGCTTTGTACGGGCGACATGGGCTTCGCCTCGCAGAAGACCTACGATCTCGAAGTCTGGCTGCCGGGGCAGGGGAAGTATCGCGAGATTTCCTCCTGCTCGGTCTGCGGCGACTTCCAGGCCCGGCGCATGAACGCGCGCTTTCGGGCGGCCAGCGGCGCAACTGCAGGCGGCGCCGCCACAAATGACGGCAAGCCGCGTTTCGTGCATACGCTCAACGGCTCCGGCGTCGCCGTCGGCCGCGCGATGGTGGCGGTGCTGGAGAATTATCAGGAGGCCGACGGCTCCGTAACCGTGCCGCTCGCGCTGCGCCCCTACATGGGCGGACTGACGAAGATCGAGCGGACTTGAAGACGCACAACCCCTCCCCCGTAAGGGGAGGGGTTGAAGGGGGCGGGGTCAGTATCCCGCCACGACCGGCTGCCCGGCCCCGTAAGGGGCGCCATAGCCATAGGCCGGAGCGCCGCCGTAGCCATAGGCTCCATAATCGGAACCGCCGCCGAAGATGCCGCCGAGGATGTCGAAGGGCGCGCTCACGACGCTGCCGACGCCGGTCGCGACGCCCCCCACGAGGCCACCTGCGCCATAGCCCGCGCCATATGCCGGGCCATAGCCATAGCCGGGAGCGGCCGCGCCGTAATAGGCCGGCGCGGCGCGGTAGCGGACCCGCGCCATGCCGTAGCGTGCGCGCGGAACGAAACGGGTCGACGACATGCCGTAACGGCCGTAGGACATGCCATAATGTTGATGCCCGACGCTACGCATCCCTGAACGGTATTGATGCGCTTCGGCGTAACCCATCGATGCGGCGAGCGCCGCGGCGGCAAGCAGAGGCGTAAGTTTTGAACCCATTACTATCTCCCTGTGCAACCCCAGAACCCTCGCTCCATGTAGGGCGCGGGTGGACGCAAGCGGCCGAATCGGTTCAAAAACATCGACGTTCCGCCACGCTCCCGCCCGGCTTGGCGGAGCCTGGGATAAACGCCTGATGCGCATTCTGATCACCAACGACGACGGCGTGCACGCGGCCGGCCTCAAGGTCGCCGAGAGCATCGCCCGCGCGATTTCGGACGATGTGTTCGTCATCGCCCCGGAACTCGAGCAATCCGGCGTCGCGCATTCGCTTTCGCTGAACGATCCGCTGCGCCTGCGCGAAATTTCGCCGCGTCATTTCGCGGTGAAGGGCACGCCGACCGACTGCATCATCATGGGCGTGCGCAAGCTGCTGCTGGATCATCCGCCCGATCTCGTGATCTCGGGCGTGAACAGCGGCCAGAACATCGCGGAGGACGTGACGTATTCCGGCACCATCGCAGGCGCAATGGAGGCGACGATCCTCGGCATTCCGGCGATAGCGCTGTCGCAGTGTTACGACTTCTTTTCCGGCCGCAACGCGATTCACTGGGACTGCGCGCAAACGCATGGCCCGGGAATCGTGCGCAAGCTCCTCGCCGCGGGCATTCCGCCAAACGTGCTGATGAACGTCAACTTCCCGAGTTGCCCGCCACAGGAGGTTCAGGGCGTCGCCGTCACCATGCAGGGCCGGCGCAGCAACGACCTCATGCGTATCGAGGACCGCAAGGACGGGCGCGGCAATCCCTATCACTGGATCTCCTTCCAGCGCGCCGATTTCACGCCCGGCGCCGGAACGGATCTGCAGGCGGTGGAGGAGCACAGGATTTCGGTGACGCCGCTGCAACTCGACCTCACGGATCATCCCACCGTGACCCGGCTCGCGGCGGCCTTCGAGGAAAGCGAGAAGGAGCGCATATGAGCGCGGCTCCCGGAATCGCCGTCCCCAGTAACGCTTTCGAGGAGCGCGCCGCGCTGCTCCTCGCTGTGCGTCAGGCGGGGGTGCGGGACATTTCCGTCATGCGCGCGATAGAGTCCGTGCCGCGCGAAGCCTTCGCGCCGTTCAGATTTCGCGATCTCGCCAACCGCAACATGTCGCTGCCGCTCGGCTGCGGGCAGACCATGTCGCGCCCGGCGGACATCGGGCGGCGGATCGAGGCGCTGCGCATCGGCAGGGGCCACCGCGTGCTCGAGGTCGGCACGGGCTCGGGCTATGGCGCGGCCATACTTGCGCGTCTCGCGCGCGAGGTCGTGACGATCGAGCGTTTCGAGACGCTGGCCATAGAGGCGGCGCGCAAGCTCGCCGCGCTTGGCGTCTCCAACGCCCTGGCGATGCATGGCGATGGACTGGAGCCCGCCCGCACCCTCGGCGAGTTCGACCGCATCATTGTAGAAGCCGCGCTCCACGCGCCGCCCGCCGCGCTGCTGAAAATCCTCTCGCCCGGCGGCGCGCTCGTTTACGCGCGCAGCGAAGGCGGCGGCCCGGATGCGCGTCCGCGTCAACGATTGATTAAGGTTGATCGCATTGAAGGGGGCGCCCTGCGCGAGTCGGACCTTGGCCCCCACAGCCTTTGCGCGGCCACCAGTGGGGCCGCAAAGTCACTGTAAATCGAAGCTTTCCACTATGCTGAAGATTTTCGTGAAGTCGCTCAACCGGCGTTCATCTTAAACGGCTCCTTAACCCGCCTGCGCCTACAACTAACGTGTAGTTGAAGCGTGCGAGTGGGTCGTCATGGCTAAAAAGCGTCATATTGCTTATCCGCGGGCCGCAGTGCGGCTCATGTTGGCCGCGGGAGCGGCCGCGCTGATGGCGGGTTGTTCCGACGCCTCGCGCTTCTCAGATCCCTTCGCCGATCCTTTCACCTCCGGAGGCGCGCCCAAGGTCAGCGCCTCGCGCGGCGTCGACCGCTCGCCGACGGGCGCCATCGGCTCCGCGCCCCGCGTCGAGCAGCGCCCGCTGCCGGCTCCGGGCGCCGCTTCCACGCCTTACCGCGCTCCGGTTCCCGCCCCGGTGGCTTCCGCCGCTCCGGTCGGCGGCGCCGGCGCCTCTCACTGGACCGCTGACGGCGGCACGCCGGTGACGGTCGGCCAGGGTGAATCCGCGGCGGTTCTCGCCACGCGCTTCGGCGTGCCGACCGACGCGCTGCTGCGCGCCAATGGTTATTCGACGGCTGCGCAGGTGCAGCCCGGCTCGCGCATCATCATCCCCGTTTACCGCGCCGGCGCCGTCGCCCGTTCGGCCGCGCCCGCCGCCCCCGCCGTTCCGGCGAAGGTCGCGGAGGCGAAGCCCGATCCGAAGGCCGAAGCCGCCGCCGCCCGCGAGGAGCAGCGCAAGGCCGAAGCCGCCGCCAAATCCGCCCGCGAAGAGCAGCGCAAGGCTGAAGCCGCCGCAAAGGCCGCTCGCGAGGAGGAAGCCAAGGCCAGGAAGGCCGAGGCGGGCGCAAAGGACCAGGAGCTGAAGCGCCAGAAGAAGGCCGAAGCCGAGAAGGCCGCCGATGAGGCGCGTCTCGCCAAGGTCGAGGCCGAGAAGGCTGCTGCCCAGAAAGGCGCCGAAGCGAAGAAGACCGCCGAATTGAAGGCCGCCGAAGCCAGGGCCGCCGCCGAGAAGGCGAAACTGGCGAAAGCGGAGGCCGCCAAGGCCAGGGTCGACACGGCCAAGGCCGGCGCCGCGAAGGCAGAGGCCGCCAAAGCCGCCGAGGAAGCGCGTCTCGCCAAGGCGGAGGCCGCCAGGGCCGCCAAGGCCGAGCGTCTCGCCAAGGCCGAGGCCGCGCGCTCGCAGCCCGTCGCCGAGGCGCCCGCCGAAAAGCCGCAGCCCAAGGTCGCCGTCGCCGAGAAGCCGGTCGACAAGACGACGACCGCGTCCATTCCGCCCGCCGAGGAGGCGACCAAGGTCTCCCTCGACAGCGACAAGCCCGAGTTCCGCTGGCCCGCGCGCGGCCGCATCATCCAGGGCTTCTCGTCGGGCGGCAATGACGGCATCAACATCGCCGTGCCGGAAGGCACGCCGGTGAAGGCGGCCGAAGGCGGCACGGTGGCATACGCCGGCAGCGAGCTGAAGGGCTACGGCAATCTCGTGCTGATCCGTCACCCCAACGGCTTCGTCACCGCCTACGCCCACAATGGCGCGCTCGACGTGAAGCGCGGCGATACGGTCAAGCGCGGCCAGACGATCGCCAGGTCCGGCCAGTCCGGCAATGTGGGGTCTCCGCAGTTGCACTTCGAACTGCGCAAGGGCTCGACGCCGGTCGATCCGACCAATTTCCTCGCGGGTCTGTAAAGAACGCGCGGGGCGGAATTCTCCGGCGTTCGCGAGACACTTACGCCGGAGATCAGCAGGGCGGCGGGTCCCAGGAAAGGCCCGCCGCCCGTTTTCTTTTCTTGCCGGGCCGCTCTCGCGCGCAACTTCGTCAAAGCGAGCTTGTCCATACCGATCCGCGCAAAAATGCGCTATAGCCTCCCCCTCGTTCAACCAAGAAGAGGCTGTAAGCCCGTGAAAAATCGTCTCGCCCTTCTGTTCGTTCTTGCGGCCACGCCCGCCTTCGCCGTCGACCCGACCGGCGTGCCGCAATGCGACGCGCTTCTGAAGCGCTATGAGGCGTGCTCGGGGCTCTTGAAGCCCAAGCAGGTCCACGCCGCGCAGAAGGAGTTGCTCGACGCGGCCATGGGCATCCGCGCCGCCTCCACAGATGCGGCCAAGCGTCCCGATCTCGAGCGCTATTGCACGGACCGTTTCGAGCAGATGAAGAAAGACAGCGACATCGCGGAATGCATGTCGAAGCCGTGAGCGTCGCGTCCGTCAGTCCGTGAGAAGCGGCGCCAGCGCATCGGCGACGGCGCAGCTTTCCAGATAGCTGCGCGCGCGCATTTCCGTGAGGCGGGAGACCGCGCGCTGGAATTCGCGCGCCTCTGCGCCATGCGGCGCATGGTAGAGATGCTCCGGCTCCGCCGCGGCGGAGAGCGCCAGCAGCGCGCGCGCCTCGTAAAGCACGTCCACGAGCATGATGAAGCGGCGCGCCTCGTTGCGCTGTTCGGGGGCGAGGATCGGCGCATCGTCCACGATGATGGCGTCGAAGCGCCTGGCGAGCGCCAGATAGTCGCCCGCCGCAAGCGGACGGCCGCAGACGTCCGCGAAGCGGAAGCGCGCGACGCGCCCCGAAGTTTGCGGGATGAACACAGTGCGCCGCTTCACTTCTATCGTCGCCGGCGCGCCGCTCCTGACGCCAGTGAGCGCAAAAAACAGCGCGTCCAGCGCGGCGTGCGCATTCTCGTCGGCCGGCGTGAAGAAGACCTCGCCGATGCAGTCCTGACGCGCCCGGTAGTCGACCGGCCCGGCAAGATGCATGACGTCCATGTGCTGCTGGAGCAGCGCGATGAAGGGCAGGAAAAGATCGCGGTTGCGCCCGCCCTCGTAGAGTCGCGAAGGCTCGACGTTGGAGGTCGCGACGACGACGACGCCCTCTGTGAAAAGCGTCGCGAAGAGCCGGGCGAGGATCGATGCGTCCGCGATGTCGGTCACGGCAAATTCGTCGAAACACAGAAGGCGTGTCTCGGCGGCGATCTGCCGTGCCGCCTGCGTCACTGGATCGGCGACTCCGGCCGACGCCGCCTTCCGCGCGCGATGCAGACGGTCGTGCACATCGGCCATGAAGGCGTGGAAATGCGCGCGGCGCTTCTTCTCGACGGGGGCCATGTCGAAGAAGAGGTTCATCAACATCGTCTTGCCACGGCCCACGCCTCCCCACAGATAGAGGCCGCGCGGCCTCTCTTCCTGCCAGAAGAAGGCGCTCAGCACGCGGGGCAGGGGCGCCGCCGGGGCGCGGCCCTTTTTCAGCGCGTCGAGCAAGGCCTGCAGCTTCTTCACAGCTTCGCGCTGGGAGTCGTCCGGATGCAGGCCGCGCTCGCGCACGAGCGCTTCGTAGCGTTCGATGAGCGGGCCGTTCATCGTCACGCGCGCCGCATCTTGCCGCTCGCGGCGTCGAAGGCGCCGGGCTGCAATTCGCAAAAGAGCAGGCGGTCGGGGTCGACCGGCCCCGGCATGATGATCTTGCCGCGCGGCACGCGGGAAAAGCCGAGCCGCGCGTAATAGTCGTCATCGCCGACGAGCAGCACGAGTCCGTGGCCCTTTTCACGGGCGGCGTCGAGGGAATGTTTGACCAGCGCCTCGCCGACGCCCTGCGAGCGAAAAGCCGGCTCCACGGTCAGTGGCCCCAGCAGCATGGCGGGCGTGGAGCTTACGAGAATGGGCGTCATGCGATTGGCGCCGACCAGCAACGTGCCGACGCGCGCCACGAAAGACAGCGACAAATCGGGTGGCACGCCCTCGCGCAGACGGTAGGCTGTCCGCGCATAGCGACCGGGGCCGAAGGCGCGCTCGTCGAGTTTCTCGATCTGCGCTTCATCGGCGACCGTCATGGGAAAGAATTTGATGACAAGGTCGATCATGAGCCGGGCCGAGCCCATAACACGCGCCGCGCCGGGGGCAAAACGCGCCGTTGCGGCTGCGAAAACGAGCATGCGAGACTGACCCCATGACAGGGATCGAACTGTGTCGGGCAGGCCCGGAGGATGCGCGCAGGATCGCGCAAGTCCATGTGGCGTCATGGCGGGAGACCTATTCCGGCATGATGCCCGCTGAGACGCTGGCAGGCCTCGACGTGGAGGAATGGGCGCAGCGGTGGGCGGCCAATCTTTCCGACGCCGATCCGGCGGCCGCCGCCTTTCTGGCGCTCGATGAGGCCGAAGAGACGGCGGGCTTCGGCTACTGCCGGCGCCAGCGCTCGGAGAAGCTTCTGCCCCTGGGTTATGAGGGCGAAATCACCTCGCTTTACCTGCTGGGCCGAATCCAGCGGCGGGGCGCCGGGCGGCGGCTGCTCGCCGGAATGGCTGCGCATCTTTATGCGCAGGGCTGCGGGAGCGCCGCCGTCTGGGTCTTCCGCGACGCCTTGCACGCCCGCCGCTTCTACGAGGCGCATGGCGCGCAGCCGACGGGCGTCGCGGGCGTTTGGGAGATCTACGGCATGGTCCTGCCGGACATGGCCTATGGGTGGCGCGACATCGCCCCCCTTGCGCAAGGTAGCTCAGGCCGGCGCGGATGCGGCGCAGCTTGATGCGGGCGCGCGCCCGCGCCAGTTAAGAGCAGGGCCGGGGGGCTGTGACGAAGGAACCGTCCCATGCGCTTCTCGAGCTTCATATGGCTATTCGCGGTTCTGCTGGTCGCCGGTCCGGCGGCGGCCCAGGGTACGGAGCAGCAGCGCGCCGCATGCGAGAGAGACGCCCATCGCCTCTGCGCGGCCGAGGAGCCGGACGCCATCGCCGTCGAAAACTGCCTGCGCGCGAATATGAAAACACTCTCGTCCGCCTGCCGGCGCCAGTTCAGGGCTCCGCGCCGTTAGCCTCTCAATGCAGCGCGCGCATCAGCTGGCGCACGAAGGGCGCGCGCTTGAAGGCGGCGAGATCGATTCGCAGATCGGCGTCCTTCGTGGCGCCGCCCACCGCCTTGCGCGCGTCGCCCAGCACGCCCGCTCGATAATCCTCCAGCGTCAGCGCGCCTGACTTAGCGCGGTCCCAACGCTTGAAAATCTTCGCCTTGGCTCGGTCGTAGGCGTCTGAGCGGCCTTGATCGGCGGCGACGTCTGCGAGGCCGAAGCTGAAGCTCATCCAGGCCTGCGGCGAAATCTTGCCGGTCTTGCCCCGGTCGAGTTCGCTGAAAGTCTTGTCGATGAAGCGGTTGGCCTCAGCGCCAGTGATCACCCCGTCGTGATCCTCGTCGAATCCGTAAAAGACGGCGTCGAGCACATGCGCCGCGTCGCTCTGGGCACGGGCGGGCGCGACTGAGAAAGTGAAGCCGAGTGCAAGGGCGGCCGCGGCCAGTTTCATGTGTTTCATGGGGTCACCAATAAGGCGAGACGGGCTCGCCATCCAGGACTTCGGAAAGGCGCGCGCGAGTCGCCGGCGTGACGCCCGGCGGCAGCGCGTCGAGCGAAAAGAAGCCCGCCTCCGCGATCTCGTGGTCTGGCTCCCTCGGACCTTCGCAGCGGAAATCCCGCACCACATAGAGGGCGACATGGTCCCTCGCCGAGACGCGGCGGTTGAGATAGACGCCATGCAGGGCCGGGGCGCCGAGAAGATGGACTCCGCCTTCCTCCTCCAGTTCGCGGGCCAACGCCTGCATCATGGTCTCGCCGCCCTCGACGCCGCCGCCGGGGAGGTAAAAGCCGGGGACATAGGTATGGCGCACCAGCAGCACCCGGCTTTGCGCATCCAGCACCAGCCCGCGCACGCCTAGCGTCATCGGCCGCTGGAAGAGCGCGCCGAAGGTGATGATGCGCGAGACGATCCGAGCCCGCAGCGAGGGGTCGGGACGGTCCTTTTCGATCGCCAGCTCGGCGGGATCATCTTCTCTCATGCCTAGACTATGGCAAAAGAGCCGCGCGGGCTCTAGGACTATTCGAACCCAGCAAAGGACGATCGTGAGCTTCCTTCTCGCCCATCTCTCCGACGCGCATATCGGCCCCATTCCGCGCCCGAATCTCGCGGAACTCCTCGGCAAGCGCGTCACCGGCTACGTCAACTGGCTCTACAAGCGGGCGGGCCAGCACGATATGGGCGTCCTCGCGACGCTGGTCGCCGACATTCGCTCGCAAACGCCCGATCATGTCCTGATGACCGGAGACATCGTGAACATCGGCCTACCTGCCGAGATCGCGCTGGCGAAGGATTGGCTCGCCACGCTCGGGTCGCCGGAGGAGGTGAGCTTCACCCCCGGCAATCACGACGCCTATGTCGCCGACGCCACGACTCTGGTCCATGAGGTCTTCGCGCCCTGGACGACGAGCGAGACTAAAAGCGAGCCCCCTGCCACGGGCTTCCCCTTCCTGCGCCGGCGCGACGGCGTGGCGCTGATCGGGCTCGATTCCGGCGTGCCGACGGCGCCCTTCGTCGCCTCGGGCCGGCTCGGCGAGGCGCAGCTTGCGGCGCTCGGCGATCTGCTCGCGGGGGCCAAGGCGGAGGGGCTGGCGCGGGTCGTCTTTCTGCACCATCCGCCCCATGTGGGCGGCGCGCGCATCCTGCGCGGGTTGGAGGATGCGGCGGCTTTCGAGGCGGTCATCGCGCGCCATGGCGCCGAGCTGATCGTGCATGGGCACAACCACAAGCCCAGCGTCGCGCATATCGCCGGGCTATCGGGGCCCACGCCCGTCGTCGGCGTCGCCTCGGCCTCGGCGCGGCCCGGCGGGCACTATCCGGCCGCGGCCTACAACCTTTACGCCATCGAGAGGGAGGGGGAGGCGCTGCGCGTCACCCTGCGGCTGCGGGCGCTGAACGAGGCGGGAGAGATCGTCGAGGAAGGCCCGCGGGAAATTGCCTATTGGGCGAAATAGGTCCGGTAGATCCACATGCCCGTGATCGCCAGCAGGCCGAAGAAGGCCGCCGAGCCAAGAAACTCGATGAAGAACAGAAAGACCTGAAAGGCCTTTTCGCGCATCGCGCCGGCATTGGGGTCGGCGGCGGTTTGGGTCTTGCGCACGCTTCGCACCGCGCCGCCGCTCGCATAATCCACCGCCAGCGCCTTCTCGCGCTCGATCAGGCGATGCGCGATGTAATTGGTGATGGCGTCGACCAGCTCATCCACATCGTCGCTTTCGCGCAGCATGATGCGTCCGTGGCGGGTGTCCTGCAGAAAGCGATAGGTACGCTTGTCGCGGTCCATCTCGACGAAGCCGATCTGGTCTATGAAGAGGCGGGGCCGGTCGCCTGGCGCCACCCCTACATCGAAAATATCGCACTCCTGGGGAACCTGCGCCATGACGGGGGAAAGGGCTTCGGCGAGGATTTCGAGGCGGGCGATCTCGGCGGAGCGCAGGTCCGCGAGGGCGGCGGAATGCTCGGCGTTCTCGACGCGGGCGCGCCGAAGCGCCGTCGCGAGGGTCGCCATGCGCTGGTCGAGACCCAGCTTCTCCTGCGTCCTTGAAGCGCCGCTTTCGGCCGGCACGATGGTCGTGACGCGGTCGCCGGGCGTTCGCCGGCGCAGAGTCGGGCGACTACCGTCGGCGGGCGCGGGCAAAGGCTCTTCCATATCGGTCACTCGCTTCGCCCTCGCCAGCGCGCGGGATTAACGCTTCGTTCACTATAGCGGTTTGGGCCGGGCCTGCGAAGGGGCGCTCGCGCAAGTGGGGCTGGGGAGTCGACATTTTTCCCGCTCTCCGGCAAGGGAAACATAGGCAGCGCCGGTGATTCCGGTGAATTAACCAAAAGCGGCGCCAGTTTGAGGACGCCCGGAGGGAACCCATGGCCAGCAGCGCGCATGGCGAATCGGACACTGGCGGCGCTTTGTTCGAGCGTATCCTTTTCGGCGCGGTCTTCGCCGTCGTCGCGGCGCTCGAGGCGTCGGGCGGGTGGGATCATCTTCTGGTCGCTGGCTTTTTCGCTGGCGCCGCGCTGTTTTTGCTGCGCCCTTCCAGCGAGGCGGCCCGGCAGGGCGTGAACTTCGCGGTCGACTTTGCAGCCGTCGGCGCCTTCGCTGCGCTCTGCGACCGCTCGGGCGTCCTGTGGCGCGCGCCGGATACGCTGGAGCAACTCTTCCGCCTCTCGCCGGTGGGCGCGGGCGCGGCGACGATCATCTATATCGCCGGCGTCGTCACGCTCACGGCGCGCTCGCGGATGCCGCTGCGCATCGCGCTTTTTCTGCTGCCATTCCTGTTCAGCCTCATCATCGCGCTCGGTTCGCCGCCTGTGACCCAGATCGGCGGAGCGTTCTTCCTCGGCCTCGATGTTCCCGAGCCGCTCAGGAAGATCGTCGGCCGCACGCTCGTGCTGTTTCTGCTCAACGAGGCTGTGGTCGTCGGCGTGCCGCTGGCCTTGGGGCGTTTCCTGCCGCGGCAATGGCGCCCGCACGGCATTCTGTTCGCCTCGGCCTTCCTCGCCTCGCTCACGCCCTTCGTGGCGACGGCGGTCTCGGTCTTCGTCACGCCCTATTTTCCGGCGCCTGTCGCTGTCTTCGTCGCTGTCTTCGCCGCGGCGCTGGCGCAGGCGGGTCTTTGGGGCGAAACCTATCTCGTCACCCAGTCGATCGCGGGCCTGTTGCGCGCCGCGCCCTCCCTGTCGGTCGTCGTCTATCACGACTGGAAGGTCGGCGCGGAGAAGGGCTTCGTCTATGGCTTCGTCTTCATGGCGCTGGTTCTGGCGATTGGCGTCGTCGCCGCCTTCCCGCCCGCCGTCGCGCTGATCTCGATGTCCGGGCCGCTCGGCGGCGCGCTCATCGGCGCGGCCGTCTATCCGCTGGCGCGCGCCATCATGGAGAGCACGGATTCGACGCCGCCTTTCCTCGGGCGCCTGGAGGAAGCCTATCTGCGCCCGGCGAATTACGCGCGCGGCGCCGTCGTCGGCGCGGCCATCGCCATTGCGCTATCGATCGATCTGCCGGCCGCGAGCGGCGGGAACCGCTTTCTCTTTGGCGCCCTTGTCGGCGCGCTCGCCTATGCTGGCGTCGACGCCGCCTTCGACCTCGAAGCGCTGATGAAAGGCCGGCGCCAGCATTTCCGAAGCTGGCGCGTCTACACGATGGGCATAGCGCTTGGCGCCTTCGTCGCCGGATCTATCGGCTGGTATTTCGACACGGACCAGCTTGGCACCGTCATCAACAAATTCTTCGCCTATATCTCGCTCGATTATGCGGCGCAGGGAAAGCCGGTGACGGGCTACATCGTGCGTCCGCTGTTCTCGAAATGGGGCGCGACCGATCTTGGAGTCGTCGACGGCGGCGTGCGGCTTCTTTACGACGAGTCGCTTTCTGGCGTCATTCAGTGGGTGTTTGCGGCGCCGCTGTTCTCGATCAATCTTTTCTTCCTCACGGCCCTCGTAAAACGCAGCCTGCAGCCGCTGCGCCAGCTCGCGAGCTGGGAGGGTCTCGACATGCTGGTCGAGAACGCCGTGCGCGTGCTGCGCTGGGGCCTGTGGATGGCGCCGGTCATCTACTCCTTCCTGAAGGCCGCGCCCGATCCGAGCTGGTACAACCAGGACGGCCTCATCCGCACCGGCGTCGCCACATGGATGAGCTACATCCTGCCGGACAACGAGTTCCGCGCCTGGAGCCTCGACATCTTCACGGCGCTGCTCGCCTATGACGTGCTGCGCGTGCTCATCTGGTTCGACCATATGGGCCTGCGCGTCGCGACGCTCGTGAACCTCTCCTTCGTCGGCGGCGACGTGCTGGACGAGAAGGCCGCGCGCTTCGTCGGCAAGGAGCAGGTGAGCCGCGCCATTCCCGAAGGCATTCGCCGCTTCGGCACCTGGGCGCCTTTGCTGTTGCCTTTCTACATTCCGCGCGGGCCGGATTGGGACAGGGCGTGGTCCGCCGCCGAGCAGATGAGCGCCACGCGACCGCCTTCCTACACATATCTCGTGGGCGGCTATCTCGCTTATGCGGGCCTCGTCTCTTTGGGCCTCGTGCTGTTCCTGCTGTCGCGGCTGGCGAAGGCTCAAAAATCAACGATCGAGGGCGTCACCGGCGGCGGCGGCGTGCCGGGCTCGCGACCGCTGAAACTCACCAACGGTCTTATGACGAGCGAGTGGTTCCAGGACGGGCAGGGCGCCATCCGCATCGAGGGCGTCGCCCGCGGCGGCCCGCCGATCGACCTCACGCGCCGGCCGGACGATCACGCGCATCCGCGCGGGCGCTTCCTGTTCCTGCGCGAGGATGGCGGCGAGCTGTGGTCCGTCGGCGACGCGCCGACGCGCTGCGCGGCCGCCTGCGCCAATCTCACCGACGCCGGCGAAAACTGCCTGTTCTTCATGGCCGAGGCGAATGGCTTCGCCATCGAGTCGCGCGTGTCGCTCGCCGCAGACGAAGCTGTGGAGATCCAGCATCTGCGGATCGTCAATCTCGAGCCGCGCGCCCGCAAGCTGACGCTCGCCTCGCTGCGAGAATGGGTGCTCAACGAAACGGGCGTGGAGCTTCGCGACGCGGCCTACAACGCCATTCACGTCGGCACATGGTATGTGCGCTCGCTCAACGCGATTTTCGGCCAGAACCGTCTGTTGAAGGGCGGCGCGCGCCGCCATGCCGACCGCCGCCTCTCGCCGGAGGTTGGCTTCCACGCCATCGGCGCCGGTCCCGATACGAAGATGACGGTCCTCGGTTATGAGGACGTGAAATCGCGCTTCTATGGTATGGGGCCGGCCAATGCGCCGGACAGCCTTCTGGGCCTCGGCGTGGCGCCGCGCGATCCGCAGGACGAGGGCCTGCTGTTTGGCTTCGAGCCCTGCGCCAGTCTGCGCGTCGAGCTGGATATCGGTCCCTCGGGAACGGCGGAGATCATCGTCGTCGACGGCTGGGCGAAGGACATGGGACGGGCGACGGATTCGGTCGCGCGCCATCTCGGCATGACTCCGGTCGCGCCCGATGTCCTCGACAAGGCGCTCTCGCGCAAGCGGGCGCTCATCATGCCGCCGGCGCCCGAGAAACATCGCTACGCCTTCGGCGAGGACGGCCGCAGCCTTACGCTGGCGCCCGGCACGCCGCGTCCCTTCGCGCATGTCATCGCCAACGCCGTTGGGCAGGGCTGCGTGCTCACCAACGACGGCGACATCTTCTCCTTCTCGAGCAATTCGCGCCTCAACAGCTTCACGCCCTTCCGCATGGGCGAGGGCCGCACGGCGCCGGCCGGGCAGATGATCTATGTCTACGATCTCGCCCGCACCGACGCCCATTCGGCCACCTTCGTGCCGCTGCGCCGTCGCGACGCGAACCATGAAGTCACCTTCGCGCCGGGCTTGGCGGTCTTTAAGGCCGAGCGCGACAACCTCGAACTCGAGTTGACGGTCTTCGTCAGCCCGACGCAGCCGATCGAGTTTCGCCTGCTCAAGATCCGCAACAAGGCGGATCATGAGCGGCTGCTTCAGATCGTGCCGGCGATGGAGGTCGTGCTCGCCGAGACGCCGAATGAAAGTCTGGGCGCGGTGCAGTCGGTCGTCGATGATGACGTCCGCTCGATCTACTTCCGCAACCCGCGCAACAATTTCGTCAAGGGCTGGGCCTTCGTCACGACATCGATCCCCGCCGAGTTCGCGGAAACGTCGCGTCGCAGATTCCTGGGCCACGAAAGTCGCAATCCCTATCTGCCCTACATGGTCGAGCACGGCCATCCGGACGCCGGCGCGCCCGAGCATGAGCGCAAGGTCGCCGCTTTCTGCGGCTCGATCGACGTGCCGGCGGGCGAAGAAGCGACGGTCGTCGTCGCGCTTGGCCAGACGACGAGCATCGAAGAGGCGAGGCGCCTCGCCGCGCTCGCCCGCGATCCCGAATTCGCCCGAAAGGAATTCGAGGCGAGCCGCAAGGCGTGGGACGAGCAGCTTTCCGTCCTGCGCATCAAGACCAATCGTCCCGAGGTGGATCGCCTCGTCAACGACTGGCTGCCCTATCAGTTGCTGGCCTCGCGCCTTTGGGGCCGCACCGGTCCCTCGCAGCGTTCCGGCGCGACGGGCTATCGCGATCAGTTGCAGGACGTCATTCCGCTCATCCACCTCTCGCCGGAGCGGGCGCGTTCGCAAATCCTGCTGCACGCCAAGCACCAGTATCTCGAAGGCGACGCCTGCAAATGGTGGCATCGCGCGCCCAACGGCGGTACGGGACTCGCCGATCGCACGCATTCGTCCGACCCGCATCTGTGGCTGCCCTACGTGACCGTTCGCTATGTGAAGGGCACGGGCGACGCCGCAATTCTGGACGAGGTCGAGACCTTCCTCGAAGCCAGCCCGGTGCCCAAGGGCCAGGAAGGCGAGGCGACCGTGCCACTCAACTCGCGAGACAAGGACACGCTTCTCGGCCATTGCGCGCGCGCGATCGACTACACGCTCGATCGCTTCGGCGCGCATGGCCTGCCGCTGGTCGGCTCTGGCGACTGGGACGACGGCATGCATCTCATCGGCGCTGAAGGACGCGGCGAGAGCGTATGGCTCGGCTTCTTCCTGCACGGCATCCTCATCGACATCGCGCCCTTCTTCGAACAGAAGGGCGACGCCGCCCGCGCCGCGCGCTATCGCGAACGCGCGGAGAAGCTGCGCGCGGCTCTGGCCGAATGCTGGCGCGGCGACCGCTATGTGCGCGACTTCGCCGACGACGGGCGCGAGCTTGCGCCGATGAGCGCCATGACCGCGCATTGGCCGACGCTCACCAACGCCGTCGACCCCGCGCGCGGGCGCGAAGCGATCGAGAAGGCGCTCGCCGTGCTCGGCCGGCCGAACCGCATCCTGCTCGTCACGCCGCCCTTCAACGAGCACTCCGATCCTTACCCGGGCCGCAGTGCGGAGTATCCGCCGGGCGTGCGCGAGAACGGCGGACAATATTCGCACGGCGTGTCCTGGTTCGTGGATGCGTTGTCCAGGCTCGGCGCGCAGGCCAAGGCCGAGGGCGACGATCAGGCGGCGGCGGAGCTTTTCAAGCAGGCGTTCGACTCCTGGATCGCGATCTCGCCGATCTCCAAGCTGCGCACGCCGGCCGAAGCCGACATATACGGCATGCCGCCGCATCAGCAGCCGGCCGACGTCTATGAGGGCGAAGGCTATGAAGGCCGCGGCGGATGGGGCTGGTACACCGGCGCCGCCGCGCGCATGATCTCGGCGGCCTATGCCATGCTCGGCCTCGAATTCGAGAATGGCGAACTGCGCCCGCGCGCGGACGCTTTCGATCCCAAGGGCGAACTGCGGCTGGAGAGCGTCACCTACAAGGGCAAGACGTTCACCGCCGGGAACAAGAGCCAAACGTAAACAGAACATATGTAAACGCGCTGTTGACATTCATATTGTCACGCTTGAGGCGACGGACTAACGTCAAACTTGTTTTGCGTTTTTCCGGCGTCGCCACATGCGTGCGTTCATCGTTGTTTTTCTAGTAAGTTCGCATATCTTTAGCGCTTTTCCGGCGTTTGCGGGCGCATGGCTATGGCCCGAGGGCAAGGGGCAGGCGATTGTCACCACAACGTTCGCGAACGCCCGCAACGCTTTTGACGCTAACGGCCGGCTGATCCAGACGCCCTCCTACCGGAAATTCGAGACGCGCGTCTATGTCGAGCATGGCGTGACGGACTGGCTCAACTTTGTGGGCGAAGCCAGTTTCATGAGCTTTCGCGGTTCGCCCAATCCGGGCGACCATCTCGATCTGCTGATCGAGGAGGCGAAGGCCGGCCTGCCGCTGTCGGCGCGCGGGCCGCCCGGCGCGCGCTATGAGGGGCTGGGGCTTGGCTCCGTCGGCGCGCGGGTGCGGCTTTTCACTTACAGCGACTACGTCTTCTCATTCGAAACGAGCCTTCGCGGCGCGACCCGGGAGGCGCGTCGCTTCCTCGACATGCGCGACGCGACGCAGATCGACGCGCGCCTGCTCATGGGGCGCGCGGTCAATGTCTTCGGGATGTCGGGCTTCGTCGATACGCAGATCGGCTATCGCACGCGCGGCCAGAATGGCGACGAGATCAGGATGGACCTGAGCGCGGGGCTGCGCCCGCTCGACCGCCTGATGCTGATGGCGCAGAGCTTTTCCGCCTTTGCGCCGCGCGGGGGCGTCGCCACTTTCGTCGCCGCCCAGAAATTCCAGCTTTCGGCCGTCTATGACGTGACGCCGTCAGTTTCCGTGCAGCTTGGCGGCGTCACCGCGCTCGAGGGGGTCAATTCGCCCGCCGAGCGCGGCATTATCAGCGCCTTGTGGTGGCGTTACTGAGCTTCGGCGACTTCCGACAGTCTTTCCACCTTCACGGTCGCGACGCCGGCCGAGCGCATGCCCAGCGCGTCCGCAGCGTGGCCGGAGACGTCGATGATCCGGCCGCCGGTGAAGGGGCCGCGGTCGTTGATCGTGACGACGACCGAGCGATTGTTCTTCAGATTGGTGACGCGCACCCTGGAGCCGAAGGGCAGGGTGCGATGGGCGGCTGTGAGCGAGCCGACATGGCTGCCGCTCGCGGTGCGCCCGCCGAGCGTGTAGTACGAGGCCTTGCCGACCCAGGCGGCCTGCGCGCCGAAAGTGGTCGCGAAAAGGACTGCGGCGGCGATCGTCAGTTTCTTCAAAATATCTCTCCCATAGGGCGCGTCCTGCTCGCGCTGCGAAGGCGCGTGCAGGCTCGAGCGCCAGTGTGGTGCACTGGTTAAGGTGCGGCATGGGCTAAATAAAGGCGAGTATTTACGGCATTTTCCGCAAGGCGTCATCGTTTCGTGGGCAAGATGCCGTCCCGCCTTGCGATAGGTTCGCCAAACTAAAGGAATATTTGTGCTTGTATGCTGTTGGGGACCGACCGTGACGCCGCTTTCAACTGTTGCAGATGAGTGACAGTCTCTAGAATAGTTCCCGGCTGCGCTCTTTTGCATCCGCCGGCTGGCGCGGGCCGCCATTGCAGCGGCATGCGCCTTGAATTGCGAGTCGCGGGCGGCATCTAGCGGGTTCTCACTATGGGCAGCGCTATCCGCGCGCCTGCGCTCCCTGCAGGCATCGCCCTGGGAGGAGGCCAAAATGTCAATACATAAAATCAAGGCCGGACTGGCGATTGGGGCGCTCGTTGCGGCGCTGGTCGTGCAGACCGGCGTCGCCGAAGCGCAGTGGGGCCGGGGCGCAGGCTTCGGCGGGGGCGGCGGCTTTCGCGGCGGCGGCTTTGGCGGGCTGGGCGGCGGCGGCTTCCGCGGCGCGAATTTTGGGGGCGGCGGTTTCCACGGCGGCGGCTTCGGCGGCGGCGGTTTCCGTGTCGGCGTCGCCCCCGGCGGCGGCTTCGGAGGATTCCGTGGCGGCGTGATGACCGGCGGCTTCCGGCCGGGTTTTGGCGGCGGCGGCCTTGGCTGGGGTGGGCGCGGCTTGGGATGGGGCGGTCACGGCCTCGCAGGCGCCGGTTGGGGACGCCCCGTCATTGGCGGGGGGTGGGGCGCACGCCCCTGGGGCGGCGCACGCTGGGCTGGCGCTGGCTGGGGTGGGCGCCCGTGGGGCTGGCACAGGCCGTGGGGCTATCGGCGCTATTGGGGCGGCGCCTGGCAGCTCTATGGCGCAGGTCTGCTCGGCGCCGGCTGGGGCGCCTATGGCTGGCCCTACTACAATGCGGGTTATGACAGTTGTTATCGCCCCCGCCTCGTGCGCACTGCATGGGGTTTGCGGCGCGCATGGGTGAATGTGTGCGGCGCCTGGGGCTATGGTGGCTGGGGCGCCCCGGGGCTCGGGCTCAGCGTCGGCTATGGCGGCTGGGGTCCTGGCCTCGGCGTCGGCTGGGGCTGGTGAGCGAAAGGCCCTCCCTCCTGTCGGGGGAGGGCTTTTTTCATGTGACCGCCGCGAGCGTATGGGCGTGCACGTTGCGCCCGCGGTTCTTGGTCATGAGGTCGATCGCCTTGCGCTCGCGTTCAGCGTCCCAGGCGCGCACCCAGAGCAATATGCCGCCGTGACTCATCTGCTCCTGCGTCCAGGTCGCCTCCCGCATGCCAAGCAGCGCCGCGAGCGTTCCGCCGAGCACTCCGCCGCCGACGCCCGCCATCGCCGCCGTCGCGAGGGCCGCCGCAAAGGCGCCGCCGGATGCGAGCGTCGCGAAGGCGCCGCCGGCCGCGCCGATGTAGAACAGCCCGCCGATCAGAGCGGCCTTCGCCTCGTTGCGCGATTCCGGCGCGACATATTCACGGCGTGGCGTGGCCGGATTGTCCTCCAGCTCCTTTGCGGGGATGTGCGACTCGCCGAATTTCTCGCGCACTGTGATCTCGTCGGCGAGCAGGCTGATCTCCGACTGATCGAAGCCGTCGACGAGGAGATCGTCGATCGCCGACTGCAGCGTTTCAAGATTGTCGAAGACGCCGACAACCTCGCGCATCTGCCCGCGCTGTTCTGGGGCAGGCGCTTCGTGGGCAGGCTGTTCCTGGGGAAGCGATTTTTCCGGTTCCATGGCCGTTACTCCGCGAGCGCGGCGCGGCGAGAAGGCCCGCGCCTGTCCGCGCTCCCGCTTTGTTAAAAGGAGCGGAAGGGCGGGCGCGGCAAGGTGAGGCGCGAAGGAAATTGAATTGCGCCTTGCGTAGAGCGGACGCCGTTCTCATCTGATGAGGCTGCGAAGCCGGGCGAAACGTCATCGTCGCCGCATGCATAACGAAGGGCGATCCATGACTTTCGACACTCTCTACGCGGCGCTGACGTCGAACCAGCTTCTCGTCGGCGGCGTCGGCACGCTCGCCTTTGGCACGGCGATGTATCTCCTTCGCGCGGTCCCCGAGAAGATATTCGAGTTCGTCGAAAAAACGGCGTGGACGAAGGTCTTCGTCGAGAGCATGTCGAATGAATATGACGACGTCGACGCCTTCATCGAAGGCAAGCGGCTCAATTTCTTCAGCCGTTCGCTCGAAATCAAGGATGGCGAGCTGAAGACAGGTTTCGGCGGCGGCTGGGGCGTCTATGACGGAAAGCTCTTCTCCAGCCGGAGGAGCACGCGAACTCCATCACGGTTTCGCTCTATGGCGCCGGCGGAAGCGAAGGCTCGATGCGCCGGCGCAAGCGCGGCCTGCATACCGTCTTCGTCGATCAGGCGATCAAGGACCGGCTCGTGTCGCGGCTGACATGGTTTCAGGGCGCGGAGGACTGGCATTCCTCGCGCGGCATTCCGTGGAAGCTCGGCATCGTGCTGCATGGCCCGCCCGGCACGGGCAAGACGAGTCTCATCCACGCGCTCGCCTCCGACTTCGGCTTCGACATCAAATACATTAAATCGCTGCACGGCCTCGGCGCGGCGTTCAAGTCGGGAACGAAGAACGACCTCTTCGTGATCGAGGACATCGACACGATCGCCGGCGGACTCTCGCGCGAGGGCAAGAAGGCGAGCGCGATGGAGGAAAGCGCGCTGCGCGCGTCGCCGCTGCATGAGATTTTGAATTCCATGGACGGGATGCAGACGCCGGACGGGCTGAAATTCATCGTGACGACAAACCATCTCGACAGGCTCGATCCGGCGATTGTGCGTCCGGGGCGGATTGACGAAGTGGTGGAGGTGGGGCCGCTCTCGCTGGAGAGCGCGCGCGCGATGTTCCGCGCCTTTTACGGGCGAGAGGGGATTGTGGGGTATGCGCCGCGCACGGGGGCGGAGCTGCAGCAGATGTTTTCGACGATGAGTGGGGAAGAGGCGGAAGCGGCGTTGGGGCGTGTGGAGCGGGTACGGGAGGTGGCGTGAGGGTGTTGATCCGCAGCCCCTCCCACGTCATGCCCGGCCTTGTGCCGGGCATCCACGCCTAGCAACTTGTCCGCAACCTCCCGGCGTGGATGGCCGGGACAAGCCCGGCCATGACGGTTGCGAAGCCGGCGCCAAGCTGCCGCATTCCGGCATGCGCGGCGGCTGGGTTTACATCATGACAAATCGGCCAAACGGGACGCTCTATCTCGGCGTCACGAGCGACCTTGCGCGACGAGCCTGGGAGCATCGCGAGGGCATGATCGACGGCTTCACGAAGAATTACGGGCTCAAGCGCCTCGTTTGGTATGAGCCGATCGATGACATTCGCATGGCCATTCAGCGCGAAAAGACAATGAAGCATTGGACGCGCGCATGGAAGGTGCGGCTCATTCTGGATATGAACCCGCAATGGCGTGATCTGTATGATGATCTGGCGAACTGACTGGCGTGAGCCGCGGACTCCTCTCACGTCATGCCCGGCCTTGTGCCGGGTATCGACGCGACGCCGCTACGACTGCCGTGCAGCGTTTGCGCAACCTCCCGGCGTGGATGGCCGGGACAAGCCCGGCCATGACGCTTGAGGGGTATCGGGCTCAGCTACACCCGGTCGTGCTGCCACACGTCTCGCACTTCAAACACGTCCCATTCCGCACGAGCGTGAAATTCGCGCACTCCGGACACGCCTCGCCGACATAGCCCTTCATCCGCGCTTCGGCGCGTTTTTCGGCGACGCCCTGCACGGGCTTGGTCGGTTCGGTCCAGCCGAGCGTCGAGAGCGCGTCGGTCTCTTCGACGACCTCCGGCGTTTCGCGCAGCGCGACCGCGCCACCGCCGTTCACCACCATCAGCTTGTCTGTCTTGGAGCGCAGCAGGCCGCGAGAGACGACGGTGTTGGTCACCGGCGCCTTGCCTTCATTCTCGCCCTTGCCGAGCGCGTCATGGCCGATGTCCTCGGGCGAGACATGAGCGAGATCGTTGCGGCCGAGATAGGAGATGGCGAGTTCGCGGAACACATAGTCGAGGATCGACGTCGCGTTCTTGATCGCGTCATTGCCCTGCACCGGACCCGCGGGTTCAAAGCGCGTGAAGGTGAAGGCGTCGACATATTCCTCCAGCGGCACGCCATATTGCAGGCCGAGCGAAATCGCGATGGCGAAATTATTCATCAGGCTGCGGAAGGACGCGCCTTCCTTGTGCATGTCGATGAAGATTTCCCCTAAGCGCCCGTCCTCATATTCGCCCGTGTGCAGATAGACCTTGTGCCCGCCGACGGCGGCCTTCTGGATGTAGCTCTTGCGGCGGTTCGGCAGCTTCTCGCGCTCGCGCACCACCTGATGCACGATGCGCTCGACGATGCGTTCGGAGATTTGCGCGGCGCGCGCCGGCATGTTCGCGGCGACGAGTTCGTCGATCTTGTCGTCCTCCTCGTCGTCGCCCTGGATGAGCTGCGACGAAAGCGGCTGCGAGAGTTTGGAGCCGTCGCGATAGAGCGCATTGGCCTTGAGGCCCAGCGTCCAGGACAGGAGATAGGCCTGCCCGCAATCCTCGACCGTCGCCTCATTCGGCATGTTGATGGTCTTGGATATTGCGCCCGAGATGAAGGGCTGCGCCGCCGCCATCATGCGAATGTGCGAGTCGACCGAGAGATAGCGCTTGCCGGTGCGCCCGCAGGGATTGGCGCAATCGAACACGGCGTAATGCTCGCGCTTGAGGAAGGGCGCGCCCTCCAGCGTCATCGCGCCGCAGACATGGACGTTCGCCGCCTCGATCTCCTGACGCGAGAAGCCAAGATGCAGGAGCAGGTCGAAGTTCTTGTCCTCCATCTGCTCCGGCGTGAATTTTAGCGTTCCGGTCAGGAAGTCGGGGCCGAGCGTCCATTTGTTGAAGACGAATTTGATGTCGAAGGCGGAGGGCAGCGCCGCGTCCACCGCCGCGATCTTCTCGTCGGTGAAGCCCTTGCTGCGCAGGCTCGCGGTGTTGATCACGGGCGCATTGGCGAGCGAGGCGTGGCCGACGGCGTAGGCCTCGATCTCGGCGATCTCGCTCTCGCGATAGCCGAGCGCGCGCAGGCCTTCCGGCACGGCGCGGTTGACGATCTTGAGATAGCCGCCGCCCGCGAGCTTCTTGAACTTCACCAGCGCGAAGTCGGGTTCGATGCCGGTGGTGTCGCAATCCATCACGAGGCCGATCGTGCCCGTGGGGGCGACGACGGTGACCTGCGCATTGCGGTAGCCGTGGAGTTCGCCCTGTTCCAGCGCGCGATCCCACGCCAGCGCGGCGTGCTGCGCAAGCACCGGATCGGGGCAGGCGGCGATGTCGAGCGGCACGGGCGCGACGGCGAGGCCTTCATAGCCCGCGTTTTCGCCATGCGCGGCGCGGCGATGGTTGCGGATGACGCGCAGCATGGCTTCGCGGTTCTCCATGAAGCGCGCGAAGGGCCCGCGCTCCTTCGCCATTTCGGCGGAGGTCGCGTAGCACACGCCCGTCATGATGGCCGAAAGCGCGCCGGTGATCGCGCGGCCCGCCTCGCTGTCATAGGCGACGCCCGACGACATCAAGAGGCCGCCGACATTGGCGTAGCCAAGGCCCAGCGTGCGATATTCGTAGGAGAGCTGCGCGATTTCCTTCGACGGAAACTGCGCCATCAGCACGGAGATTTCGAGGACGACCGTCCACAGCCGCACGGCGTGCTCATAAGAGGCGACGTCGATGCGCTTTGTCTCGTTGTCTCGGAACTGCAGCAGGTTCAGCGAGGCGAGGTTACAGGCCGTGTCGTCGAGGAACATATACTCCGAGCACGGATTCGACGCGCGGATTTCGCCGCCCTTGGGGCAGGTGTGCCAGTCGTTGATCGTGGTGTGGAACTGGATGCCGGGATCGGCCGAGGCCCATGCGGCATAGCCGATCTTGTCCCACAGCTCGCGGGCCTTCACGGTCTTGGCGACCTTGCCGTCGAGACGCTTGATGAGGCTCCAGTCCTCATCCTTCTCCACCGCCTGCAGAAATCCGTCGGTCACGCGCACGGTGTTGTTGGAGTTCTGGCCGGAGACGGTGAGGTAAGCCTCGCTGTCCCAGTCGGTGTCATAGGTGTCGAACTGTATGTCCTTGTAGCCCTGACGCGCGAACTGGACGACGCGCTTGATGAGATTGTCGGAAACCTCTTCCTTGCGCGCGAGCTTGATCTCGCGCTTGAGCGCCGGGTTCATCTCCGGATTGAAGCAGTCGTCGCCAGAGCCCTCGCAATTCACGCAGGCGCGCATGATGGCCTTGAGGTGCTTCTTGACGATCCTGGAGCCGGTGACGAGCGAGGCGACCTTCTCCTCCTCCTTCACCTTCCAGTCGATGAACTGCTCGATGTCGGGATGGTCGATGTCGACGACGACCATCTTCGCCGCGCGGCGCGTGGTGCCGCCCGACTTGATCGCGCCCGCCGCACGGTCGCCGATCTTGAGGAAGGACATGAGGCCCGAGGACGAGCCGCCGCCCGAGAGCTTCTCCTTCTCGCCGCGCAGCTTCGAGAAGTTGGTGCCGGTGCCGGAGCCGTATTTGAACAGGCGCGCCTCACGCACCCACAGATCCATGATGCCGCCGTCGTTGACGAGATCGTCCTCGATTGACTGGATGAAGCAGGCGTGCGGCTGCGGATGCTCATAGGAGGACTTCGACTTCACCATCTTGCCGTTGGCGTAGTCGACATAAAAATGCCCCTGGCTCGGGCCGTCGATGCCATAGGCCCAGTGCAGGCCGGTGTTGAACCATTGCGGCGAATTGGGCGCCGCCATCTGCATGGCGAGCATGTAGCGCAGCTCGTCGCAGAAGGCCTGGGCGTCTTCCTCGCTGTCGAAATAGCCGCCCTTCCAGCCCCAATAGGTCCAGGCGCCGGCGAGGCGGTCGAAGACCTGGCGGGCGGTTATCTCGGACGTGTAGCGCTGGTCCCTGGGCAGTTCCGCTAGCGCCTCAGCGTCCGCGACCGAACGCCACAGGAAGGACGGAATCGAGTTTTCCTCGACCTTCTTCAGGCGCGCGGGCACGCCGGCCTTGCGGAAATATTTCTGCGCCAGAACGTCGGAGGCGACCTGGCTCCACTGGGCCGGCACCTCGATTCCGTCGAGGGAGAACACCACGGATCCGTCGGGATTGCGGATCTCGCTCTTGGTCGTGCGGAACGCGATAGACGCATAAGGAGACTCGCCCGCGGTGGTGTAGCGCCGCTCGATTTTCATCTCGTTTCAATCTCCTTGATGCGAGCGCAGGGGCTCGCGCGCAGCCGTTCGCCGGCCAAGCGACGCAGAAGTCCGCTATTCGAAACTCGAAAGAGGCGCGGCCCGCGGGCGCGGTCGCCGCGCGGTCGAAACGCCGAATACGAGGATTACGCCCAAGCGAGATGCCGCGCCGATCCGGCTTTCGCCGGACACGGTCAAACGTTGGGAGGAACGTTCGCCGCTGCGCCATCTCTTGGTGACCCCACACTGCGCGAGTCTGACTGCCTCGTCAAGATATAGTGTCGGAAATTAACAGAGAGACAATATGTGGAGAAAATAGTGGATAGCGGGGACAATTTCGAAACCCGCGGGAAGGCTCGACCAAACGGCGAGATTCGGCAAGGGGCTTTTCGGGGAATCTTCGGGAGATACTCGCGCCCCCGCCTGGCCGGCGCCTATTTGCGCGGCGGCTTGCAGACTGCCTCGGGCGCGGGCGCCAGCAGGAAAGCCCGATTCTGCACGTTGTCGGGGCTGAGGTAGAGGAAGGACGAGCGGTCCATCGGCCCCAGCATCTCCAGCCGTTCCCGCACGGTGAGCATCAGCCCCTCGGGCTTTTGCGCAAGGCCGAAGGAACCTGCGTCGGTCATCGAGACGCGGCAGTCGCGCACGCCGTCCTCCTTGCTCTTGCACAGGGACGTCTCCTCGGCGGAGAGCGCGGCGTTGCAGACGAGGCCGATCTTCTCCCAGTAACAGGCCGCGAGCGTGCTGAACGCTGTCGCGCCGACGTGCATCGCGAGCGTCGCATCGGCTAGAATCGGCTGCTTGTCCTCGGGCGCCTGCGGCACGGAGGTCTTGGCGACGAAGAGCGTCACGCGCCGGACGATCTGTCCGGGGCGCCCCTTCAGCCAGGCGGCGTCATAGACCCGCTCATAGCAGCCTGCGAGCGGAACGATTTCTTCGGCGTGAGCCGGCTGCGCAAAAAACGGCGCGCAGGCCGCAAGGAACAAGCCGCACCGCACTGAGAACATTCCGACCTCCGCCAAACGCGCGCGGAACCTAGAGCCCGAGCGGCGCGAAGTCACGCCGGAGCGTCACAAAAGATTTGCGCCGCCGTGATTTTTCATTCTGGCCAGCGCGGGAGAAAAGATTCGGGATGTGGACGACCAACGCGGACCTTGGCAAAACAATCGCAGCCCTCGCCAAACTCCATTCGCCGGTCTCGCCAGCGATTCCCGACGGCGAGACGCTTGGCAGAATGGGCGCGCTGGAGGCGCGGCTCGCGCGCGGAAAGAAGGAAATCCGCAAGGCGCAGCGCCTGCGATTCGATGTCTTCTACAAGGAAGGCGGCGCCATTCCCGACGCCCGCACGGCGTTCACGCGGCGCGACGCTGATCGTTTCGACAAATATTGCGACCATCTCATTGTCATCGACCACGGCTGGAAAAGCCCGCGCGGGAAGGTGAAGCCGAAGATCGTCGGCGCCTACCGGCTGCTGCGCGGCGACGTGGCGCAAAAGGCCGGCGGCTTTTATTCCGCGGGCGAGTATGACATCGGGCCGTTACTCGCGCGCCATGAGGGCAAGCGCATCCTGGAGCTTGGTCGCTCCTGCGTGCTCGAATCACATCGCAGCAAGCGCACGATCGAACTCCTGTGGCGCGGGCTTCTTGCCTATATTCGCGCGCATCGCATCGACGTGCTGATCGGCTGCGCGAGCTTCCCGGGCGTCAGTCCGCTCGCCCATGCGCAGGCGTTGAGCTATCTCGCCCATTACGCCCGCGCCGAGGGCGAGTGGAGCGTGAGGGCCAGGAGCGACCTCTATCTGCCTATGACGATGGTCGCCAAGGAGACGCTCGACGCGCGCGAGGCGCGCGACTCGCTCTCCCCGCTCATCAAAGGCTATCTGCGGCTCGGCGCCCGCTTTGGCGACGGCGCGGTGGTGGACATCAAGTTCAACACCACGGACGTCTTCGTCGTGATGCCGGTCGCCAGCATGAGCCAGCGCTACATCGATTATTTCAGCGGCGTCGAGCGCCACGCGGCTTAAAGGCGCGAAGGATCGATCATCTGCGCGAGCGCGCGCACCTGAGCTTCCGATTCACGAGTGATCTGCTTGCGGTCTTTATCCTGCAAGTCGATGGCGTCCCCAAACGCCACGACGCAACGCACGCCGCCCCGCTTCATGAGACTCCACAGATGCGGCAGGAAGGTCATGTCGCCGTACCAGCCGACGTCGATGGGTCTTTCGCCTTGCATGTAGCGTATGGCGACCGGCGCGATGGTCGCGCCTCCATAGCCCTGAATCGCCTCGAAATGCGCCGGCTTGAAGGGCAGCACGTCCGAGCCGTCGCTGGACGTGCCTTCCGGGAAAACGACGAGATCGCGCCCCTCGTCGAGCACGGCGCAAAGCGCCGCGTTGACGCGCGGGATGTCCTTGCGCGAACCGCGCGGCACGAAGACGGTTCCCTGCAAACGCGCCAGAAAACCGAGCACCGGCCATTGCGCCACTTCGCTCTTGGCGAGGAAGGTCATTGGATAAAGGCTCGCCAGCGCGATGATGTCCGTCCAGGAGACGTGGTTCGCAACGACGAAGCGTGGGCCAGAGGCGGGCAGGGCGCCGATTTGCATCACCCTGATTCCGATGGTCGCGCAGATGGCCCGGCAGAAGCCCGACTGGATCCTGTGCTGAATCGCCCAGCCGCGCCGCCGCGCCAGCGCCTGCACGGGAACGACAAAGACGAAGGCCGCCGCCATAGCGGCGATGAAAGCGAAGGCGCGCAGATAGGGCATGATCCGTGATCCTCCGCGCACAAGACGCTTCTATGACGGCGGCCGGTCTGCGCCCCCCTCCAGGAAGAATCGCAGCATCTCGCGCGAGGCGTCGGGTCCGTGCTGATCGGTGTGCGAGCCTTGCGGCGAGCCGCCGGACCAGGCGTGGCCGAGCCCTTCGATCGCCCAATACTCCACCTGCGCCACGCCGCTCGTATCCGCGACAATTGTGCGGCTGTAGCCGCGACCGTTCGTGATTCCGCTTTGCATCGTTTCGACATGATGGATGGAGAGACCGGCGCGCGCTTCGGCGAGGATGAGTTCGCCGTTCGTCGGATGGACCTTGTGGTCCGAGCCGCCGTGAAAGACGATCGTGCGCACGCGATTCTTCGCGCGGCGCGCCGGGCCTTGCGATTTGCCGCTCATCGCGACGAAGGCTGAGGCCGTATCGCTCGCGACGCCGTAGACGAGGCCCGAATGAACCCCGGCGCCCGCATAAAGGTCGGGGTAGGTCGCGCTCATCACCTCCGCCATCGCGCCGCCCGCGGAGAGGCCGGCGATAAAGACGCGTTCGGGGTCGATGTTCATTTCAGCGATCAGCGCGCGCGTCAGTCCGGCGATGATGCTGGGCTCGCCCTTGTCGCGAAGCTGGTCCTGCGGGTTGAACCAGTTCCAGCACCCCATCTGGTTGCCGGCCTGCGTCTGCTCGGGATAGGCGACGAGGAAGCCATGCTCCTCCGCAAGCGCGTTCATGCCCGTGCCGACGGCGAAGTCGTCGGCGTTCTGCGTGCAGCCATGCAGCATGATGACCAGCGCAGGCCGCTCGTCTCGCGCGCGGGCTGGAATATAGAGCTTGTAAGGCCGAGTCCCGGCCTCGCAGACGAAGCTGCGCTCAAGATACGCGGCCCCCTCGGGCACGGCCACATGCGGCGCCTTGCGCAGCTTTGCGAGCGCCTCCATTCCCTGACCGATGTTGGGCAGTTCGCCCTTGCGCAGCCGCTCGAGCGTCTCACCAAGCGGCAGCGTCACGCGCGGCGCAGAAGGCGTCTCGGGCGTGAAGCCGCCCGCGAATTTCTTGGCGCCTTCGGTGAGCTTCTCCAGCCAGGGCGCGCTGGCGGGCGGCGCCTCCTGCTCCGCCGCGGGAGCGCTGGCGCCCTCGGAGAGGCCGCGCATCAGCACGCGCGTCGCCTCGACGAGGTCTTGCGCGCGTGTGAGCTTGGCCGCCTGCTTGATGGCGTCGCCAATGATCGGTTTCATTTTTGCCTCCAGATGCGGCCCGGTTTACTTCATGCGGTCGGAGAGCGCCGCCTTGACGGCCTTGCTGGCCTGCAGCGCGCCCAGAACGGTGATGGACTCGATTGTCTCGCGCGCAAGCTCGGGCGTCACGTCGTCCTCGATCGCGGCCAGCCCCAGAACCTGTATGCGCAACTTGCGGCCCGCGGCCTTCAGCGCCTCCAGCTCTTCGCGGCTGTAGCTCCGCAACCCCAGTTCGAGCGTGTGTCTGACGATGGACTGCTTGACGACATCCGAATGCGTCCCAAGCTGGTTGCGGATCGCGGTGCGGATGAAGTCGGTGCGGTTGGAATAAAATCCCTCATGCACCAGAAGGTCGATATGGCCGAGATCGACATAGCCGACGTTGATCGTGATTTTCTCGGTCTCGCCCGCCTTGTCCCGCAACCGATGCAGCTCCGCCGCCATTGCCTGCTCCTCGCCATCCTGCTGGATGGTATATGGATGGTGCACGCGCTGCTTTCAAGGGAGGATATGGTTGCGCCCAAATGACCTCCCGCCCTTGACGTCGCCGCTTGGGGCGCCCTTATGTGCGGGGTCGCCCAAAGAGCGGCCAAGGAGAGGTTTCCCAGGAGATATTCCCATGTCCTTTGTGATTGCGCGCCGCGCTGTCGTCGGCGCCGCCCTGTCGCTCGTTTCCGCCGGGCTCGTCTCGGCGCCGGCCCTCGCGCACGGTCCCTCGCGACAGAAGGTCGTCGAGAAGATCGAGATCAACGCGCCGGCCGACAAGGTCTGGGCCATCGTCGGCAATTTCCAGGACATGAGCTGGCTGCCCCCGGTCGCCAAGACCGAAGGAACGGGCGGCAATGACGTCGGCGCCAAGCGCAAGCTGACGCTCAAGGACGGCGGCGTGATCGAGGAATCGGTCACGAAATACGACGCGGCGGGCAAGTCCATCGCCTACAAGATCGACACTGTCGACGTGAAGGTTCTGCCGGTGAACAATTACGCCGCTACCATCACGGTCAAGGACGCCGGCGGCAAGACCGAAGTCGAGTGGAAGGGCGCCTTCTACCGCGGCTTTATGAACAATGACCCGCCGCCGGAACTCTCCGACGAAGCGGCGCTCAAGGCCGTGACCGGCGTCTACAAGGCCGGCCTCGAGGCGCTCAAGGCCAAGGCCGAAAAGTAGTCTCAAGTCTCAGCGCGGGAGGGGCGCCGGGAGGGTCATGATGTCCAGCCTGTCGCGCCGCGCCGCGCTTCTCGCGCTGGCGGCGCTCGCCCCTCTGGCCTCGTCGGCGGCTCGTGCCGCCGGCGCCGAGCCCCCGATTCCGGGGCCGAATTCCTGGGCTGCCCATGGCGCGGCCCCGCTCAAATCCGTCGAGACGATCACCATCGAAGCGCCACCCGAGAAAGTCTGGGCGGTGCTCTCCGACTTCGCCCGTTACGACTGGCTTCCCGGCGTCGCCCGCGTCGAAGCGAGCGGCGGCAATGTTCCCGAGAAGGGAAAGCGCAGGCTCGTGATGGCCGACGGCGGGTCCGTGGAGGAAACGCTCGTGCGATGGGACGCGGAGCGCATGACGCTTGCTTTTCACCGCGACCGCGACGACGTGAAGCGCCTGCCGGCGATCAACTACATGACCCATGTGACGGCGAAGCCCGCGGATGGCGGCAAGACGCTCGCCGAATGGAAGGGGCGCTTCTACCGCGGCCATCCCTTCAACGACCCGCCGCCCGGTCTCGACGACGATACGGCGCTCGCGGCCGTCACGGCCCTGCACCGGGCCAATCTCGCCGCCTTGAAGGCGAAGGTGGAGGGGAAGTGAGGAATTGCGCCAGCCTTGCATGGATGCTCGCGGCGGCGCTCGTTCTTCCGGCGTCTGCCGACGAGGCCTTCGTCACCGCGCAGGGGGCCGGAGCCCTCGACATCATCGACGTCGCGACCATGAAGCCGCTCGCGCATCTTTCCATCGGCGGCAAGCCGGCCGGGATCGCGGTCTCGCGCGACGGCGCGCGGGCCTATGTCACGAGCCCGGAGGGTCAATTCCTCACCGTCGTTGACGCCAGGGCGCGCAAGGTCGAGCGGCAAATCCCCATCAAGGGCGGCCCGCTCGGCGTCGCCGTGAGCCCGGACGGCAAGAGCGTCTATGTCGCCGATCTTTACGGCAAGCGTCTGGTCGAAATCGATCCCGACAGGGGCGAGACGCGCAGCGTCGCGGTCGGCGCGATGGCGTCGGGCGTCGCCGTGACGCCTGATGGCGGGATCATTCTCGTCGCCGATCGCGACGACAACGCCATTTCGGTCATCGACTCAGGAAGGTTCGAACGCGTTGCGACAATCCCCGTCGGCAAGCATCCATTCGGAGTCACGATCGACGCCGCTGGCTTGCGCGCCTATACGGCGGACGTCGAATCCGACAGCGTCAGCGTCATCGACATCGGCGCCCGCAAGGTTATCGCGACGCTGAAGGCCGAGAGCCGACCTTATACCGTGGCGCTGGCGCGCGGCCGCATCTTCGTCGCCAATCAACACGCGGACAGCGTCAGCGTTTTCGACGCCGCCAGCCTCGCCCCCGTCGCAGTGCTGAAGGTCGGCGAATATCCGGAGGGAATAGCCGCAAGCGCCGACGGCGGGCGGGTTTACGTCGCAAACTGGTTCGCCAACGAACTCTGGGCCATCGACGCCGCTTCCCTCGAAATTCTCGAAAAGGCG
The DNA here is from genome assembly GCA_002929055.1 of Methylocystis sp. Lineage (GTDB taxonomy): Bacteria > Pseudomonadota > Alphaproteobacteria > Rhizobiales > Beijerinckiaceae > Methylocystis. Next base: position 11,218 of record PERY01000012.1, on the reverse strand, counting down.
CAGACCGGCGACGGGCCGAGGGCCTTCGGCGCTTTCATCTCCGGGAAGCGCTGAAGCTGCGAGAATCGCCGCTGCGCGCTGCTTCCCACTGGACAGGACGGCCGCCAGACGCGATAAGACCGCTCAAGTCAACTGGATTGAAGACTCATGTCCTACATCGTTCGTCTCTTCACCTGGTGGAACAAGGCGACCCTCTCGACGGGCCTGTGGACCATGCTCTACGGCGAGCGCGTGGGCGCGGATGAATTGGGGAACGTCTATTACCGCCGCCGCGGCGGCAAGAAGGACAAGGCGCTGGGCTTTGAGCGCCGCTGGGTCATCTTCAACGGCTATTGCGAGGGCTCGGCGATTCCAGAGGGCTGGTACGGCTGGCTCCACCACACGGTGGATACGCCGCCGACGCAGGAGAGCTACGCGGCCAAGGAGTGGCAACTGCCGCACAAGCCGAATATGACCGGCACGCCGCAGGCTTTCCGTCCTCCGGGATCGCAGCTTTCGACCGGCGAGCGCGCGGCTGCGGGCGGCGACTATGTGGCGTGGCGACCGGAGGGCTGAGCCTGTCCTTGGAAACGCCTTTCTTTTCCGTTCTGTTCGATTGCGTTTTTCCTCTGGCCGTCCAGCGCGGCGCGGTGATCCGATGATGTCATTCTTTCGCAACGGCGTGGCGCTCGGCGTCTTCGCGGCCGCTCTTTTCGGTGTCGCCGCCGCCGATCCGATCCGCCATCCGACCGCCGTCTTCGCTGGTCTCGACAAGACCACCGGCCGCATCATCAATTTCGACGTCGCAATCGACGAGACGGTGCAGTTCGGGGGGCTGAACGTCACGCCGCGCGTCTGCAACACCCGTCCGCAGACGGAAGCGCCGCAGACAACGAGCTTCGTCGAGGTGGACGAACTCGTGATCAAGCAGGAGCGTCAGGCGAAGCTCGAACTCAAGGAGCAGGGCCGGTCTGACGCGAAGCCCGATTCGAAGCAGGAGGCCAAGCGCATCTTTTCCGGCTGGATGTTCGCTGCGAGCCCCGGTCTCCATGGCGTCGAGCATCCCGTCTATGACGTCTGGCTGGTCGATTGTAAGGGCGGCAAGGAAAACGCGCCCACGCAACCTGCTGCAGCCGAGGCCCAGCCCGGCGCTCCGGCGGACGCAGCCGCGGCCTCTCCTGAAGCGCCCAAGAAGAAGAAGTCACGCAAGGTCGAGCCCAAGGCTCCAGCTCCAGTCGAGAATGCGCCGATCGGCCCGTCCGACTCGGCGCCGCCGCAGCCTTCGATGGATGCGCCCGCGCCTGACGCCGGGGCAGGCGAAGCGCCGGCCCAGCCCGCCGCTCCCAAGAAGAAGAAAAAGAAGCCACGCCCGGACGCCCCGGCCGCAGCGCCAGTCGAACCGTCAGCCGGCGGCCTGTTACCCTTCTGATCAGTCGTCTAGCGCCGCGAGCGCGTCGCGTCCGCTGACGCGCTCACCGGGCTTCCAGACATGATAGTCGGCCGCGACGCCGAGGGCTTCTTCCAGCGCGCGGTGATAGGCGTCGCGGGAAATCTCTATGGCCCCCAATGAGGCGAGATGCGTGGTCATGAACTGCGTGTCGAGCAACTGGAACCCGCCCGCCCGCAGCCGCGCCACGAGATGGGCGAGCGCCACCTTCGACGCGTCACGCTCGCGGTGGAACATGCTCTCCCCAAAGAAGGCGCCGCGTAGCGCCACGCCGTAAAGCCCGCCGACAAGACGGCCGTCGCGCCAGCATTCGACGGTATGGGCGAAGCCCGTATCGAAAAGCTCGCGGTAGAGGCGGCGGATTTCAGTGTTGATCCACGTCTTCTCGCGGTCCGGCGCAGGCGCTGCGCAGGCGTCGATCACAGCGTCGAAGTCGCGGTCGACCATCACCTCGAAACGGTCGGAGCGCACGACCTTGGCCAGCGAGCGCGAGACGATGAAAGTGTCGAGCGGGAAGATCGCGCGCTTGTCGGGGTCGACCCAGAACAGTTGATCGTCCTCGGCGTTCTCCGCCATGGGGAAGAGGCCGATCGAATAGGCGCGCAGCAGAAGCTGCGGCGTGATGGCGAAGGATGCGCCGGGTTTCGACATGAGCAGAGTTTAGCGGGCGGGTCCGCAGGCGCCAGCCCCCTTGAGGCGAATTCGACCTCTCAAAAAGGGCTGTCTATTCGTCGATGGCGCATTTGAGCTTGTCGCCGCGCCATTCCAGCACGCCGTCGTCGCCCTTGTTCCAGAACTCGACGTCCGCCGCCGTATAGAGTCCGCCGTCGGCCGATACGGCGTGTCTCGCCGTGACCGTCTCGCCCTTGTAGGTCAGCCGCGCCCGGTCGGCTTTTGCGCCAAGAAACGTCACCTTCAGCGCTCCCGCGCTGTCGCCGACGCAGGCGAAAACGAAGGGGCCGCGCGTCTTTTGCTTCGCAAGTGCGCCTGCGTCCAAAGCCATCGCGGCGCCGAGCGCAAGCGCGCCTGTGAGGATCGAACGAAGCAGCATGTGTTTCGCCTTTCTCAATGGGCGGGCGCGCGGCGCGTCAGAACCCCGGCTCGATTCCGCCCGTCGCCAGAAAATGCTCCAGCCAGTGAATGTCGTAGACGCCATTCTGCACATCGGAATTGCGCACCAGCGTGCGAAACAGCGGCAGCGTCGTGTCGATGCCGTCGACGATGAATTCGTCGAGCGAACGGCGCAGGCGCATGAGCGCCTCCGTGCGGTTGCGGCCGTGCACGATCAGCTTGCCGATCAGCGAGTCGTAATTCGGCGGAATGGCGTAGCCCTGATAGACGGCCGAATCGACGCGCACGCCGACGCCGCCCGGCGGATGATAGTAGGCGATGCGGCCGGGCGAGGGGCGGAAGGTCGAATGGTGCTCGGCGTTCACGCGGCACTCGATCGCGTGGCCGTAGAACTGAATGTCTTCCTGCTTCATCGACAGAGGCGAACCCGCGGCCACCCTGATCTGTTCGCAGACGAGATCCACGCCCGTGATCGACTCCGTCACCGGATGCTCGACCTGGATGCGGGTGTTCATCTCGATGAAATAGAACTCGCCGTTCTCATAGAGGAACTCGATTGTGCCGGCGCCCGAATATTGCAGTTCGCGCATCGCCTTGGCGCAGGTCTCGCCGATCTCACGGCGCTGCGTGTCGTTCAGCGCTGGCGAGGGGCTTTCCTCGAACACCTTCTGGTGTCGGCGCTGCAGGGAGCAGTCGCGCTCGCCAAGATGCACAGCTTCGCCCTTGCCGTCGCCGAAAATCTGCACTTCGATGTGACGCGGCTTCTCGAGATATTTTTCGATATAGACCGTGTCGTCGCCGAAAGCGGCCTTGGCCTCCGTGCGCGCCGTCGCCACGGCGACGCCGAGATCATGCGCGTCGCGCGCGACTTTCATGCCGCGCCCGCCGCCGCCTGAAGCCGCCTTCACCAGCACGGGGAAGCCGATCTTCTGTGCGACCTTCAGCGCTTCCTTCTCGGAGAGCACCGACCCTTCCGAGCCCGGCACGCAGGGAATTCCGAGTTTCTTGGCGGTCGCCTTCGCTTCGATCTTGTCGCCCATCAGCCGGATGTGCTCCGACTTCGGGCCGATGAAGGTGATGTTGTGCTCTTCGAGAATTTCCGCGAAGCGGGCGTTCTCCGAGAGAAAGCCGTAGCCCGGATGCACAGCGTCGGCGCCCGTGATCTCGCAGGCGGAAAGCAGCGAAGGGATGTTGAGATAGGAGTCGCGCGCCGCCGGCGGGCCGATGCACACCGACTCGTCCGCGAGCTTGACGTGCATCGCGTCGGCGTCGGCGGTCGAGTGCACGGCGACGGTCGCGATGCCGAGCTCCTTCGCGGCCCGAAGGATGCGGAGCGCGATTTCGCCGCGGTTGGCGATGAGAATCTTGTCGAACATTCCCGAACCTATTCGATCACGAGGAGAGGTTCGCCATATTCGACCGGTTGGCCGTCCTCGACGAGAAAGACGGTCAATACGCCGGACTTCGGCGCAACGATGTCGTTGAAGGTCTTCATCGCCTCGATGAGCAGCAGCTTGTCGCCGGCGGAAACGCGCGCGCCGATTTCGACGAAGGGCTTGGCGTCGGGGTTGGGACGCAGATAGGCGGTGCCGACCATGGGCGACTTCACCGCGCCAGGATGATCCGCGTAGGACTCGTCCTCGACGACGGGAGGAGGGGCCGCGACCTTGGGCGCGGCATGGGCCGGCGCGGGCGCGGGGGAAGGCGCGTAGGCTTGAGCGACGGCCGGCGGCGGCGCGGCGATGTTGACCATGGCTGGCGGGGGCGGCGGAGCCGGGGTGCGCGCGGCGCGGATGCGCAGGTCGCCTTTCTGGACCTCGAACTCGGTCAGGTCGCTCTCGGCGACGAGCTCGGCGATGGTGCGCAAAAGCGCGGGGTCGATCGCCGGAACGGCGGCGGCGGCCGCGGGGCGGGCCGGTGGTTTCGGAGGCGTTTGTGCTTTGCGCGCCATTGCTTGTCTCAGGTCTTTCTCAGATGTTTTCGAGAACGGCCTCGAGGGCCAGGAAATACGACTGCGGGCCGAAGCCCAGGATCACTCCCCGCGCCGCCGGAGAGATGTAGGAATGGTGACGAAAGCTCTCCCGCGCATGAACGTTGGAGAGGTGCACTTCGATCACTTTCGCGTTTGACCCCTTGATCGCGTCATGGAGCGCGATCGAGGTGTGGGTGTAGGCTCCGGCGTTGAGGATGACCGGCGCGCCCGCCTCGCCCGCCTCCTGAATCCAGGTGACGAGATCGCCCTCGCTGTTGGACTGCCTGAAGACGAGCGATACGCCGCGCGTCTTGCAACGCTCCTCGAGCTTCGCGCGAATGTCGTCGAGAGTCGCCGTTCCGTAGACGGCCGGCTCCCGCTTGCCCAGGAGGTTGAGGTTGGGACCGTTGAGCACGTGAACGACAGGCATTTCGGTCCCGAATGTATCCAAACATCCCAGCGCCGCAGCGCGCGTTCACTCTTAGCCGTATTGCAGCCGCAAAGGAAGCCCGCCGGGGGCTCCCCTGGCAGGCTGAGAGGGGATCACATTCTGGCGTTTTTTCCCACAGTTGCGGCTCTTAGCAGGCGGCCTTGCCGCACTTGCGCATATTGTCGATCTTCGCCTTGAGCTGAGCCAGGGGAACCCCGCCGACGATCGCCTCCTTGCCGATGACCCAGGAGGGTGTGCCGTCGAATTTGAGCTGGTCTGCAAGGGTGGCGACTTCCTTGAGCGCCGCCTGCGTTTCGGCGCCGGCGGCGTCCTTCTCCAGACGATCCATGTCCGCGCCGACTTCCCTGGCCGCGGCAAGCGCCTGCGTCTTTCCGATATGACCGCGCGTCGAGAGAAGCTTCTTGTGGAATTCCCAGAACTTCGCAGGGTTGAGCTGCATGCGGGCGGCGGTGGCGATCTGAGCGGTCTCGACCGAATCCGTTCCCAAAATCGGGAAATCCTTCAGCACCACGCGCAGCTTGGGGTCGCCCTCGATGAGTTTGGCGATGGACGCAAGGGACTGCTTGCAGTAGCCGCAGTTGTAGTCGAAAAATTCGACGAGGGTGACGTCGCCGTCAGGGTTTCCGACCACGGCCTGGTTGGCCGAATGGATAATTTTCTCGCCCTGTTCGTTGACGACCTTTTCGCGCGACGCGAGCTCCTGCGCCTTCTGGCGCTTCTCCAGTTCGTCGATTGCCTCACGGATCACTTCGGGGTTGGCGACCAGATAGTCGTGAATGATCTTCTCGATGCCTGTTTTCTGCTGGGGCGAGAAAGCGTCGGTGGCCTGAGATGGCGTGGCGGCGATCATCGCGACGCAGCCGACGGCGGCCGCGAGCGCATAGGCGTGGCGCGAGGCGGCGGCCAGGGTCAGGGGGAGGCGCATTCTTCTCTCCTTCATGCGTCAACGTCAGCTTTGGAAGGGCTTTTAACAGACGCGACTGCGCCTGTCATTGCGAGCCGGACAGCGCTCCTCGTTCAGCGCAACGTGCTCGTCGCCCCTGCGTTGCGCACGCCGTCGTTCACCAGCGCCGAGCCGAGGCCGTAATTGAAGCGGGCCTCCCCGAGCGTGCGGAAGCTCAGGCTCACCATGACGGACTGGTTGCGCGCCGGCAGCCCCGTATAGGACTGCGGTTGGTAAATTTCGGAATAGTTGAGGGACAGCGTCGTGCACTCATCGTGATAGCCGACGCCCGCGCCGAGCGCCGCGACCGAGAACAGCGGCGCCGTGCCGATGAGATTGATGCCGGTGAGGTTCGTATAGAGCGCCGGCTGCTGCGTCAGGCTGTTGTAGAGGTAACGGCTCATGTCGAAGGTGACCGTGCCGTTCAGGAAGTAGTTTTTCGTGATGTCGTAGCGCCCGGTGGCGGAAAGGCCCTGACGGCGGATGTCGAAGCCTATCGCTGGCTGCGAGGCGTAGTTCGCATATTGCAGCTGCAGCGTGATCGGATCGAGGTTGAGAGTCCCGAAGAGATCGATGCGCTTTGCGTTGAGGTCGGTCTTGTCGAAGCGGCCCTTGGCGATGAAGCTCAGATAGGGGTTCGGCGCGAAGGCGAACCGGCCCACGATGTCCGAGACGCGCGAATTCAGGCCGGAGTTCAGGCCGACGTTCGCGGCGTCGGCCGTGGAGTAGGAGTTCGCGCCGGCGATCTGCGATGATTGGCCCACCATCGCGTTGACGTAGCCGCCGCCCGCAAGCGTCATCGTCGCCTGGCCGCCGTAGTTCACGCGCGTGCCGGTCTCGAAGCGGTCGTAGCCGGAGAATTTGCTCCATTCGAAAAGATTCGCATCGTCGAAGACTAGGCTCTGCGCGTCCATGTTGACGAGCGAAGGGATCGACGTCTGGTTCGGGCGCGCGACGATCTGTGCAATCGGCTCGACGATGATGTTGCCGAATGGCGCGCGGGCGAGAATCGGGTAGCGCCACTCGGCGCCGAAGCCCGGCGTCGCCTGACCACGGAAGCGCTGGTCCAGCCCATCGAGGAACTGGCCCTGGTTCGCGTTGGGGATCGGCTGCCAGAACTGGTTGTAGATCGGGAAGCGGCCTTCGCGGTCGTAGTCGAGATAGCTGCCGACGAAGCGCGCGAAGGCGAAAGGCGTCCAGACGCCGCCGATCGGATCGATGATCTTGCGCTTCCAGTTGGCGCTGGCGGTCGCATGTTGATATGCGCCGCCAATGCCACGCAAGAGACAGTTGCTCTTCGAGGGATCGTTGGCGCGCGCATAGAGCGAGCAGACGTTGTAGAGGCCATAGACGCTGTCGAGCGTGCGCGGATTGATCGACTCGTAATTTGCGACGTCCGCCGAGGTGCTCGTGACGTTGGCGTCGACTTCGACCTGGCCGCCAATGCCGGCGGTCTTCGCGGGATCGATGTCGAAGACGCGATTATAATCGGTGACCGGATGCACGATCGGCTGCTGGGCCTGCACGTCGTTGGGCGACAGCACCTGGAAGTAGTAGCCGCGCATGTCGAAGAAACTGCGCGGACCCTGGCCCTGCAGATAGATCGTCGAGGACGACTCGCGGAAATAATAGTTCTGCAGGAGGAAGTTGAACTGTTTGTAGTCCTGCAGGAAGAAGCGGTCGGAGAGGGCGGCGATGTCCCACCCCGCGCGCCAGCGGTCGTTGAGCGAGAACTCGCCCTGTGTGTGCACCGCGCCGCGCCACTCCTTGTCGCGGGCGCCGAGCGGCGCCGGCGCGAAGGCGCCGGGGTCTCCGACATGCGTGCCTTCCGCCTGGATGGATAAGGCGCCGTTCTCGAATCGTTTGCGAAATTCGCCCGTGAGATATGGCCCCTGACGGGTGAAGACGGTCGGCGTGATCGTCAGATCGGCGTCCGGCGAGATCGCCCAGAAATAGGGAACGCCGAAACCCGCGCCGAGTTGCGAGCGGAACGTGAAGACCGGCGTGAGGAAACCCGACTTGCGCTTCACCGACGGGTCCGCGGAGGACCAGAAGGGGACATAGGCGATCGGCTGGCCGAGAAGCTCGAACGAGGCGTCCTCGTAATAGATCATCTTCTCGGCGTTGTCGTGGATGATACGCTTGGCCTTGAGCTGCCAGGTGCGCGGCTTCGACAGATCGTCCTTGCAGGCCTCGCAGGCGGTGTAGGAGCCCATGAGGAAGGTCGTGATGTCGTCGGCGCGTTCGGCGCGCGGCGAGCTGAAATGCGTGTTGTCGGCCGAATCGACCTGCAGGCTCTCGATGAAGCCCTGCTTGAAGTCGTCGGTGAGATCGAAACGCTCGGCGCGCGCGATCGTGCCGTTGGTCTCGGTGAGCTTGGCGTTGCCTTCGGCGAAGACGCGCGAGGTGTTGCGGTCGTAGACGACGCGGTCGGCCTCGAGCAGGCGGCCCTTGTAGAAGATCTGCACCTGACCGCGCGCGGTCACGCTGTTCTTCTTCTCGTCGTAGACCATCTCCTTGGCTTCGACGACCATGCGCGCGCCAGCGTCCTTCGGCGCGGCGGCGGCCGGCGACGACAGCAACGCAGTTGCCGCGAATGCGGAGGCGCTGGCGAGCAGGGCGGCGAAAAGAGGGAGGCGACGACGACTCATCAGCCGTCCTCCGAATAAAGCAGAGTGAGCGTGCCCAACATGCTCCCGACAAGCGCAGGCGACCATGCAGCGACAAGAGGACTGATCATTCCAGCGCCGCCGAGATCGGAAAGAACTTTGGTTAATACGTAAAGCACGAAGCCTGCCACCACGCCACCGGAAAGGGTTTTGGCCACGCCGCCAAATCGAAAGAACCTTAATGAAAAGCTAGCGGCGACCAGAACCATGGCGACCAGAAATAGCGGGCGCGCCAAAAGCGTCTGGAATTGCAACCTGTAGCCGGTGGCGTCGAGACCGGCCTCGGCCGTGCGGTCGCCCATCTCGCGCAGATTCCAGAAGGGCGTCCCCTGCGGCGGGGTGGTGGCGGCGGCGGCCTGCTCCGGGGTGAGGTCGGTCGCGAGCATATACGAACTTACGACCCGCGCGGCCTCGCCCGGCGCGCTGACGGTGGCGCCCGCGAGAACCCACACGCCGGGCTCCAGATGCGCCTTGGCGGCCTCGACGCGCTCCACGAAGCCGCCGTCCTTGGAATAGATATTGACGCTAACGCCGCTGAGGTCGACGCCGTTGTTGGCGGTCCCCATCGCGTGGATGACAGCGAGCCCGTCCACGCCATGCTGGCGCAGCCAGACGCCGTGGTCGATCCGTATGCTGCCCGGCACGCCGAAGAGCTCCAGCTCCATCTGATCGGAGCGCTGCTTGAGCACGGCCGAGAGCGGGTTGTAGACGGCGACCGAGACGACGCCGATCAGCAGCGCCGTGAGCACCGGCGGCGCGATGAACTGCCAGACCGACATCCCGGCGGCGCGGGCGACGATCAACTCCAGCTTGCGGGTGAGGTCGACGAAGGTCGCCATGGAGCCGAAGAGCACCGCGAAGGGCAGAATCATCTCGGCGGCGGCGGGCACTTTCATCGCGGTCATCAGGGCCACGGTTCCGGCCCCGGCCTGCGGGTTGTCGCTCGCGCGCCGCAGCATCTCGACGAAGACGACGACGAACATCAGGCAGAAAATCGTGAAGAAAATCGCCAGTATGGTGCGCATGAAGCGCCATGCGAAATAGCGGGTGATCGTAACGCCGATCATGGGCGCTTCCCGGCGCAAGCCGCGGCCGGCGGGGTCGCAGCGCAGCTTTGCGTCATCGTCGCCATAGGTCTCGGGACACCCTTCCTTAAAAATGCGTTACGCCCGAGGGGCTCCCAGCGATGGCTAGACGCTCCGGGGCGCCCAGGCAAGCGGCGCTGGCCGTCGCAGGTCGCGCCCAACGCATTCATTTTCCGAGCGTTGCTTTTCCGCAACGTCCCTATTTTTAGGTTGGATCACGGCGTTTTGGGGGCGGCATTTGACCAGCGCTCCTGGCCGGGATATTGCGCGCCCAACATCCCATAGCGCGGCCGCGACCTGTTGGCGCGACCCTCCAGCGAGGCCATTATGACTCTGAACGCGAAATTCGAGGTTCTCTCCTTCGACGAGGCCGAGGCGGCGCTGCGCGCGCCGGAGGACGCCGGCCGCCCGCGCAATCTCGTTGTTTTTGCGGGGACTGAACTTGCCTTGGCCGAGCGCGCCGCGGCGCTGCTGAAGGACGCGAAGGCGCAGATCGACCGCGCCGCCGCCGCGGCCAGGTTCAAGGGCAAGTCCGGCTCCTCGCTGGAGATTCTCGCGCCTGTGGGCGTCCCTGCGAGTCGCCTGCTCGTCGTCGGCGTCGGCGCGGCCGGGTCGGACGACAGCGACAAGCCGGCGAAGTTTGAGGATTTTCTGTCGCTTGGCGGCCAGACGGCGGCCAAGCTGGGGCAGGGAGCCTCGGCGGTGGTCCTGTTCGACCTGCCGGACGCCCCGGCGGAACCGGCGGCCGCCGCCGCCCAGTTCGCGCTCGGGGGCTGGCTGCGGGCCTATAAGTTCGATCAGTACAAGACCAAGAAGAAGGACGACGCCGACAAGGATGGCCCGATCGAGGTCCAGATCGGCGTTTCGGACGCCGAGAGCGCCAAGGCCCTCGTCGCCGAGGCCTCGCACACGGCCGAGGCCGTCGTTCTCGCCCGCACGCTGGTCAACGAGCCGGCCAACGTCCTGTCGCCGGCGGAATTCGCCCGCCGCGCCTCCGAATTGATGAAGCTCGGCGTCGAGGTCGAAATCCTCGACGAGAAGGCGATGTCGGAGCTCGGCATGCGCGCGCTGCTGGGCGTCGGGCAGGGGTCGGAGAATGAGAGCCGTCTCGTGGTGCTGCGCTGGAACGGCGGCGCTGAGGGCGCGGCGCCCATCGCCTTCGTCGGCAAGGGCGTCGTCTTCGACACCGGCGGCATCTCGATCAAGCCCGCCGCCGGCATGGAGGACATGAAGGGCGACATGGGCGGAGCCGCGGCCGTCACCGGCGCGCTCTACGCCGTCGCCGCGCGCAAGGCGAAGGCCAATGTCGTCGGCATCCTCGGCCTCGTAGAGAACATGCCGGACGGCAAGGCCCAGCGCCCCGGCGACATTGTGAAATCCATGTCCGGCCAGACCATCGAGGTCATCAACACCGATGCGGAAGGCCGGCTCGTGCTCGCCGACGCGCTCACCTATGTCATCGAGAAGCACAAGCCCGCCGCGATTGTCGATCTCGCGACGCTCACGGGCGCGATCCTCGTTGCGCTCGGCCAGGAATATGGCGGCCTCTTTTCCAACAACGACGAACTCGCCGAGCGCCTGACCAAGGCCGGAACGGCGAC
>PERY01000011.1 GCA_002929055.1 Methylocystis sp. | reverse complement strand
CAGGGCTTCCGCCGCGACGCGCATCCGATGGCTGTCATGGTCGCGTCGGTGGGCGCGCTCTCGGCCTTCTATCACGACTCGACCAATATCGTTGACCCCGTCGAGCGCATGGTCGCCTCGACGCGCATGATCGCGAAAATCCCCACGCTGGCGGCGATGGCCTACAAATATTCGGTGGGCCAGCCCTTCGTTTATCCGAAGAACGACCTCGACTACACCTCCAACTTCCTGCGCATGTGCTTCGCCGTGCCCTGCGAGGAATACAAGGTCAATCCGGTGCTCTCCCGCGCGCTGGACCGCATCTTCATCCTGCATGCAGACCATGAGCAGAACGCCTCGACCTCGACGGTGCGTCTGTCGGGTTCGTCGGGCGCCAATCCCTTCGCCTGCATCGCGGCGGGCATCGCTTCGCTCTGGGGGCCGGCGCATGGCGGCGCCAATGAGGCCGTGCTGAAGATGCTCGCCGAAATCGGCACGCCCGATCGCATTCCGCAGTTCATCGCCCGCGCCAAGGACAAGAACGATCCGTTCCGCCTGATGGGCTTCGGCCACCGCGTCTACAAGAACTACGATCCGCGCGCCAAGATCATGCAGCGCACAACCCGCGAGGTTCTGAACGAACTTGGCGTGAAGGACGATCTCCTCGACGTCGCGCTGGAGCTTGAGCGGATCGCCCTCTCTGACGAATATTTCATCGAAAAGAAGCTCTATCCGAACATCGACTTCTACTCGGGCATCACGCTCAAGGCGATGAACTTCCCCGTCGCCATGTTCACCGTGCTCTTCGCCGTGGCGCGCACGGTGGGCTGGATCGCCCAGTGGAAGGAAATGATCGAGGACACGGGCTCGAAGATCGGCCGCCCGCGCCAGCTCTACACTGGCGAAAAGAAGCGCGATTATGTGCCGATGTCCAAGCGCTGAGGATTTACCTCTACGTCGCATAACCATTCGCACTCCCAAAAGGGCGGCTCTTGGATTAGATGAGTTCATGTCTCGTCGAGATCCGGAGCCGCTGTGTCGTCCCAACTTTCAGATATCTGGTTCGAAACGCGGGTCGCGGCTGAAAGTCTCGCCGACTTTATGGCGGGAGCCCGACTGCGGCTTGGGGTGACGGGCCTGTCACGCGCCGGCAAGACCGTCTTCATCACTTCGCTTGTGCATCATCTCACCCGGGCGCTTGTCGCGGGCCGCAAGGCGCATTTGCCGGTGTTTCGCGCGCTGGCTGAGGGCCGGATCGTCGCCGCCCATCTCGATCCGCAGCCGGACTTCAACGTGCCGCGCTTCTCCTATGAGGAGCATCTGGAGGCGCTGACCAGCGGGGCCGATCGGCATTGGCCGCAATCGACGCGCCGCATCTCCGAACTGCGCGTTTCCCTGGAGTTCAAATCCAAGGCGTTCTCGCTGCGGCACGTCGGCCAGGAAACGGCGCGGCTCGACATCGACATCGTGGATTATCCCGGAGAATGGCTGCTCGACTTGCCGCTGCTCGGAAAATCCTACGCCCAATGGTCGCATGAGACGCTCGAAGCCGCGAGCGCCGCCGCGCGCGCGCCGATCGCCGCGGAGTGGCGGCGCGCGACCGCCGAGGCCGATCCAAAGGGCCGCTACTCGGAGGCCACGGCCCAGAAGCTCGCAAGGCTCTTCACGGCCTATCTCCGCGCAGCGAAGACGGAGCGTTTCGCGCTTTCCACATTGCCACCCGGCCGCTTTCTCATGCCGGGCGATCTCGAAGGCTCTCCGTTGCTCACTTTCGCGCCGCTGCCCGTCGAGGAGGGGGAGGAACTGCCCTACAGGAGCCTTGGGCGCGAGATGGAGCGGCGCTACGAAGCATACAAAGCGCATGTCGTGAAGCCGTTCTTTCGCGATCACTTCTCGCGCCTCGACCGCCAGATCGTTCTGGTCGACGCGTTGACCGCGCTGAACTCCGGCCCGGCCGCGGTGCGCGATCTCGAGGCGGCGCTCACCGACGTTCTGACCGCTTTCCGAACCGGCCGCACCAATCTCATTTCCCAGATGTTCCGCCCGAAGATCGACCGCATCCTCTTTGCGGCCACGAAGGCGGATCATCTTCATCATACGAGCCACGACCGTCTGGAGGCGATCCTGCGCCATCTCACCAGCCGCGCCATTGCGCGCGCGGAAGGGGTGGGCGCGACGATCGACGTCATCGCGCTCGCCGCCGTGCGTGCGACGCGGGAAGCGACCGTGCGGCACGAAGGCGAGCGGCTTTCCGCGATCGTCGGCACGCCGATCAAGGGCGAGCGCATTGGAGACGATGTTTTCGACGGCATTTCCGAGGGCGCCATCTTTCCCGGGGAATTGCCGCAGGATCCCGGCATGGTCATTCGCGGCGATGCTTTGGCGCTCGACGACGCGGAAGCGGATTTCCGCTTCCTCAAGTTCCGGCCGCCAATCGCCAGGATCGGCAAGGATCAGGAGCCGCTTCCGCTGCCGCACATCCGTCTCGACCGCGCGATGGAGTTCCTGCTCGGCGACAAGCTCGCCTGAAGATCGATCAACGAAGCGGCGGCTCGAGCGCCGACCCCCTCATCTTGCCTCATCCGAACTTGAACAGAACCCCGAATCCGCCGCGCGGGTAATCCCAGGTGATGTCGCCGGACGCTTCGCAGAGGACGCGGCATGTTCCGCATTCGAGACAGCCGTCCGGCGTGATCTCGACCTGTCCCGAGCTTGTTTCCGCATAGCAGCCCGCCGGGCAGATGCGGGTCATCGCGAGCAGATTGGCCGAAGGCTTCTCATGCGGGCGAATGGCGATATGCGGCTTGCCGGCGTCGACAAGATAACGGTTCTGGTAGAGCTTCTCTTCGACTCGGACGGCCAAGGACATGGGATTTCTCCTGTCGCTACATTGTCTTTCCTCACCTACGCAAAATCAGCGCCAACTCATCTCCACGCGCGCGCCAGTCTCCAGGCGTCGCCAAAGAGGCCCGTCCAACTACGCTCCTTGACGAAGCTCGCGATGGTGGCCTTCTCCTTGTCGAGCTTCGGCGTGCCGTCGACGCGCAGAAAGTTCTCCATCGCCTTGGAGACGAGTTGCGGATAGGCCAGGAAGTAGTTTTGGGAATTGGCGTGCAGAAGCGCCGGCATATCCTTGTATTTCTTCAAGTCCTTCATCACGAAGCTATCGTCGAGCAGCTTCTTGTAAAGTGCGAGGTTTTGCTTCGACATGGCGTCCTTGCGGGATTTGATCTGGAAGATGGCTTCTCCCGCGAGACGGCCCGATGTCAGCGCGAGGTTCGAGCCCTCGCGGTGGATGGCGTTGTTGAGTTGCGCAGCGTCGCCGCAAACCAACCAACCGTCGCCGAAAAGCTCCGGAATTGTCTTGTATCCGCCCTCGGGTATGAGATGCGCGGCGTATTCCTTCACTTCCGAGCCTTCGAGCAGCGGTTTGATCGACGGATGGTTCTTGAAAGCCTCCAGCAGACCGTTGGGCGTGTCATTGTTCGCCGCGAAGTCGGAAACCAGACAACCCATGCCGACGGAGACGCTCTCCTTGTTGGTGTAGACGAAGCCCATGCCCGTCATGCCCTTGGAGATGACGCCCGCGGCCTCGATCACGACGCCCTCGTCGCCGTGGAGATTGAAGCGCGCGTCGAGCGTCTCTCGCGGCAGGAAGTGCATTTCCTTCACCGCCAGCGCGACATGCTCAGGTTTGGGCGCCTCGCGCAGGCGCGCGCGCGTCCCGAGCAGGCCGTTGACCCCCTCGCAGAGCACGACGACATCTGCGAAGATCGTGCCGCCAGCGCGGTCGGTCCGCACGCCGATCACCTTGCCATAGGCGTCGCTGACAAGTTCGGTCACCGTCGTCTCGCAGATGACGAGCGCGCCCTGCGCCTGCACTTCCCTCGAGAACCAGCGGTCGAACTGCGAGCGGATGATCGTGTAGCGGTTCGGCTTCTCTTCGTTGAAGTCGTCGTTGCGATATTGCAGGCCGGTGTGCGAGCGCTCGCCCATCATCCAGAAGCGTTGCTCGACGAGATGGCGCTCCAGCGGCGCCTCCTCGCGGAAGTTTGGGATGATCTTCTCGACCATGTCGGCGTAGAGGATCGCGCCCTGTACGTTCTTCGAGCCCGGATATTCGCCGCGCTCGATCTGCAGGACCTTCAGTCCGCGGGACGCCATGGTGTGCGCCGCGGCGTTGCCGGCCATTCCGGCGCCGATCACGATCGCGTCGAACCTTTCTTCGATCATGGCTGTCTCCATCTGCATTCGCCGGCGCCACGCCAGGCGATGTTTTCAAATTGTTCTGTCACCCTGCGAGCCTGTCGCGCTGATGCGGGGACAATCTTTGCCGGAAGGCTTCGGTGAGCGCCGGCAGCAGCCGGATGGCGTCCGTCACGATCCCGACATGCGCGAAATCGAAGATCGGCGCATTCTTGTCGGTGTTGATCGCGACGATGCAATCGGCGCCCTCGACGCCGACGCGATGCTGAATCGCGCCGGAAATGCCGGCGGCGATGTAGAGCTTCGGCCGGATCGTCTTGCCTGTCTGTCCGATCTGCCGATCCGACGAGATCCAGCCCTTCTGCACCAGCGGCCGCGAGCAACCGAATTCAGCCCCCAGCACCGAGGCGAGATTCTTCACGAGCTGGAAGTTTTCCGCGCTCTGCAGACCCATGCCGCCCGCGACGACGACGTCGGCGAAGGCGAGATTGCTCTTGTTGGAGTCACGGTCGGGCACGAAGCGCAGGAGCTTGGTGATGATCTCGTCTTCAGCGAGATCTGGCGTGAAGGGCACGATGCGGCCGGTGCGATCGGCGTCGCGCGCCGGCATCGCCATGACGCGCGGGCGGATCGTCGCCATCTGCGGACGGTAGTTCAGCGTATAGATCGTGCAGAGCAGCGAACCGCCGAAGGTCGGGCGCGTCGCGGCGAGCGAGCCGTCCGCGTCAACCGCGAGTTCGGTGCAGTCGGCGGTGAGGCCCGTCAGCAGAGTCGTCGCCACGGAGCCCGCGAGATCACGGCCGAGATTCGTCGCGCCAAGCAGCAGGATTTCCGGCTTGTGCGTGTTGACGAGCTGCGTCACCGCCTTGGCGTAGGACTCGTTGCGGTAATCCGCCAAAGCCGGATGCTCGACGAGATAGGCGACGTCGGCGCCGTAGCTGAAGGATTCCGCGGCGGCGGCTTTCGTCGCCTCGCCCGGTTCGCCGAGCACTACGCTTGCGAGTTCGACGCCGAGCTTGTCGGCGAGCTTGCGGCCTTCGCCGAGAAGCTCCCAGGAGACCGGGTGCACGTCGCCGCGTTCCGCCTCGATGAAGACCCAGACGTGCTTGTAGTCGCGGAAATGCTCCGGCAGCTCTTTCTTCGCATTTGCGCGGGCGGGGGGCGGCGGGGTGGCGGACATTTTCTGCTCCTTCAAAGACCGGAGGCGAGTTTGGTCATGTCGGCTTCGAGCGCCGGGTGGCGCGTGAAGATTGCGGCGATCAGCGCATCCGCGGACTCGGCGGCGTTCTTGCCGGGCTCGATGAAGGCGGCTTTTTCGGAGCGCGGCGCCGGCGCGAAGACCTTCTTCACGATCGTCGGCGAGCCCTTCAGGCCGCATTTGGTGAGATCCTCGATCTCGGCGTCCCTGGCGCTCCAGGTGACAATCTCCGCGCGCGCGGCGCGCAGCGTGTCGCCGAGCGCGCCGCGGCGCACGTCGTTCGAGCCCTCGATCATGGTGATGAGGCAGGGCATGGCGGTCTTGAGCACCTGCACGCCGCCCTCGGCGCGGCGCTCGACGACCACCTCGCCCTTGTCGGGATCACATTCTGCGATTTTCGAAATATAGGTGAGCTGCAGCAGGCCGAGACGCTTGGCGATGCCGGGGCCGACCTGGGCCGTGTCGCCGTCGATCGTCTGTTTGCCGGTGAAGACGATGTCCTGCTTGCCGAAGGTCTGCTCGATCTTGCGGATCGCCTGCGCCAGAGCATAGGTCGTCGCCAGCGTATCGGAGCCCGCGAAGAAGCGATCCGTTAGCAGAACGGCGCGATCGGCGCCGATGGCGAGCGCCTTGCGCAGAGACTCCGAGGCCATTGGCGGACCCATGGTCAGCACCGTCACCTCGCCGCCGAATTTGTCGCGCAGGCGCAGCGCTTCTTCAAGCGAGAAGAGGTCGTAAGGGTTGATGATCGTCGGCACGCCCTGCCGCATGATCGTGTTCGTCACAGGATGCACGCGGATCTGTGCGCTGTCGGGAACCTGCTTGATGCAGACGAGGATCTTCATGTCTTTCTTCCTCGGTCAGCCGGCCGAGCCGGTCAGTGTTGTCAACGGCACGAAGGGCTTGGCCGGCTCTTCCTTGGGCTTGACTGCGTCCTTGTGGACCTTGAAGACGCGTTCGGCGATGGGCGAAGAGGCGACGAAGTCCTCGTAGGACTTCGCCAGCGTCTCCTTGCACGCCGCACGGACCTCTCCATCGGGGACGCCGTCAAAATCCGTCCTTGCCAGATATTCAGCCATGCGGCGCAGGATGTGGAGACGCGCGACGCGCACCACCGCCGGATCGTAATCGACGCTCAGCGCTTCGAAGAAATCCTCAGCCGAGTGAAGCTTCTGCAATTCGTCGAATACGCTCATGGCTTCGTCTCCTTCTTAGCTCTTCGATGACGTTTCGTTCTTGCGGGCCTGAAGATGGGCGAGCCTCGCTTCGAGGAAATCGATGCGATCGATAAGCACCGAAATCGCGTCGCCGACGGGGTCTGGAATGAGATGATGCTCGAGGTCGATACGTCCTTCGGCGCCTGAACGGCGGCGCTCGACACGCACGATGCGGCCCGGGATGCCGACCACCGTCATCTCCGGCGGAACATCCTCGATCACGACCGAATTGGCGCCGATGCGCGCACGCGCGCTGACCGTGATCGGTCCGAGAATCTTGGCGCCGGCGCCGACCAGAACGCCGCTTTCGATCGTCGGATGGCGCTTGCCCGGCGCCCAGGACGTACCGCCAAGAGTGACCCCGTGATAAAGCGTGACGTCATTATGGATGATCGACGTTTCGCCGATGACGACGCCAGCGCCGTGATCGATGAACAGGCGCTCGCCGATCGTCGCGCCGGGATGAATGTCGATATTGGTGACGAGACGCGCGAACCAGGAAAGGAAGCGCGCGGGGAATTTGAATCCGCGACGCCAGAGGCTGTTCGCGACGCGATAGATGAGAAGCGCGTGAACGCCAGGGTAAAGCAGCGCGACCTCGAGCGAATTGCGCGCGGCGGGATCACGTTGCAGGACGCAGGACACGTCGCCGCGCAGCTTGGCGAAAAGGCCGTGGCCGCTCGCCGCCGGCACAGGAGCGATAGAGGTCACGACGCTCATGGCGCGCCTCCACATGCGCTCTTGAAGAAACCCTTCAATTCACGGCGCGTCATGGGCGCAGCCTTCTCATTCGCGCGCTGCCGGATCTGTGCAAGAAGGGCGTCGGCGATGTCGCGGTCGATGTCGAAGCCTAGCTCCGCGCATTTGCTCTTGAGCGCTGCGATTCCGGAGTGCTTCGCCAGCACCACCGTGTTACGCCGGCCAAGACGCGCCGGATCGATACCTTGATAGGTGCGGGCGTCCTTCAGCAGCGCCGCGACATGGATGCCGGATTCATGCGTGAACACATCAGCGCCGACGATCGCCTTGGCGCGGCCGATGCGGCGTCGCGCAGCCTTGGCGACGAGCTTCGACAACATATGCAGCTTGTCGATTCGCACATTCGCTCGGCCCCGCGCGACATGGCCGAGCGCCACGGCGATTTCCTCGAGCGGCGCATTGCCGGCGCGCTCGCCGAGCCCCAGCACGGTGACGGAGGCGTGGGTCGCGCCGGCGCGGATCGCCGCGAGCGTATTGGCGGTCGCGAGGCCGACATCGTCATGGCCGTGAAACTCGATGGGCAGATCGGTTTCCTCGCGAACATTCGAGATGGCTTCATAAGCGGAGAAGGGGTCGAGCACGCCGAGCGTGTCGGCAAAGCGGTAGCGCCAGGCGCCCGCTTGCCTGGCGGCGCGCAGAATGACGCCGATGTCGCGCGGATCGGCGCGCGAAGAGTCTTCGCCGCCGAGCGCGACGGTCAGCCCGCGTTCCCGGGCGTAGGAAACGATGCGGCGCACGCGGTCCGCTACGACGGAAACATCGACGCCAAGCTTCACGCCAATTTGCAGCCGCGACATGGGCGCCGAGATATTCACATGCGAGACGCCGGCGGAGAGCGCGGCGTCGATGTCAGTCGTGTTGAGCCGGCACCACGCCATGACGCGGCAGGGAAGGCCCTCGGCGACGACGCCGCCAATGGCGTCGATCTCGTCTCGCCCCATAGCGGGCGTGCCGGCCTCGATTTCATCCACCCCCGCCGCCGCGAGCGCTCTGGCGATGGCGACCTTGTCGCGCGCCGTGAAGGCGACGCGCGGGGCCTGCTCGCCATCGCGAAGCGTCGTGTCGTTGATCGAGATGCGGGGGTGGTCGTTCACGGCTCAGCTCACGCGTAGACGGGTTTGAATGCGGCAGGGCCCTTGTTGACGCCTGCCCAGAAGGGCGAGAGCTCCCGCAGGTTCTCGAGGATCTTCGGCAGCGCCTCGATCACCTGTTCGACGTCCTCGGGCACATTGTCGCGCGAGAGCGAGAAGCGGATGGAGCCATGCGCCGCGGTGAACGGCACATTCATGGCCCGCATCACATGTGACGGCTCGAGCGAACCCGAGGTGCAGGCGGAGCCCGACGACGCCGCGATGCCCTGACGCGTGAGATGCAGCAGGATCGCTTCGCCTTCGACATATTCGAATGCGATGTTCGTGGTGTTCGGCAGGCGCTCGCGCGGATCGCCATTGACGAAGCAGTTGGGCACGCGCTGCAGGATGGCGCTCTCCAGCCGGTTGCGCAGCTCCTTCACGCGGGTCTGCTCGTCCGCCATATGGGCGATGGCGAGTTCGGCCGCCTTGCCGAGGCCGATGATGCCAGGCGCATTCTCGGTGCCAGCGCGCCGTCCGCGCTCCTGATGGCCGCCGCGCAGCAGCGGCTTGAAGCGCGCGCCGCGCTTAACGTAAAGGGCGCCGATGCCCTTGGGCGCATGCAGCTTGTGGCCGGAGAGCGACAGCATGTCTATGGCGCTGCCCTTCAGCACGATCGGAACCTTGCCAACGGCCTGAACAGCGTCCGTATGAAAGAGTGCGCCGACTTCCTTGGCGAGTTCGGCGAGCGCCTCGATCGGAAAGATCGTGCCGGTTTCATTGTTCGCCCACATCAGCGTAACGAGGGCGACCTTGTCGGTGAGCGCGGCGCGATAGGCTTCGAGATCGAGACGGCCCAGAGAGTCGACTCCGATGTAATGCACCTTGGCGCGGCCGATTTTCTCGAGATGCTGGCACAGCGCCAGAACCGCCGGATGCTCCACGGCGCTGGTGATGATCTCGTCGCGGCCGGGCATGGCTTCCAGCGCCGAGAGGATGGCGGTGTTGTCGCTTTCCGTTCCGCTCGCCGTATAGATGATCTCGTGATCATGCTCGGCGCCGAGCAACTGCTGGAGCTGCTGACGGGCCTTCTTCACTGACTGGCCGACGCTCGCGCCGAAGGAGTGGATGGACGAGGGATTGCCGAATTGCTCCGTGAAGAAGGGAAGCATGGCTTCGACGACCGTGGGGTCGACCCGCGTCGTTGCATTATTGTCGAGATAGACAGGACGCATGGCCATATCCTCAGTGAGCGTGGGCCTTGACGGGGATGACGCGGACGGGCACGCCGAGCTTGGCGATGAGCCGCTCCTGAATGCCGGAGACGGTGACGCTGGCCATCTGGCAGCCCGTGCAGGCGCCCGTCAGGCTGACCATCACGTTGGAGCCGTCGACGTCGATGAGTTCGCAGTCGCCGCCATCCTTCTTGAGGTACGGACGGATCTCTTCAATGGCTTCCTCGATGAGGCGCATCTTCTTCAGATTCGTCATGCCGGCGGAGGGCGGCGGCAGCGGCGAAGCGGGCGTCAGCGGAGAGGTCGGCGGCGCCGCTTCCTTCTCGGCTTCTTTCTTGGCTTTGGCCTTGGCCTTGATGTCGGCCGCGTCAACCGCGCCGATCGAATAGGCTTCATGTGCGGCGAGAACGCCTTCCGCCACGAGGTCCGCATTGACCTTGGCGATCACTTCTTCGAGCTTGTCGAAGCAGGTGAGGCAGCCGCCGCCGGCCTTGGTGTAGTCGGTGATCTGCTCGATCGTCGTCAGCTTGTTCATACGAATTGCGCGTTCCACCATGCCCTCGTCGACGCCGAAGCATTTGCAGAGCAGCGCGCCCTCCTCATGGTCATCGTGCCATTCTTCGCCCCGGAAATTCGCGATAGCCGCCTGAAGGGCCTCGTAGCCCATTACAGAACAGTGCATCTTCTCGGGTGGCAGGCCGCCGAGGAAATCCGCAATGTCCTGGTTGGTGATGGTGATCGCTTCCTGCAGCGTCTTGCCGATGATCATGTCGGTGAGCGCGGAGGAGGAGGCGATGGCGGAGCCGCAGCCGAAGGTCTGGAACCGCGCGTCCTCGATCACTTCCGTCGCCGGGTCGACTTTCAGCATCAGCTTCAGCGCGTCGCCGCAGGAGATCGCGCCCACTTCGCCGACGGCGTTCGCCTCGCCGAGCGCGCCCGCGTTCTTGGGGTTGAAGAAGTAGTCCTTGACCTTGTCAGAATAATCCCACATCGCCGTCTCCTCGCGATCAGCCGAACGATTTTCCGCACGAGCAGCTCGATTTGGCTTGCGGATTGTCGAAAGTGAAACCAGAGCCCTCCAGGCCGATCACGAAATCGATCTTCGTGCCTTCGAGGTAGGAAAGCGAAGCCTCCTCGACGAAGACCTTCACGCCATCGGTGCTGAACACATGGTCGTTGGGGTCCGCCTCATTGACGAGGCCCATCATGTATTTCAGGCCCGCGCAGCCGCCGGCCTCGACCATGATGCGCAATCCCTCGACTTCCTGACCCGCTCCGGCGATCGCCGTGCGAACCGCAGTCACAGCGCTATTCGTCAGCTCGATCATCTGGGCAGCTCCCTGGTTGAGATGTCTCAAGCCAGGATTAGCAACCGATGTGCCAGTGCAAAAACTACTGTAAATCCGGGGGTTCTGCCTGCGCTACGTGTCTGCAAAGCATCAATGTCGTAGAACCGACAAAGGCCTTTTCGGACGATTGGAGGAGCTCTAGGTCGGGAGTCAGCGGCGGGAGAGGCGAGCCAGAACGCTCGCGCCGTCTTCATCGCCGAAGCAATTGTCGAAGTCTCCGCATTCGCGGCAGCTCGGCGCTGCGCATAGGGAAAAGCCTTCGAGTTCGCAGAGTTTGCGATAGAAGAATTTCTTCCACTTCATATTGTCGACATTGGTGACGGCCAGCGTCGGAAACCATTCGACCATGAGGCGCGTCAGCTCGCTGCGATCTAGAAGCCCCAGATCCTGCCAGAGGTGGCGAGGCGACATGGCGCGGCGCGCGACAATCGACGCCATCCAGCCGCCAAGCTGCGTCGTGTCGGCGCTGAAGCGGGCAAGGAGCTGGTGAAGCTGCTCCTCTTCCTCGTCGAGGGAAACTTCCGGGGGTTCGTCTTCAATGAAAAGGAAACGGCGCGCCGCCGGCGCCCACTGGGTCGTCAAAGCCAAAAGTGCGTCACGATCTAGCCCGAGCGAAAGCGCGATCGGCTCGCCTGTCTCCTGAGACTCGACGAGCGCGACGGTCAGCATACAAGCAATGACATGCGCCGCAAAGGGTTCCCCCAGCGCCATTTCCGTCGGCTCGGCGCGGATTGCCCGATAGATGGCTTCCGGCCGGGCAGGCTTGTCTGTGCGCGCAGACGCCTGATGCTGCGGGGGCGCGAGCATGGTCATCCGCCGTTACGCCGCAACCTGGTCGGCGGGCACGTGGGTCTGGCAATTCTTCGGACACACTCGCGCGCAGGCGTTGCAGCCGATGCAGGCCCCGGCGTGCTCGACCTTCATGATCTTGCGGTTGAGATCGCCGTCGAAATCGTCGTCGTCGTCGTCGGTGACGATGCCGAGGACTTGTCCCTCGTCATCGACGCCATAGAGGGCCATGACGTTCTGCGGACAGACCTTGAAGCAACGACCGCAGCCGATGCAGGTCTGGGCGTCGATGTCCGTGAGATAGAGCGGCGTATAGGGCGAGCCGTCTCGCGTCTTGAACTCGCTCATCACGCCGCCTCCAGCTCTTTGAGCTTCTTGCGCGCCGCCTCGAGCGCCGCATAGGCGTCATATGTCTCCTGCGCGACGGTGAGAATCGTCGTCCAGTTCACCGGCAGCTCCTCGGAGAGGTCGTGCAGGTTCATCTTCATGTTCATCGCCCTGGCCGAAAGCTTCTTGATCTCGGCCTTCAGTTCATCGACGCCGCTCATCTCGCGCCTCCATCAATAACGGGCCACTTCGGGGAATTTCTCGATCATCTCGACGCCGGCGCCGACGAATTTCTCGCCTTCCCTGGCGAGCTTCTCGAGCGACTCGAAGCCGAAGCGATGCACGTCGCGCAGATGCTTGTTGATGACGATGAGCCGACCAGTCGTCAGAATCATGCGGCCGAAGCCCTCGTGACTCATCTTCATCATCGGCGAGACCATGCAGCCGGTGCGTTTCTCGATGGCGAGGCCGATCGCGTTATAGAAGAGCTCCAGACGCCAGAGAATCTCCGGGTCGGGATCGCCGATAATCGGCATTTCGCGGCGCTGCTCCTTGGTCACGATGTAGGGATCGAGCAGGCTGACGTCGCTCTTTCTCTCCCAGGTGCCATGAGTGTCCTGGGCGCGCCAGACCTTGATCAGCTCTTTAATGAAGAGACTGTCTTCCGGCCTTTGCTCCAGTTCGACGGCTGCTTCAGACATTTTCGGTCTCCTCCTCGAAGTCGAAGGTGCGCTCGCCGTTCTTCGACATGATCTTGCGCAGCCAAGGCGGCGGCGCCCCTTTCAAAACCACCTGCAATTTCTCGAGGAGGTCAGTGATTTTCTCCGGCTGCGGCACTTTCATCGGATGGATGTTCTGGGCGACGACGCGCGCCGCGCCCGAGCCGCCGATCGCCGCGACATAAAGGATCGCGCAGTCCTTCAGAGCTTCGAGCTTGGGCTGCAGCTTGTCCTCATTGCCGTCTTCCTGAAGATCGCCTGAGAACTGCACCGCCTCGATGAAACTGTAGGATTCCGGCGTGAGGTCGTAGATGGCGATATTCTTCGCCCAGCCAAAGTGGGCGTCGACCCTTTCGAGATCCTGAGTGGCGAATGCGACTTTCATGACGCCTCCTTCTTGTCAGTGCGCGGGCGGAATGTCCGGGTCCGACGCAAGCGGCGTACCAGGAGCGGCGCTTTCGCCGCGCCACGTGTCCGGCGTTGGCTCATGTGTCTGTGCGATGAACAAATTGCCGATCTTGAAGATGAGATCGCGCGTGCCGCGGTAGCCGATGCTCGTCTCATGCGCCGCGCCGAGGCGGTCGAACATCGGCAAGCCCATCCGGTAAAGCTGGACGCCGAGACGTTCCGACGCCTGCCGGCCGTGGGAATGGGTGATGATAAGATCACAGCCCGCGGCGCGGGTCTCCAAATCCTCGAGATCGCCGACGACGACCTCCTCGGTCATCACCTTCTCCAGCAAGGGCGAGGCGGTCGTGGTGACGGCGGCGGCGACCTCGGCGCCCATTTCCGTCAACCACTGGCTGATTCCGAACAGCAGGTCCGGCTCGGCGCCGATGGCGATGCGTTTGCCGCCGAAATGGAAGTGGCCGTCGAGCATGGCGTCGACGAGCTGGCCGCGCTGCCGACGGAATTTTAGAGGAACCGGGCGCCCGTTGATGCGTGCCAGAAAACCGACGAAGTCGTCGTTGGGCTGAAGGCCTGTCAGCCTATCAAAAAGCTCAAAGGGAACGCCGGCGCGCGCCTCAAGCGTCTTCGCGGCGCCGCGCATCTGTTCCCCGATAGCGATCGTCCAGGCGGCGCCGCCCATGGCCGCGATGTCTTGCTTGGTGACGCCGCCGAGCGTCGTCGGCGTGAAGTCCTCCGGAATATGGCCGTCGAGCGAACCTGACAGATCGGGCAGGAACGTCGGCTCCAGTCCGAAGCCCTCGATGACGTCGCGCAATTCGTCGATGTCGCCCGGCGTGAGATGGCAGCCGGCGAGAACATTGACCCGCTGCGGGGCGCGGCGCGAGGGAATGTCTTCCGGGACGAAAGTCTGAATGAGCTTCGTCACGGTTCTGGCGAAGCCATCCTGGAAGGCGTCCTTGAAGTCGGGCGTCGAGACATAGACGATGCCCAGATCGTCTAGCTCCGGGTGACGCTTGCGCACGAGTTGCAGATAGCCCTCGACGTCGTCGCCCTTGGTTTCGGTCACGCCGGTCGAACAGATGCCGATGAGCTGCGGATTGGCGCGCTTCACAATATTGAGAATGGCCTGCTCGATATTCTCAAGCCCGCCGAGAATGGTCGCCACCTCATTCATCGCGGTTGTCTGAAGCGGGATCGCCTCGCGGAAATGGCGCACGAACAGCACCAGGCCGAAGGAGGTGCAGCCCTGCGATCCGTGCAGAACCGGCATGCAGCCGGAGACGCCCATGAAGGCGAGCGCGCCGCCGATGGGCTGGCTCATCTTGAGCGGATTGACCGTGCAGGCCTTCCTGGAGTTGATGACGCGCGCCATGATCTGCCTCACGCCGCTTGCGGCGCGGCGACCGCGCGCGTTGCGGAAGCCGCCTCGATGATCGCGGCGATGCGTTCCTGACAGCCCCCGCAGCCGGCGCCCGCCGCTGTCGCTTTCCCGACAGCGGCGACATTGTCGGCCCCGTCGCGAATAGCGTCCTCGATGGCGCCGACGGAAATGAGGTTGCAGGCGCAGACCTGCTTGTCTCGTCGCGAAGCTTCAGCAGCGACGGGATCGGCGGCCAGCGCCGCAGCTTCCGTCGCAATCGCTTCCGCCGCGCGCTCCTCCCAGCTCTTTTCCTCCCAGGGCGCGGCGCGGCGCACCTGCTCCCAAACCGGATTATGGAGCGCCTTGTCGATCTCGTGGACGAGTTCGACCATGCCTTCATAACCGGCATAGGCGTGGTGGCGCTCCTGGTTGATGTCCAGCCAGGGCATTTTCGCCTTGAGCGCGATGAACTGCGAACGCCCGCCAGAGAGCATGATGTCGGCGCGCGCCTCCTTAAGCATCTTGTACATTTCGCGCGGCGTCATGTCGTCGATCATATGGGCGTCCTGGCCCATCAGCTCCTTGATCTTTTCCTTGTCTTCCTTGGTCGACTTCTTGACGCTGGTGCCGGCGATCTCCAGCCCCGCCTCCTGCAGCGCCGCGACGACGGACCAGCTCTTCACGCCGCCGGTGATGAGCAGAACGCGCTTGCCGATGAGACGCTTCCTATAGGGCGCAATGCGCGCCCAGGCCCTGGCTTCCTCGCGCCCGATGACCGCCTCAGTGCGTTCCATCAGCTCCGGCGCCGCGCCGCGTTCGATGAGCAGCCGCGCAATCTCGCGCAAGCTGTCGCTCATATCTCCGATCCCGTAGAAAGAGCCCTCGAAGAAGGGGATTTCGTAGCGCTCCTCCATCTTGCGGGCGACATTGATCATCGCCTTGGAGCAGACCATCATCGCCGCGCGAGCGCGATGTGAGGACGCGACTTCGTGATATTTTGCATCGCCCGAGATGCAGGCGAGGATGCGGATGCCGAGCTCGTCGAGCAGCGGCTTCACCTGCCACAATTCGCCCGCGAGATTGTATTCACCGATGATGTTGATGTCGTAGGGAGTCGTGAACTCCGGCTCCTGCGTGCCGATTACGTGGTCGAGGATGGCTTCGCCGGCGAGCTTGTTGCCGAGATTTTTCGGACCCACGAAGCCGGGGGAAATGACCGGAATGACCGGCTTGTTGAACTTCGCCGCGGCGGCCTTGCAGACGGCCTCGATGTCGTCGCCCGTCATCGCCGGAACGCAGGTCTGATAGACGAAGACGGCGGGGGGATCATATTTGTCGATGATTTCCTTGATCGACCGAAAGAGCCGCTTCTCGCCGCCGAAGACGACGTCATTCTCGCTGATGTCGGTCGTGAAACCCGTTCGGTAAAGTGAGGAGCCGGAGGTCTTGGCGCCGCGATTGTCCCAGCTATTCCCTTCGCAAGCGATCGGGCCGTGGACCAGATGGGCGACGTCGGTAATGGGTTGCAGTGCGATCTTGGCGCCGTCGAAAGCGCAGCCGCCGGCTGCGGCGCCGGGCGCGAGTTGCTTGGTGCAGCCCTTCTTGCGTTCTTTTTCCGACTTGCCCGTGTTCTTGTCGCATCCCGGCTCGTTGAAGACGTCTTGTACCTTTTCCGACAACGTCGACATCGATTCCTCCGGGTGCTGACCTCACAGGGCGTGATATGCATCCGCCGGGCCAGCAGGGCCCGGCGGATCGTCGCGGTTAGCGAATAATGTCGAAGGAATAGTCGGACTTCGCCACAACATTGGTGTTGCGGTCGATGTCCTCGAAGATTGCGTCGAGAATCCAGACCAGGACGTTCATCGAGCCCTGGTAGCCCCACACGGGATAGCGGTGCTTGTGGTGACGATCGAAGATCGGGAAGCCGATGCGGATGAGCGGCGTGCCCGTATCGCGGTCGAGATACTTCCCATAGGTGTTGCCGATGAGATAATCGACCGGCTCCGTGAAGAGCAGCGAGCGCATGTGCCAAAGATCCTTGCCCGCATAGACGTGGCAGTTCGTCCCGAAGGGCGAGGAGTCGAGCAGCTTCTGCACCTTCTCCGCCCAGGCCTTGCCGCCGTTGGTCGCGAGGATATGGACCGGCTCGGCGCCCAGTTCCAGCAGGAAGGCGGCGAGGCCATAGCAGAGGTCCGGATCGCCGTAGATCGCGAACTTCTTGCCGTGGATATGCGCCGAAGAGTCTGCGATCGCATCGACAAGGCGACCGCGCTCCTTTGTGAGCTCGGCGGAGATCGGCTTGCCGGTGATGCGGGAGATTTCCATCAGGAACCTGTCGGTCGCCGCAATGCCGACCGGATGATTGAGCGCGACGACTTCCTGACCCTTCGTCGCGATATAGGGCAGCGTCTTCTCGGTGCAGAATTCCTGCATCGAAATGGTCGCCTTGGCGTTGAGCGCCTCGGCCACGTCTTCAAGCTTGGTGCCGCCGTCATACATGCGGAATTCGCCGTCGGTCGGCGTGTCCCATACATCGCTGTTGTCGCCGATGATGGTGTATTCCACGCCCATCGACTCGAAGATGCGCTTCACTTCGCGCAGGTTTCCGACAGTGTAGCCGTCGAAGCCGCCGAGGAAGTTGATCTTTTCATTGGGGGTGCGCTCCAGCTTTGGCGCCGTGCCGGCTTTGCCATCCCAAAAGTGCTCCAGCACGCCCTTGATGACATTGTCGTAGCCGGTGATGTGGCTGCCGACGAAGGCCGGGGTGTGCGCGAAGGGAACGTCGAATTCCGCCGGAACCGAGCCCTTTTCCTTAGAGGTCTTGATGAAGGCGTTGAGATCGTCGCCGATGACTTCCGCCATGCAGGTCGTGGAGACGGCGATCATCTTCGGCTTGTACATATTGTACGTATTGGCGAGGCCGTCGATCATATTGTTGAGGCCGCCGAACACAGCCGCGTCTTCGGTCATGGAGGATGAGACGCAGGACGTCGGCTCCTTGAAGTGACGCGAGAAGTGCGAACGATAATAGGCGACGCAGCCTTGCGAGCCATGCACGAAGGGGATCGTGCTCTCGAAGCCGACCGCCGCGAAGACCGCGCCAAGCGGTTGGCAGGCCTTGGCCGGGTTGACGGTCAGAGCTTCGCGGGCAAAGTTCTTTTCCTTGTATTCTTCCGTTTTCGTCCATTCGCGGGCGGCTTCCAGTTTGTCGTCCGCGATGGGATTCTCGAAGTTCTTCTTCTTGTTCTCGAACATTTCCTTGTATTCCGGCTGGCGGAACAGATTCAGGTGGTCGAGAACGTTGTCAGCATTCTGTGGCATAGGAGTTCCTCTCGTTTCCGCTAGCCGGTCTCGCCTCGGGGAGGAGGCGAGACCCTGTTGTTGCGGGATCAGGCCGCCCAGGGCGCCTTGGCCATTTTCCAGACTGGCGAATTGATCGCCATGTCCATGTCGCGCGCAAAGATCGCGAAGCCGTCATAACCGTGGTAGGGGCCTGAATAGTCCCAGCTGTGCATCTGGCGGAAAGGGACGCCCATCTTCTGGAAGACGTATTTTTCCTTGATGCCCGAGCCGACGAGATCCGGCTGGATCTTTTCGACGAACTTCTCGAACTCGTAGCCCGTGACGTCGTCGTAGATCAGCGTGCCGTCCTTCACATAGTGGGTCGTGCGCTGATAGTCGTCGTTGTGGCCAAATTCGTAGCCGGTGCCGATGACTTCCATGCCGAGGTCTTCGTAGGCGCCGATGACATGGCGCGGACGCAGGCCGCCGACGAAGAGCATCACCTTCTTGCCCTCGAGACGCGGACGGTATTTCGCGATGACGGCGTCCATGAGCGGACGGTATTTCGCGATGACGCGCTCGGCGCCTTCCTTGATCTTGTCGTCGAAGTGCGAAGCGATCTTGCGCAGCGACTCCTCGATCTTGGAGGGACCAAAGAAGTTGTACTCGCACCACGGAATTCCATACTTCTCTTCCATGTGGCGGGAGATGTAGTTCATCGAACGGTAGCAATGCAGGACGTTCAGCTTCGCCTTCGGCGTCGCCTCGAGTTCCGCGATCGTGCCGTCGCCGGACCACTGCGCCACGACGCGCAGGCCCATTTCCTCGAGCAGGATGCGCGAAGACCAGGCGTCCCCGCCAATGTTGTAGTCGCCGATGATCGCGACGTCATAGGCCGTCTGTTCGAAGCGGGCCGGCTTGCCTTCCTGCTTGTCGAACACCCAGTCACGCACAGCGTCATTTGCGATGTGGTGGCCGAGCGACTGCGAGACGCCGCGGAAACCTTCACAGCGGACCGGAACGATGGTCTTGCCGCCATACTCCTTGGACTTCGCCTTGGAGACGGCCTCGATGTCGTCGCCGATGAGGCCGATGGGGCACTCGGACTGAACGGTGATGCCCTTGTTCAGCGGGAAGAGAACCTCGATCTCGTCCATGATCTTGGCGAGCTTCTTGTCGCCGCCGAACACGATGTCCTTCTCCTGGAAATCGGAGGTGAATTGCATCGTGCCGAAAGTGTCGATGCCGGTCGTGCCAATATAGTAATTGCGGCGCGAGGCCCAGGAATACTGGCCGCAGCCGACGGGGCCGTGGGAGATGTGGATCATGTCCTTGATCGGACCCCACACGACGCCCTTGGAGCCGGCGTAAGCGCAACCACGAATGGTCATCACGCCGGGAATGGATTTGATGTTCGACTTGACGCCGCAATCGGGCTTGCCGTCTTCGAACGTGCCGAGGTGCTTGGCGCGACGCTTGGCCGTCTTTTCCGGATAGACCTTCAGGACCTCTTGAATGAGTTCCTTGTTGCGGGCCTTGATGTCTTCGATGGATTCAGCTTGCGCCACACTCATGACGGAGCCCTTTCATATGGCTGGTGGTAGGCCCGGCTCCGTGAGGAGCCGGGCGATTGGCGTGGATCAGGCGACGTTGAGTTCGGCCGCAGACTTGCCGACCTGCGACTCGTCGATGGCCTTCATGATGCCGTGCTCCATGAGAAGGTCTTCGAGCTCGTCCATCGTGATCGGCGACGGGATCGTTCCGTTGCCGGCATTGGCGTCGACGCGCTTGGCGAGTTCGCGGTAGTGGTTGGACTGAGCCGAATCCGGCGCATACTCGATGCAGGTCATGCGGCGCAGCTCGGCGTGCTGAACGATATTGTCGCGCGGCACGAAGTAGACGAGCTTGGACCCGAGCTTAACGGCGAGGGACTCGGCAAGCTCGAGCTCCTTGTCGGTCTGGCGCTCGTTGCAGACGAGCCCGCCCAGGCGCACGCCGCCGGAGTTGGCGTATTTCAAAATGCCCTTGGAGATGTTGTTGGCCGCATACATGGCCATCATCTCGCCGGACATGACGATGTAAATCTCTTGGGCCTTGTTCTCGCGGATCGGCATGGCGAAGCCGCCGCAGACCACGTCGCCGAGCACGTCGTAGGAGACGTAGTCGACGCCATCGTAAGCGCCGTTTTCCTCGAGGAAGTTGATCGAGGTGATGACGCCGCGGCCCGCGCAGCCAACTCCAGGCTCCGGACCGCCGGACTCCACGCAGCGGATGTCCTTGTAGCCGACCTTCATCACGTCTTCGAGCTCGAGGTCTTCAACCGAGCCGGCTTCAGCGGCGAGCGACAGGATGGTGTCCTGAGCCTTTGCGTGAAGGATGAGGCGGGTCGAGTCGGCCTTGGGATCACAGCCGACGATGAGTATCTTCTTGCCCATTTCGGCAAGCGCCGCGAGGGTGTTCTGGGAGGTCGTCGATTTACCGATGCCACCCTTGCCGTAGAAAGCGATCTGTCGAAGCGACATTGCATTCTCCTTGATTGGACCATTGCACGGACCGTTGCGCGCCACGCGCAGCCGGGATTGAGTTACTTTGCGACGAGGCGCGGGCGACCGAAGCATTCGCGTTTGATCAATTGCACCGGCGGCCAAAAGCCTTGCGAGCCCTGTTGCGCAAAGGGCGTGCCAAAGATCAAAAAGCGTTTTGAAGGCTTGTAAATCAGTTATGTAGAGACGGTTCGGCGGGGCGCCGAACACGTGTGTCAAAGCCGACAGTGATGTTCGCAACCGAACTGACAGACGGCGTCTCCCGTAAATCGCGACAGGATGTTGCGGCATAGCGCTTGCTTCAAATTCGGTCAGTGCAATCGAGACGGGGAAGCGACATGCAGATCGGCGTGGAAATGGCGAAGGCGCTGGAGAACAAGCGGGTGTTTGTTGTCGACGACAACGAAATCATACGGGCCGCTCTCCAGTTCATGCTGCACGATGAATTCGAGGCCCATGAGGTTTCGAGCACGGCGACGGCCATTGAAAAGTCCAGGCTCCAGCCTCCCGATCTCATCCTGCTTTCCGAAAGCTTGCCGAAGGCGGAGGGGTTCGAGCTGTTCGCCAGGCTCAAGGAAGCCGCGCCCCGGGCGAAGATTCTCATCGTGATTGAGTCTGCGAATGCCGATTATGGCAAGGAATGCGTCGCCTCGGGCGCGAACGGTTTTCTGGCGAAGCCGCTGAAGATCGAGTTTGTGCGGAAGAAGGTGGACGCGATGCTTGGCCGCAGCGCTGGCGGGGTGACAATTCCGCTCAACGTGCTCAATTTCAGATGATTCAACGGGAGGCGGAGATGGAAGCGATGGTGACGGAAGCGCCTGTGGACGTTGACGCTGCGGAGGCGGCGATCCGCGCCTGCGTGAAGCGCTTCTATGAGAAGGGCGACGCCGATCCCTTGCTGGGGCCGATTTTCGCCAGGGCGATACCCGATCTCGAGCCGCATCTCGATGTCGTTGCGAATTTCTGGTCGCATGCCTTGCTGGGCACGACGCGCTATCAGGGCACGCCTTTTGGCGTCCATGTGAACCTGCCGCTTGAGCCGCAGCATTTCTCGCGCTGGCTGTCGCTCTTTGTCGAGACGGCGAAAGAGACGATGCCCGAGCCGCTCGCGGCGGCCGCGGTCGCGCGCGCCGAGCATATGACGCAGTGCTTCCAGTCTGGACTGTTCCCCTTCAAGGATGCTGAGGGGCGGCCCTCCAACGTTCCTGTCTGATCATCGAGCGAGAGACAAGAATGCCGCCGGATCGCTCTGGCGGCTTTTTTTCATGGCGCGGCTTTCAGAGCTGCGGAACGATGATGAGCCGCTCGACCGGCTTTCCATCCACGAAATGCGACTGGATGATTTCATCGATGTCCGCTTCCGTGCGCGGCACGTACCAGACGCCCTGCGGATAGACCACCATGAGCGGGCCTGCGCGGCAAAAGCCGAGGCAGCCGGTGGCGGTGACGGAGACGTCCGGCATCGGCTGGGCTGTAAGTTTCGCCTGCAGGCGGTCCCACAACGGCTTGGCGCCGGCGCTCATGCAGCTTCCGCGCGGGTGTCCCGCCGGACGCTGCTGGAAGCATGTGAAGACGTGGTATTTGAAAACCTGCGGAAGGTCTTCGATCATTCTTTGTCCTTCCGAAGGTTCATTCGGCCGCGGCGGCCAGGTTCGAATCAACGAGGGCGGTCGTGAAGTCTGCGAGGCTCGCGTCGACCCGCTTGATGTTCTGCTCGCGCAGAAACTTCTCCTCATTCTTCGTCAATTCGCCGTCGATGACCGCCCAATGGACATCGGAGGAACGCTTCATGATTTGCCGGGCGAAGCTGCGTTCGAGTTGGTTCGTGAATCGGCAGCCGATGAAGAAGAAGCTTCGACCCTTGCGGATGTCCTGAACCAGGTCCGGGATCGGAGTCTGAATGTCGATTTCCGTCAGAACCTCGACATAATCGGAGTCCGATACGATGAAGTTCGACGCAGGCTTCACGCCGCCGAGCGGTTCATAGACGAGCGTTCGCCACGAGAGCGCCTCCTGCGGCGCCTCGGCGGGAGCTTTGGCCCCGGAGCCGTCGCGGATGAATTCCTTCGTCGGCACGAGGGAGCCGTCGGGCCGGAACCAGTTCACCCAGTCGCCGAAATGTTCGCTCTGGGTGACGCCCTGGACAAGGCCCCAATCATCGCGATTTGCGAATGCCTTCAGAAGGAGATCGTCATACCAGGCATGAACCACGAGCGGCAACTGGTTCTGCTCGGCGATCCATTGATGGAACGCGCTGGGTGCGCTGTCGCTCGCGAAGGCTTTCGCCATCAGGCAGGTGAGCGTCTTGCGGTGCTTGAAATTCTCGATGTACTGCGACGCCGCCGTGAGATTGTTGCGAATCTTGTGCGGGACGGTGGCGCCGGCGACGAGCTCCTGCACCAGCTTTTCGGGAAGCGACGGAGGGGCCGCTTCCCCTGGCAGGCCGGTGACCCCCGGCCCGAGATAGGGGATGACGTCGCCTCGACGAAAGGCAGCTGAAACTTCACCGATCATCGCATCATCCTTTCGCCAGTCGTCTTACGCCAATTGCTACTGCAGAACCGCCGCCTTGAGCGCTGCGATCTCGTCGGCCGTGACGCGGAAGAGGCCGCGCCCGCCGGTGAGCGCCTGGAAGGCGCTGCCGGCTTTCTCGGTCAGTTTGGTGAACCACTCCTGAGGAGAGAGCCCCGCGGGGCGCTCACTGATCTCGGACACCGTGCCGTCGTTGTTGAAGCGGACGTGGATGAGGATTTTGTCGGTCATTTTTGTCTCCTTTGCTTGATCAGAACCCCGAGCCGAAGCCCAGCAATTCGACAGTTACATTTTCGGCGCCGAGAAGGGCCTGGCAGGAAAGGCGCGATTTGGAGCCGACGCCGGGAATCGAGTCGAGCATTTCGTTCTCGTCGCGGCTCGTCTTGGAGAGGCTCTTCTTTCCTTCCTGCACGAAGACATGGCACTTGCCGCATTTCGCTTCGCCGCCGCATTTGGTGGCGATAGCCTCGCCAGCGGCCAGCAAGGCGTCGAGAAGACGGACGCCTGGCGCCGCCTCCACGGTCTTGCCGGAAGGAAGGATAGTGACAGTGGGCATCGTTGCGCTCCTTCTATTTGGGCCGGGGCCGCTAAAGATAAATTGCCGTTCCAGCGCCGATGTTGATCGAGGCGTCCTTCATCGTGCCGACGATGAAAGCGACCTGATCTTCGGTGAGATGGGCGTGGAAAGGCAGGGCGACGGCTCGGTCCGCGACCTTCTCCGTCACGAACAACTGGCCTCGGCGATAGCCGAGATCGTGATAATGGCTCTGAAGATGCAGTGGATGCGCATAGGCGCTGGCCTCGATCTTCTCCTGACGCAGATCATCGACGATCGCATCTCGGCTCGAGCGCGAGAAACGAGTTCCAAGATGCACGACGTAGAGGAACCAGTTCACCTGGTCTACATCAGGCGCGATGTAAGGATCCTTGATCCCCTCGAAGGATCGGACGTATTCGTGAAACCATCGCTCCACGCGCTTGCGCCGTGCGAGCAGCAGCTCGAGGCGGCGCAGTTGCGCGAGGCCAAGCGCGGCGGCGATGTCGGAAAGACCTGCCTGCAGCGGCGCAAAAGCGCCGAGGACCACGGAGGAGCGCTCCTCCGTCTTGCGGTGGCGCAGGCGTCGCAGCATGAGCGCGGTGTCGTCATTGTCGGTGACGATCATTGCGCCTTCACCGCAGACGAGTGGGCCGGGCTGCGAAAAGTCGAAGATCGAGCAGTCGCCAAAACTGCCGACGAGTTTACCCTTGTAAATGGAGCCGATCGCTTCGCTCGAATCCTCGATGAGCGCGATATTCTTATCTGTCGCGAGCGTCCGCAACGGTCCCCATGGCGCGGGATGACCATTGGTGTTGGCGGCGACGATGGCGCGGGTTTTCTCGGTGACGACTTTGCGCGCCTTCTCGGGGTCGAGCGTCCCGGCCCAGTAATCGATGTCCGCGAACACCGGCCTTGCGCCGGCGAGCGTGATCGCGTGCGTGACTTCTCGGAAGGAGTATGCGGATGTGACGACTTCGTCGCCCGTCTCGATTCCCAGGGCGCGCAGGGTCAGCAGCAGCGCTATCGTGCCGCTGGAAGCTGCGACAGCATGCCTGCGGCCGAGATAGCGCGCGAATTCCTCTTCAAAGGCGACGACCGCCTCGCCCATGGAGAGTCGTTGCGATCGGAGAATCTCCAGAACGGCATCGAGATCGGTCTGGACGAGGTCCGGGTCGTTCAGGGGCAGAAGAGTCGTCCTCATGCTGCGCCTCCGTTGGGAGCCAGCGCGATGCCTGTCGCGCAGCCGGGATCCTGCGTGATCTTCCAGCAGTGGTCGCGTCCGTCGATGAGGAAGAGCGAGCACTTTTCGTATATGCGGAACGGCGTTTCATCGCGCATGTCGAGCGCGTCGCAACGCGTGACGGCGATGCCCGGCGCAAGCGTGCGAAGAGATGTGATCGTCTGCGAGTCGGCGCCGGCCGAAGCGAGCGCCGCGTCAATTTGCGAAACCTGCGCCGGGGCGAGCGTCATTCGACGCCTCCGCTGATCTTCCTGGCTTCGACTGTAATCGGCAGAGATGTTCCGGCCGCCATTGCTGGCAGTTGCAGCTTCCAGCCATTGGCGAGCGTGACGGAGCCGCCCCACAGCTCGGGCGTCTCCACCTCGACGATTGGCTCTTCGAGATCCTTCTTGGGAACATAGGCCGAGAGGACGCCCTCTGAGTCTCTGCGGATCATGACTTTCACGTTGCGCCTCTTTCTTTCACCAGGTGTGAATGGTTCAAGCGGGTTCGATTTCGTCCTCGAGGCAGCCCACCACGAGCTTCGTCGAGAACTCCACGAGGTAGACGACCGTTTCCGTTTCAACATGCGTGCCAACATTGACGATCTCGCCCGTGTCGCCGGTCTTCACGAGCAGTTCGTCGTCGGCCTTGTCGGGATAGGAGCCGTCGTTGGTGAGGTCGGTGATCGCGCGCACGCGCTGGCCCCAGTCATACCGGTTTGGTCCGCTCATCTATTCGTCCTCCTCGCCGACAAGTTCGACCATCTCCAGCTCCTTGCGCTTCATGCCGACACGGTTGCCGGTCTCTTCGAATTCGACGCCGTAGATGTAGAATTGCTGGAGAAACGTACCGATATTCACGACGTAGCCAATCTCGCCTTTCTTCGCGAGAACCTCGCCGATGTCCTTGCCGGGGAAGGTGCCGTCATTGCGGATCGTGCGCCTGGCGCGCACCTTGTCGCCGTAGTCGAAATAGGGCGGGCCATCGACTTCAACATGATCGCTGTCTCTGCTGATATTGGTCATGGATCGCTCCGCTTTTGTGCGACGATGACGTTAGACGGGAGGTCGAGACCCGCAGCCGTGCGACGCTGTGTCGCGCATTCGCGCACGAGAGGATCATCGTCGTTGACGAGCGGGCCTATCGCTTCAGC
This sequence comes from Methylocystis sp., assembly GCA_002929055.1. Classification (GTDB taxonomy): domain Bacteria; phylum Pseudomonadota; class Alphaproteobacteria; order Rhizobiales; family Beijerinckiaceae; genus Methylocystis. Next base: position 57,598 of record PERY01000011.1, on the reverse strand, counting down.
CTCCGCGCGCTGTGCGACTTCGTAACGAATCCGCCAATCTGGATCTTTGCGCAGCGCCCTGAGGTCGACAGGTTCCAGACGCTTGGCGGCTTCGAGTCGGACGACAGGGTCGGCGTCCCCGGCGAGGCGCATCAGCGCCGCCTGCGCAATGCGGCTCGCGACCACGCGGCGCACGGCGGGATCGGCGTCGTTTATCATCAGCACAAGCATGTCGGGCGGAAGCTTCTTCGCGACCGCCTGACGCACGGCGTAATCCACGTCGCTCATCATGGGGAGGAGGTCGGCGCCTTCGAGTCGCCCGGCGATGCGGATTCGCACCTCGCGGTGCGGATCGCTCCGCAGCCTGAGAATGTAGCGGCGCGGCAGACGACGCGCTGCGCTCCATCGAACTGCTTCTTCCGGATCGTCCAGCATGGCGGGCAGGAGAAAGATTTCCGCCGCCTTGGCCGCGCAGGCGCGCACCTCGAAATAGTCGTGCGCGACATAGTCGCGCGCGAGATCCGGGTTCCAGTCGAAGAAGCGGTCGATACGGCGCGCGTAGCGGTCGAAGACACAGGCGCGCAGCGGCTTGCACTTGCCCGCCGCAAGTCTGTCGTGATGCGCACAGGCGCCGCAATCGACGGGAGCGCCGAGCCAGTCTACGGCTGCGTCAATGTCGTCAGTCGACATCTTCCAGCCCCCGTCGTTCGAGGACGTCGAGAAGCACCTTCGCGCCGATCTTGTCGGCGGGGTCGAGCTCCAGCAGCTTGTCGATCGCAGCGGCGCTTTCATCGAAGTCGCCGAGGCGCATTGTGAGATAGGCGTAGCCCTTCAGCGAGAAAATGAAGAAGCGGGAGCCGATGGCGTCGAAATCACCAAAGGGCGCGTCCTTGGAACGAACGTCGCGCCAGTTGAGCGGCAGGGAGTTGTCGATCGCGGCGCGCGTGAGGCAAGCCTCCGCGACAGAGAGGCACTCTTTGAGGCGGCCCTTATAGAAATAGAAGCGATAGAGGCCGATGAGCGTCGCCGGATGCGTCGGCGCGAGAAGCCGGGCCTCCATCAGGTGGCGCAGCGCGACTGCGTCCTGATCGTAAGACAAGGCCGCGGCGTGCAGAAGGCGCTCGGCTTCTTGCGGAAGCCCCTCTCCGAGTACGACGGAAGCAAGGAAATCCTGCTCCGCCATTGCGCCACTCTGCATCGCCGCGTCACGCGCCATGTCACACTCTCACACTGTTTCCTCGAAGGCGGGCGCCTCGGTCGTCGAACAACCGCAGCTCTTCGCTTTCGGATCGATGAAGACGAAGCCAGTAGAGGTCGCCGTCTCCTTGAAGTCGATCGTGACGCCGTCGAGCAGCAGGCGGCTCTGGGCCGGCAGAAACAGTTTGAACTGTTCATGCGCAAAGACCTGGTCGCCTTCCGCCGGCGCCGGCTGAACGGAAAATTCCGCCGACATGCCCGAGCAGCCGCCCGGCGAGACGAAGAGGCGAAGGCCATAGCCCGGTCCGCCGTCGAACATGACGAGGCGGCGGATGAACTTCGCGGCGGCGGGAGTGATTTCAAGTTTCATTCAGGCGCTCGGCTGATAGCGGGGGAGGGAGGTGTCGATGATGCAGGTGTTGTCCACCGGGCAGACCGCAACGCATTGGGGAATGTCGAAGTAGCCGATGCATTCGGTGCACTTCTTCGGATTGATGACGAAGGTGCCGTTCTTTTCTGTGATTGCGACGTTCGGGCATTCCGCCTCGCAGGCGGAGCACGACGTGCATTGGGAAGCGACGATCTTGTAGGTCATGATTCAGCTCCTTTGCTGGCTTCAGGCGGTCACTGGCGCGAAGGCGCCTTGACGGATGTCGGCGTCGCCGCGCGTGACATGGACGATCTCGCCGCTCTTCACCTTGGCGAGATAATCCTTGAAGTAGGAGATCGCCGACTGCTCGATGAACTCATAGGCGTGTTGATCGACAGGATCGATGCCGGCCTTCGTCAGATCGTCCTTCGGGCAGTGGCCGATCTTGGCGACGAAGACGGCCGTGCAATCGTTGATTGCGCGGATGACCGTCTCGAGCGCATCCTCCTCGCCATAGCCGCCCTGGCAGTAGAGATCGACGCGTCGATGTCCGACGAATTTTGCGCCTTCGGCGGAGAGTTCGTAAATCTGGAACTCCGTCGCGTGACCGAAGTGTTCGTTGATGCGGCCCGAGCCCTTGGTGGCGACTGCGACGAGAATCTTGAGATCGGCGTTCTCCCCGGCGAGATCTTCGAGCTCGGCGTTGCGTGCGGCGACTTTCGCCTGACGATCTTCCTCGACCTTCTCCTGATAGGCCTGGCGCGCGGTGAGGTCGTATTCGACATCCATCTCCATGATCTTGTCGGTGGTGAACTCCGCGCTGCGGTCCTCGCCGAGCAGGCCCACCGCATCGGCGCGGCACTGCCGGCAATGGCGCATCATGTTCATCTCGCCTTCGCAGCTGTCCTGCAGGGCTTTCAGCTCCTGCGCGGAGGGGCCGCGCTGGCCGTTGAGTCCGAACACCGTGCCGTGTTCCGGCGCGGAGATGAGCGGCATGATGTTGTGCAGGAAGGCGCCGCGCGACTTCACTTCACGATTCACGGTCACGAGATGATCGTCGTTGACGCCCGGGATCATCACCGAGTTCACCTTGCAGAGGATGCCGTTTGCGGTCAGCATCTCGAGGCCCTGCAACTGGCGGTCGGTGAGTATTTTTGCGGCCTCCCTGCCGGTGACGCGCTTATGCTTCCAGAACACCCACGGATAGATTTCCGCGCCGATGTCGGGATCGGTCATGTTGATCGTGATCGTGACGTGGTCGACGTTGAACTTCTTGATCGTCTCGACATGGTCGGGCAGCGCAAGGCCGTTGGTCGAGAGGCAGAGCTTGATGTCGGGCGCGGCCTCGGAAATCAGCTCGAAGGTCTTGAAGGTCTTGCCCGGATTGGCGAGCGGATCGCCGGGGCCTGCGATGCCGAGCACCGTCATCTGCGGAATGGCGGAGGCGACGGCGAGCACTTTCTTCGCCGCCTGTTCGGGCGTCAGCTTCTCCGAAACGACGCCGGGGCGCGATTCGTTGGCGCAATCATATTTGCGATTGCAGTAGTTGCATTGGATGTTGCAGGCCGGGGCGACGGCGACATGCATGCGGGCGTAGTGATGATGCGCTTCTTCGCTGTAACAGGGATGGTTCTTCACCTTGTCCCAGATGTCCTGCGGCATGTCGGCCGGACCGGCGCCGGAGCCGCAACTCGCCTTGCCGCTGCCGCCGCTGGTGCCACAACCTTTGTGCTCGGCCATCTTTTGCATGATGTCGTCGAGCGGGGCGGAAGCGGGCTCGGACTCGTATGTGTCGAAGGAGCGAGAGTCGTCCATTGGTTAAACCTCTCAGGCTTGTTGTTTGACCCCGCGAGAAGGGTGCGGCTGGAACAATTCCAATGTCTGGCGACGGCGTTGGCGGTTGGAGCGCAACAAGCGTGCCACAGGATTTGGACACGCGAAGCGCATTGATATGAAAGGGAATAATTCGTGCCGCGGGCAATCTCTGCGCGCGCGACGCCTTGTCGCAAAGGCGTCGGAGATATGTCTGCAAGGCGACATTCGGCATTGCCGCTTTCGGCGTTCCGAGTGGCGCCAGATGAATTGGCGCCACGACGCGAATTTAGTCCGATCCAATCCAAGGCCAAGTTTTCGGCGGGCCCGCCGAGATATGCAACGGTTTGAATCAGTTATGAAAGCGTTGCTCTCCAAAATTGGCGCGGCGATTGCATTCAATTAGTTCAAAGCAACGCCTTCACGAGGACTCCCATGGGTCTTGAAATCGGCGGCTCCCTTAGCGCCCCGCCCGCGCGTGCGATGGTCTCCGGCGAAACAGCGCTTGTAGGCATCTACGAAATCTCCAAGCTGCTCGCCTCTCCCAATCGATTGGAGAGCGTTCTCGCGGGCGTGCTCACGCTGCTATCGAGCTTCCTCGACATGCGGCACGGGCTGATCGCCCTGCTCGATGCAAAAGGGTCGCCCGAGGTCGTTGTGGGCTCCGGTTGGAGCGAAGGCGCGGCGAAGGTGTTTTTCGATCGTTTGCCGGAGCGCGCCGTGGGGCAGATCGTGGCGACCAAAATGCCGGTCGTCATCGAAGATGTCGCGGCGTCTCCGCTCTTCGAGGGCGTCGATCTTTCGGAGTGGGGGCCGCAGGACGGCCAGTCCTTCTCCATGATCGGCGTGCCGATCAAGGATGGCGACGCCGTGGTCGGCACCTTGACGGTCGACCGCGCGCGCAACAGTCGCTCGTCCGTTCTCTTCGATCACGACGTGCGCTTTCTAACCATGATCGCCAATCTGGTCGGACAGACGCTACGCCTTCACAAGTTGATCGCGCGTGACCGGGAGCGGCTGATGCAGGAGAGCGCCTGGCGCGAAAAGGCCGACCGCGCCATCCCGCCCGAGGTCAAGGCTGAGAGGCTCAAGGGCATTGTGGGGGACAGCCCCGCCGTGCGCGCCGTCATCGAGAAAATCCGCATCGTCGCCAAGGCGAAATCGACCGTTCTGCTGCGCGGTGAATCCGGCACCGGCAAGGAGCTTTTCGCCGCCGCGATCCACGACCAGTCGCCGCGGCGCAACAAGCCCTTCGTCAAACTGAATTGCGCGGCTCTTCCGGAGAGTGTGCTCGAGTCGGAACTTTTCGGGCATGAACGCGGCGCCTTCACCGGCGCCGCCAATCTGCGCAAGGGCCGCTTTGAGCTTGCCGACGGCGGCACGCTGTTCCTCGACGAAATCGGCGAGATCACGCCTGCCTTTCAGGCGAAGCTCCTGCGCGTGCTGCAGGAAGGCGAATTCGAACGCGTCGGCGGCACGCGCACGCTCAAAGTCGACGTGCGCCTCGTCTGCGCGACGAACCGAAATCTCGAAGAAGCGGTTCAGAAGGGAGAGTTCCGCGCCGATCTCTATTATCGCATCAGCGTAGTGCCGATTTTCCTGCCGGCCCTGCGCGAACGCAAGGGCGACATGGAGTTGCTGGCGACCGAATTCCTGCGGCGCTTCAACTCGGAGCAGGGCGGCAAGCTCAAATTCTCCGAGTCTGCGATGGACGTGCTCAACGAGTGCGGCTTCCCCGGCAATATCCGCGAGTTGGAGAACTGCGTGTACCGCACGGCGACGCTCGCGGGCGGCGAGGTAATCATCGACAAGGATTTCTCCTGCCGCAAGGATGGGTGCCTCTCATCCATCCTTTGGAGCGGCTCGACATCCAAATGGCCGGCCGGCGTGACGCCGCTGCCGATCGTCGCGTCCCAGACGCCGCGCCCCCCGGTTGCGCAGCCAGCGCCGGCGCCGGCGCCCGTGGAGGCAAGCGCCCCTATCGTCGGAGATGCTTGTCCCGGCGCCGAGAATTGCACGGTCATCGATAAGGATCCACGTACGGATTACGAGAAGCTCGTGGACGCCATGGAGCGGGCGGGCTGGGTCAAGGCGAAGGCGGCGAGGCTCCTCGGCCTCACGCCGCGCCAGATTGGGTACGCCCTGCAAAAGCACGGCATCGAGGTCAAGAAATTCTAGGCGGTCTGCAGTCTCTCACCAATAAGTGCAAAGACCATGATGACGCGAGGCCGCGCCGCGTTAGATTCAATGACGCAGCAGGTTGAAGCGGGAGCGGTTCATGGAGAATTCAGTCTACAAGGTTGTCGAACTCATCGGCACGTCGCCCGACAGCATAGAGGACGCTATCGGATCGGCCATTCAGCGCGCAGGACTGACGCTGCGAAATCTCCAGTGGTTCGAGGTCACGCAGATCCGGGGACGCATCGACAAGGGGAATGTCGAAAGATACCAGGTGGGGATGAAGGTCGGTTTCACCCACGATCGGGAGGAGCAGTAAAGCGCGGAGACTCCCGAGGAGCCTCCGCTCACCCTTGTCGCCCGGGCTGGGGACGGAGAAGCGCCCAAGCGCCTTACTGCATGCCGCGGCGACCGTTCCCGCCGCCGGAGCCAGTCCAGAAACGCGCGCCGGCGGACATGATCTCCTGTGTGTCGGTAAGCATGCGGCGGGCGTCGTCGGCGGCCAGTTCCATATGCTTGACCGTCCAGCTCTGGAAAATATTCGCCGTCTCGGTGAGGGATTTGGCGGAGGTCAGCCGGTTGGCGAGATCGGCCGCCATGGTCGCCTCATTCTGTATGCGGTCCATCCATTTGCGGTTGGAGTCCTGCACCTTGTCCCAGAACTGGGTCTGGACGTCGGCGATCTCCTCCAGGCGGTGCCGGCCCTCGGCGACGAACTCCGATGCGCGCGCCGCGGCTCCGCCGCGGTCTCCCTGGCGCTCCTCCTGCTGGGTCATGCTATGCTCCCTTGGCGAGTTTAAGATGGCCAGCCCCGGCAAGGCTATATAGGTCGCCTGCGCGCGATGGGGCCCTTCCGGGGTCCAGTTTCTTTCGCGCTGCACACTCGACAAATCGGCCGGTCTCCGGTATGGGGGACGGCCTCAACTAAAACAGCGTTCCGAAACGCTCGTCGGCCGAAAGGCTAGGACGAAACGGCAGGAGTTTACGGTTATGAACATCATAGAGCAGCTCGAGGCCGAGCAGGCCGCCAAGCTCATCGAAGGCAAGACGATCCCGGATTTTCGCCCGGGCGACACGATCATCGTGAACGTCAAGGTGAAGGAAGGCGAGCGCTCGCGCGTCCAGGCCTATGAAGGCGTCGTGATCGCGCGCAACGGCGGCGGGCTCAACGAGAGCTTTACCGTTCGCAAGATTTCTTACGGCGAGGGCGTCGAGCGCGTCTTCCCCATCCACGGGCCGCTGATCGATTCGATCAAGGTCGTCCGCCGCGGCAAGGTCCGCCGCGCCAAGCTCTATTATCTGCGCGACCGCCGCGGCAAGTCGGCCCGCATCGCCGAGCGAGTGGACAACAAGCCCAAGGCCGCGCCGGCCAAGTAAGGCCCGCGGCTATTTTCAACCGCCCGGCGCCTACTGCCCCGGGCGGTTTTTTTTGCCTACTTGTCCAGCGAGCCGTTCAGAATCCACCGATGCCCGAATGGGTCTCGCAGGCTGGCGTATCGCGTGCCCCAGAAGGAGTTCATCGGCTGCGTTTCGATTTTCGCGCCGAGCTTGGCGGCGCGCGCGCAGCTCTCATCGACCTGCTGCGCCGTGTCATATTCCAGGCTTACCGAAACGGTGGCGTTGTCGCCCGGCATGGGAATGCGGGTCTGGCCGAATTCCGGGAAGAAATCCGCGAGCATGACCGCGCCGCCATTGATGTCGAGTTCGCAATGCGCGATGCGCAGGCCGTCGACCGACGGCATTATCGCCCGCTGCTTGGCGTCGAAAGCGCCTGTATAAAAGGCGATCGCGGCGGCGGCCGGGCTAACGGTCAGATAAGGCGCAACCCTCGGTCGTGTCATGCAGGATCCTCCGGGAGGGCCGCCAGGACGTCGCCCCAATCCTTCTTCCGAGTCCCTTCATAGCGAGCCTTATCGCGCTTTGGCAGAAAAATTTCGCGCAATCCAACAGTGGTGCATAGCTTTAGCGTGATTCCTGCCTTGCTGTGGCGCACCGGCGCGAGAATGCGCGCCGCTTCCGTTTCGCCGGCCCGCATGGCGATGAGATAGGAGAATTTCTCGTCCTCGAAGGGCGCGGCGGCTCCTTTCAGCAATTTATGCTCACGGGACCGGGGCAGCCGCACGGAGAAGTGGCACCAGTCCGGCGCGGCGAGCGGACAGGGGCCGGCATGAGGGCAGGGGGCGACGATTCGTGCGCCCTCTCGGATCAACTGATCGCGGACGCCGAGGAGCCGCATATGGTCGCGGGGCGTTCCGGGCTCGACGATCACGAGCGCCCCGCCGGCGCGGGCCCACAGAGAGGCGGTCACGCGCGGGAGGTCGCCGTCGGCAAGCTCGGTGAGGGCATAGGCGGCCACGACGAGGTCGTCGGCGGTCTGCGGCTCGGGGAGGCGAGTCAGATCAGCCCGCGTGATCCGTATCCGCGCGGGCAAAATTGGGCCGCTCCGGTCGGCGAGGCTCTCCGCCAGCGCCAGAAAGGCCCGGCTGCGGTCTACCATCTCGACCGCTCCAAGACCGGGCCAGACCGCGCTTGCGGCATAGGCGGCCGCGCCGAGGCCACAGCCGACGTCGAGAAGGCTCGCCGGTCTGAACGCCGGCTGCTCGGCCGCGAGCCGGCCCAGCGCCGTCACGACCGCCGCGTAGGTCGCCGGCATGCGGGTGAGGGCGTAGGCCAGCGCGTCGGTCTCGTCGCGGATCGCGTCGCTCGTCGGCTTTCTGGCGCGATAAGTCTCGGAGAGCCGCAGGGCGCTCTCCGCCAGCGCCTTGCGCGGCCGGCGTTCGAGCTGCGCCTCTATCGCCGCGGCGAGGGCGGCAGGCAAGGCGGGCGACGGCCCGCTCATGGCCGCCTCCCGGCGGGGCGGGGGCGCGAACACTCTTCCATGACGCTTGCGTTACGGTTAGAAGACCCTCAATTCAAGAGGGCCGCACCTGCGGCGTTGAGGAAAGAGTCATGTCCGCGAATTCCAATGGGCCGCGCACGCTTTACGACAAGATCTTCGACGACCACGTCGTCGACCGCCAGGATGACGGCTCCTGCCTGCTCTACATTGACCGCCATCTCGTTCACGAGGTGACGAGCCCGCAGGCCTTCGAGGGGCTGCGCATGGCTGGCCGCAAGGTTCGCGCCCCGCAAAAGACGCTGGCCGTCGTCGACCATAATGTGCCGACGACCGATCGCTCGCTGCCGATCGAAGACCCGGAGAGCAAGGCGCAGGTCGAGCAGCTCGCCGAGAACGCGCGCGAGTTCGGCGTCGAATATTTCGACGAGCACGACGAGCGTCAGGGCGTTGTCCATATCGTCGGGCCGGAGCAGGGCTTCACGCTTCCCGGGATGACCATCGTCTGCGGCGACAGCCACACGTCCACGCATGGCGCATTCGGCGCGCTGGCGCATGGCATCGGCACGTCGGAAGTCGAGCACGTGCTCGCGACGCAGACGCTGATCCAGAGGCAAGCCCAGAACATGCTGGTGCAGGTCGACGGCAAGCTCGCCGACGGCGCCACGGCCAAGGACATCATCCTCGCCATCATCGGCGAGATCGGCACGGCGGGCGGCACCGGCTACGTGATCGAATATGCGGGCGAAGCAATCCGCGACCTTTCCATGGAAGGCCGCATGACGGTCTGCAACATGTCGATCGAGGGCGGCGCCCGCGCAGGCCTGATCGCGCCGGACGAGAAGACCTTTGCGTATATCAAGGACCGCCCGAAGGCGCCCAGGGGCGAGGCCTTCGACATGGCGCGCAAATATTGGGAGACGCTCTACTCCGACGAGGGCGCGCATTTCGACAAGGTGATCAAGCTCGACGCCGCCAATCTGCCGCCGATCGTCACCTGGGGCACGAGCCCGGAAGACGTCGCGCGGGTGGACGGGACGGTTCCCACGCCCGATTCCGCCAAGTCGCCGCAGAAGCGCGCCGCCATCGAGCGCGCGCTGGCCTATATGGGCCTGAAGGGCGGGGAGAAGATGACGGACATCGAGATCGACCGCGTCTTCATCGGCTCCTGCACCAACGGCCGCATCGAGGATCTGCGGGCCGCCGCCAAGATGGTGGAGGGCAAGAAGGTCAACAGCCGCGTCAACGCCATGGTGGTTCCGGGCTCCGGCCTTGTGAAGGCGCAGGCGGAAGCCGAGGGGCTCGACAAGATATTCACGGCCGCCGGCTTCGAGTGGCGTGAACCGGGATGCTCCATGTGTCTGGCGATGAACCCGGACCGTCTCGCGCCGGGCGAGCGCTGCGCCTCGACCTCGAACCGCAATTTCGAGGGGCGCCAGGGCTTCAAGGGCCGCACCCATCTCGTCTCGCCTGCGATGGCGGCGGCGGCGGCGATCGAGGGCCGCTTCGTGGATGTGCGAAACTGGCGCTGAGGTCCGGGTCTTTTCCTTCTCTGAGGGGCTCGCCAGCGGGCCCCTCTTTTTTCTTCCGCAGCAGGCTGGCTCAGGCCGCCGCGCGCACCCGGTTGCGGCCTTCCGTCTTGGCCGCATAGAGGAACTGGTCGGCGCGCTTGAGAATGGCTTCCGCGGATTCGTCGTCCGCGTCCGCCGCAGCGACGCCGATGCTCGCGGTCACGCGCAGCGCCCGATCCTCGTGAATGAAGATCATGTGTTCTATGGCGCCGCGTATGCGCTCGGCCGTGATCAATGTCTCTTCCAGTGATCGGCCGGTGAAGAATGCGACCATTTCATCGCCGCCAAGACGGCCGACGACGCAGTTTTCGCCGGCAATGTGGCGGGTGATCTCCGCAACTCGCGCGATGACCGTGTCGCCCGCTGAATGTCCGTAAGTGTCGTTCACCGACTTGAACTTATCGACATCCATGACGATGGCTGAAAAGCCGCCCGCCCGTCGCCTGTCCGCGAAGGCCTTGTCGGCGTATTCCTTCAGGCCCCGGCGGTTGAGCGCGCCGCTTAGCGGATCGGTCCGAGCAAGCCTTTCGAGTTCGCCGCGCATGTTGTGCAGTCGCAGCGCATAGCTGGAGGTCGTCCATGTCATCCAGGGCGCGACGAGCAAGGGGATGCCGACGCCGGGGATCAGGGCGTTGCCGACCGGCCAGTTGTTGCTGAGCGCGAAAAGATAGGTCACTCCGGCGGATACAGCGACCGAGACAGCCGTGTAGGTGACGACAAGGCGGTAGGCCTCGCGCTGTGATTTCGGCTCGTTCAGACGGCTGACGGACGCAAACATCGCTCTTAGCTCTGGTTTGGGGTCGCAAGCTTCTCACAAGTTGAGCGCGACCGGGGCTCATCCTGCAAACGCTCTTACTGACTGGTTACTGCGCTGCGCGCGAGGTTCCGCCTGGAATGCAATGCGTCGAGCGCTCCCGCCCCTCGATCACGTCCAGCTGACTGAAAAATCGCCGACGATTGTTGAATTTATGGAAGCAGGCTCCGCTAAAATGCTATTGGACGGCAGGAACTTATTCGCAGCTGGAAGGGAATGGCATACGGCATGGCCGAGACATCCAATTGGGCGCTGCTCAGCGCCCCGACCCTTTCCGATCTGGAAGCCTTTGCGGACGCCGCCTTCGCCGGTTTGCCGGAGAGGTTTACAAAGCTTTGCGAAGGCGTCGTCATCCGGGTCGAGGATTTTCCCGACGACGAAACGTTGGAGGAGATGGACTGCGAGACTGAGTTCGATCTTCTCGGGCTGTTTCGCGGCCGCGGCCTCGTCGAGGGTGAGCACCTCGCGCAGACGGGCGACCAGCCTAACATGGTTTGGCTCTACCGGCGGCCAATCCTCGATTTCTGGGCCGAAGGCGACGACACATTGGGGGCGATCGTCACCCATGTCCTCGTCCATGAAATCGGCCATCATTTCGGCCTTTCCGACGCGGATATGGAGGCCATTGAGAAAGACGCCGGCTCCTCGGCGTAGGAGGTGATCATGAAGGGCGTCCGGCTTTTCCTATTCGGCTTTCTTGCATTTACGGCGGCGCCTTCCTTCGCCGCGCCCGCCGTTGTGAGCGGCAAAGTATTCTCCCGCGAGCGCATCGCACCGCCGCCCGGCTATGTGCTGAGGATCGAGCTGCGCGACATTTCCCGGCAGGACGTCGCTTCCGAGGAGATCGCCTTTGTCGAGATGCGGCCAAAGCGGCCACTGCCGGTTCGCTATAAGTTGGGCTACGATCCGGCCCGTATCGACCCGTCGCACATGTACGCCGTTTCGGCGCGCGGCCTCGTCGACGGCCGGCTCGTGTTCATCAGCACCATCATCAACTCTGTCATCACGCGCGGACGGCCAGAGGCCACCGACATTCTCGTGCAAAGCGTCGGCCAGCTGAAGCGCTAGGGGCGCGGCGCGATCGATGCGGTCCCGAAGCCCAGAAAGGGCAGCGACCAGCCGCCGAGAGTCGTTCCGTCCTGCGCCGTCGTCTGGCGTGGCATGTCGTCGAAGTTTTCTGCGAGCGGCTGCGTCACGTCGTCCAGCGCGACTCGGGCGTCCTCGGTGTAGAGGCCCAGTCTCCCCGACTTGTATATGGGCGGCACAATGTCTTCGAAGGAGACCAGCCGCCGCCCGTCGATCGCGATCGCGATCTCGTCGCCCTTCTGCTTGATTTGAAACGAGCGCCACAAGCCGACTGGAGAGGCGAGCGATCCCGTCGCCACAAAGCGCTGGCCGCCGGGGTAGGCCGGGTCTCGCTTCCCTAACTCCCAGCCGCCGGGCTTCAGCGCTAGGTAATAGAAATGCTCGTCGTCTGTGTAATTCCAGACGAGCCAGGCGCATTCCCATGGATTCGCGGGGGTTCCGCGCCGCAGTTGCGAGAGCGTCGCGACGCGCCCGCTGAAGAGCACGGGAGAATGGAAAACAGCGGGGGCCAGCGCGAGGGCTGCATGCGTATCCTGCGGGCGGTCCGCGACGGCCGGGGTGAGGATGAGCATCCTGTTCTCGGCGCTCGCGGCGCCCGTTGCGGCGCAGGCGAGAGCGATGCGGGCTAATGCGCCGGCGAAGGCTTTCCAACGGCGCTGGGCGCGTGTCGCAGTCTTGGGGCGGTGCGGCGGGCGTGCGCGACAGACGCGAGCCAAAGCGCCGGAGGCGCAGCGAGTTGCAGCACGGGGTAGCTCCAGACGAGATAAAGCAGGCACCATCCGGCGGTGATCGTCATAAGCTGGTTGAAGCGAAACGCGGTCTTGTTGGGCATGGGCGGCTCCTGGAGAGGAGCCTGCCGCATTCGCCGCAACAATCCGTATCGGCGACGCCGAGGATTTGATCAAAATCTTCAGAAGGTGACGCCAAGCGTTGCATTCAGCCCGCCGAGCCGGCGACTTTCCCCGAAGGGAAAGAGGTAGCCGAGCTGAAGCGTGACCAGACCGTCGAAGGCCCGATAGTCGTCGCCGCCAAGCCATGCCCGGAAGACTACGCCCGGACCGACGCCAAAGGCCGAGCGCCGCCGGTCCGCGCTGTCATAGGAAGCCATCGCCATCGCCGTGGGGCCTATCACGAATCGCGGATTCCGGCTCCAATAAGCGTAGCCGAGAAGTCCGGTCGCATTTTGGAGATAGCGACTCTCGCCCGTGCGGAAGGTTCCGTAAGTCGCAAAGCTCGTCAGCGGCTGCCAGCCGGACTGGAACGGATAGGCCATCATCGTCGGCTGCGTAGCGCCCTGAGCCGCCGCGCTCGGCGTGCTCGAATAGGCGAAGCCGCCATAGCCATAACCCCAGGAGAGCGCGAACTGATTGGGCGGCCCTCCGGCGAAATGGTGCTGATATTCGCCGCTGATGCTGAAATCAACGCCGTCGAAGGGCCGCACGCGCAGGCCGATGCGCGAGAAGGCTTCAGTGAAGCGGGTCTGGTCCTGCGACCAGAAGCCGCCGACGAAGGTCTCGAGGCCGAAAAGGTAAGGAAGATAGCGGCCGTCGAAACGCATCGCGGTCTCGAAGCTCGGCTGAATCTGGTGTCCGCCCCAGCGCTTCGAGCGATCGACGATGGCGCCGAAGACGACATTGGTGCGCACGCTCCATTCCGCGTCGGTGATTTGCGTCCGCACGACTTCCTCGTCGAGGGCGGGCCGCAGCTTCAGCGAAGGATCGCTCGACCAGCGGTCGATCGCCTCACGAAAATATTTCGATTCCTGCGCGCGGTTCACATAGACGCTGGCGTAGCCGGCGTTGAGCAGAACTTCGCCCCGGCGCTCGATGGCGAGGCTGTTTTCATAAGCCGCCACCGCCCGAGCGTGATGGCCGTAGCGATGATGGAACTGCCCCAGCGTCGACCAGCCTTCCGCGTCATGAGGATAGGCTCGGCAGAAATTCCCGAGTTCGGCGAGTGCGCGCTCCGGCTCGCCATTCGCTTCGTAAAGCTTCGCTTTCTCGAATGAGAGGCCCCGCGCGACCGACAGCCGCTGCTGCGGCGGCAGGCCGCCTTTGGCCAGCGCCGTGGAGAAGTCCGAGACTGCGCCGGCGTGGTCTTCCATGCGGGCGTGCAGATAGCCGCGCTGCGCATAGGCCTGTCCGCTCGCCTTGCCATTTGCGATGAGCGCGTTCGAGGCTTGCAGCGCATCGTCCACGCGACCGAGTTGCGCCAGCGCTTCGATGGTCACGCGATACATCGCTTCATCGGCGCGGCCGAGCGCCTGAGCCTGCCGTGAATAGCGCAGCGCCGCCGGCCAATCGCGCGCGGCGGAAGCCTTGAAGGCCTTGTCCGCAACGATGAAGTAGCGCGCCTCGTTCAGCGCCTCAGCGACGACCGTCCGTTGCTTGCCTTTCAGAGTCCCGAGCTTCAGCGCCTCGCTGAAATCCGCTATGGCGCCGCTGACGTCCTTTGTCTGGCGCCGCAGAAAGCCGCGTTGCGCATACACGTCGGCGCTTTTGTTCCTCGACAGGAAGCGGTTTGCTTCCGCGAGCGCCTCACCCTTGCGGCCAAGGCGCGTCAGCGCATTCATTGCGATGAGCGGGGGTTGCTCCGCTTTGGGATCGAGCGACGCGGCCTCGCGGGCGGCGAGAAGGGCGTCCCTCATGTCGCCGGCGTTATAGGCCTCATAGGCGCGGTTCAACGCCTGATCGAGCGGCGAGGCGGTCGGCTCCGCTTGCGCCGGCGCGCTGGCTGGTGCGGCTCCAGGGTTCTGGGCGCGCTCCGCTTCGGAGAGGGCCAGCCGGATTCGCTTCTCCTGCGCGGGCGGCAATCCCTGGCGCGCCAGAGCGGCCTTGAAATCTTCGGCGGCGCCTTTCAAATCCTTCGTTGCGCGGCGCAGGTAGCCCCGCTGCGCGAGAAGCGCAGCGCTCGGCTGATTCCCGGAGATGAAGCGATTCGCTTCGTCGATGGCCGCCTGCGGCTGCTTCAGTCGATTGAGCGCGCTCATCAGTATGAGCACGGGCGCCTCCGCCTTCGGGTCTTTCGACCGCGCTTCCCGCGCCGCATCGGCGGCCTTGCTGAAATCGCCGATTTCGATCGCCTTGTACGCGCGCTCGATCTCGGCGTAGCCTGGACTTCCGGCCTTCTTCGCCTCGCCGAGGGCGTCGCGCATTCTTCCCGTATCGCTTTCGTCGTTGTCGTTCGTCGCGAGTGCGGTTTCAAAATCCTCCTGCGCGCCTTTCACGTCCTTCGTCGCGCGGCGCAGATAGCCGCGCTGCGCGTAGAGCTTCCCGCTCGCCTTGTGGTCGGCGATGTAGCGGTCCGCTTCGGCGAGCGCCTGTTGCGTCCTGCCCATCCGGCTGTAGGCTTCGACGATAATGCGAACAGGCGCTTCGGCGTCGGGATCGAGCTTGCGCGCCTTCTCGGCGGCGACGATGGCCTCCTCGAATTTCCCGAGCTGAACGTTTCTGTAGGCCGGCGACAGCGCGAGATCGAAAAGCGAGGCTGCCGCGGCCGTGTCCTGTTCCTTGCTCAACCCCCCGGATTGCCGTGCGCTGCGAAGATCCGATTCGGCGCCCGCCTCATCCTTGAGACGGCTGCGCAGATAGCCGCGCTGCGCGAGCAATTGGCTCGACGGCTTGTGTGACGATGCATAGGCGTTAGCGACGTCGAGCGCCTCTTTGTCCTGCCCCGCTTTCGACAGAGCGTCCGCAAGGACGCGCACGGGCGCTTCGGCGTCCGGCGACAATTCACGGGCGCGGCGGGCGAATCTTATCGCGCCGTCCAGATCGCCCTTCGCAAGCCGATCATAGGCATAAGCCAACTCCTCGAAGCCGGGCCCACCGGGCTGCGGACCTTCTGCGAGCGGCGCCTTCGGCTGCGCGGCCGCTGGCGCGAGCGGGGTGGCGACCATCTGCAAGAGAATCGCCGAGGCCGCCGCTGTCCGAAGTAAGCCGCTCATCATCGACTCCGCTGAAGATCTCCGGCCTGCCGGCCAAATATAGCTTAGCTGTTTCACTGAATAACCTTTATCGCATCAATGTGCTGACAAATTGATACCGAAGCTGCATTACTTTCAATAGAGCAAAAGTGCAACATCGAGGAAAATCCAATGAGAGTGTTGTTTATTCTGACAGTTATGTTCATTATGACCTGTGTCTTGGCCTTTGCAGCCGGATTTTTTGTCGGTCCAGCTGCAGCTTCGTTTATGTTATTGCTAGGTCTGAGCTTATCGTTCATCAAGATTGCATTCGATATTGGCAGACAATAGACACCAAAGTGGATTTATATTATAACAATGCTCAAGTTGAGTGGGCGTAAGCGTAACAGAGTGAGTAATATGGCATATTCACCAGAAGACCCGTGCTTCGCGGCTGAGTTTTTACTTGAGCCTCGCCGGGCGCGATGCCTCTGCGTCGTCGGAACGCGTCCCGAAGCCATCAAGATGGCCCCGGTCATCCAGGCGCTACAGGCGTCGGACTGGGCCGTTCCCTATGTCGTGACGACCGGACAGCACGCCCATCTCGTAGAAGCGCCGCTGAAGGAATTCGGAGTGACGCCGAACCGGGCGCTGGTGATCGACCGCAGCAGCGGTTCCCTCAACGAACTCTTTGGCAAGGCGATCATGGAGATCGACAGGCTGATTGAACTCATCCGGCCCATCTGCGTCGTGGGGCAGGGCGATACGAGTTCGGTTGCGGCCGCGTCGCTGGCAACCTTCCACAACCGCGTGCCCTTCATTCATGTCGAGGCCGGGCTGCGCACCGGGAATATGGACGAGCCTTTCCCGGAAGAGCTCAATCGTCGTATCGCCGGCCTGACCTCCGCTCTTCACTGTGCGCCGACCGAGCGCTCCCGTGACAATTTGCTGCGCGAGGGCGTCGATCCGGGAAACTGTCTCGTCACCGGCAATACGGTGATCGACGCGCTGCTGCAGACCGCGTCGCGCGAACTGCCCGCGCCTCCCGGCTTTCCCGACCAGCCGCGCGTGATCCTGTCCACGGCCCACCGCCGGGAAAGCTTCGGCGCGCCTCTCGAGGATGCGTTGACCGGCTTGCGCGCCGCCGTCGACACCTATGACGACCTCGGGCTCTTCTTTCTCACCCATCCCAATCCAAAGGCGCATGAGCCCGCAAAGAGAATCCTCGGCGGCCACCCCCGCATCACCGTCACCGACGCTCTAGGCTATACGGACCTTGTGGCTGCGATGCAGCGCTGCTGGATCGTCGTGACGGACAGCGGCGGTTTGCAGGAGGAGGCGCCGGCGCTCGGCAAGCCGGTGCTCGTGCTCAGAGACGCGACCGAGCGTCCGGAGGCGGTCGACGCCGGAGCCGTGCGCATCATCGGCACGGACTCCATCGCAGTGCTGGACGCCATCTCTGAGCTTCACTGCGATTCGCGTCATTACGCTCGCATGGCGGTCCCCGTCTTTCCTTATGGCGACGGCCGGGCGGCGGAGAGAATTGTCGGTGAGATGCGCGCCCGGCTGGTCGGGCACGAGGCGCGCGCACTCAATTTCGTTCCAAACTGAGCCGGGGGGCTATTCAATGTACGACATGACGGATGCTGTAATCGCTTACGTAGATGCGGTGGCTGTGCTGTTCCTCATCACCGGCGTGACCATAATAGTTTACAGCCTCGATGATGTTTTCGTGGATGTCGTCTTCTGGTCCATGAGGCTTTTCGGGCTGGAAGCGAACCGGCATCCGGCTATCCCCGAGGAGCGTCTGCGTTCCATGCCGATGCGCCCGATCGCCGTGATGGTTCCGGCATGGCACGAGCATGACGTGATCTACGCCATGCTGAAAGCCAATGTCATTCACACGCCCTATGTCGTCTTCTTCGTCGGCGCCTATCCAAATGATCTGGCCACCCAGAAGGAAGTGTTGCGGGCGGCGGCGGATTATCCCTACAACGTCAAGCTCGTCGTAGGCCCAAGGAATGGCCCCACGACCAAGGCCGACTGCCTGAACGGAGTGCTGAGGCACATTGCGGAGTATGAGAAGGGTCATGGAGTCGAATTTGTCGGCTGCGCGCTGCATGACAGCGAGGATGTCGTCCATCCGCTGGAGTTCGCGCTCTTCAATGCGCTTCTGGACGAGACGGACTTCATTCAGCTTCCCGTCTTCTCCTTCAGCCGGTCGCTGACCCACATGGTCGCCGGCTCCTACATGGACGAGTTCGCGGAATTCCATAACAAGGATCTCGTGGTCCGCGAGCGGCTGACGGGTTTCATCCCATGTGCAGGCGTCGCCGCCTGCTTCAGCAGGCGCGCCATCAAGGCTCTGAGCGAAGATCGCGCGGAAGAGGTTTTCGATCCGGCGGCGTTGACCGAAGACTACGACGTCGCCTTCAGGATCAAGAAACTCGGACTGCGGTCCGCCTTCATCCGGAACGATGCGTCCTTCACGCTCGACATCCCCGAGGGTTCGGCGACGCTGACGCGTATCGAGCAGCGTCTGGCGATCGCGACGCGAGAATATTTTCCGGACGACTTCCGCGCCGCCTACCGCCAAAGAGCGCGCTGGATTCTCGGTATCGGCTTCCAGGGCGCGAACAACCTCGGCTGGGGCGACAACTTGCTGGAGAGGATATTCTTTCTGCGCGACCGGAAGGGCATTGCGTCAGGGCTGATTGCGATCACCGGCTACTTTCTGACCTTCAACGCCGTTTTGATCGCTATCCTCACCACGGTCAGCGACGACTGGCGCATTGCAGCTTATGTCCTGCTGCACCCCGTTCTGCAGACGGTGTTCCTGATCAACGTCGTGCTGCTGGCCAACCGGCTCCTTCAGCGCACGATCTTTACGACCCATGTATACGGCATCGCGCAAGGGTTGATGGCCGCCCCTCGCGTCGTCTTTTCGAACTGCCTCAACTTTTGCGCCGCGCTTCGGGCGCTTTACATCTTCTACTGGCGCCACAGGATCGAGAAGCAGCCTTTGTCCTGGGACAAGACACAGCACACGATCCCGAAAGGAGCGACGCGCGCGCTGGAGCAGGCGTAGCGCGAGCTCCACAGCTTATTTCGCGTGCATGCTCAGCTTGGCGAATTGTCGTTCTTCACCGACCATTCGCGAGATGATTTCCGATGGCACAGGACGGCTGAACCTGAATCCCTGGAAGGAGTGGACGCCGGCGACCCGCAGGAACTGCTGTTGCTCGGCGGTTTCGATTCCTTCCGCCGTGACATGCATGCCGAGCGCGCGGCCGATGCTGACGATCGCGTGAATGATTGCAACGCTCGCCGCGCCACCCTCCAGCCTGAGCACGAAGCTCCGGTCAACCTTGAGCTTGTCGAATGGCAGGGAGAGAAGATAGTTCAAGCTCGAATATCCCGAGCCGAAGTCGTCGAGGGCAAAGCGAATTCCGTCGCTCTGCAGCGCCTGCATCTTGGTCCTTGCGTCCTCGATGTCTTCGATGAGGAGGTTCTCGGTGATTTCCAGCTCCAGCCTGCTGGGCGCCAGACCGGTCTCGAGCAGGATGTGTCGAATGCGTTCGACGAATTCCGGCTTCTGAAACTGCTGCGGCGAGACGTTGACTGCGACCATTACGCCCGGCCAGTCCAGAGCGTCGATGCAGGCCTGCCGGATTACGAAATCGCCAAGCGCCGAGATCAGTCCCTTGTCTTCCGCGAGAGGGATGAAGGTCAGCGGCGGAATGTCGCCACGACTGGGATGCCGCCACCGGCAGAGCGCCTCCACGCCCAGTATCCTTTCCGAGCGGGAGTCGAAGACCGGTTGATAGTTTAGATGAAGGCCACCCTCTTGAATCGCATCATGTAAATCCCGTGCAAGGTCTTCGCGCTCATGGGTCGTCGGCGGGAGCATCTGGGGCATGATGAACATGTCTCGCGCTTTAGTTGCAATTGATAGCATTGCGCTGAGAGCGCCTTAAGGCAAACGAAAACTGTGCTGTTTTCCTGTGGTGCTTAACAGAATATGAATTCCCTCGGCTGTTTGCTTAGCTATTGTTTTGGCTCGACACTCAACCGATCGTAGTAGTTCACCGTTAGGGCAATCAAACATAGTCAAATAACGTAATCTTAAAGGCGCCGGCGCTATAGCTTCGTCGATCACGCGGAGCTGGATGTGTCAGGCAAAATTGGAGATCGCTGGAGTTTCGTTCTCGACGAAGAGACCAAGATTCTCTTTGTTGACGACGACTTGATCCTCGCCGAGTTCGCCAAGGTTCATCTCTCGACGCCCTCGACCACAGTGGAATCCGCTCAGGATGGAGAGGCCGCCTGGGAGCGTCTCTGCCAATCGTCCTTCAGCCTTGTGCTGCTCGACATTGAAATGCCGAAGCTCGACGGGTTCGGGCTGCTCGAAAGGCTTCGCAGCGACCCGCGCTTCGTTCAGCTTCCGGTTGTGATGCTCACCGGGCGCGAAGACATCGCCTCGATCGACCGGGCCTTCCAGCTTGGCGCGAACTCCTTCATCAACAAGCCGATCAACTGGCGCCAGCTCAGCTATGCGCTCCGTTACGTCCTGCGCACGACGCGCATAGAGGCGGAACTGACCCGGGAGCGCAGCCGGTCGGACGAACTGCTCAAGCTGACCAACAATCTCCTGTCCCTCATCCGGCTGGAGTCGCGCACGCCCTTGAGCGCGATCATCGGTTTTTGCGATTGCATCAAGCAGGAGATCGACGGACCGATTGGAGCGCCGAGTTATCTTACATATGCGGAGCAGATCGACGCCGCCGCGCGGCAGCTTCAGGACAATTTTCTCGACCTCGTGCAATATGCGCAGTTGACTTCGGGCTCAGCGAAGCTGTCGGAGGACGAATATCCCGTCAGCAAGCTGATGGACGCCGCCGTATCGGGCGTGCCCACGCAGACCGCAGCCGGGACGGTTGAAGTGCTCGTCGGCAAACCGAGTGCGAACCTCTATCTGACCTGTGACCTGATGTGGCTTGCGCGGGCCATCAGGCATCTGGTGCAGGCGGCGGTCGGCGGCGCCGGCGTGACCGAGGTCGACATTACGATGAGCCTTATATCCGATGGCGGCCTGAAGACCGCGATCGTGGCCAAGGCTCCGGCGACCGGGGGCGTACAGTCCCGGCCACCGGTTTCTCTTGAGAGTGTGCGGCATGGCATGGGGATTGGCGTGTCCTTCGCCCGCTGCGTCATCGAATTGCATCAGGGCGAACTGATCATGGAAAATCGACCGGAAGGGGGAGCCGTCATGAACATCTATCTGCCCGCGAGACGCGTTCAGCCGGCCCCTCAAGCGACTTCAAATGAGGCAGCTTGATGCGCGCGCACGGCGACGACGGCCTGCCGGCGCGTGGCGTTCGAGCGCTCCTGCGCAGGAGCAGGGATTACCTTGAGGACACGGCTGGCGGCGTAGCAATCGTCTTTTCGATTTCGGTTCTCCCTCTTCTCGCGCTAGCGGGCGCGGGCTTCGACTTTTTGACGGTCAGCAATCTGAAGAGCCAGCTTCAGGCCGCGGCCGACGCGGGCGCGTTGCGAGCGGCGCGTGAACTGCGCCTTGCACGCAGCGGAACCTACGATCTGGGACCGATCGCGCAAAGCGCGGCGAGAGCGGTCTTGCAACGTTCGACCCAGCCCCTGCGCGCGATCGATATCAAGGCGACGCTGACCGACAACAACAGCGCGGTGCAGGTGAATATCTCCGCGCTCTATGAGCCGCGCGTGCTTCGCGTCTTCTACGGGAACGCCATAAAGATCGGCGTCCAGTCCACGGCGCGGACCAAAGGCTTTCCAATTTGCGCTCTCGGGCTAGATCAGACGGCGCTGGGCGTCGCAACCCTCTACCTCGAGTCGAAGGCGCAGGTGACGGCGCAGTTCTGCGCGGTGCAGTCCAATTCCAAATCGCCTGTCGGCATCACGGCGCTGAGCAGTTCGAAGCTCACTGCGGGGCAGATATGCTCCGCGGGCGGCACGCTTGGAATCCAGGCCAGCTTCAGCCCCTTGCCGCAAAACGACTGCCCGATTGTTCCAGACCCCCTCGCTTCGCGGCCGCCGCCGCCGGTCGGCGGCTGCTCGCGCACCAACGAGGTGATCGACGGCGGCACTGTGACGTTAATGCCTGGAACCTATTGCGGAGGCCTCAAGGCGACCAATGGCGCGATCGTCACGCTGTCGCCAGGCGAATATGTCATGAAGGACGGTCCGCTGACGGTCGACGGGGGAGCGACGCTCAACGCCAGCAATGCGGGCGTCTATCTCACGGGCGTCAAGGCTACCTTGCAGTTCGCCGCCAACAGCACGATCAAGATGACCGCGCCTGTCACCGGGCCGCTCGCCGGCATCCTGTTCTTCGAAGACCGGGCCGCGACCCCGTACCAGACCCACAAGCTCACGAGCAACAATGCGCCCCTGCTTCTCGGCACGATCTATATGCCGCAAGGGATCCTTGTCGTGGACGCCAACAGCCCCGTTGCGCAGCAATCGGCTTTCACGATCATCGTCGCGCGCAGACTGATGCTGATGGCGGGGCCCAACCTTGTGCTGAACTCTGACTACGGCTCGACCAACGTGCCGGCCCCCGGCGGGCTGACGCCCGGCTACAGCTATCTGACCAAATGACAACACGCGAAAGCAACCGGCTGCCGGACGATGACGGATGAACTCTCGGCGCCGCGCGCCGCCGCCAACAGAACGCCGCGCATCTCGATCGCGCGAAAGATGGGGTTGCTGGTCGCCGTCGCGGTGTTGACCTCCGCCGTCATGATGAGCGGCGTGCTCGTCTGGCAGGAGATCGACCGTTACGCGCAAACCAAGGCGCGCACCCTGCTTGGAACGGCGCATGTTTTCGCCGTCGCTTCCGCAAAGGCGACGGCTTCCAGAGATCAGGCGGGAGTTTATCAGGCGATCAAGGCGATCGCCAAGGTTCCCGGTCTGACCTTCGCCCGCGTAGACGCGCGGGGACGCCCCCTTGCGACAATCGGCGGCGCGACCCAGCTCGACGGCGACATCCGGGTCAATGAGGCCGACGCCGGTTCGATCTCGCCACTCGCCCTGTTGTCGAGCCACAGCATCCAGGCCGAGGTTCCGATCGTCGAGAGCGGAGTCGAAGTGGGGCGGTTCACGCTTGTCGCCGATACGAACGATTTGGCCGAGCAGCTTCAAGCCTCCTTGCGCGGCATGGCGCTCGGCGCCGTAGCGGCGCTGGCGCTCGGCCTTCTTGTCGCCATGCAACTCCAGAAGGGGCTCACCCAGCCGCTGCGCGATCTCAACGAGACGATCTGGCGCATCCGCCGCAATCACAATTATTCGGACCGTGTGACAGTCAGGAGCAACGACGAAGTCGGGCTCCTGATCGAGGGGTTCAACGCGATGCTCGAAGAGCTCGACGAGCGTGACAAGAGCCTTGCCTCGCATCGGCGCAACCTCGAAAATGAAGTGTCCGATCGCACGCAGGATCTCAAGCTCGCCAAGGAGGCGGCTGAAACCGCCAACGACGCAAAGTCCGACTTCCTCGCGACCATGAGCCATGAAATTCGCACGCCCATGAATGGCGTCATGGTGATGGCGGAACTTCTCGCCGCGTCGGACCTGCCCGAGCGGCAGCGTCGCTACGCAGAAGTCATCTCGAAATCGGGCCAGAGCCTTCTGGCCATCATCAACGACATTCTGGACTTCTCGAAGATCGAGTCTGGGAAGTTGAACCTCGAGAGCCTGGCGCTCGAGCCGGCGACGATCGCGGAAGACGTCACCAGCCTATTCGGCGCGCGCGGGCGCGAGAAGGGCGTCGACCTCGTTTCCTATGTGTCGCCGGCGACTCCGAAGTTCATTTCCGGCGATCCCGTCCGGATCAATCAGGTCATCAGCAACCTCGTCAATAACGCGCTGAAATTCACAGAGAAGGGATCGGTGATCCTGAAAGTTGGCCCTGATCCGAAAGATCCCGCGCGCATTCGCTTCGCCGTGACAGACACCGGCATCGGAATCCGGGCTCACAAGTTGCAGGCCATTTTCGGGGCCTTTACGCAGGCCGATCAATCGACGACTCGCCGTTTCGGCGGGACGGGGCTGGGTCTTGCAATCAGCAAGCGGCTTGTCGATGCGATGGGCGGCGCCTTCGAGGTCAAAAGCGTCTACGGGAGAGGCTCGACTTTTTCCTTCACCATCCCCGCTGGCGAGAACGAAGCGGCGGAGCGCTGGCCCCGCGCCAAGGCGGCGGAGGCGACGGCCGTCGTCGCCGTTAACGGCGACGCTACGCGTGCGACGCTGCTGCGCTATCTCGCCGAGGCTGGATATCAGGCGGCGGCCGCGAGCGACGGCGCGCCGATCAGAGCCGACCTCGTCATCGCCGATCCGGCGCAGGTTCATCTCGTCGAGCGTATTGAAGGCGGTGCGCTCCTGTGCCTTGCGACCTTCGGCGATCCTGCCGCGCATCAATTCGTCCGGGAAGGTCGCGCGGACGCCATGCTGTCCCGTCCGCTCCGCCGGTCGGAAATCGTCCTGATGCTCAGAAGGATCAGGGCGGGTCTGAAGTTGTCCCAGACAGGGGGGGCAGAGACAAAGCCGGTCGCCGGCGTCTCCCGTCGCGACGGTTTGCGGGTGCTGGTCGCAGACGACACGGCGATCAACCGCGAAGTGGCGATCGAGACGCTTCAGCAGCTCGGCGCCGTGGTGGCCACGGCGGAAAACGGGCTTGAAGCGCTTGCCGCATTGGAGGCGCAGCGCTTCGATGTCGTGCTGATGGACGTCAGCATGCCGGAACTCGACGGTTTCGAGGCCACGCGCCGCATTCGCGCGCTCGAGGCGCAATCGGGCGGCGCGCGCATGCCGATTGTCGCATTGACGGCCCATGTCGTGGGCGCCGCCGCCGACGCCTGGCGCAGCGCCGGCATGGACGCCGTATTGCACAAGCCGTACACGATCCGATCTCTGGCGGATTGCCTCTCGGGTGTTCTGCCTGAGCAGCCAGCGGCCGAACCGGATCAGATGCAGGAAGCGCCGCCCGCGACCCCGCGGCCGCAAGACGAAGCCGCGCCGGCGGCGTCCCCCGATTTCCTCAACGAAGACACCCTGCGCCAGCTCAGGCTTTTGTCCGACGACGGCCCGAGCAGCTTCCTGCGCCGCGTCTTCGGCCTCTATCTCGATCACGCGCCGAAGAACGCGACAGAAATGCGTCGCGCAATGATGGCCGGCGACATGGTCGCGGTTGGAAGGGCGGCGCATGCGTTGCGATCCATGAGCCTCAGTATCGGCGCCGACAGCGTCGTCGCGAAGGCGGAGGAGTTGGAGCGCTTGGCCAATGACGGATCGCCAGACCTTGCGCCCGCGCATGTCGACGACCTGGAGGCCAGGCTGGCGGCGACCTGCGCCGCCATCCGCCTCTATCAGCAGCCCGAAGAGTCGCCGGCAGTTGTCACTGAGGCGGAAAGCAAAATCATCGCCCGGAGCGCCTGATAAACTCGCCGCTTCTGCGCCGCCGCACATGCCGTAGAGCAGCGCGATCATTCTGTCCGAGGCGCCGGCGTATCGCCCTTCGCCGGCGCGCCGTGATCGATCACGCCCTTGCCCTCGGCTTTGAACTCCCAGACAATTTTGTATGATATGAGAAAGTCGGGCGTCTATTCTAGGCGGTCAACCACAGGAGCTTCTCGTGTTAGACGACATTCGCGCCGGATTTAGAAGACTCACTCGACATCTTGGCGGATCCCCTGACGATGCTTTCTTGAAAAGCGTTGGTGGCGTGATCCATGTCGGCGCTAACGAAGGCCAGGAAAGGGAGCAATATGACAAGCTCGGCCTGCGGGTGATCTGGGTCGAGCCGATTCCGGACGTATTTCAGAAGCTGCAGGCAAATATCGCGAGGTTTCCGCGTCAGAAAGCGGTTCAGGCGCTGCTGACGGACATTGCCGGAAAAGCGTACGATTTCCACATCTCGAACAACAGCGGCGTGTCATCGTCTATACTGGAGCTGGAACTCCACAAAGATATTTGGCCGGATGTGACCTATACGGACAAGATCAGCTTGTGCAGCACTACGCTGTCAGATCTCATCAAAGATCAGGCGATCGACATTCGTGATTATCAAGCCCTCGTAATGGACACTCAGGGCTCGGAGCTGCTTGTCCTCAAGGGCGCGGAAGACTTGATGGTCAACTTCAAGTTTGTCAAAACCGAAGTCCCCGACTTCGAAGCCTACAAAGGTTGTTGCGTCCTCGACGAGATGAAGTCCTATCTTGAGGGCTTTGGCTTCCGTGAAATCCACCGGAACAAATTCGCCGAACGCGAAGCCGGCGGAAGCTATTACGATGTCGTCTACGGAAGATAGGAAAGCTGACTGCCCGAAATCCGATCTATCGCGTGCAGAGGAGGAAGCCTCATCATCATCGATGGGATCAGCCGTACCAGCAGCGCGGTAGCTCAATGTCCTCATGGATCGCGACGTTCGGCCGGTCGAGTTCGTGAGGAAAACGGGATGTCGGAACTCGCTTTTTCACCCGATCCTTCCGCAGAAAGGTAAATTCCATCACGGGAGGAACGGTGAATGGCCCAAGAGTCGACGGCGGGCAGCAATTGTTCGGGTGGATGTGGACAATATCGAACAGTCTCAGAAGTTTATCAAAACACAGTTGAATAAGCTTGGCTCCAAGCGGGTCGAGAAGGCTTGTGAGATGATGGAATTCGATGACCATGATGCGGCATCGACGAAGCGTGCTCTCTTGCGCGGCGAACAGAACGTCATATTCAGCGCCCTCGATGTCCATCTGGAGGAGCAGGTCGCCATTGCCGACATTCTTGCCGGCGATCCAATCGTCAAGTGTGACGAATGAGCCTTGCGTGTTCGCGCCAAGGAACAGCTTGTCGAACTCGATGAGCGGATGATAGACGGGGCTCGAGTTCACTGAAGCGTCGGCGAGAAAGCAGCGAATGCCTCTCTCCACCATGTCCGTCTCGAAATGCGCGATATCGTTGACGCCCGGGGAAAAGCACGCCTCGATGCCGGAGAGGTCATCAGGAATGAGATATCCGCCGTCGCCCTCTCCGCCACATCGAATGAGGGGCGTATCAGTTGTATAGGGCCGGAAACGGGGGAACAGCTCGGCGAGTTCCTCAACTTTCATCCTGCGGTTCTTGATGCCGGGCTGGGCGAGCAGGCCTTCAACGACATCGAGCCTCTGGTCGATTGAGCCCAGACCCCTGACCGTCTCGGCGTGGCGCCACTCGATGTCGTCTTTTGATGGCCAGAAGGTCGCCGAGCGCCATTTGTCGAAGAAGCTCTTTGTATCGCTCAAGAACTGACGCTCCGTTTCGGAGGGCTCTATGCCCCGGTTGCGGCTTCCGGATATCGGTTCGGTTTAGGCGTAACAATATATCCGTCGAGAAAGATGAAGTCTATCCGTTCGTTCGCGGCGACTCGTTCCGCCCCAGATACGAATCGATGATCATCGTCCTATAGCGCGCCGAGACCGTTCTGATTTCCTCGGGACCAGAGGAATTGCCCGAAGTGGAGACCCCATCGGGATTGACGAAATAGCTGACATGCGCCGCGTCGACCCGATGGAAGCGCTTCCCGCGGGTCAGACACCTCAGCCAAAACTCCCAGTCTCCCGCCGACTTCAAGGACGAGTCGAACAATCCCACGTCCAAATGGAGGTCACGTTTCCACATCGGCGCATTATGAGGCGCGTTGAAGCGGATCAGATTATCGGAGTTGACTTGCGGAAGCGTGCTGACGAACCCCATCTCGGCTACTTTTTCAAAACTGAACGTCGGATCGAGACTGTAATAAAAATTTTGATAGACGACATCTGCGCCGCTCTCGTCGAGCGCGCACGCCTGCAATTCGAACGAGTCGCGCCGCCGCAAGTCATCGGCGTTCGTATTGGTGATGTATTTCCCGCGCGACAGGCCGACCCCGACGTTCCACGCCTCGTAAATGCTGATGCGAGTGGGTTCGCGCCGGTAAACAATGTTGGGGAAGCGTTCCTGGTATTTCTCGATGATGCGGCCTTCGCCGTCTGGTGAATTGGCGTCTATGATGATGAGTTCGCTGCGGTCGAAGATCGATTGCGAGGTGATGTTTTCAAGCAGACGCTCGATGTAAGGCCCGGCCTTGTAGATGCTTGCGATCGCTGTAACGTCATATCGTCCGGAGTGGCGAAAGGGCGCGATCTCGATCGCTGCTGGCGCGGACGAGCAGGCATCGAGAGTCGCCAACTTTTGATTCCAGATTTGACGGGTCAAAATTTGGTCAGAGCCCATGATGGGAATGGCGAAAGACGCATTTGACCCAGGACTGGAGCCGCGAGCCTCGTCGGATCCCGCGAGATGGATCGCCAGATCTTCGACCGTCATTCCGGATCGTAGTTGCCGCTTGAAATAATTCAGTGCGCCGGGGTCGGCTGCCCGCCCCAATATCGAGAGGAACGCGAACTCGACAATAAGCGAAAGGTCCCGGTCGCACATGATGGATGGGGGAATGGCGCGCCATCGCCAACGCGAAAAAAGGTTCAATTTAGCTGTCCCCGTCGCGGGAAATTCTGGTGAGGAACCGATCAGAACGATCGAAGCTGAGTCAACGCCGCTTTTAATTCATCGCTATGATGCGGGCAAGGCTGGCTTTTGCTGTGATTTAGCTCTGTCGTGCCTTAGAAAATGCCGGCGATCGAGGCCTTCGCGCTACTCGAAGATTGCGTCCAGCGTTCAAATCCCGGACTGTCTCGGCAACTCGATTCTCTCCAATTGAAAGGCGCCAATCTGAACCGTTCGGTGGCCGCGGCGACAGCCGTCCCGGTTGCGTCATGTCGCCGCGGCCGGACAGGAAGCCAAGGGTTGAGACATGCCGACAAAAAGCTGAACTGGCCAGTATTCAACAATCTTGCGGGTATGAGCTTGCAATCTCGAACTGTAACCTGGCTGTTCGGTGAAACGTGGCGCGCGCAGATTCCAACTTTGATTTTTCAACTTCGTTGAGTATATCTTACCACTGTCTCAGGTTCATGAATTTCAAGGCTATGAAGTATCAACGTATCCCATTTGAGGTAGAAGCTTGGCAGTTTCAGGGGAGCCTCGACTTCGCTCCAGGCTGGATTGCCAGGGATCTCGTCCGAATCAAACCCGGCTCAAAGGCGGTCACGGTCATCACTCCGGAGGGCGAGGCTGCAGCGCTGCCCGGCGACTGGCTGGTGCATGACGGCTCGGCGCTCTTCGTTCTGGAAGAGACATATTTCGCTACTCATTTCCAGAAAATCGGCGAAGGCGCGTAGCTCTCAGCCTGGACGTTTCATGGAGCGTGCGACGCTTGCCGAAGGCAGAGACCGCAAAACTGTCGGCTCCAACATTCTGGCGCGCCCAAGGGGAATCGAACCCCTGTTTTCGCCGTGAAAGGGCGACGTCCTGGACCGCTAGACGATGGGCGCGTGAGCCGCGCCGCCCTGAAGCGGCGCGAACCGAGGGCTGTATAGAGGCGCGCGGCGCGCAAGACAAGCCTCGTCTGAGCGCGCTTTTTCGTCTCAGGGGCGGGGCAGGGAGAGGACTCCCGCTTCACCGTCAGACGCCCCATTTCATCGCTTCATAGGCGTAGAAGGCGATCCGCGTCGCGTAGATTCCAATGAGCGCGACCCCGAACGCCTTCACTGTGATCCACAGAAATCCTTCCATGTCCGGATGCATGATCTGGCGCCTGTCCTTTCGGGTTCATGCGCCTTGGGTTATCCTCCGTCTTGACCGCATCGGTCATAAAGCAAGCGACATGCCAGCGATTCGGCTGTGGCGCGGCCCCTCAAATCTGGGCTGGCGACGCCTTTGCGAGCCTGTTACTGCCGTGCGGACATGCTCACCATCAACGATCTCACCTACCGGCTTGGCGACAGGCTGCTCTTCGATCATGCGGGAGTCTTTCTCCCGGGCCGCTCGCGCGCGGGTTTCGTCGGGCGCAACGGCGCCGGCAAGACGACGCTGTTCCGGCTGATCGCCGGGGAGATCGCCGCCGAATCGGGCAATATTGCGCTGCCCGCCCGCACAAGGCTCGGGCGCGTCGAGCAGGAGGCGCCGGGCGGGCCGACGAAGCTCATCGACTTCGTGCTGGCGGCGGACGTCGAACGCGCCGAATTGCTCGCGCGCGCCGAGACCGCGCATGACGCCCACGACATCGCCGAAATCCAGACCCGCCTCGCCGACATCGACGCTCATTCGGCCCCGGCCCGGGCCGCGGCGATTCTGCACGGCCTTGGCTTCGATGCGCAGGCGCAGCAGCGCCCGCTTTCGGAGTTCTCCGGCGGCTGGCGCATGCGCGTCGCGCTTGCAGCGGTGCTGTTCTCGGCGCCCGATCTCTTGCTGCTGGACGAGCCGACCAACTATCTCGATCTCGAAGGCACGCTCTGGCTCGTCGACTATCTCGCGCGCTATCCGGCGAGCGTGCTGGTCATCAGCCACGACCGCGACCTGCTCGACGACGTGGCGACGCATATTCTGCATCTCGAACGCGGCAAGCTGACGCTCTACAAGGGCGACTACACCTCCTTCGAGAAGCAGCGGCGCGAGGCGCAATTGCTCGCCGCAAAGGGCGCAAAGAAGCAGGAGGAGCAAAGGAAGCATCTTCAGGAATTCGTCGACCGCTTCCGCGCCAAGGCCACCAAGGCCCGCCAGGCGCAGTCGCGCCTCAAGATGCTGGAGCGCATGGAGCCGGTCGCCGCGATCGTCGACGATAGCGTCCTGCCGATTCATCTGCCCTCGCCCGAAAAGCCGCTGTCGCCGCCCATCATCGCGCTGGAGCGGGCGAGCGTCGGTTATGGCGAGCGCGTGGTGCTGTCGCGGCTGACATTGTCGATCTCCAACGACGACCGCATCGGCCTGCTCGGCGCGAATGGCAACGGAAAGTCGACCTTCGCCAGGCTGCTCGGCGGGCGGCTTCCGACGATGGCCGGCAATATGGTGCGGGCCGCGAAGCTGGAGGCTGGCTTCTTCGCCCAGCATCAGGTCGATGATCTGAACGACCGGGACACGCCCTATCTCGTCTTCTCGCGGCTGATGCCGGATGCGCCGGAGGCGCGGGTGCGCGCCAAGGCGGCGCAGACTGGCTTTTCGGGCGCGCGTTCGGACACCAGGGTGGCGAATCTCTCCGGTGGAGAAAAGGCGCGGCTGCTGCTCGGCGTCACGGCCTTCAACGCCCCGCATCTCCTGATTCTCGACGAGCCGACAAACCATCTCGACATCGACAGCCGCGCGGCGCTGATCGAGGCGATCAACGACTATCAGGGCGCCGTCGTGCTGGTGTCCCACGACCGCTATCTGCTGGAGGCCTGCGCCGACCGCCTGTGGCTCGTGGGCGAGGGGACGGTGAAGCCCTTCGACGGCGATATGGACGAATACGCGAAGCTCGTTCTCTCAAAGACCAAGACAGAGGAGCCCGAACGCGAAGCGCCGGCGCCGGAAGCCGCCAGGGAAGCGCTGAAGCGCCGCGATGCCGGCTTCTACCGCCGCAAGCTTGCCGCGGCCGAGGAGAAGGTCGAGAAATTCACGCAGTTGCTGGCGCGCGTGGACGAGGCGCTCGCCGCGCCGGACGCTTTTTCCCGCAATCCGCAGGAGGCGGCCAAGCTCGCCGCGCAGCGCGAGGATCTGGCCGAGGCGCTCGCGGCCGCCGAAGAGCAGTGGCTGGAGGCGGCCGCCGAGGCTGAAGGCCTCTAAAACCGGCGCCTTGTCCGATTTTCTCGCCCCCGCCTTTGCAGCAGAGCTTCCCACTTCCTATATGAGTCGGTCGAGAGGGAGCCACGCTCCCTGCGAAAAGGGGAAATGCATATGTTGCGGTTTCTTGCGCTAAAGCGCGGATCGCTGGTTTCACTGGTTTTCGCGGCGCTGCTGGCGCTGGCGCCGGCCATCGCCGAGGCGCGTATGGGCGGGGGCGGCAGCTTCGGCTCGCGCGGCTCGCGCACATGGTCGGCCCCGCCGTCGACCCGCACGGCTCCGGGGGCCTCGCCCTTCGAGCGCAGCGACACCGCGCGACCGGGCTATGGCATGAACCAGCCGGGTTATAACCCGTCGTATGGCGGCCCGTCCTTCGGGCGCGGGCTTATGGGCGGCCTCGCCGGCGGCCTGCTCGGCGCGGGCCTCTTCGGCATGCTGACGGGGAATGGCTTCTTCGGCGGCATGGGCGGCTTCATGTCGATCATCGGCTTCCTGCTGCAGATCGCCCTGATCGTCTTCCTGGCCCGCATGGCCTTCGCCTGGTGGCAGGGCCGCAATGCGGCCGCAGGGGCCGGCCCGCAGGGCTCTAGCTTCTCCTTCGGCGGCGGTTCGCCCTTTGGCGGCCGTCCGACGGGGGCGGGCTTTGGCGCGGGTCCGATGGGTTTGGGCGGCGGCGCGGCGCAACAGCGCCCGCGGGCGACGCCGATCAAGGTCGAGACGACAGACTTCAACGCCTTCGAGCGCCTGCTGGGCGCGTCTCAGGCCGCCTACAGCCGGGAGGACTCTGACGCCCTGCGCGCCTTGGCCACGCCGGAGATGGTCCGCCAGTTCGAAGACGACCTCGCGGCCAACCGGGCGAAAGGCGTCGTCAACCGCGTCACGGACGTGAAGCTCCTGCAGGGCGACCTGTCGGAGGCCTGGCGCGAGGGCTCGGACGAATACGCCACCGTCGCCATGCGTTTCTCGCTCAACGACGTGATGGAGGACCGGACGACCGGCACTCCGGCGACGGGTTCGACTGGCGAATCGCAGGCGACGGAGGTGTGGACCTTCCGCCGTCCGGCGGGCTCC
Organism: Methylocystis sp.; assembly: GCA_002929055.1. GTDB lineage: Bacteria > Pseudomonadota > Alphaproteobacteria > Rhizobiales > Beijerinckiaceae > Methylocystis. The sequence continues at coordinate 25,090 of PERY01000011.1, read as the reverse complement.
GGCCCGGACGCCTGGAAGCTTTCGGCGATTCAGCAGGCGGCGTAAGCTAACCCGCGCCCCCGCGAGAGCCCCTCCCCGCAAGGGAGGGGCTTTTTTCGTTGGGGATGCCGCGACTCCTGTGCATATGGACGCATGCCGTTCGACACAGCCTTGCTGCCGATCGACGCCGTGCTGCCGGACATACAAGCGGCGCTCGCGGCCTCGCCCAATCTCGTGATCGTCGCGCCCCCCGGCGCGGGCAAGACGACGCGCGTGCCGCTGGCGCTGATGAGCGCCGACTGGGCGAAGGGCGGAAAGCTCATCCTGCTGGAGCCGCGCCGCCTCGCCGCGCGCGCCGCCGCCAACCGCATGGCCGCGACGCTTGGCGAGCAGATGGGCGAGACTGTCGGCCTGCGCATGCGGCTGGAGTCGAAGGTGTCGGCGAAGACCCGCATAGAGGTCGTCACCGAAGGCGTCTTCGCGCGCATGATCCTGGACGATCCTTCGCTAGAGGGCGTCGCGGGCGTGCTCTTCGATGAATATCACGAGCGCTCGCTCGACGCGGATCTGGGGCTGGCGCTCGCGCTCGATGCGCAATCCGGCCTGCGCGACGACCTGCGCCTCATCGCCATGTCGGCGACGCTGGACGGCGCGCGCGTCTCGGCGCTGATGGGCGAGGCGCCCACCGTTATCTCCGAAGGCCGCGCGTTCGACGTGGAGACGCGCCATCTCGGCCGCGACCCGAACGAGCGGCTCGACGACGCCATGACCCGCGCCGTGCTGCGCGCGCTGCGCGAAGAGACGGGCTCCGTCCTCGCCTTCCTGCCGGGGCAGGGGGAGATCATGCGCGTCGCGTCCCGCCTCGCCGAGGCGCGGCTCGAGGGCGTGGAGATCGCGCCGCTGTATGGCGCGCTCGACAAGGGCGAACAGGACCGCGCCATTTCACCGGCGCCAAAGGGTCGCCGCAAGGTCGTGCTCGCGACCTCCATCGCCGAGACGTCGCTGACCATCGAGGGCGTTCGCGTCGTGGTCGATTCGGGGCTCTCGCGCGTGCAACTCTATGAGCCCGACCTCGGCCTCTCGCGGCTGGAGACGGTGCGCGCCGCCCGGGCCAGCGTCGACCAGCGCCGGGGCCGCGCGGGCCGCACCGAGCCCGGCGTCTGCTACCGGCTCTGGGACGAACCGCAGACGGCCTCGCTCCCCGCCTTCGCCGCGCCGGAGATTCTGGCGGCGGACCTCTCCAGCCTCGCGCTCGATCTCGCCGCCTGGGGCGTCAGCGATCCCGGCCAGCTCAAATGGCTCGATCCGCCGCCGGCGCCCGCCTGGAAAGAGGCGACGGCGCTCGACCGCGACCTCGGCGCATTGGGCGCCGACGGGCGCCTCACGGAGGGGGGCAGGGCGCTGCGCGCCCTGCCATTGCCGCCGCGCCTCGCCCGCATGGTGCTGGAGGCGGCGCGGCGCGGCGAGGCGGCGCGGGCGGCGGAACTCGCCATGCTGCTTTCCGAGCGCGGGCTTGGAGGAAACGACGCCGACCTCTCGCATCGGCTCGACCGATTGCAGGGCGACGGCTCGAAGCGGGCGCGGGACGCCAAGCGGCTGGCGGCGAACTGGGCGCGGCTGGCGAAAGCGGCCTCGCCCCCGCCCCAACCCTCCCCCGCTGCGCGGGAGAGGGAGCAGGCTGCGGCTTTCATCGAGAGTGCCGATCGTGAGCGTCCTCTCTCCCGCGCCAGCGGGGGAGGGGTAGGGAGGGGGTTCTCCGACGGCGCGCTCATCGCGCTCGCCTTTCCTGACAGGCTTGCAAAATCTCGCGGCGGAAAAGGCGACTTCCTGATGGCCAATGGGCGCGCCGCAAGCCTTCCGATCGAAGACCCGCTCTCCCGTGCGCCTTTCCTCGCCGTCGCCGAACTCACCGGCCGTGCGGCGCAGGCGCGCATCCTCGCCGCCTGCGCTCTCAGCCCGGAAGAGGTGGAGGACATCGCCGGCGAACGCATCGAGGCGCGCGAGGAATCCGTCTTCGATCCCGCGAGCGAGAGCCTGCGCCGCCGGCGCTTCCGGCGGCTCGGCGCTATCCGCCTCAGCGAGCAGAACCTGCCGGTCGAGGCGAGCGAGGAGAGCGCAGCGGCGCTTGCGCGGGGGATCGCGGCGATCGGCGTCTCGCGCCTTCGGTGGACAAAGGGCCAGACTCAGTTGCGCGATCGTGTGGCGTTCCTGCGCAGGGCGGAGGGAGAGGAGTGGCCCGATCTTTCCGATGCGGCGCTGGCCACGAGCGTCGAGGACTGGCTTGCGCCGTATATTCTTGGCCGCGCGAGGGTCGACGACATCGCGCCGGGCGATCTCGACGCGGCCTTGGCGCATCTGCTGCCATACGAGCTTATGCGCCGGCTAGACGCCGAGGCGCCCTCGCATTTCGAGACGCCCGCGGGTTCGCGCCATGCGCTGGATTACGCCGCGCCCAACGGTCCACTTCTCTCCGTGCGGGTGCAGGAGCTTTACGGGCTGTCGAAGCATCCGACGCTCGCGCGCGGCCGCGCGCCGCTGACGCTCGAACTGCTTTCGCCGGCGCACCGGCCGATCCAGACGACGCGCGACCTTCCGAGCTTCTGGACCGGCTCGTGGAACGATGTGAAGAAAGAAATGAAGGGCCGCTATCCGCGCCATCTCTGGCCGGACGACCCGGCAGGCGCCGCGCCGACGACGCGAGCGAAGCCGCGCGCTTAGCATTTCGTTAAGTACGCGCGCGGTCTCGAGGGCGCCAACCGGGGAAGGAGGGCTTTCCGTTATTCGCTTTAGTATCCGCGCAAAGGTTTTGCGCGACAATTGGCTTGATCGATCATCATCGCCGAGGCTCGCGTCATGCTCGAGACGCAGATAAAAATCGCAGTCATCGCAATTGTTCTAAGCGTTCTCGCCGCGTCCGGCGTATCCCGTTTCCAATCCGCCCGCCCGGATATGGGGAAGGGCGCGAAGGCCGGACGGCCCGCACTCCAGTCGGCGTCCATTGCGCCGGCGCCGACGCGCGCAATTCTTCCCGCCCGCAGGAGCGATGAAATACGCATCGCTGCGGACCGGGGGGGCCAGTTCTCGACCGATGCAGAGGTGAATGGCGCGCGCATCTCCGGTATGCTCGTGGACACCGGCGCGACGCTGGTGGCTCTCTCCTATGAGGACGCCTCGGCGGCCGGCCTGTTTCCTTCGCCGGCGGATTACCGGTACCAGGTCAGCACCGCCAATGGCGTGGCTCATGTCGCAAAGGTCAGGCTGCATGACGTCAGGATCGGAAATCTCGTCGTACATGACGTCGACGCCGTGGTCGGCGAGCGGGGCGCGCTCGGCAACAGCCTGCTCGGCATGACCTTCCTCTCGAAGCTTTCACGCTTCTCGGTGGAGTCCGGCTCGCTTGTCTTGAAGCCGTGACCCTATTCCGCGGCCGACCGAGAGGCGGGCGGCGTCGAGGATGATGCGAGCGCCAGCGCCCGGTTCTTGTCGCCTTGCACGCTCCATGCGCGCCGCGCGTGGTAGCGAATCTTGTCGCTGAACTGGCTCTTGAGAGTGCTCATCAGCCACAGGAACGGAATCAGGACCAGCGCCGGCGCCCAGCGATAGTGGATGAGAAGCAGGATGAGCAGGCCGATCGCTACGGCAGAAGCGACATAGACCTGCGTATTCAGCCAGACATAATCCCTCGCGCGCTCCATGTCTTCGCGATCAGGTTCGTCGATCTGGCCCATCGCGCTCTTTGCGTGCGCAAGTTCGGGCGATTCGTCGCCCTTCGGGTTGGCGGGCGTTTCTGTGGGATCCGGGGGCGCCAGAGGCTCGTATCCCTCGCCGGTCCGGGGCCCCGCGACGGAGCCGTCAGGCATGATGACATTCGCGGCGCCCATGGCCAGCGGGGCATAGTCGTCGCCTCCCTCGACGAGCCGCTCTACCACCGTGTGGTGAACCTGGGGGCTGCAGTAGGAGTGGCCGTTCATGTCCTTCTCGACAACCTTGCGCGGCGCATATCTGTAGATGACCGCGAGGCCCGACCGCGAGTCATGCAGCGGCCCGAAGGCGGTCGCGATCTCCTTGAAGCTCTCCACTGTTCCGTCGCGGTAGACGAGCTTGCAGGCCGCGTCGTCATTGGCGGCCTTCTCGGCTTCCGCAATCATCCATGTAAGCGGGCAGTGGGCCGTCAGGTCGTCGGGATAGCCGCCGCCGACGTCCGAATGCACCCCCGCGAACCAGACCTCGTCGATGCGCAGAGGCTTGCGCTTCGCGACCGCCGCAGATGTCTCGGCCGCCTCGCGATGTTCCTCCTGATCGCGCTGCTGGAGCGATATGCGGATCGGGTGGAAGGTGCGCCGTTCGTCATCGAGCGAAAGGGCCTGCCGCACGCGAAGCACGTTGTCGGAGATGGAGTGGTCCCCGCCGAATTTTATCGGGATCGTGAGGAAGTGGATGAGGTCGCGCAGCTCTTCGATCGGCACCCCATAGGCTTCGACGGTGTCGAATAGGCCGACGAATTGAATCTTGACGTCCGGCGGGGCTCGGTCCTTCGCCGCGTTTTTGATGTCTTCGTACGAGGGCTGAGACTGAAGCCTGGCTCGCCGTGTCAGAAACGCGTCTCGGAGCTTGCGCACACCGAGTCTCACCCAGAGATTGGTGTCGCGCGTGCGATCCTTGGCGCAAAAGGCGCGCCAGTATTGCTCGGACTGCCGCTCCATTTCCAGATGCGACACGCGCCGCCCCCCGATGCTCGTGGGAAGCAAGCCCTCTTTCGCGATCAGATCCACCAGCATGCGGATAGTGAAGGCTCCGCGGCTGAAGCCGAACATGTAGATGGCGTCGCCGGGCTCCCAGTTCCACGACAGGAAGCGGTGCAGCTTTCTCACATTCGACGGCACGCCCCAGCCCGTCGCGCCGTCCAGCAGCGCGACCAGCTTGAAATCCTGTGTTCCGACGCCGGGGATGTAATAGACGAGCTGGTCCTTGCTCGTCCTGTCCAGCGCAGTCGACAGTCGGTAGATGTTGGAGAGCTGATGAAGAAGCCCGTTGCCGGTGCCATCCGCGAGGAGCACAATTCTCTTGGTCATTGTCGCCTTGGATAAAAAGCTATTTCTGATATGCAATTAGCGAACAGTCTACGACCAGCCTCGCCTGCCGGCAAGAGCCAATTGCGGCCCGACTTTGCGGGTGCGCCGCAGGGGTGTAAACGGTTCGTCGACTCCGAAAAGCCTCGCCAAGGACTTGTTCATGTTTCCCAAGCCGGTACACGCGCTGACCCCCAACACGTTCGAATATGAGCAGAAGCCGCTCGTGAAACCGACCGGCTTTCGCGAATATGACGCCCGCTGGCTTTTCGGACCGGAGCTGAATCTGATGGGCGTGCAGGCGCTCGGCATGGGGCTCGGCACGCTGATGCACGAAATGGGCGTCGCGCCGGACATAGTGACCGGGCACGACTATCGGTCCTATTCGGCCTCCATCAAGCTGGCGCTCATCGCCGGGCTCATGGCTTCGGGCGTGCGCGTGCGCGACATCGGCCTTGCGCTGTCGCCGATGGCCTATTTCGCGCAGTTCGAGCTCGACGCCCCGGCGGTGGCCATGGTCACCGCGTCTCACAACGACAATGGCTGGACCGGCGTGAAGATGGGCGCGCAGCGCCCCGTGACCTTCGGGCCGGACGAAATGGGGCGGCTGAAGGAGATCGTGCTCTCGGGCAAATTCCGGGAGGCGGGCGGCGGCGCCTATCGCTATGTGGAGAATTTCGGCGCGCGCTATCTCGACGATCTGACGCGCCGTCCCAACTTCGCCCGGAAGATGAAAGTCGTGGCGGCCTGCGGCAACGGCACGGCGGGCGCCTTTGCGCCGCAAATGCTGGAGCGGCTCGGCTGCGAGGTCATCCCGCTCGACGTCGCGCCGGACTACACCTTCCCGCGCTACAATCCCAATCCCGAAGACCTTCACATGCTGCACGCCATGGCGGACAAGGTCCGCGAGACGGGCGCCGATGTCGGGCTCGGCTTTGACGGCGATGGCGACCGTTGCGGCGTCGTCGACAATCATGGCGAGGAAATCTTCGCCGACAAGATCGGCGTGATGCTCGCGCGCGACCTCTCCAAGGTCTACCCCGGCGCCAGATTCGTCGTCGACGTGAAGTCGACCGGCCTCTTTGCGACCGATCCGGAGCTCATCTCGCGGGGCGTGCATACGGAATATTGGAAGACGGGCCATTCCTACATCAAGCGGCGCGTCAACGACCTCGGCGCTCTCGCTGGCTTCGAGAAGTCGGGCCACTTCTTCTTCAACGCGCCGATCGGACGCGGCTACGACGACGGCCTGCTGACCGCGGTGCACATTCTCGAAATGCTCGACCGTAATCCGGGAAAGAGCATGTCCGATCTCTACTCCGCAATTCCCAGGACCTGGGGATCGCCGACCATGTCGCCCCATTGCGACGACGAGATCAAATATGAGGTCGTCAAGAAGGTGATCGCGCGCATCGAGTCGATGCATCAACGCGGCGAGCAGCTTATCGGCCAGCCGATCCGCGACGTCGTGACGGTGAATGGCGTGCGCGTGACGGTCGCGGACGGCACATGGGGGCTCGTGCGCGCGTCCTCCAACAAGCCGGAACTCGTCGTCGTGGTGGAGAGCCCGGCGTCCGAGCAGGGTATGCGCGACATGTTCGCCGCAGTCGACGCGATCCTGCGGGAAAATCCCGAGGTGGGCGCCTACAACCAGACCATCTGAACAGGAGCGCTGGCGACCATGCGCCCCCAGCGCTTTCTTCTCAGGGCGTAGGCGCCTGGCAATTGGTGCCCGATGTCATGAAATACTGGATATGGCTCGGCACATAGGTATTTCTCACTGGCGCATAGCTCGTGCGCGACATGGTCCATGTCGGCGGCGAGTTCCATTTCATGAACTGGAAGTTGACCCCCGGCGAATAGGCGTAGACGACGTCGGCAACGATAATGGGCCCAACCGTCGGGTTCACCCCTGCCGTAACCGTGATGTAGCTCGACGGAACGGTGTTGAAAGACACGGGCGGGACGTCGGCTGCGGTCAACACCTGGCACGGGCGAGGGGTCGCTCCATTTCGCGTGACGGTCCATACGGTCCTTGCTTGCCATGATGTCGGCGCGAGGGTCGGCGTGCCGGTGATGTTCACCTCCGAGATCGTCATCTTCATGGCGGTGCTGTTCGCAGGCAAGCCCATCAGCGTATTGGCCGCTGCGAAGATCGACGATATGTCGGCTTCGGTAAGACCGGCCTGGCCGGTGGCCTGTCCACCAGCAAGTTGCTGCGCCGTCAGATCCGAAAGCGTATGGGCGACAAGGTCGAGCTTCTGCGCGGTGCGCATGCCGCGCGACACTTGGACCAGGCCCATGTAGATCACCAGCATCAAGGGCAGGATCAGCGCGAATTCGACTGCGGCGATGCCGCGCTCGTCATCTCGCATCTTCTGCTGCATGCTCGGCCGAACGTGCTGTGAATGGCTGTGGCTCATCAGGGGCCTCCCGGCTCCACGCGGAAGGCGGCCATGCCCATCAGCATGGTCGTCCAGTTGCCGCCATACTGAATCTGTCCGGCGCGAACCTGGCCCTGCGGGGCGCCTTTGAAAACGCTGCCGCCGAGCAGACCGGACAGAACCGTCATCGGATAGGCTATACGCACAATCGCGATTTCCCCGGACTTCGGCACATTGATCGCGCCGTTGGGATCGTTAGGCGTGTTATAGAAATTGTTGCCGGTGTCCGCAGCACCCCAGCTCGCCGCCCTACGAACGTCGACGAGGATTTTCGAACAGTCGAACATCTTTCCGAGAGTGCCGGGCTTGACCGTGCCCGAAAGCTGCCAGGTGCACACGCTCTGTTCAACAAACTGTTTGTAGGTGAGGCCGGCCGCCGTTCGGTTGGTCAGAACCGCGCGGCTGGCGGTTTCCGTCGCCATTTGCAGTTGCGCAGTGCGGAAGTAAGCGGTCCCGGTTTCGAAAATTGCGCCGATGATGCCGAGGAATGGCACTGAGATCATCGCGAATTCAATCGCCGTCGTGCCTCTTCGGTCTTTGAGGAAGCCCTTCCGCGGAGCAATGTTCCGGAGTTTCGCAAGTCGATTCTTGAAGCGGCTGGCGGTGGTCATGTTCGTGTCCTGAAGCGTAGATGGAACAGAGCGAAGCTCCGTCCCCGCTAATGCACACAAACTGACGCTTATTGGTTGCGGGTGCGTTACCAATTTCGTCTGACCGGCCTGGAACAAGCAGGCAGACAGGAGTTGGTTACCGACTCGCTGATCCAATCAGCGACGCGAGAGATTCGCCGCGGCGTCGTGCGCCGTGACCGCCTGGATGGCGTTGGTCATATACTGAACGTCGTCCGCCAGATCGACCGTGCGCGCGCAGTTCGGCGCACAGGAGAGCGATTCCCGATGGACGCCGCGATTGACGACGACTTTGTCCTGCGCCGGCACGACGGTGACGATCGACTCGCCGACCTGTGCGCCCGAACGATCGAGAACGATGAGATTCGTCGTTCCAAAGCTTTTGCCGGTGATGACCATCAATTGGCTGTTCTTGAGCATCGTGACGTCGGCGACCAGAGGATTGCCGATGACGAGCGTCTGCGCCCCCTGAGGGATTTTGACGATGCGCGCATAGTCGAGATCGACGCGGATCGCACGCTCATTTGCATTGGCTGCTCCGACGAACGCCTCGCAAGCGAGAAGTCCAGAGGCCAGAAGCAGGGCCCCCCGAAGGAAAGACGGAATGAATGTCATGCGGTTCACCTTGCAGCGCCATGCTGGAAAAATTCTGCCGGTCCGCGCGGTGGACGGTTGAGTGTGCAACCGCTCGCGGCGGCGACCACCTCCGTCTAGGGCGGCTTTGATCAATTAAAGCAGCTAATGGTGAATGATTGCTAAAAGCGCGACGGCTCTCGCAGGGCCTGTCTTCGAGCCTTCAATCATGAGCCTGACCGTATGCATATATAGAGAATCGCGGCCGCTTGGCCGTATGCGCCTTTGCGATGGTGCGATCCCGTCGTCGTGGATTTGTCTCAAATCGCGCGCCGGGGCTCAAGAAAAATGCAATTCGTCCATCTCTCAATCAACGATCTTGAAAGGTTCTGTGGCTAGTTTCGCATTGTTCGACCGGGCCAGGAGCACGGCTCGACGGATGGAAGTCAAAGTTCGGAGCAGAAACATGAAGAACATTTTCGCGCGTTTCATCAACGACGAGTCGGGCGCCACGGCGATCGAGTATGGCCTGATCGCTGCGCTCATCGGCGTCGCCATCATCGGTGGCGTTCGCGCCCTCGGCACCAGGCTGTCGTCCACGTTCGCCGCGGTTTCGGGCAACCTCGCCTAATACCGTATCTCGCGACGTTATAATTTGACGGCCCCGGAAACGGGGCCGTTGCTTTTTGTGGCCGAAGCTGCGCGAGCCCTTAACGACAGGTTAATGTTTGCAGCATAGTTTTTCAGAAGGATGACGGCGCCTGGAGCGCCAAGGCGGTTAGGATCCTGTCCATGATAGAAGCTCTGGCGTTTGTCGTTTTCCCCGCGCTTATGATTTTTGCCGCCTTCTCGGATCTTTTCACGATGCTGATCCCGAACCGGGTGTCGCTGATCCTTGCGGTGATGTTCTTCGCGCTCGCCGCGTATCTGCCGATGTCCTGGGAAGCGCTTGTCAGTCATGTCACTTGCGCGCTTGTGGTGTTCGGGATCGTCTTCGTCATGTGGCAATTTGCATGGGTCGGCGGTGGAGACGCGAAGCTCGCGACAGCGACGTCGCTTTGGATCGGCTGGGACAATCTGCTCGATTATGGCGTGATCGCCTCTGTCGCCGGCGGCCTCCTCACCGTCGCGATCATGGCGCTTCGCTGGAACGATCTTCCCCGCCGAGTCCTCGAAGTGCCGTTCATCGCGCGCCTTGCCGATAAGGCGAACGGCGTGCCCTATGGAGTCGCGCTCGCGCTCGCAGGACTCCTCATCTATCCGCAGACTCTCGTCTGGTCGAAGCTCGGCGGCCTCTGATCGATTCAGAAGACGCCGTAAGCGATCCGTGCGGTTGGGTTATATTTTTGGCCTGGCCTCTTGCCGGCCTCTTGCCGCAGCCGCCATCAAACTAACGGAAATTAACCGGTACGGGGAGGCATCTGCCGGCAGAGCAGCTTTTTCATCAATGGCTTAATAATTGTGTAGCCCAAGTTCGAATAGAGACAGCTTGTAACATCTGATTAACCCTAATTTGACGTTTATCGGCTTCAATCGTGTCCAGCCTCGATTTGGCGAGGAGCTGGATATCGCACGATGAATAAGGCACAAATCGCAGTTCTCGCAGTCGCAGTCGCCGCCGGCGGCGCCGCGTTCATGATGATGAACAGCTCGAGCCCGCCTCCCGAAGTGCCGGTCGTCGCTCCCAGGACGGATCTCGATCAGGTGTTGGTCGCGGCCCGCGATCTCGATTACGGCACGGAGATCACCGACGCCGACACCTCCTGGGTCGATTGGCCGAAGACCGCCGTTCCGGCGGGAGCTTTGGTGAAAAGCGAAGCGCCCGGCGCCAAGGAAGATCTCAAGACCTCCTATGTGCGCATCCCGATTTCCGGCGGTGAGCCGATGCGCAAGGAGCGGTTGGTCAAGGGCGTGACCGCGGGCCTGATGTCGACGATGCTGTCGCCCGGCAAGCGCGCGATCGCGATCGACGTCACTCTCAACAACACAGCAGGCGGCTTCATTCTTCCCAACGACCGGGTCGATGTGATTCGCACTTTCCGCGACACGGATGCAACCCGCGACGCCGGCCACGAAGTCTACGGTTCGGAAGTCGTTCTCTCGAACGTGCGGGTGCTCGCGATGGGTCAGACCATCGAGAAGAAGGGCAACGAGCCCGTTGTCACCGGCACGACAGCGACTCTCGAACTCGACCCGCGCCAGGCGGAACTCGTCGTGCTCGCCCAGCGCACCGGCCAGCTCGTCCTCTCCCTGCGCCCAATTACCGATGCGATCAACAAGAACGCCGCGGCGGAAATCCCTACTGATCCGAACGCTGACGACACGCTGACAGTCGTGCGGCACGGCGTCGCCGCGAATCTGCGATCGAAGTGAGCGCCGTCATGAATCCTGTCGACCCCAAATCCACGATGTTGCGAGGAACGCCGCAGATGAGCCGTTTGATGAAAAACATGGTCGGCGCCGCGATAGCGACAATGGCGGTCGCGATCGGCGCGGCGAGCGTCCCCGCCTTCGCTCAGGTTCCCGCGGGCGTAGAGGCGAGCTCGAGCGCATCGTTCCACCGCCAGATCTCCATGGGCGCCGGCAAGTCGATTATTGTGGACCTGCCCAGAGACGCGGCCGAGGTCGTGATCGGCAATCCGAAGGTGGCGGACGCCGTCGTCCGCACGCCCCGCAAGATTTATATCATCGCTGGCGAACCGGGCGTGACGACGGTCATCGCCCTCGACTCGTCTGGCAGACAGGTCGCCAATCTCGAAATCAGCATTGGTCGCGACGTTGGTCAGCTCATGCCGCTCCTGAAGGCGGCGCTGCCGACCTCGAATATCACGGCGCGCACCATCAACGACATTATCATCCTCACGGGCAACGTCTCGTCGGCCGGCGAGGCGCAGCGCGCGGTGGACATCGCCAAGGGCTTTGCGTCCCGAGCCATGGGCGGCGGCGGCGGCGGCGGTGGCGGTGGAGGCGGCGGCATTCAGGCCAGTTCGATCTCCGGCGGCGTGGGTGGCTCGGCGGACGGCAACGTCATCAACGCCCTGACCATTCGCGGCGAAGAACAGGTGATGCTGAAGGTCACGATCGCCGAAGTCGAGCGCAAGGTTCTCAAACAGCTTGGCTTCTCCGCGCAGGCGAATGGCGAGACGATCCTGCAGGGCGGCTGGGGCAAGCTGATCCAGGAGAATCCCTTCGCGATCAACTCACCGCTGACCAACACCGGCCTCCAGATCAACGGGCCGAACAACACGACGGCGACGCTGAAAGCTTTCGAGCGCTACGGCGTGTCGCGCCTGCTCGCGGAACCGACCCTCACCGCAATTTCCGGTGAACAGGCCAAGATGCTGGTTGGCGGCGAAATCGCCGTACCCGGGTCCGGCGCCTGTACCTTTTTCACCGGCGGCGCACAGCCGGCCTGTACTCCAGGCATCGTGTTCAAATCCTATGGCGTGTCCTTGAACTTCACGCCGGTCGTTCTCTCCGAGGGGCGCATTTCGCTGCGGCTGACGACGGAAGTCACGGAAGTCGATCTGCAGAACACGTTCACTTACGCCAACGTCTCGGTCCCGGGTTTCCGCACCCGCAAGAACGAAACGACGATCGAGCTGCCCTCGGGCGGGTCGATCGCGACTGCGGGCCTCATTCAGCAGAAGTCCGCGCAGGCGATCAATGGGCTTCCGGGCCTCCTCAACGTGCCAATCCTCGGCGCGCTCTTCCGCTCTCGCGATTACCTGCGCAACGAAACCGAGCTTCTCGTGATCGTGACGCCCTATATCGCCCGCCCGCTGACGCAGCAGGAAGTGTCGCGCCCCGACGATGGCTTCGCAGAAGCGACCGATCCCCAGGGCTGGCTGCTTGGCCGCGTGAACCGGATTTACTCGACGCGCAGCAATCCGCAGATGATGCAGAACTTCAAAGGCCGTATCGGCTTCATTCACGACTAACCGCTACGGCCCCGAGGGATGACGAAAATGCCGACCAACACCAAGAGCGCAAAGACCAGCACGGGCTTTGTTGATGAGAAAGCGAAAGGCCGGAGCGCGGGCCGCTACGCGAAGGCGCTGGCGCTGCTCATGATGGCGCCGCTCGGCGCCTGCGGCGTGCAGCGAACGCTGCCGCCGCCGACCACGCCCTACGACTATCGTGATCGCCATCCGGTGGTTCTCAGCGACGCGCCGCAGGTGCTCGATATTTTTCCTGCGACGGTCCACGGGCGCGTCGATCAGGACACGGCAGGCCGCCTTCGTGAATTTGTCGCGCGGTATCATGAACTCGGTCATGGCCGCATCACCATGCTGACGCCAACCGGAAGTCCGGCCGCCGCGGCGATGGCCGCCGAGGCGGGCAGCGTGCGTCGCGCGCTTGCGTCGGCAGGGCTTGGCGGCAACATCATGATGGGCTCCTATCCCGTGACCGATCCCAAACTTGCGGCGCCGATCCGCCTGTCGTTCAGCTCGATCAAGGCGAAGGTCGCCGATCGCTGTGGCGAGTGGCCTCGTGACCTTGCCTCCGGCAGCACGCTCGACGGCTGGCAGAACGAAAGCTATTGGAACTTCGGCTGCGCGTCCCAGGCGACTCTCTCGGCGCAGGTCGCTGACCCGCGCGATCTCGCCAACCCGCGCGGCGAGACGGCGTCAGACATCGAGATGCGCATGCGCAACATCAACCAGATGCGCCGCGGCGAAGATCCGAGCACCAAGTGGCGTCTGAAATCGACCGACATCAGCAATGTGGGAGGTGGCAACTAATGGCTGATTCAGCTATCGAGCGCGCGTCGCACAGCGATGTCGTCAATCAGATTGCGCCGGTCCCGAGAATCTCGATCCAGGCTTTCTGCGAATCGGCAGAGGTCGCGGAGGTCATCGAGAGCGCCGCAGCCGATCGCAGGATGTCAAAAGCCCATGTGAAGGTTCACATGGGCGGGGTTCCCGCGGCGATCGAGGCCTATCGCACCGCGCCTACGCCCAATCTCATCGTTCTCGAGACCTATTCGGAACGCGGAACGCTGGTGGACCAGCTCGATAGTCTGTCGGAGTTCTGCGACGCCGGGACGAAGGTCATGGTCATCGGCCATGAGAACGACATCTCCCTCTACCGGGAGCTGACGATGCGCGGCGTGAGCGATTACGTTGTCGCTCCCATCGACATCCTCGGCTTCATCGGACAGGTGTCGCATCTCTACAACGGGACGAGCGCGGAAGTGCTCGGCCGCGTGATTGCGGTTGTCGGCGCGAAGGGCGGCGTCGGAGCATCGACTGTCGCCCACAATATAGCGTGGTCGATCTCTCGTCTGCTCGAGTATCAAACCGTCATCGTCGATCTCGATCTCCCATTCGGCACGGCAGGCCTTGATTTCAACCAGGACCCTCCGCAGGGCGTCGCCGACGCGGTGTTTGCGCCCGAGCGTCTCGATGCGAACTTCGTCGACCGTCTGCTGTCGAAGTGCAGCGACACTCTGAGCATCCTGGCCGCGCCGGCGACGGTTGATCGCCTCTATGATCTTCCCGAGCAGGCCTTCGACGCGACGCTCGACATTCTCCGCTCAACGGTCCCCTGCGCGGTCCTCGACGTTCCTCATCAGTGGACGGCGTGGTCCAAGCGCGTGCTCGTGGCGGCTGACGAAGTGGTGATCGTCGCGGCGCCAGACCTCGCCAATCTGCGCAACACCAAGACGATAATCGACTCGCTTCGCGCATCGCGCGCGAACGACCATCCGCCGCGGGTCGTCCTCAACATGGTCGGGGTTCCGCGCCGTCCAGAGATTTCGCTCTCCGAGTTCACCAAGGCGATCGAGGTCGATCCGTTCGGGGTGGTGCCTTTCGAGCCGAAGCTTTTCGGCACCGCCGCCAACAACGGTCAGATGCTGGCGGAAGTCGAAGCCGGATCGAAGATCGTCGAAACTCTGGACGACATCGGCCGCGCGTTGATGGGCCGTGTGACGAGCCGGCGCGTGAAGAAAACGCTGTTGACGCCGCTCCTCGAGCGTCTTTCCCGCAAGAAAGCGGGCTGAGGCCTGGTTTTCGAATGACTCAAGGATAATCGGCAATGTTCGGAAAGCGTACGAATGTCGGCGATGCGGCGGCCCGTCCAAAGGGGCCGGCAGCCGCCCCGTCGGTCAAGCCCCAGCTTCCGCTGCCCTCTCCGGCGCCTTCCGAGGCGTCCTCGTCGGGCTCCGCCCCTGCCGAGCCGAAGAAGTCGGAGGAATACTACGTCACAAAAAGCGTGATCTTCGGCGCGCTGATCGAGGCCATCGACCTCGCGCAGCTTTCGAAGCTGGATGCCGAGAACGCCCGCGAGGAAATTCGTGACATCGTCAACGAGATCATCGCGATCAAGAACGTCGTCATGTCGATCGCCGAGCAGGAGGAACTGCTCGATGACATCTGCAATGACGTGCTCGGTTACGGCCCCCTGGAGCCATTGCTGGCGCGCGACGACATCGCCGACATCATGGTCAACGGAGCCTTCAAGACCTACATCGAAGTTTCGGGCAAAATCCAGCTGACGAACATTCGCTTCCGTGACAATTCCCAATTGATGAACATCTGTCAGCGCATCGTGTCGCAGGTGGGACGCCGCGTCGACGAATCCTCGCCGATATGCGACGCGCGTCTTCTCGACGGCTCGCGCGTCAACGTGATCTCGCCTCCCTTGGCGATCGACGGACCGGCGCTCACCATTCGTAAGTTCAAGAAGGACAAGCTTACTCTCGATCAGCTTATCCGCTTCGGCGCCATCTCGCCGGAAGGCGGTGAAGTCCTGAAGATTATCGGGCGAGTGCGCTGTAACGTGCTGATCTCTGGCGGCACGGGCTCCGGCAAGACGACGCTGCTCAACTGTTTGACGAACTATATCGAGGGCGACGAGCGCGTCATCACCTGCGAGGACGCCGCGGAGCTACAACTGCAACAGTCGCACGTGGTGCGTCTGGAAACGCGTCCGCCGAACCTCGAGGGGCAGGGCGCCGTCACCATGCGCGACCTTGTCAAGAACTGCCTGCGTATGCGTCCTGAACGGATCATCGTGGGCGAGGTTCGCGGACCGGAAGCGTTCGATCTTCTGCAGGCGATGAACACGGGTCACGACGGCTCGATGGGAACGCTCCACGCCAACTCGCCCCGCGAAGCGCTTGGCCGTCTCGAGTCAATGATCACCATGGGCGGATTTTCGCTCCCCTCGAAGACGATCCGCGACATGATCGTCTCCTCGATCGACGTGATCATCCAGGCGGCGCGCCTGCGTGACGGCTCTCGCCGGATAACGCATATCACCGAGGTGATGGGTCTCGAGGGCGACGTCGTCACCATGCAGGATCTGTTCGTCTACGAAATTCTTGGCGAGGATGCGAACGGCAAGATCATCGGCCGCCACCGCTCAACCGGCATCGGCCGTCCGAGATTCTGGGAACGCGCGCGCTATTACGGTGACGATGAGCGCCTCGCAGCGGCGTTGGACGCCTCTGAAGTGCGTGACGAGAATTAGTATGGGCGAAAGGGTTCAGAGCCATGGATAAGCAGATCGTCGTTGTCGCTCTGATTGTGATCACCGTCGCCGGCCTGATGTACGCTTTCGTGTATCCCTACCTCTCGGGCGACATCAAGGCTCAGAAGCGGCAGGCCGCTCTGACAGGCGGCTCGTCGGATCGCGCAGGCGCCGGGAAGGGCGTCGACCCGGCAAAGCGCCGCAAACTGATCACTGAAAGCCTCAAGGAGGTTGAGGAGAGGAACAAGAAAAAGCGTCTCGACCTTGAACAGCGGATCACCCAGGCTGGCTTAACCTGGACAAAGCAGATGTTCCTTATCGGTTCCGTGGCTTTCGGGCTTCTTGTCGCCTTCCTTCTCTTTGTGGTGAACGGCGACCTGCTCATCGTCGCCGGCGGCGCGATAGTCGGTATGTTCGGCGTTCCCAATTGGCTCCTCTCCTTCCTGCGCAAGCGGCGCATCGCGAAATTCATCGACGCGTTTCCCGGCGCGATCGACATCATCATCCGCGGCGTGAAAGCCGGCCTTCCGGTCGCCGACTGTTTTCGCGTCATCGCAGCGGAAAGCCAGGAGCCGGTGCGAAGCGAGTTCCGTCGGATCATCGAGTCGCAGACGATCGGCATGTCGATCGGTGAAGCGGTCGAAAGATTTGCCGAGCGCGTGCCGGTGTCTGAAGCTTCGTTCTTCTCAATTGTCATCAACATTCAGCAGAAGTCGGGCGGCAATCTGTCCGAGGCGCTGGGAAATCTGTCTCGCGTGCTTCGCGACCGCAAAAAGATGAAAGGGAAGATCAAGGCGATGTCGTCCGAGGCGAAGGCGTCGGCGTACATCATCGGTAGCCTTCCCTTTCTGGTCGGCGGCTCCGTCTATTTGACAACGCCGTCCTACATGATGGTTCTGTTTACGACCGACATCGGGAAGGTCATTGTCGCTTGCGGTTTGATATGGATGACCATCGGCGTCCTCATGATGCGCAAGATGATCAATTTCGACATCTGAAGCAGCATCGAAGTTAGACGGAAGCGCGGACGAGGCTGGCGATATGGAAAACATTCTCGAAAAGGTGACCGACAGTCAGTTCGTGGTGAGCGCGCTGACGGCGATCGCTATCATAGCGACCATCATCACGATCGCCATGCCTTTCCTAAGCAATGACTCGCTCACCAAGCGCATGAAAAGCGTGTCGAGCGAGCGCGAGAGGATTCGCCAGCGTGAGCGCGCGCTCGCGAAGAGCGCGCAAAGCAAGGGCTTGAGGCAGGAACCCAAACTCTACATGAAGAATGTCGTCGACAAGTTTTCATTGTCGACCTGGCTAAACACCGAAGACGCCAAGATGAAGCTCGCCTCCGCGGGCTTTCGTGGCCCGCAGGCGGAAATCGCCTTCCTGTTTTTCCGGCTCGTGACGCCGATCGTCTTTCTTCTCGGCGCTGTCTTTTACGTGCTTTTCCTCGGCGATCCGGAGATGGGCGGATTGATGAAGGTGGGCATCGTGCTCGGCGCGACTTACGCCGGCATCAAGGCGCCGGAGATGTTCATCCGGAACACCATCACCAATCGTCAGCTGTCGATGCAACGCGCCTTTCCCGACGCGCTCGATTTGATGCTCATTTGCGTCGAGTCCGGCATGTCCATCGAACATGCGTTCCGGAAGGTCGGCCAGGAGATCGGCGTCCAGTCGATTCCTCTTGCCGAGGAGTTCGCGCTGGCCACCGCCGAACTCTCCTATCTGCCCGACCGGCGCTCCGCTTATATGAATCTATCGGCGCGCACAGGCCTCGACGGCGTGAAGCAGATTTCCACCGTTCTGATTCAGGCTGAAAAATACGGCACCCCGCTCGGTCAGGCGCTGCGTATCACGGCTCAGGAGAGCCGCGACACCCGCATGATGGAAGCGGAGAAGAAGGCGGCGGCGCTGCCTCCCAAGCTGACCGTCCCGATGATCGTCTTCTTCCTGCCGGTGCTGATGGTCGTGGTTCTTTCCCCCGCTGCGATTCAGGTGTCGCAGAACTTCTGATCCTCCCGGGAAGGCGCTCGACAAAGCGAGCGCCTTCGGCGATGTAAAGGGCATGCAGGAAGGCGCCGCCGCAGATATCCGCGCTTGTTTGCGCTTTTATTCCCGTCTGCCGATCGAACCTGGCAGGGACGGCCATTCCATGCCCGATTTCGGGCGCGTCGTCTGGGCGACTCCTCTCGCCGGCGCGATCATAGGCGCGTTCGGTTCGGCTTCGATTCTTGCTGCCCACATCGTGCACCTCGGTCCGTTCCTGTCGGCAGCCTGCGCCGTTAGTGTGCTGGCGCTTGCGACCGGCGCGCTGCACGAGGATGGACTCGCGGATGTCGCCGACGGCTTCGGCGGCGGCGCCACCCGCGATCAGAAACTCGCCATCATGCGGGACAGCCGCCTCGGCGCCTATGGCGCGCTCGCTCTTTGCCTTGCGACTCTGCTGCGGGTTTCTGCGATCGCGGCGATCATCGACCGCGGCGCTTTTCTGGCCGCCTTCGCGATCATTTCCGCGGCGGCCCTGTCACGGGTTGCGGGGCTCTCGCCCCTCCTCACCTTACTTCCGGCGCGCGTCGACGGGGCCGGCTCTTCCGCCGCTACGCCATCTCCTTCAGCAATGCGTCACGCGTCCTATATTGCGTCTGCGATTGGCCTGACGCCGCTGCTTGCCGGGGCATCGCTCACGCAAACCGTCGTCTCTCAAATGGCGGCTTTCGGCGCCGCTCTTGTCGTCGGCAAGATCGCTGACCGGCAGATTGGCGGCTATACGGGTGATGTTCTTGGGGCCGCCCAGCAGCTTGCCGAGATCGCCGTGCTCATGTCGCTGGCAGCGTCGTGAGAAGGGCGGAGCGCGCCTCGTTCATGCGCTCCGTTGCAATGCGCACCTCGTCAACCGCTGCAATCAGAACCTCTGGCCCGGCGCCCTGGCGCACAGCCTCGAGAGCCAGGCGGCGGCGGAAATTCCGGGCGCCGGGAAGGCCCGAGAAGAGGCCGAGCAGGTGGCGCGTGATGTTCGAAAGCTTCTCGCCCTTGCCCAACTCGCGCGCGATGTAGGGCAGGTATGCCTCGACGGCCGCGAAGGTGTCAGGGAATGGCGCCGGCGCGCCAAAGAAATGAGGGTCTACATCGAGCAGCAGAGTCGGATCGTGATAGGCGGCGCGTCCGATCATGACTCCATCGACGAAGGCTAGTTGCTCTCGCATCTGTGGGATGGTCGTCAGACCGCCATTGATCGCCACTGGCGTTGCTGGAAACGCCCGCTTGAGGTCGTGAACGATCGCATAATCGAGCGGAGGAATGTCACGGTTTTCCTTCGGGGAGAGACCCCGCAGCCAGGCCTTGCGCGCATGGACGAAGAGAGCGTCGACGCCCGCTTCGACGCATTGCGCCGCAAGTTCGAAAAGCGCCTGCCTTGGTTCCTGATCGTCGACGCCGATGCGGCATTTGACCGTAACGGGCAGGGGGACGGCGTCCTTCATCGCCCTGACGCAATCAGCCACCAGCGCGGGGCGCTGCATGAGGCAAGCGCCAAAAGCGCCATTCTGTACGCGGTCGGAAGGGCAGCCGACATTCAGATTGACCTCGGCATAGCCAAAATCCGCGACGATGCGCGCCGCGCGCGCAAGATCGTCCGGCTCCGAGCCTCCCAGCTGAAAAGCGACGGGCTGTTCGAAGGCGTCGAATCCCATTAGCCGCACGCGATCGCCGTGGATTACGGCCCCGGTCGTCAACATCTCCGTGTAAAGCCGCGCGCGGCGCGAGAGCAGCCGATGGAAACGCCGGCAATGCCGGTCGGTCCAATCCATCATGGGCGCAACGGCGAATCTGATGTCCTGATTTGTCAACATTCGTGATTCAGTCTCAATGGCGCAGGTAGCGTCTTGCGCAGTTTACTCTACGCCTCGATACGACGTTTTTCGCTACCTTTCGATCGTCTGGCGCGCCGGGAGCGCGTTTTTGCCGAGGAGACGCGCGGCTGGAGCATTCCGCTGTCGCTGCTTCATCTTTGTGCATGACAGCCGTATCGACGCGCGTTAGCAATATAAAAGACGAATACATTACGCCTGTTCCATCGACGCTGGCGTCCGTGTGTTGGAGTAAAATCCCGTGTTCAAATTTTTCGGCATTGGGTTCGTTCTTACGCTCGTACTCGGCGCGGGAGCGGTTCGTGCTGAGGCGCCGGTCGCTGCGCCGGCGCCGGGCGGGCAAGTCACCGCGTCGACGATCACAGTCTTCGCTGCGGCGAGCCTGAAGAATGCGCTGGAGAGGGCTGCGGCGGCCTTCACGGCCAAGACCGGAATCGAACTCAAGATCAGCTATGCGGGCTCCATGGCGCTCGCGAAGCAGATTGAGTCGGGCGCGCCTGCGGAGGTCTTCATCGCCGCGGACGAGGCCTCGATGGACCATCTTGCGGGGAAAGGCCTCATCAAGGCCGACACGCGGGCGAATCTCCTGGGCAACGCGCTTGTCGTCGTTGCGCCGAAATCCTCGAAGCTCGAGAAGCTGGCGTTCACGAAAGAGGCTCTCTCGGCCGCGATTGGCGCAGGCAAGATCGCGACCGGAGACCCTGCGTCCGTGCCCGCCGGCAAATATGCGAAGGCGGCGCTGGAGAAGCTCGATTTATGGACGACCGCGCAGCCGAACCTCGCGTTCACCGACAATGTTCGGTCCGCGCTGATGTTCGTCTCGCGCGAAGAGGCGCCGCTGGGCATCGTCTATTTCACCGACGCGAAATCCGACCCCAAGGTCAAAATCGTCGCGACGTTCCCTGCCAGTTCGCATCCGCCGATCGTCTATCCGATCGCGTTGACCACGGCGGCGGGCGAGGCGCCCGCGAAGCTGCTCGCCTTCCTCAAGAGCAAAGCCGCCAAGTCCGTTTTCGTCGAGCAGGGCTTTACGCTTTTGCATTGAGCAGCGCGCGCCGCGGGCGCGCGGCTGAAAACGGATGGACAATTCGGCAGGTGATTCCGGCGCTCGCTGGCTTGTCTCGGACGGGCCTTCTTATACAAGACTGACTGGCGGGTTTCCTCGGTCTTGGGACCGGCCGTACGTCTCCGTCCCGGCGCGCAGGTCCGAGCGGTTTTTGTGTAACATGGCGATAATCTCGATCCACGAAGACCTGGCAGTAAACAAGATGCTCTCGGAAAGAAACGTTGATCTGGAGATAAGCGCCTATCTGAACGCTCTGACGCAGCTCGAGCGCGCGGAAGAAGCTGGCATGTCCTACGGCCGGCGTCTGTTCACGCGCATCCAGACGTTCTTCAAGCTGCGCGCGATGGAGCTGTACTGGACGCTGTCGCGCGCCTTGCGTAACGCCGAAGCGACCCTTTTTCCCGGCTATGTCGAGCGCAAGAACAGGTATCCCGCCTGGCGGGCGAGCGATGGGCCTGTCGTCCTTCCCGCCGCGCTCCCGACCGGAGCGCCCCGCCTGCTGCTCGACATGACGAGCACGCTGCGCTCGGGCAAGCGGACGGGCATCCAGCGCGTCGTGCGGGAGATTGCGCGCAACGCCTGGGAGACGGGCGCCGGATTGCCGGTCGCGATTCACCGCGGCAAGCTCTTCACCTATTACCGTCACCCCGACATGCCGGAGACGGTGGACATCGCGGATGGCGACATCTTCGTCATGCTCGACGCGAGCTGGAACCACACCGAGGAATATCTGCCGATCCTCGGGGAGATCAAAGCCAGGGGCGGGGCGAATGTCGTCTGTCTCTACGACATCCTGCCGCTGATCTATCCCAATGCTTTCCCGCCTGCGCTCAACCAGCGTTTCGAAAGCTGGCTATCGCAGATCGTGCTGCACAGCGACGGCGTCGTCGCCGATTCACGCGCGGCTGCCGAGAGCCTTCGTGATTTTCTTGCGGCTAACGAACGAACGGTCACCGGCCTTCCGCTCGGCTGGTGGCGGCTTGGGGCTGACTTCGCGGGCGCGGCTTCCGGAGCCGCGTCGCCGCAGGCGCAGCAGATCGTGGATGGCAAGCCGTTCTTCCTTGGCGTCGGCACGGTCGAGCCGCGCAAGGGCTATCCCGTCGTTCTCGACGCGCTCGAGCGGCTCTGGTCGGAAGGCGTGGACGCGACCTATGTCATCGTCGGCGCCCGCGGCTGGGGCATGACGCAGTTCGAGCGGCGCCTTCGCGCGCATCCCGAATTCGGCAAGCGGCTTTTCTGGTTGCCGCGCGCGGGAGACGCGGACCTCGCGCTGCTTTATCAGCACGCCCGCGCCCTCGTCCTGGCGTCCGTCGCGGAAGGCTTCGGGCTGCCCATCGTCGAGGCCGCGAACCACGGCACGCCGGTGATTGCGACCGACATCGACGTGTTTCGCGAAGTCGCGGGCGACAGCGCGGATTACTTCCCGCTTCTCGACTCCGGGGGCCTTGCGGCGCGCATGAGGGAAGCATTGGCCGAAAAGCGTCCGGCGCCGGTCATTGCGCCCACAGGCTGGCGCGACTCCGCAAACCAGCTTCTCGGCATCGTGCGCGAAGGCGCATTCCAGACGCGGCTCTGAGGCGTCAGAACGGGTGATACTGGTAGAGCCAGTTCTCGGACAGCACGGTGTCGCCGTGCTTCAGGAAGAGCCGCATTTCGACCGGCTCCGTTCCCTCGACGGTGAGATCGAATTGCGCGCGCCAGTGACCCGGCACTTCGTCGAACACCGCTTCCGTGAAGACGTATGAGAAGGTTCCGCGCGAGGCCCAGAGAGCCGGCTCCGGCTTGACGCCGAAGGGGAGCTTGGTCAGCGGCTCGCCGAGGAACTCCACCATGAATTTGCGCACGCCTTTCGGGCGGGGTCTGCCGGGCTGGCCGCCGTTGCCCAGACGCGTCGCGACGCAGCGGGCCAGCGGCGTGGGGTAGGGCTCGTCCGCTAGCCAGTGCAGACGGTACGAAAAATCGAAGTTCGCGCCGGGGACGGCGGGCTTCTCCGGCACCCAGACGACGACGATGTTGTCGTGAATCTCGTCGTCGGTGGGGATTTCGATCAATTGGATGGTTCCCTTGCCCCAGTCGCCCTTGGGCTCCACCCACACGCTCGGGCGGCGGTCATAGAACACGCCGTCGAGATAATGGTCGAAGTTTCGGTCCCGCTGCATAAGGCCGAAGCCCTTCGGATTATTGTCGCCGAAGGCGGAGGCCATCACCCGGCCGGGGTTGTTCAAGGGGCGCCACAGGCGCTCGCCCGTTCCGGTCCACATGCTGAGCCCGTCCGAGTCGTGCACCTCGGGGCGCCAGTCGACCCCGGTCGGCTTCACGGTCTCGGAGAACCAGTACATCGACGTCAGCGGCGCGATGCCGAAACGCGTGAACTTGCCGCGAAGATAGAGCGCGCAGTCGATGTCCATGACGACGCCCTTGCCGCGCGTCATCAGGAATTTGTAGGCCCCGACGATCGAGGGGCCTTCGAGCAGCGCATGCAGCACGACGCCGTCGGCCGTCTCCGGCCCCACATAGATTTGTGTGAAGTCGGGGAACTCCTCATTCGTTCCCGCCTGCCAGGTGTCGAGCGCGACGCCGCGCGCCGAGAGGCCGTATTGTCGCAGTTCGCCGATTGCGCGGAAGTAGGAAGCGCCGAGGAAGGCGACCCAGTCGTTCTTCTTCCAGTCGAGCGAGCCTTCCTTCGACTCCTGGATGCGGAATCCGGCGAAGCCGGCGCCGGCCGGCAACTGACGCGCGATCGAGTCGGCAGGCATGTTGAAGTAGCTCGTGTCGTAGAGCACTTCGCGCGCGGCGCCGTTCTCGACGACATGGACCTTGATCGCCTTCTTGAAGAACATGCCGAGATGGAAGAACTCGATCGGAAACCGCTCCTTCGTGTCGGCGAAGAGCGCGTGATCGGTGTTGTAGGTGATCTGACCCCACTTCTCGTAGTCGATCTGCGAGGTGATCTCCGGCGAGGGGATGTTGGGCTTGCGATAGGGCTCCTTGATGAGCCGCTGCGCCTCCTGCTTCAGCGCCTCGAAGGAGAAGGGCTGCGCGTCGCCGAGCTTGACGTTGGTGACGGCGGTCGCGGCTTCGCCCTCGCGCGCGCCGACGGCGCTGAGCGCGCCCGTCGCAGCTGCGACCTTGAGGAAAGAACGGCGATCCTGCTTCTCAATCATCTGGGAATCCCTGTCAGCCTTCAGCCGGGACGGCGCGAGAGAGCCCCGACCCGCTCAGATCAAGCCTAGAAACGTGGCGAAACTTTTTCCCGGAGACGCGCCTCGAGCGCGTGACGTCGCAGCCTCAGCCCCGGATCGGCTCGTTGCGGATCGCGGTCTTCATGAAGAAATAGAGGCCGACAAGGCCAAGGAACGAGAAGCCGACTTCGATCGCGCGGCTGACCATCGGGTCGAGCTGAAAAAGGCCGCCCAGCGCCCAACCGGCGGCCCAGGAGGCGCCGACGAGCTCCGTTCCGACGAGGATCGCGACCGCGACCAGCGTAGAAAGATGCAGGTAATTGATCGGCTTCTGGCTCATGGCGCTGCTCTCGAATGAGGCGGGCTGGGCCGCGCTTCGCTTCGAGCCGTGCTATAGCAAAGGGCAATCCAAGGCAATACCGGCCCCTTGGGAGGGGCCGGCGGCTTTTTTCCAAGCCCTACTGCGTCAGCCGCGCCGACTGGACGGCCTGGGCGAACATGTCCTGCATCGCGGCGGCGATGTCGGAGGGCGAGTCCGCCTGACGGTAGAAGCCCGGCGAGGCGCAGGCCTTCATCGCGGTCGGCAGGTTGGGTACGGCGTCATTGGCCTTGAACTCCTGGCTCGCGGCGAAGGGCTTCGGGCTGGTGAAGGTCGGATACGGAATTTCCAGAACCGAAACCGTGATGCCGCGGGCCTTGAGCGCATTGCAGAGCGCCGGGTCCATCGCGCGGATGGAGACGGTCATGCCGAGCGGGGTCGGGTAGGGCGTCACGCCCGGCCAATTCCCGGTCGAGGTTTCATG
>PERY01000010.1 GCA_002929055.1 Methylocystis sp. | reverse complement strand
TCGCAAGATGGCGGCTCGCATGTAGATCGGAAGCTGACAGACCCAGGGTATGTCTTTTTGTCGAAGACCGGCGGCAATTGGGGAACTACTCAGATCAACGCCGAGGGGGAGCCAGAACTTCGCCCTTTGGAAAATGGCCATTGGGCATCAATGCGGCAAATCGGGTGGGAGCTTGATGAATCCCTCAAGCGCGCGGGTCTTTAAAAACTCACCGACGATCGCAAAAATCAACCGCTCAATGGCTGGCCTGTCCTCAGTGTCTATTTCATACTCTGACGGCATGGCTTTGAGAGCCGCTTCAAATATTTCGTTTGAGACTTCAAACTTGAATTTTTCGCTTTCCGACATAGCCGCACCTTAGGGATTTCGAGTTCGTTTTGCTCTTGCCCTCAACAACGCATCTGCTGCCCGGTCAAATGCGCGCCCGCTTTCATCTGCGCCAAGTTCGCGAGCAGTCGCGATGAACCGCTCAGACTGCTCTCTGTCCTCTAGCTTCGGCTCTTTTGCTTTGCGCGGAGAGCCGCCAGCTTTGGGCTTCTTACCCATTGTGCCTCACTGTGAACGAGTCGTTTGATAGGTGAGCCGCTTGCCGACGACGCCCTTAAGCGCGCGATCGGCGCGATTGTTGTCATCGCAACCGAGCTTCACGCGATTGTTATAGCGGAAATCGAACTCGGCGAGATAGCGATGCAGGTGCTTTTCCTTGCAATATTGGTAGGTGCCGCGCATCCCGCGTTTGAAAATGGAGAAATAGCCCTCGACGCTGTTGGTGTTGACGTCGCCACGCGCATATTCGCCGCGTGAATGAACGACGGTTTCACGCGAAGCCACGTGGTTGGTCACGTCTCCATAGATGCGGCTTTCGTCGGTGTGCAGAAGGGTTTCGCGGTCAAGGTTTTCCGCAACGATCTTGTTCACGGTAAGCTTGTCGGCATGCTCGGCATGGAACGAACGAACCGAGCCGCCACGCTCAACGAGCGAGATAATCACGCGCTTGTCTGCGGGGCCGCAGCGCCCGCCCTTGACAGGCTTGTTCTTGTTGCGACCGAGGCGCGGCTTGGGTTGCTCGGTCGACCACAGATAGGTCTCATCGGCCTCCACAATGCCGCCGGCGCCGCCCATAGGAGTAAGGCCGCCGTCACGCATCGCTTCGCGAATGCGATGGCTCATAAACCACGCAGTCTTGAGAGTGACGCCCAGAGTGCGGTGAAGTTGGTTGGAGCTAATGCCCTTCTTTGAAGAACACATAAGGAAGATCGCTTGCAGCCAAATTCGCATCGGAACATGGCTGGACTCGAAGATGGTCCCGACCTTTACAGTGAAGGGTTTGCGGCACTGGTAGCACTTGTAAACGCCAATCCTGGTGCTTTCGCCTTTCATCTTGGAAATGCGCTCGACGCCGCCGCAATGCGGGCAAACAGGATTATTTCCCCAAATCCGGGCCTCAACCCACGCATAGGCGGCTTCTTCGTTGTGGAAATGCGGGGCGTTCAAAACCGACATGACCAATCTCCTATGAGATTCAAGCTACATAGGGTGCGTGGGTATGTCAAGTATAATATTCGGATTTTATTCCTTGACACCGGGACGCTGCGCGGGTACAAGAAGCACATGCTCCAGAATTGCGCTTGAGCGGCGGGGCATCTTCCACCGAAGAGAACTGACGGCCCTCCGCCTCTTTACGCAAGAGATGGCCGCCCCGTCCCGGCCTGCTACGCCATGCAAAAGAAATCCGCACCGCCGCGCGAAAAGCTCGCGCAGGCGAAACTTCTCTATGACGCGGGCGCGCCCCTCTCCGGGATCACGAAGCTGCTGGGCATGACCGACGCGCAGTTTCGCACCTATCGCGAGAAGAACGGCTGGCCCAAGCGCGCCTCCGCCTGCAGGCGCAAAGCCGGCGCGAAAGACGAACCGCCGCCGGCGGCGCCAGAGGACTCGGGGCGCCTCATTGCACGACTGGAGGACGCCGTGGAGCGCGAATTCGCCCGCGCCGAGGCGGCGCTGGAAAAACATGCGCCGAAGACGATCGAAGCCAGCGCCCGCACGCTGGCGACGCTGGTGAAGACGCTCGCCGAACTCAAACGCATGCGGCGCGACAGCGACGACGCGAGAAAGGACGCCGCAGGCTCCGATGACGACGCCGACGCCTCAGACGACGCCCCGCCCCGCGAACTGGCCGAACTCCGCGCGGAGCTTGCTCGACGGCTTGAGCGATTGCGCGGCGAACGGCAGCCTGAATGAGGCCCTGGACGCCTTCTCGGCGCGCGAACTGCTGCGGCTGCTGAACGATTGGGAGTTCACCGCGCGCAGGGATCAATGGCCGCCGGACTTTACGGCCAGTGGCCTGCCCTGGCGCCAATGGCTCATCCTTGGCGGGCGCGGCGCCGGCAAGACGCGCGCCGGCGCCGAATGGGTGAAAGCCCTCGCGCTCGGACGCCCGCAATTCTGTGCGCGCCCGGTTTCGCGCATCGCGCTCGTGGGCGAGACGGCGGCCGACGTGCGCGAGGTGATGA
Organism: Methylocystis sp.; assembly: GCA_002929055.1. Lineage (GTDB taxonomy): Bacteria > Pseudomonadota > Alphaproteobacteria > Rhizobiales > Beijerinckiaceae > Methylocystis. The sequence continues at coordinate 81,532 of PERY01000010.1, read as the reverse complement.
TCGAAGGCGTCTCGGGCCTCCTCGCCGTGCACGCCGCGCGCGAACGTCCTCGCTGGGAGAGTTCGCGCCGCCGCCTCGTCTGGGACTCAGGAGTCGTCGCGCAGGCCTTCTCTGCGGAAGACCCAGAGAGCCTGCGCGGCCCGCAATTTCACGCCGCCTGGTGCGACGAACTCGCCAAATGGCGCTACGCCAGGGAGACATGGGACATGCTGCAATTCGGTCTGCGCCTCGGCGACTGGCCGCGACAGCTCGTGACGACGACGCCGCGGCCGATGCCCTTGCTCAAAGAACTTATCGTGCATCCCTCGACCGTGCTGACGCGCGCGCTGACGCGGGAGAACGCCGCCCATCTTGCGCCCTCCTTTCTCGAAAGCGTGATCGCGCAATATGCCGGCACCCGGCTCGGGCGCCAGGAGCTCGACGGCGAGATCGTGGAGGAACGCAAGGACGCGCTGTGGACGCGCGACATGCTGGAGGCCGCGCGCGTTGCGGAAGCTCCCGCTCTGTCCCGGATCGTCGTCGCCGTCGATCCCCCCGCGAGTTCTGGAAAGCGTGCGGACAATTGCGGAATCCTCGCCGCCGGAGCCGACGTGGACGGCGCGATCTTCGTCATCGCCGACGCGACGCTTTCAGCCGCCCGCCCGGCGCAATGGGCGCGCGCCGCCATCGCGCTCTACCACAAGCTCTCCGCCGACGCGCTCGTCGCCGAGGTGAACCAGGGCGGCGAAATGGTGCGCGCGGTGCTGAACGAAGCGGACGCCAGCGCCCCCGTCACGATGGTGCGCGCAACGCGCGGGAAATATCTTCGCGCCGCGCCGGTGGCCCAGCTCTACGAACAGGGCCGCGTGAAACATGTCGGCGCCTTCCCGGCGCTGGAAGACGAGATGTGCGACTTCGGCCTCGACGGCCTCTCCTCGGGCCGCTCGCCCGACCGCCTCGACGCGCTCGTCTGGGCGATCGCCGCGCTGGCGCTGACGCCCAAGGCGCCCGAGCCGCGCATGCGGCGGATGTGACTTTTACTCAAGGGGAACGCTTCATGCCTTCATTCCTCGCGCGCCTCCTTGGCGCGCCCGCGCCCGCGCGCGAAACCAAATATTCCCGCGCTGCAAAACTGCTCGCCATGCATGCGCTCGGCCAGCCAAGCTGGACCGCGCGCAATGCGACGACGCTCACCCGCGAAGGCTATGAGCGCAACGCCGTCTGCCACCGCTGCGTGCGCATGGTGGCGGAAAGCGCGGCTTCCGTGCCCTGGCTCATGTATCAGGGGCGCGAGGAGCTGATCGACCATCCGCTCCTCGCGCTGCTGGAACGGCCCAATCCGCTCGACACCGGCGTTTCCTTCATCGAGGCGATCTGCGCCAATCTGCTGCTGTACGGCAACGCCTATGTCGAATCCGTGCTGATCGACAACGAGCTGCGCGAACTCTACGCCCTGCGCCCGGATCGCATGAACGTCGAAGCCGGCAAGAACGGATGGCCGGCCGCCTTCGTCTATCGCGCCATGGGCGACGAAACCCGCTACGACATGCGCGGCGAAGGCGTCGAGCCGATCCTGCATATTCGTCTCTTCAACCCGCTCGACGATTACTACGGCTTCGCGCCGCTCGCCGCCGCGCAGGTGGCGCTGGACACGCACAATGCCGCGAGCTTCTGGAACAAGGCGCTGCTCGACAATTCCGCGCGGCCCTCCGGCGCGCTCGTCTACGCCGGCCCTGAAGGCGCGCATCTTTCTGACGAACAATTCTCGCGATTGAAGGAGGAGCTTGAGGAAAACTTCTCCGGCGCCGCCAACGCCGGCCGCCCGCTCCTGCTCGAGGGCGGACTCGACTGGAAGGCGCTGTCGCTTTCGCCTAGGGACATGGACTTCACCGAAACCAAGGCCGGCGCCGCGCGGGAGATCGCGCTCGCCTTCGGCGTGCCGCCGCTGCTTCTGGGCCTTCCAGGCGACAACACTTTCAGCAATTATCAGGAAGCCAACCGCGCCTTCTGGCGCCAGACGGTTCTGCCGCTCGTCTCACGGGTGCAGAAAAGCTTCCAGGCCTGGCTCGCGCCGGGCTTCGAGCCCTTCCGTTTCGACTATAACGCCGACCGCATCGACGCGCTCGCAGAGGAGCGCGCCAATGAATGGAGCCGCGTCGACAAGGCGAGCTTCCTCACGGTCGATGAAAAGCGCGAGGCGCTGGGCTACGGCGCAAGCGCCGCGGCGCAGGATCGCGCGCTATGAGCGACATTCTCGACGCCATTCTGCAGCGCGGCGATCTCGCCCATCTCGCGCTGTTCCTTTGGGCCTGCGTCGCCACGGCGCAGGCGCATCTCGCGATGCGCGAAGTCAGCGAGGCGACGCGCCGCCTCGACGCCTTCGTGCGCGAACTCGCCCGATTCAACCGACGCTGCGGGAGCGACTCATGACGACAAGATTGCGCCTCTTCTCCAAACGCGGTCGACGCCGCCTGGCGCGGCGACCGGAAGACGCGACCGAAGTGTTCAAGGCCTTCGTGCATGCGCTGAGCCGGATGCACGCCAATGGACGCAGCGGGGCGCCGGCGTCTCTCTCGGAGAACAACGGATGATTGGGCGCGAAACGAAGCGCGCCGAAGCGCCTCTTTCCCTGGCGAGGCCCGCCGGCGTCGTCGAAGGCTATGCCTCTCTCTTTGGCGTCGCCGACACCGGCGGCGACATCGTCATGCCCGGCGCCTTCGCCCGCTCGCTCGCGATGCGCGGGGCCGGCGGCGTGAAGATGCTGTGGCAGCACAGGGCGAGCGAACCCATCGGGGTCTGGACGTCGATCATGGAAGACCCGCGTGATCTGAAGGTCTCAGGCCGCCTCGATCTTGCCGTCGCGCGGGCGCGAGAAGCGCTCTCGCTGTTGCGCGGCGGCGCTGTGGACGGGCTTTCGATCGGCTTTCGCACAAAGCGCGCGTCGATGGAGAAGGCAAGCGGGCTGCGCCGTCTCCACGAAGTCGATCTGTGGGAAATTTCGATCGTGACTTTTCCCATGCTCACGCAGGCGCGCATCGACGCCATAAAGCGCAGGCCTTCGCCCGCCGCTATCGGCTACGCGCAGGCCCGCACCAGGGCGCAAAACGCCGCACGCGCTTTAGAGCGCCAGTTGCAGCGGCTCTAGGACACGCGCTCCCCTCTCCGCGCCGCCGCCGTCAGGCGTGGACAAATTCGAAAAACGGCTTTGCAACCCCGCAGACGCTGACCGCCGGCCTTCGCCGCGCGGTGCGATGCTGCGCGCTCCTCGAGGGACTTGAATGTCATCGATTGAATTGAAATCCGCCGGCGACGACGTGGTCGCCGATCTCAACCACGCCTTCGCATCGTTCAAGGAAGCCAATGACGAGCGGCTCGCCCAGCTCGAAACGCGCATGGGCGCCGATGTCGTGACCGAGGAGAAACTCTCGCGCATCGACCAGGCGCTGGACGAAACCAAATCACGAATCGACAGGCTCGCGCTCGATCTCTCGCGCCCGCGCATCGGCGGCGGCGTGATCGACGACCGCAGCGGCCGCGAACACAAATCCGCCTTCGACCATTACATGCGCTCCGGCGAAGCGGCAGGACTGAAGGCGCTCGAAGCCAAGGCGCTCTCGCGCGGCTCTGGCCCTGACGGCGGTTATCTCGTGCCAATCCCCACAGAGCGTGAAGTGCTTCGTCGACTGGGCAAACTCTCGCCGATCCGCGCCATCTCCAGCGTGCGCGAAATCTCGACACAGTCGCTGCGCCGCGCCTATTCCACCACCGGTCCTGCGGCGGGCTGGGTGGCGGAGGCCGATCCGCGCCCGCAGACCGCGAGCCAGCAGATCGCCGACATGAACTTCCCGGCGATGGAGCTTTACGCCATGCCGGCGGCGACCCAGGCGCTGCTCGACGACGCCGTCGTCGACATCGAACAATGGATTGCCGAGGAAGTGCAGACCGCCTTCGCCGAGCAGGAGGGCGCCGCCTTCGTCAATGGCGACGGCGTGAACAAGCCGAAAGGCTTTCTCAACTACACGGCGGTCGCGGACGCGAGCTGGAGCTGGGGCAATATTGGCTATGTGGTTACAGGCGCCGCCGGCGCCTTCGCCGCGACCAATCCCTCCGATGCGTTGTTCAACCTCGTCTATGCGCTGCGCGCCGGCTATCGCCAGAACGGCAGTTTCGTGATGGGGCGCCGCGCGCAATCGCTCGTGCGCCAGTTCAAGACGACGACCGGCGACTACATCTGGGCGCCGCCGGCAAGCGTGGACGGACCCGCGACGCTGATGAACTTCCCCGTCGTCGAGGCCGAGGACATGCCGGACCCCGGCGCCAACAGCCTCTCCATCGCCTTCGGCGATTTCGAGCGCGGCTATGTCGTCGTCGATCGCGTCGGCATTCGTGTGCTGCGCGATCCTTATTCCGCCAAACCCTATGTCCTCTTCTACACCACGAAGCGCGTCGGCGGCGGCGTTCAGAACTTCGAGGCGATCAAGCTATTGAAGTTCGGCACGGCCTGATTCCCCTTAGCCTCGCGGCGGCGTCTCGCCGCGAGGTCTCTTCCCTACAGCAGGAGCCGGCATGCGACCCATGCTCATCAGCGCCCCCGCGGTCGAGCCTGTCTCGCTCGTGGAGGCGAAATCTTGGCTGCGCGAGGACGCAAGCGACGAGGATCAGCTGATCCAGGCGCTCATCGTTTCCGCGCGCATGACGCTAGAGGCCTATACGCGGCGCTTCTTCGTCACGCAGAGCTGGCGCCTCATTCTCGACGCCTGGCCGCTATCGGTTGCGGCGTCGTCGACTTTTGCGATCCCCTTCGCGCCTTTTCAGTCCGTCGCCGCTATACGTGTGTATGACGGCGCCGACGTTGCGCAAGTCGTCAGCGCAACGACCTATCGCGCGCCGGCGGCGGGCGAGGGTGGACGCATCGTCTTCATCAAGCCGCCGCCGCTCCCGGGAAGACTTGCGGACGGGATCGAGCTGGATTTCTCCGTCGGCTATGGCGCACTCGCCACGCAGACGCCCGAGCCCTTGCGGCGCGCCATTCTCATCCTCGTCGCGCATTGGCGCGAGAGGCGCGGCGACGACGCCGACGACGCATTGCCCAGAGCGGTCGAGCAGCTCGCGCGCCCGTTCCGACGCGAGCGCCTCCTGTGAGGGGGCGCCCGAAGGTCGGAGAGCTGCGCCAGCGTGTAACGATCGAGACGCCCGTGGATATCGCCGACGGAGCGGGCGGCTTTACGCGCAGCTTCACGCCTCTGGCGCAGGTGTGGGCGAAGATCGAGCCCGCCAGCGCCATGGAGCAATTCGCCGAACAGCGACTGGAGCAGTCGCGCACGCTCGTCGTGACCATCCGCTGGCGCGCCGACGTCGCGAGCCAGATGCGGTTCGACCACCGGGGCCGCAAACTCCTCATTCGGGGCGCTATCGACCCCGATGAAACCCGCCGCTTCGTCAAATGCGCATGCGAGGAGATCACATGAGCGCTTCGCCTGTCATCGCGCTTCGAAAGGCGATCCGCGCGGCTCTGCTGGCCGACGCCGCGCTCGTCTCGGCGCTGGGCGGATCGAAGATTTTCGACGAGGCCCCGCGTACGGCGGAGCCTCCTTACGCCACTTTCGCCGAAACGCAGATGCGGGACTGGTCGGCGGACAGATCGCACGGCGCGGAGCAGTTCATCACGCTCGCCGTCGTCTCGACGCAGCGCGGACTCAGCGCGGCCCTCGGCGTCGCGCAACAGATTGTCGTCTTGCTCGACGAGGCGCCGCTTGCGCTCGAAGGGCATGCGCTCATCGATCTGCGCTTCGTTTCGCTGGAGACGAAGCGCGACGACAAGGGCCGCTTCGCGCGCGTCGCGCTGCGCTTTCGCGCTGCGACCGAATATCTCTAACGTAAGGACCGGCAAATGGCGGCCCAAAAAGGCAAAGACCTTCTTCTCAAGATCAGCGACGGCGCGAGCGCCTTCGTCACTGTCGCGGGGCTTCGCACCAGGCGGCTCGCGCTCAACGCCGATACAGTCGACGTCACCGACGCGGAATCCGCAGGGAGATGGCGCGAACTCCTCGGCGGCGCGGGCGTGCGGCGGGCGAGCCTGTCCGGGACCGGCATTTTCAAGGACCAGGACTCCGACGCGCTCATCCGCCAGCTCTTCTTCGACGGACTCTTGCGCGACTGGCAGATCGTCATCCCCGGTCTCGGCCTGCTTGCCGGACCCTTCCAGATATCCAATCTCGACTATCGCGGCGAATACGCCGGCGAAGTCACCTTCGACATCACGCTCGACTCTGCGGGCGCATTGACCTTCACCGCATTGTGAGGCGCGAAATGGCGAACGCAAGGCGCGGAGAAATCGAGGCTGAGATCGATGGACGCAAATTCACACTCTGTCTCACGCTCGGAGCGCTGGCCGAGCTGGAAAGCGGACTGGGCGCGGACGATCTCGTCTCGCTCGCGGCGCGCTTCGAGGCGAACCGGCTTTCGGCGCGCGACATTCTGCGCATCATCGCCTGCGGGTTGCGCGGCGCCGGCCACGCGCTCAGCGACGAAGAGGTTTCGCGCATGAAAGTTCGGGGGGGACTTGCAGGCTATGTGCAGATCGCGGCGAACCTCCTCGCCGCGACATTCGGCGACGAGCCGGAGCCGCACGCCGCAAACCCTCCGGCGCCGCAGGACGCCTGAAGTCGCGGAAGGCGACAGGGGCGCAAACGTCCTCCCCGCGTGCGCCCTTTCCCTTCCCGCGCGCCATGGCCTTTGGCCTGGGCGTCCTGCGGCTTGCGCCCAAAGATTTCTGGTCGATGACGCCGCGCGAATTGCACCGCGCAGCTGAAGGCTCTTTTGGACCGGGCGCGCCGCCGCCGGAGCGCACGGCGCTCGACCAGTTGATGAATGACTTTCCCGATTGAGGACACGACATGGACGACTCAGATTCGTTTTCAGACGTTTTCAATGCGCCTGGCGTCGCCGCGCCTCTCGCTGCGCATGATCTGAAGGCCATGAGGAGCCTTCTCGACCAGATCAACGGTTCGGCTGAGAAGGTTTCGCGTACGCTGCTCAATGGCTTCGGCGCCGCCGCTGCGAGCGGCAAGAGTTTCAACGAGACTCTCTCCACCATCGGGATGTCTCTTGCGCGGCTCGCCTTGCGGGAAGGAACGAAGGCGCTGACGCAAGGGCTCGTGAACAGCCTCGGCGGCATGTTCTCCCAGGCCTTCAACAGCCAGTCGGTGACGCCTTTCGCGCAAGGCGGCGTCATCGCCAGCCCCGCCTATTTCAACAATGGAACGACGGTCGGCCTCATGGGCGAGCGCGGCGCGGAGGCGGTGATGCCGCTGGCGCGCGGCGCGGATGGCAGGCTCGGCGTCGTCGCGGGGGGGAGCGGCGCGCGGCCGGTCGCGGTGACGGTGAACATCGCCGCGCAGGACATCGACAGCTTCCGCCGCTCTGAGGCGCAGATCTCGAGCGCGCTGGCGCGGGCCGTCGCGCGCGGCCAGCGTAATCTTTGAAGAGAGTTTCGGCATGAGCGATTTCCACGAGGTCCGTTTTCCGCTCGACGTGTCCTTACAGGGGCGCGGCGGACCGGAGCGGCGAACAGAGATCGTCACGCTCGGGTCCAACCGGGAGTCGCGTAATGCGCGATGGGCGCATTCCCGGCGTCGCTATGAAGCTGGCTACGGCGTCAAGACGCTCGCGCAACTCGCGCAGGTCATCGCCTTCTTCGAGGAGCGTCGTGGGCGGCTCTACGGCTTTCGCTGGCGGGACCGCGCGGACTTCGCCTCGTGCACGCCCGGGGCGACGCCGGCGCCGTCGGATCAGATCATTGGAACCGGCGATGGCGCGCGCGCGTCCTTCCAACTCGCCAAAACCTATGGCGGCGCCTTCTCGGCTTATGTCCGGCCTATAGCAAAGCCCGTCGGCGGCTCCGTGCGGGTTGCGGTCAATGGCGTCGAAAAGGCTGGCTCCGCATTTTCTGCAAGTGCAACGACGGGAGTCGTCAGCTTCGCGCCGGGTCACATTCCGACCGCTGGAGCGAGCGTAACGGCAGGCTTTCTCTTCGACGTGCCGGTGCGCTTCGACATGGATTTTCTCGAGATCGACTTGGAGGCCTTCGAGGCCGGCGCCATCCCGAGAATTCCCATCCTCGAAATCATGGGGTGAGGCCTATGCTTGACGTTTCTCCTTCGCTAAAGGCGAAGCTCGACGGGCGCGCGACGACCTTCTGCCACTGCTGGCGCCTGGCGCGGCGCGACGGCTTCGTGAGCGGCTTTACGGACCATGACCGCGACCTCGCCTTCAATGGCGTGACGTTCCGCGCCAACACCGGCCTCTCCGCTTCGCAACTAGAGACGGGCCTCGGATTCGCGCCGGGAACGGGCGAAGCCAGCGGCGCGCTCGCCGACGAGAGCCTCACGGAGGCCGACCTGCTCAACGGACTCTACGATGGCGCCTCGGTTGAAACCTGGCTCGTCGATTGGAGCCATGTCGAGGATCGCGCGCTGCTCGACGTAGCGACCATCGGTGAGATGCGCCGCGGCGAGAACGCCTTCTCCGCAGAGCTGCGATCCGCCGCCCATGCCTTCGACCAGCAACAGGGCCGCAGCTTCCAGCGCGGCTGCTCCGCAGACCTTGGCGATGCGCGTTGCGGCGTGGACCTGCAGGAGACGCGTTACAGGACTGGCGCCGCAATCGTCTCCTGCAGCGGCGGCGTGCTGACGCTCGATCTCGCTTCGCATTTCGAGAGCGGCTTCTTCACCGGCGGCGCGCTGATCTTCACCGGGGGGGCCAACGCTGACGCGCGTCTGACGATCAAGTCGCATCGACAGGAGGGCCTGCGCGCAACGCTCGCGCTGTGGACGCCGCTCGCCGGCGACATTCTTCCAGGCGAACCAGCGACGCTGACCGCCGGCTGCGACAAGTCGCCCGGCGCCTGCCAGAAGAAGTTCGGCAACATCGTCAATTTCCGCGGCTTCCCGCATATGCCGGGCAATGACCGCGTCATCGCCTATCCGAGTTCGCTGGCGCCGGCGATGGACGGCGGGAGCTTCTTTCGATGAGCCCCACACGCGATGAGATCGTCGTCGCGGCGCGGCGCTGGATCGGCACGCCCTACCTGCATCAGGCATCGCTCCTGCATGTCGGCTGTGATTGCCTCGGACTCGTGCGCGGCGTCTGGCGCGACGTTGTCGGCGAGGAGCCGGAAGAAGCGCCGCCCTATACGCCCGACTGGGCGGAGGCGCTGGGCTTCGAGACGCTTCTCGACGCGGCTCAACGGCATTTCGCGCCAGTTCCGCTCTCCGACTATCGCGCGGGAGACGTCCTCGTCTTTCGCTTTCACGACCATCTGCCTGCGAAACATCTCGGGGTCGCGACGTCGCCGACGCATATGGTGCACGCCCATAGCAGCGCCTGCGTGAACGAAGTCGCGATAGGCCCGCATTGGCGCAAGCGCCTGGCCGCGGCCTTTTCCTTTCCCGGCGTCGAAGACTGACGACGCCCTTCCCTTATCGAGGCGATCATGGCGACGCTGGTTTTGCAGACCGTCGGCTCCGTCGTTGGCGGCGCAATCGGCGGGCCGATCGGCGCGGCTGTCGGCCGGCTGGTCGGGGGGCTCGGAGGCTCCTACATCGATCAGGCGCTGCAACCGCACGCATCGCCGCGCTACAGCGTCGGGCCGCGCCTCAAGTCGATGGACGGCGTCACCTCGACCGAGGGCGCCGGCATCCCGCGCATCTACGGGCGCGCGCGCGTCGGCGGCCAGATGATCTGGGCGACGCGCTTTCTTGAGCGCGTTTCCGTCGCCTTCGAAAGCGCACCGAAGAGCGGCAAGGGCTCGGGCGGCGGCGGCGCGCCCAGTGTGAAGTTCACCTATTCCTACTCCGCCAATTTCGCGATCGGACTCTGCGAAGGTCCGATCGCCTTCGTGCGGCGCATCTGGGCGGACGGCTCGGAACTCGACCTCACGACGCTGCCGATCCGCATCCATTTGGGAACGGAAGACCAGCAGCCGGACCCGCTCATCGTCGCCAGGGAAGGCGCGCAGAACGCGCCCGCCTATCGCGGACTTGCTTACATCGTTTTCGACGATCTGCCGCTCGCGCCCTACGGCAACCGCATTCCGCAATTCACCTTCGAGGTGGTGAAGCCGGTCGCTGGGCTAGGCGAAATGATCCGCGCCATTGACGTCATTCCGGGCGCTTCGGAAGCTGGCTATCTGCCGTCTCTCAAGCTCAACTTTTCCTCGCCTGGAGCTTCCAGCGCGGAAAATCGCCATCAGCTCACCGCTGCGACGGATTGGGAAGCCTCCATCGACGCGCTGCAGGCGCTTTGTCCCAACCTCGAAAGCGTCGCTCTCATCGTCGCATGGTTCGGCGACGATCTGCGCGCAGGCCATTGCACGGTTGCGCCGCGCGTCGATGCGCGTTTCAAGACGATCGGGGCGTTTGCCTACATCGTCGGGCCTTTCTGGCCGCCCGACTGGACGGTAGGCGCTTATGTTCGCACAAATGCGCCGCTCGTCTCCCATATCGACGGCCGCGCCGCCTATGGCGGAACGCCAAGCGACGCCTCCGTGCGCGAGGCCATCGCGGATCTGAAGGCGCGCGGCCTCTCCGTCGTCTTCTATCCCTTCCTGATGATGGACGTGCCGCCCGGAAATACGCTGCCGAACCCTTATACGGGCGCAAGCGGCCAGCCGGTCTTTCCCTGGCGCGGCCGCATCACCTGCGACCCCGCGCCAGGGCGCCCCGGCTCTCCCGAAGCAACTCCCGCGGCGGCGGCGCAGGTCAATTCCTTTGTGTCGCGGTATCGAAGCTTCATCCTGCATTATGCGCAGCTATGCGATGACGCTGGCGGCGTCGACGCCTTTCTCGTCGGCTCGGAGTTCATCGGGCTGACGCGCATTCGCTCCGGCGCGGGGCAATATCCCTTCGTCGCGGCGCTGACGACGCTCGCTGCCGATGTGAAGTCGATCCTTGGACCAGGAACGAAAATTTCCTACGCCGCCGACTGGACCGAATATGGCGCGCATGTTCCTCAGTCCGGCGAACTGCGCTTTCCGCTCGATCCCTTCTGGGGCTCGCCCTCGGTCGATTTCATCGGCGTCGATGTCTATTGGCCGCTCTCCGACTGGCGCGACGGCGACTCGCATGTCGACGCGCAGGAAGCCGCAAGCATCCACGACCTCGACTATCTGCGCTCACGCGTCGCATCGGGAGAGGGTTTCGACTGGTATTACACGGACAATGCAGCGCGGCGGGCGCAAAACCGTACGCCGATCACCGACGGGATTGGCAAGCCGTGGGTTCACCGGCAGAAAGACTTTCTCTCCTTCTGGTCGCAGCCGCATTACGAGCGCGTCGGCGGCGTTGAGCTTGCGCAGCCGACCGCCTGGGTTCCGCAATCCAAGCCGATATGGATCACAGAAACCGGCTGTCCTGCGGTCGACCGCGGCGCCAATGCGCCGAATGTGTTTCCCGATGCGCGGTCGAGCGAAGGCGGACTTCCGCATTTTTCGCGCGACGGCCGCGACGACCTCATTCAGGCGCGCTTCATAGAGGCGATGATTTCGCATTTTGATCCGGCGCGTCCGGGGGGCGCCGCGGCCAATCCGGTTTCGAGCGTCTATGGCGCGCCGATGGTCGATCCGGCGCGCCTTCATATCTGGTGCTGGGACGCGCGACCCTTCCCCGCCTTCCCGACGCAGGAGGCGGCCTGGAGCGACGGGCCAAACTGGGAAACGGGCCATTGGCTCAACGGCCGTCTCGAGGGCGCGCCGCTCGACCGTCTCGCCATGTCGCTTGCGAGCGCGGTGAGCGCGCCGGGCCTCATCGTCGATCGCCCGAATATCGGCGGCTTCCTCGACGGCTATGTGCTGGAGCGGCCGATGTCGCCGCGCGAAGCGATCGATACACTGGCGGCGCTTTACGGATTTGACGCCGTCGTGAGCGGCGGCAGGCTTGGTTTTGTCGAGCGACGCGGACCGGTCGCGCAGATAATCACCGACGACGATCTCGTCGCGGGTAAGGATATGTCTCTCGTCACGCTGTCCCGCGCACAGGAAAGCGAGCTGCCGCACGAAGTGGCGCTTTCATTTTCCGACTCGGAGAATGAATTTCAGATGGCGCGCGTTCTCTCGCGACGGCTCGAGGGCCGCTCCGCGCGACTGAGCGAGGCGCAGGCCGCCGTCATGACGAATCGCGCCGATGCGCAAAGACGCGCCGACATCTGGCTGCAGGATTTATGGGTCGGCCGCGAGGCCGCGCAATTCACCTTGCGTCCCGGCCTCGTCGCGCTGCAACCGGGTGATCTTGTGCGGGTCGGCGCGGCGGGCGGCGGACGGCTGTTCCAGATCCAGCAAATCGCCGACGGCGCGGCGCGGCAGGTGAGCGCGCGGGCGGTCGATCCGCTCGTCTATGACGCGCCGGCGCCACGCGTTTCTAGAAACGCCGCGGCTTCCCCCCAGGTGCTCGGGCCGCCGCGCGTCGTTGTGATCGATCTCGCCATAGAGCGCGAGGAGCCGGCGCTCACCTATGTCGCCGCCTTCGCCGATCCCTGGCCTGGGCCGCTCGCGATTGCGAAGGTCGCGGGCTTTGGAGCCGAGCCTGTCGGCCTCATCGAAAAGCGCGCGACGATCGGCGACACGCTGGACATGTTGAAGGCCGGACCCGTCGCGCGCTTCGACAAAGGCTCGAGCGTCACGGTGCGGCTGGCAGCCGGACAGCTTGCGTCCGTCGACGACCTTTCCGCGCTGGGCGGCAAGACGGCGATGGCCATTCGCGGCGCCGACGGCGCCTGGGAGATCTTCTCCTTCGCGCGCGCAGAACTCGTAGGCGAGCAGACCTATCGCCTCTCGCGGCTCATTCGCGGGCTCGGCGGCGAAGAACATCTCGCGGCGCGCGACGCGCCTGCGGGCTCGACGGTCGTGCTGCTGGACGACGCCGTCATTCCGCTCGCACGCAAGGTCTCGGAACTCGGCGCGCCGATCACTTACGCCATCGGCCCCGCGGACCGCAGCTTCGCCGATCCACTTTATGTGCGCGCGACGGTCGCCGCGACGGATAAGGCGCTGAAGCCCTATGCGCCGACGCATGCGCAGGCGCGCAGAACGCCGGCGGGAATCCTCGTCAGCTTCATCCGCCGCTCGCGCATCGACTCGGACGCCTGGGAGCCGATCGACATCCCGCTCGGAGAAGCGAACGAACTCTACGAGGCCGAAATCGTTCTGCCGGTCGGGACGCGCAAGCTCGCCGCCTCGACGCCTTCGATCCTCTATCCGGCGGCGCAGGAAATCGCCGACTTCGGCGCGCCGCAAAGCGCATTGTCACTGTCGCTCTATCAGATCAGCGCCGCTATCGGACGCGGCTTCCCGCTCACAACGACGCTCGCCGTTCAATAGGATCAGCAATGCCGCAAACCACTCACCTTGCGCTGCCGCTCATCGACGCAGCGCAAGCGCAAAAGCACGTCACGCATAATGAAGCGCTGGCGATGATCGACGCGCTCGCGCATCTGTCCGTCGCCGCGCGGAATGTTTCCGCCCCGTCGGCGTCTCCGGTCGAAGGCGACCGCGTCCTCGTCGGCGCGGGCGCCACAGGGGCCTTTGCGGGCAAGAGCGGGCAGGTCGCGACCTTCCTCGCGGGCGCCTGGACCTTTCTGCCGCCGCAGCCTGGCTGGCGCGCTTTTGTGGAGGCGGAGACTCTCCTGCTTCTCTACGACGGCGCCGCCTGGGTGGATTTCGGCGCGGCCATCCGAGCGCTGCAAAATCTCTCGCGGCTCGGAGTCGGCACGATCGCCGACGCCGCCAATCCGCTTTCGGCGAGGCTCAACGCCGCCCTCTTCACGGCGGCCTATGCGGGAGAAGGCGGCGACGGCGACCTGCGCGTGAAGCTCAACAAGGAAAGCGCGGCGAAGACCGTTTCGCAACTCTACCAGTCCAATTATTCGGGGCGCGCGGAAACGGGTCTCGCCGGCGACGACAATTTCCGGGTGAAGGTTTCCGCCAACGGCGCGGTCTGGCGCGACGGCATCGTCGTCGACAGAACGACAGGCGCCGTCACTTTCCCCAGCGGCGGGCCGACGCGCGTGCTCACCTTCGCCGGGAGCGGCGTTTACACGCCCTCTCCCGGCATGCGCTTCGCGGAGGTCGTGCTCTTCGGCGCCGGGGGCGGCGGCGGTTCGGGCGCGCGACAGGCGCCCAACGCTGCGGCGTCGGGCGGGGGCGGGGGCGCGGGCGGCGGCGTCGCCCGCGGCTTGTTCAGCGCGGCGCAGGTCGGCGCGTCTCAGACAATTTCCATCGGCGCTGGCGGGTTGGGCGGCGCAGCGCAAGCCGCCAGTACAAGCGCCGGCAATCCGGGCGGTGCGGGCGGCAACACCGCCTTCGGCGCGCTGCTGACCGGCTTTGGCGGCGGCGGCGGGAGCGGCGGCGGACTGGCCGCCGCCTCGGCGGGCGGCGGCCCCGGCAGCGCCTTCTCCGCCGGTTCTTCCGCATCCGGCGCGTCCCAGGGCTTCGGCTTCGCCGCACTGGCGGCTGGAGGCTTCGGCGGCTTTCCGGGCCATGTCACGCTCAACAGCTATGGCGGCGGCGGCGCGGGCGCTCCGGCGACGGGCGGGCCGGGCGCGGGGGCCGGCGTCGCGGTGGACGGCGCAACGGGCGGCGGCGCAGGCGGCGGAATCACGGCCGCCAATGCGCCATCGGCCGGCGGGCAAGGCGGCTGGGCGGTCTACAACAGCATCATCATCGCAGGCGCCGCTGGCGCAGTCGGCGCGCCCGGCGGCGGGGGAACGCCGCCGGTCAACGGACCCCTGAACCGCGCCTCGAATGGCGGGGGCGGCGGCGGCGCGTCATTGACTGCGCCCGGAAGCGGCGGCGCGGGCGGCAATCCGGGCGGCGGCGGCGGCGGCGGCGGCGCCTCTCAGAACGGGGCCAGTTCCGGCGCGGGCGGCGCGGGCGGCGCGGGCTTCGCCGTGATCATCGAACATTTTTAGGGCGGAGATTTTCGATGCGGATTGCAATCATCCACGACGATGCAGTCGTCAACATCATCGAAGCAGACGACACTTTCCTTCCCGATGACGGAACGCGCGCCATTCCCGCAGGCGAGGCGGGTCCGGGCTGGACCTACGACGGCGACGCGTTTCATCCGCCGCCCGACGAACCCGCCGTCCCCGGCTCTGTTTCCATGTTTCGGGCGCGCGAGGCGCTGAGGCGCACGAAGGGCGCGAACGGCGGAACTCTGCTCGATGACGTGGCGACCTTCATCGACGCCCGCAGCGGCGACGAGCCCACCCTCGCGCTCGCCTGGGAATACGCCACCGACGTCGCGCGCGACGGCCTGTTCGTCACGACGCTCGCCAAACATCTTCGCCTGGACGACGACGCGCTCGACGCGCTCTTCCGTCTGGCGGCGACGATCCAGGCTTGAAACGCGCCAAGGAATTTCAAGAAAGCAGGTGCTCCTCATGAAATGGCCCAATGAAACCGCCGCGGAACTCATCGCCTTCTACGGCAATCCTGTTCTGCACAGCTCCGTCAACGCGAAATGGGAGCGCGAGAATATCGTCGATCTCGTTCCCCCATACGCCATGCGCTACTCTTGGGGTCCGCCGGTGACGAAGCTGCGCCTGCACAGGAAATGCCGCGACGCCTTCGGCGAAGCGCTCCTCGCGATCAAGCGTCTTTACGGGACGCAGCAGGATATCGAGGCGCATCGCATGCATCTGACGGGCGGGACGCTGATGGTGCGTCTGAAACGCGGCTCGACCAAATCTTGGTCGACCCACGCCTTCGGCGCTGCGATTGACATCGATCCCCAGCGCAATCCGTTCCGCTCCAAATGGCGCCCCGGATTCATCCCGATCGAGGCCGCGCGCGCTTTCGAGAGCTGCGGCCTGATCTGGCGCGGCGCCAATGGCGATCGCGATCCCATGCATTTCCAGGCGGTCGACCGCCGCTGACGATGGTTCGCTTGCCAAAAAGGAGAGATGAAAATGACGTCACTCGATAATTTGACCGTCGCCTTCAACGATGTCCGCGCCGCCGTCGCCCTCGGCGTGGAAAAAATCGGACAACTCGCCCATGAGCTCGCCGTGTCGCGCACCGAAGCCGCGGAAGCCGCGGTCGTAGACCAGATCGCGGCGGAGCTTCACGCCGCGGCGGATCAGTTGCGCATCGCGCTCGCCGCCGTCGACCAGAACCTGCCCCAGGCCTGAAAAAGGAGTCATTTCATGACCGGTTATCGCACCTATATCGCCGCGGCCCTCGTCGCGGTTTTCGGCGTGCTCGCCTCGACGGACTGGATCTCATTCATGAATGATCCAAAGGCCGGCGCGGTCGCCATCGGTTCCGCGATCCTGATGGCGACGATGCGGGCGCTCACCTCGACCCCGCCAGGCGGCCTCATGTCCTTCCTGAGGCGCGGCGGATGAATTTGCGAAGCCATCCGAAGCCCGCCATGATTGCGCTCTAGAATCGGTTGCAGCCGTTCATACGTCGTTCATGAACAATCGGATGGGATCGATCAGGAGAAACAGATGCCCGCCGCCCTGCTCAGGTTCTGCAGCGCCTTCGCCGCTGCCGCGACCGCGGCGGCGCTCGGCTGCGCGCGTGCGGAAGAGGCGGCGGAGCGGGCGGCCGAACATGCGCCGCCGCGCAGCCAGTGTTTCTCCACAGCCGCGACCCGCGAGAAAATCGAGGCGCATCGTCTAACCGATCCATTCGCCTGCATGCGAGCGGCGGCGCGGGAACTCAGCGGCGAGGCGCTCGGCGCCCGCCTCTGCCGCATCGAGGAACTCTTCATCTACGAGATCAGCGTGCTGCGGCCGGACGGGCGCATCGTCAAACTTCTGTTCGACGCTGCGACCGGCCAGCCGCATTCTGGCCGCAAGGCTAATTGACACACATTCTATACACGGAGGAAAAAGGTGCGGCTGCTCGTCATCGAGGACGACAAGGATCTCAATCGCCAGATTGTGCAGGCGCTCGAACAGTCGGGCTATGCGGTCGACCGCGCCTTCGACGGCGAGCAGGGACAGTATCTCGGCGAGACCGAGACCTATGACACAGTGGTGCTGGACATCGGCCTGCCGAAAAAGGACGGGATATCGGTGCTCGAACAATGGCGCGCCGCCGGGCGCGACATGCCGGTGCTGATCCTGACCGCGCGCGACCGCTGGAGCGAGAAGGTGCAGGGCTTCGACGCGGGCGCCGACGACTATGTCGCGAAACCTTTCCACATGGAGGAAGTGCTCGCGCGAATCCGCGCGCTGCTGCGGCGCGCGACCGGCCATGCGACGAATGAGATCGTCTGCGGGCCTGTCCGGCTCGACACGAAGGCGGGACGGGTGGTCGTCGACGGCGCCCCCGTGAAGCTCACCTCGCACGAGTACCGGCTTCTCGCCTATCTCATGCATCACAGCGGGCGCATCGTGTCGCGCAGCGAAATCATCGAACACATCTACGACCAGGACTTCGACCGCGACTCCAACACGATCGAAGTCTTCGTCGGCCGACTGCGCAAGAAGCTTGGCGTCGATCTGATCCACACCATCCGCGGCCTCGGCTATATGGCCGCCCCCTCGGTCGAGGAGGCTAGCGGGAAACGCTGACCTTCATGCGCCTCACGAGCCTCACGACGCGCTCCATCGCAACGCGCCTCTTTCTCACGGCGGCGGCGCTGAGTTCGGTCGTGCTGCTTCTGGCGAGCATTTTTTTCACCGCTTATTACCGACAGGAAACCGAGAAAGTCTTCGAGCGGCGCCTTGACGTCTATCTTCGCGCAATCGTCGCGGATGTTTCGGAATCGGGTCAGGATGGCCGCACGGGTCCGGGACAACTGGGCGATCCGCAGTTCGAACTGCCGGGATCCGGCTGGTACTGGCAGATCACGCGGATGGACGACGCCGCGCATGAGATCAAGGCGTCCCGCTCGCTCTTTGCAAAGCAGTTGCCGAAGCTTTCCGATCTCGGCGTCGCGGCTGAAGCTGGCGGCTTTCGGCGCGGCTATGCGCAGGGTCCGGACGGCCGGCGCCTGCGGATCGTCGAACGCGTGATCGACGTCGGCGACACCGGCATCTATCTCGTGCAGGTCGCGGCGAGCGGCGAGGAGGTGGAAGAGCAGATCGCCCGCTTCCGGTTCGAACTGACGGTCGCATTCGCCGCGCTCGCCATTGCGCTTGCAATCGTCGCCGCCTTTCAGGTGCGCTTTGGTCTTGGCCCGCTGCGCATGTTGCAGCGCGAACTCGTCTCCATCCGGCGCGGCGAACGCGACCGCATCGCCGGCGAGTACCCGAGCGAAGTCGCACCCCTCGCCAGCGAACTCAATCTCCTGATCAGCGCCAATCGCGACATTCTCGAACGCGCGCGCACGCAGGTCGGCAATCTGGCCCATGCGCTGAAAACGCCGCTCAGCGTGATCGTCAACGAAGCCGACGCGGCGCCGTCACCGCTTGCCGACAAAGTCGGCGAGCAAGCGCATATCATGCGCGATCAGATTTCCTTCTACCTCGACCGCGCGCGCGCGGCGGCCCGTGGCGGCGCGCTTGGAACGGCGACGCAGGTTCAGCCCTGCGCCGAGGCGCTGCTGCGCACATTCACGAAAATCTACAGCGAACGCGGCGTAACCTTTTCGGGCGATATCCCTGCCGATCTGCGCTTCCTGGGCGAACGCCAGGATCTCGAGGAGATGATCGGCAATCTCCTCGACAATGCTGGCAAATGGGCCGAAAGCCGCGTCACGATTTCGGTGGCCGCGCAACGTGAAAGCGGAAACGCGAGCCGCAGCACCCTCACCATGACGATAGACGACGACGGCCCGGGACTGGCGCCGCATCTGCGGGCGCAGGCGACCGAACGCGGTCGCCGTCTCGACGAAACCAAACCGGGTTCGGGACTTGGCCTCTCCATTGTCGCCGATCTCGCCGCCGCCTATGGCGGCGCGCTGCAACTCGACGACAGCCCCAGCGGTGGATTGCGGGCGCAATTGCGGCTGCCTGGTTTTTGACAGCCGTGGCCCGATCCTGCATGAGGTGACCGTTTCGACAAGTAATAGGGGATCAGAGATGTCGACGACGCGCGCGCAAGCGATCTTGGCGATGACCTTTCTCTGCACGGGCTTTGGCCTCGCCGCCTGCAGCTCGACCTCGGAGCCGCCACGTGCCGTGGCAGCGGCCCCCGTCATCGCGGTCCCGCCCCCGCCAGCGGCCGGCGTCGTCGGCGGTCCGGTCGGACAGTCCCTCGAAGAAAAGGATCGCGCTACCGCCATCGCAGCGCAACAGGAGGCCGTTTCGTCAGGCTCCCCGAAGAGCTGGCGCGGCGCGCGAGGCGCCTATGGATTCGTGACCCCGGGAGCGGAGAATGGCTCCTGCCGCGACTACACGCACAAAATTTTCATCAACGGCCGCCCGCAGGAAGCGAAGGGCCAGGCCTGCCGGGAGAACGGTGAGTGGAGAGTGACGAGTTGAGCGGGCTTTCGATGAGTTCGGGCTGGAGCCGATGAAAGCGGTTCTCGCCTTTTTGATGCTGCTTGTCCTTCTCGCAGTCGGCGGCGCCTTTTTTCTCGTCTCGCGCGAAAAGGCGCCCGACAGCGTCGTGCAGGCCGAATTGGCCGGGGTGAAGTTCCGCTTCGCGCGCGCCTATGCGCGGGACGAAGCGACTGGCGCGGGCGGGCTTGCAGACCGGCTGAGTTTCGTCGCCGCCTTTCCGGCCTTCACGCCCCTGTCGGGCAAGAATGTCTCCACGAAGGAGAAAGTGACCCTCGCCGTCACGCCGAAAGAAGACCCGCTCGATCCCGCCGAGAGGCCCGCGAAGCTATATGCGCGCTTCCTTACTCCCGAGACGAAGGAAGGGCCCGGCGGACTGGTGCTGAGGGAGTTCGAGCAGGGATCGCCCTACGATTTCGAGCGACTTTACATCGCGCCGCCAGATGGACGGACGTTCTTCGCGCGCTGCGCCAAACCCGATAGCAGCGGGCCCGGCGAAGGGTGCCTCTCCATTTTTCGAGTCGGCGCGATGGATGTCGAGGTTCGCTTTCCGCCGTCGCTGCTCGAGCAATGGGATACGCTCATCGACGGGGCGCGGGGCCTTTTGCTCCGCATGACGTCGCCGCCCGTTCGAAAGAAAAAGAAAGGCTGAACCCTTCGCTCATTCCTCTTCTTCGAGATCGAAGTCGAGAATGGCGATCTGCAGCGTGAAACTCGACAGCTTGGCGTCGTCGGCGGAGATGACGCCCAGGAACTCCCCGCCGCTGTTGAGTTCGACCGAGTCGGTCTTTCGTCCGCGCGCGACGATGGTGAGGCGATCGTTCTCAAAAAGTTTGCGTAGATAGGACTGCAGAACTTCCCGGCCCACGGGAATCTTCATTTCGAAAGCGAAAGAGCGGTCCCCGTCCTCGTCGTCGACGGAGATCGTCGCGAGCTTGCCCTCGCCAAGGTGCACGGCGGCGTTGTCGGGATTCTTTGGATCGGGGGCGACGCGGATGTCGTCATTGCCGAAGGAACGGCGCAGAAAAGCTTGCAGTTTACGGATTTCGATCTTGTCCAAGCCTGCCTCCGACGTTTGATGTCGTGTGACATGATCCCGCCCGATGGGCAAGATGCAGGGCGTTTCTCCAGCACAAAAAGCAGCGCCCGGCGAACGAGGTCCGCCGGGCGCGCGAAGGCGAGTGCGAGGCGATTATTCGCCGGCTTCCTTGAGGCGCTTGTTGCAGGCGCTCCAGAACTTCGGCCAGGTCGCTTTTTTGTCGGCCTTGAGCAGTTCGGCCTTCTGGGCCTTCCACTCCCCGGCGCATTTTTTCTGGCGGCTCTGAACGGTGGCCTTGGTTTCGGGCTTCGCGGCCGGCGCAGCGGCTGCAGGAGCCGGCGTCGCAGGAGCGGCTTCGGCGGGCTTGGCGGCCTCGGCAGGCTTGGCCGCCTCGGCAGGCTTGGCCTCTTCAACAGGCTTGGCGGCCTCGGCGGGCTTCGCCGCTTCAGCCGGAGCAGCGGCCGGCTCGGCGAGGCTCAGTTTGCACTCCTTCAGGAAGTCCTGCCAGCTCTGCCCGGCGAGTTCGTTAGCGGCCTTCTTGGCCTGATATCGAGATCCGCATTCCTTGAGCACGTTTTGCTGGGCGAAGGCTGCGCCCGAGACGGCCACGCCAAGGCCCATGGCGAGAAGGCCCACTGCGGCGCGGGAAACAACAAGACGGATCACCATATAACTTCTCCCCTTATGGAAGCCGCTCGAGAGATTCAATCAGCGGCCTGCGACGGCGCGAACAAGCACACCGCGCGCCATGAGCCGACAACGATGCGTCTGCGGCGGCGCAACGATAATCCCAACACGGTTGTGAAGGCAATCTGAACGAGCGATAAAGCGGCCCTTGCGGCGGCGCGTCGCAGTAAAGGAGGATCAGCCTCGTGGCGACTGCCCGCGAACAACCCGCCAGTTGGGGGGACGCTTCCGTGCTGCAGCATGCAGACGGGCTTTCACGCTGCCCCTGGGCTGGCCTCGATCCGCTTTACGTCTCCTATCACGACGATGAATGGGGCAGGCCCGAACTGGACGGACGCGCGCTCTTCGAAAAGCTTGTCCTCGACGGTTTCCAGGCGGGGCTCTCCTGGATCACGATCCTGCGGAAGCGCGACGCCTTTCGGACGGCGTTCGCCGGCTTCGAACCCGCCGCGGTCGCCTCTTTCGACGACAAGCGTCTGCACGAATTGATGCAAAACGTCGGTATTGTGCGCAACCGCGCCAAAATCGAAGGCGCCGTTTCCTCGGCGCGCGCCTGGCTCGACATCGAGGCGGATGAGGGCTTTTCAGCTTACCTCTGGGGCTTCGTCGACGGCAGGCCGATCGTCAACCATCCAAGGCGCATGAGCGACATCCCGACGCAATCCCCGATTTCCGAGCGTCTTTCGAAAGACCTCAAGGCGCGCGGCTTCAAATTCTGTGGTCCTACGATCGTCTACGCTTTCATGCAGGCGGTGGGGATGGTCGACGACCATCTCGTCGACTGCCATGTCCGCGCCCAGGCGCGCGGGAAGGCTTGAGATGGCGAGCACGCCCGCCCCAAAGCGCCCTGCCCCGAAGGAGGCCCTCCCGCCGCGCGCCTGGCAGCGCATGCTCTCCGGCCGGCGGCTCGACCTTCTCGACCCTTCGCCGCTCGACGTCGAAATCGAGGACATCGCCCACGGCCTCGCCCGGGTCGCGCGCTGGAACGGGCAGACCATCGGTCCCCATGTCTTCTCGGTGGCGCAGCACAGCCTGCTGGTCGAGAGGATCGCCGCGGAATTGGAGCCCGCTATCGGACGCACGGAGCGCCTGTTCATGCTGCTGCACGACGCCCCCGAATATGTCATCGGGGACATGATCTCCCCCTTCAAGGCGGTGATCGGCGATGCATATAAATCTGTTGAAAACCGTATTTTAGCCGCCATTCTCCTGCGTTTCTCGCTGCCCGCCGCCCCTGCGCCGCAGGTGCTGAAGCTCGCCAAGCAGGCCGACCGGGCGGCGGCGTTTTTCGAGGCTGTTTCGCTTGCCGGCTTTACACGGCGCGAAGCCGAGCGCATCTTCGGCCGCCCTGCGATCTCGCCGCAGGCGTTCATGGACGAGATCGCGCCAGCGGCCGTCGAGGCGACGCAGGCGCGCTTCCTTGCCCGTTTTCACGTGATCGACCGCAGCTAGCGGAAGACCGAGAGGATTTCGATGTCGAACGGGCGACTCTACGTCTGTTCCATGACCAAGGTGGTGGATACGGTGCGGTCGAGCGGCGCGCGCTCCCTCGTGACCATCCTCACGGCCGGCGCCTCGCTGGTGCGTCCGTGCGAGATTGCGCGGGACCGGCACCTGCGAATCGCCGTCTCGGATATTGAAGCGCCGGTCGATGGCCATGTTCTACCCGGCGAGGAGCATATCGACCGCCTGCTCGCCTTCATCGAGCAATGGGATCAGGCCAATCCGCTCGTCATCCATTGCTACGCGGGCGTGAGCCGGTCGCCGGCCGCCGCCTATGTCGCCGCCTGCGCCCTCGCCCCGCATCGATGCGAATTCGAGCTTGCGCAGGAACTGCGGCGGAACTCTCCGACCGCGACGCCCAACCGCCGACTCGTCGCTCTCGCGGATCGCCGAATGGGACGCGAGGGCCGCATGGTCGCCGCCATCGCCGCAATCGGCCGGGGCGCCGACTGCTATGAGGGAGCGCCCTTCGCGCTCGAACTCGCCTGAAGGAAACGGAGTCGGCGCCCGTGTCGCGTTCGCTTTCGCCGCCTGTCGAAATCGGACTGACCGCCGCGATCGTCGCCGTGCGCGAGGATGAGCCGCTCATCCTGACCACGGCCTCCGAAGGCCGCGTCGCGGCCCTCCCCTCCGGACCTTTCGACCCGATCCGCCACCGCACATTCGAGATCGGCTTGCGCGCCTGGGTCGCTGAGCAGACTGGCGCGCCGCTCGGCTATGTCGAGCAGCTCTACACCTTCGGAGACCGCGGCCGGCACGCCCGCGCCGGGGACCGCGATCCGCATGTCGTCTCGGTCGGCTATCTCGCCTTGACCCGCATCGGCGACGAGACGCAGCGCCCCGCGATCGGCTCATGGCGGAGCTGGCACGACTTCTTTCCCTGGGAGGACTGGCGGAACGGCCGGCCCGAAATCATCGAGTCGACGATTGCGCCGGGCCTGCGCGGCTGGGTTGAGGACGCGCCGAACGCCGTCTCCACCTCCGGCCTCTCCCGTCGCCAGCGCGTCGATCTGCTCTTTGGCGCCCAGGGTCGAGGCTTCAATGAGGAGAATGTTCTCGAGCGCTATGAACTGCTTTACGAAGCCGGCCTGCTGGAAGAGGCGCTGCGCGACGGACGCGCGGCGGCCGCGAAACGTGGCGCGCTCGACCCGCTCGGCGCGCCGATGCGCCACGACCATCGCCGCATATTGGCCACCGCCATGGGGCGGCTGCGTGCGAAGATGAAATATCGGCCCGTCATTTTCGAACTCATGCCCCCCGCCTTCACGCTGACCGAACTGCAGCGGACGGTCGAGGCGATCGCCGGCCGCCACCTGCACAAGCAGAACTTCCGCCGGCTGGTCGAAAGTTCCGCCATCGTCGAGCCCACGGGCGAAATGTCCCTCAAGACGGGCGGGCGCCCCGCGGCGCTTTTCAATTTTCGCCGCAATGTTCTGCAAGAACGTCCTTCGCCGGGTCTCCGCGTTGGCATAAAGAGCTGATTCCGCTCTTCTTAATTAGATGTTTACCGTAACGCGGCGAACATCCCGGCACGCGTAGACCTGTAAAGCGTAGAGGTGCGTCTTGGGCTATCTTTCGCCGCCGCCGGCGCCAGCGCCCATCGTCGTCTATAAGGACGTCGGCGGGCTGGTCAGCGATTACGAAGCGCAAACCGAGCAGTACCGCCGCGAAAACCGCGAGGTGCGGCTGCACGAATGCCGCTCCGCCTGCACGCTGGCGCTCAGCCTGCCCAATGTCTGCGTCTATCCCGACGCGCAGGTGAAATTCCATCAGGCCTACAACGCGATCACAAAAGAGGTCGACCTCGGCATTTCGTCGAAACTCTTCTCGTCCTATCCGGCCGCCGTCCAGGCGCGCCTCGGCTATCTGACCCGCGAATACCGGGTTTTGTCCGGACGCGAACTGATCGCGCTGGGCATGCGAAACTGCAATCAGGACGACAATCCGGTGCTGATCGCGAGCCGCCGGCAGCGCCAGCAGGCGCCGATAGCGGTCGCCGACGCCCGGCCGCAGGAGGCTCCGAGCGCCGGTCCGAGCGCCTGGAGCGACATCGCCCGCAAGGTGCAGACCGCCGTCGCCGGGGCGCTGTCCACCCCGCAGGACCAGCCAAAAGGGTCGATCCGCGTGGCCGTGGCCGATCGCGCGCGGATTCCCGACAGCCGGATTTCGTCGGACGCCGTCGCCGGGCTTGGACGGGCGCCCGCTCCCGAATTGGTCGACGTGCCCCTACCGCCGCGCAGGCCGCCCTCGGAGGCCTTCACGACGAAGGACGCGACGACGCAGCGGCTCGCGCTCATTCCCGGCGCCCACCCGATCCTGGGCGCGCAATTCGTGAGAAGCGCCGCGCGCTGACCCTCCCCCGCCTTCGAGGTGGGCAATTTTTCGCCACGATGTTACCCTAACCCTGAACGCGCGTTGGGGGCGTGCGGGCTGGTATCGTCAGTCCCTGGGTATTTCGCGGGTCATCTTCAAGAAGATGCGCCCGAGCGCCCCTCCCCCTGCGCCGATAAGCGGCTTGCCGCAAGAGATCGAGCCTCCCGCAAAACGCGGAGGGGCCTTTAGAGCGGGTCCCGCCGGCTCGAAAGGCAAGGGATGAAGCAGTCTTGAAATCGACCTTCACGGTTCGACTTCAAGCCAGACGGGGAAGCGATCCTCTTGACGACGTCTCGCGACAGCGACCACCGCAATCATCGTTCGACGGTCTCATTCGCGCTGGGCCTTTTCGCAACTTTTCTCTCCGCCTTCACGCCGAGCATGACGGAAACCGCCGTCGCAAACGGCGACACGCGCACGATCTATCTTCATCACGCCCATACCGGCGAGGACATCGCGGCGACCTATCTGGTCGGCGGCCAGTATGACAGCCGCGTCCTGCAGCAATTGAACTGGTTCCTGCGAGACTGGCGCCGCGACGAACCGACCAATATGGACCCCCGCCTTTTCGACGTCGTCTGGGAGGCCTATCGCCACGCCGGCGCGGGGGATCAGGTCATCAACGTCGTCTCCGCCTATCGCTCGCCCGAGACCAATGCGATGCTGCGCGCCCGCTCGCGCGCAGTCGCCAAATATTCCCAGCACATGCTCGGCAAGGCGATGGACACCACCATGCCCGGCATGCCCATGTCCCAGGTTCGCGAGATCGGGATGCGCATGCAGCGCGGCGGCGTCGGCTATTATCCGACCGCCAACACGCCTTTCGTCCATCTCGACGTCGGCAACGTCCGCTCCTGGCCGCGCATGAGCTACGACCAGCTCGTGCGCCTCTTCCCGGACGGCAAGACAGTGCATCTGCCGACGAACGGACAGCCGCTCGCGCGCTATGAAGAGGCGCGGGCCGAAATCGAGGCGCGCGCCAACGGCGCCTATGTGACCGCGCCGCGCCGCAATCCCTTCGGCGGCTTCTTCGCCGCTCTCTTTGGCGGCGGCGGCGGCGAGGAAGAGGACGCCGAGGTCGCCGCGCCGCCCCCGAGCACGCGCAAGCAATGGGCGCTCGCGCCGCGCCGCGGCCGGGGCGCAGACGCCGAGGTTTCTTCCGACGGCGAGGAGGGCGGCGGCGCTCCGGAGCCGACGAGCCGGCGCGGCCGCAACCAGATCGCCCGCGCCGAAGCGGACCTGCCGCGCGGAGAAACGACGATGAGCGCCACCGGCGCCGTGGCGGTCGCTCCGCCCTCCGCCGCCCGTTCGGTCCAGACCGCCGCTCCGCCCGCCGGGGACGAAACGGCCCAGGAAGCGCCGCAGGAAGAGGTCAAACGCACCACCCGCCAGGCCCGCGTGCCGCTGCCGCCTGCAGGCCGTCCGGCCTCTCTCGACAAGCCGACGCCGCTGGATGAAAAGCCCGCCGAAGTCGCCGGCCTCGAGGCAGGGAACGCGCGAGAGCTTCGCAGCTCCAATGAACCCGCCGAAGAACAGGCCGCCGAATCCGCCGCCCCGCGTCGCTTCGTGAAGGCGCCGACGCCCCCCCGGCGTCCCGCCGCGCTCGCCTCGCGCGCCGCCGAGGAGCCTGCTCAGCAGGCCGCCGAAGACAAAGACAATGCGCCGCTGGCCTACTCGGCGCCCGACGGCCGATCTGCGGAGGCTAAGGAAGCCTCAGCCGAGAAGCGCGACGAACGCACGGTGGCGGAGAAGGGCGAATTCGTCCCCGCCCGGCTCGATCGCTCCAATTTCAACGCGCTGACAGCGGCGACCCCGACAAGCCGCTCCTCCGCGAAATCGGTCATGGGCGCGCCGATCGCCCCGGTGCGATCCGCCGCCCGCGCCACGGATCCCAACATGCTGCTACCGCCTGCACGGCCCGCGCGTCTTGTTGGCTTCACACCCAACGCCTCGCCGTCGTCCGACAAATTTGCCCCCGGCGGCTCGCGCGCTCCGGCTCAGAAAAACGATCCCAAAGCGAAAAAGTAACCGGGCGCGGCGCCCGGCGTGCCGAGCAGGGTAAATCTGTTCAGCAGCCATTCATCAACCCGCATGTCAGCTAGTCCCCACCTGTATCTCCCGAGCTGATGGAGGGTGTCGATGTTCCGCAAATTTGCTCTCGCAGGCGCTGTCGCCGCGTCTCTCGCCGTTCCCGCCGAAGCGCTGGCCTGGGGCCATGGCTTTGGCGGCGGCGGCTGGGGTGGCGGCGGGTGGCGCGGCGGCCATTGGGGCGGCGCAGGATTCAACGGCGGACACTGGGGCGGCGGCCATTGGGGCGGTGGCGGCTGGGGTGGTCGCGGTTATGGCTGGGGCGGCGGACACTGGGGCGGAAATCACTGGGGCGGCGGCTGGGGCGGCCGTGGCTATGGCTGGGGGGGCCCACGCTGGGGCTACGGGGGCTACGGAGGCGGCTGGGGCTATCGCCGCGCCTTCTACCGGCCTGTCGTTTACGGCTTCGGAGGCTATGGCGGCGGATGCTATCGCCCGCGCACGGTCTGGACGGGCTGGGGCTGGTCGCAGACCTGGGTGAATGTCTGCGGCTACGGCGGCGGATGGGGATGGTGATCTTCAGCCGCGCGCCCGCGATCTGAAGCAGTCTGGCGGCGGGGCAAGATCGATGGTGGGGGAAGTAGGACTCGAACCTACGAAGGCTTAGCCAGCGGATTTACAGTCCGCCCCCTTTGCCGCTCGGGACATTCCCCCATCTCTCCCGCGATTTGCGAGAAGGATCAGCCCGCCGGGGCGGTCGATCGTAGCGGCATATGCGGGTTTCG
Organism: Methylocystis sp.; assembly: GCA_002929055.1. Taxonomy (GTDB): domain Bacteria; phylum Pseudomonadota; class Alphaproteobacteria; order Rhizobiales; family Beijerinckiaceae; genus Methylocystis. The sequence goes on along the minus strand of PERY01000010.1, from coordinate 53,686 downwards.
CCATGCCGCTGTCAACCTCAAATTCCCTGACCTGAGCCCTTGGCTCAGCCCTTGAGTCAGCCCTTGGCCCGCACTCTCTCGGCCAGCTTGGCCGTCAGCCGCTGGAGCGCCGGCGAGCGGTCCTCCCGATCGAGCATCACCTGGATGAGGGACCAGCCCGACTCATTGGCGCGCGCCTGCGCCAGAGCCGCCGCCATCTCGCGTTCGGTCGCGACCTTGATCCCGATCCCGCCGCCGATGACCCGGGCCAGTTCCGCATATTCCCAACGCTTGATGTCGTTGAAACCGCCGTCGAGCATCGGCCGCTCGGTGCCGTAGCCATCATTGTCGAAGAGGATCACGATGGGGTTCATGCCGAAGCGGGCGGCGGTGGATATTTCCACGCCCGTCATCTGGAAGGCGCCGTCGCCGACGAGCACCAGCGGGCGCAATCTCGGCGCCGCCGCCTTGACGCCCAGCGACGCCGGAACGGCGAAGCCCAGCGAGGTGTAATAGGCCGACGCCAGAAAATGCGCGCCGTCGCTGATGAAGAGGTCAGACGCGCCGAGCAGCGCGTCGCCCGGGTCCGCGATCACGATCATGTCCGCTTCCAGGAAGGCGTTGATCTGCCGGAACAGCGCCTCGACGGTCATCGCCCGGTCGCTCGGTTCGAACGGCCCCGGATGCTGGGGATGATGAAAGGGCGCGACCCGCCGCCTCTCCCAGCCATGCGCGGCGAGCGCGGCTATGAAGTCCTCCATGCGCACATCGTCATAGACATGAAGCCCGACGGAGACGCGGTCCTTGGCGGCGTAGATCGAGAAACGGCGATTGATGTTGGCCGTATAGATGCCGAGGTTGATATCGGTCATCATGGCGCCGAGCAGCATCAGGCAGTCGCTTCTCTCGACATGATCGCGCAGCGCCTCCTGCCCCATCGCCCCCTCATACACGCCCATATAGGCGGGATGCGACTCTGGAAAGACGGACTTGCCCATGATGGTCGCGGCGACAGGAAAGCCGGTGCGCTCGACAAGCGCGGCGAGGCTCTCCTGCAAACGAAAGCGATGCAATTCCTCGCCCGCCAGAATGACCGGGTGCTGCGCCGCCGTCATGCGCTCGACGGCTTCGTCGACCGCCTGCGCCAGGGCTTCCGGATCGCTCGTCTCCGTTGGCAGGGGGCGGGGAGCGGCGGGCGCGATCGGCGCGCCCACCATGTCGCGCGGCAGTTCAATGTAGACCGGACGGCTGTGACGGCGCGCGAGCGCAATCATCCGGTCGATCTCGCTCGCCGCGGTGGAAGGATCGTCGAGCACGGTCGCGCCGACGGTGAGCTCGCGAAACACCCTGAGCTGCGTGTCGAAATCGCGCACGCGATGATGCAGCAGGGGATTGCGCAACTGCTCGCGCGCGCCGGGCGCGCCGCTGATGACGACGACGGGCGATCGCTCGGCATAGGCCTGGGCGACGGCGTTCGCGGCCTTCAGTCCGCCGACGCAATAGGTCAGCAAGGCGACGCCAAGGCCGTTCATGCGCGCATAGGCGTCGGCCGCAAAGCCCGCGCCCTGCTCGTCGCATGTATTGATAATTTTCAGGGGACTGTTTTCGATGAGCGAGAAGAGCGTGAGGCAGTAGTCGCCCGGCACGCCAAACACATGGCCGACGCCTTCTTCGCCGATGCGTCTGACGAGATAGGAGCCGATCGTCTCAGTCATCGCCGCGACTTCCAAATTGAAAAAGGAGACCATCAACCATTAAGCGCGCAAAAGGCGCGCGGCAAGCTGGCAGGCGCGGCGAAGCTGGGAACTTACCGAGGCGTAGCGGCGTTTGTCTTTTCTTTCTCCACGGAGCCGGGGCGAATGAACGCGCAAATGCGACCCATTTTGATGGCCTTGCACAATCTTGAAGCGCCGCGTCTTTATGAGGAAGCGATCCGCCGCTCGGAAGGCATGACCGCCGCCGGCGGTCCCCTCGTCGTCGAGACCGGTTTGCATACCGGGCGTTCTCCCAAGGACAAGTTCATCGTGCGGGACGCGCTGACGGAAGGAAGCGTCTGGTGGGACGCCAATCAGGCGATGACGCCAGACGATTTCGATCGGCTGCACGCCGACATGCGCGCCCATGCGCAGGCGCGGGAGATTTTCACGCAGGAACTCCAAGGATGCGCCGATCCGGCGCATCGCGTGAATATCCGGGTGCATGCGGAACTGGCGTGGCACGCGCTTTTCATCCAGCATCTGCTCATCAGACGCCCAACTGGAACGACCGGAGCCGAGGCGCCCGATTTCACAATTCTCGACCTCCCCTCGTTCAAGGCTGACCCGAAGCGCCACGGCTGCCGCTCTGAAACCGTGATCGCCCTCGATTTCTCCCGCCGCGTCGCGCTCATCGGCGGCACGCGCTACGCAGGCGAAATCAAGAAGTCCGTGTTCACCTTCCTGAACTTCCTCATGCCGGCGCGCGGCGTGCTGCCGATGCATTGCGCCGCCAATGACCACGCCAGAGGCTCCGCGATTTTCTTCGGTCTCTCGGGCACGGGAAAGACGACGCTCTCAGCCGACTCGAGCCGCACGCTGATCGGAGACGACGAACATGGCTGGAGCGAAAGCGGCGTCTTCAACTTCGAGGGCGGCTGCTACGCCAAGGCGATCCGCCTCTCGCGCGAACTGGAGCCCGACATTCACGCGGCTTCGGAGCGATTCGGCGCGGTTCTCGAGAACGTCGCGCTCGACCCGATGACCCGAACTGTGGATTTCGACGACGATTCCCGGACCGAGAATACGCGCATCGCCTATCCGCTGGAATTCATCGCGAACGCTTCGCAGTCGGGCATGGCGGGCCACCCAAAGAACGTCGTCATGCTCACGTGCGACGCCTTCGGTGTCTTGCCGCCCATCGTGAAACTCGATCCGGCGCAGGCGATTTATCATTTTCTTTCCGGTTACACAGCGCGCGTCGCCGGCACCGAGACGGGCCTGCGCGAGCCGCAGGCGACCTTCTCGACCTGCTTTGGCGCGCCCTTCATGCCGCGAAGGCCGACCGAATATGGCGCAATGCTGCGCCGGCTGATCGAGACGCACAAGGTCGATTGCTGGCTGCTCAATACGGGCTGGACCGGCGGCGGCTACGGCGAGGGCCGCCGCATGCCGATTGGCGTCACCCGCGCACTGCTGAAGGGCGCGCTCGACGGCTCGCTCGCCAAGGGGCCCTTCCGGCGCGACCCGCATCTGGGCCTCTCGGTTCCCCTCGCCGCGCCAAACGTCGATACAGGGCTCCTCGATCCCGCTTCCACATGGGCTTCGCGTGAACGTTATGCGCAGACGGCGGCGCGCCTCGTGCGGATGTTCGACGACAATTTCTCAGCGTTGTCCCCCTTCGTCGCGCGCGACGTGGCGGCAAGCGCGCCGCATGGCGACTAGGCGGGTTCGAGAGTCGCTGGCTTCAACAGCGGAGGGGCCGATTTCTGCATCGCGGTCGCGATCAGCGCATCGAACAACGCGGTTGCGGTCGGGTCCGCGCCAGGCGCATCGCGCATCAGCCGAAAGGTCGATATCACGATGTGTCCTTCGCCATAGTTTCGTTCGACCGCGAGCCCGACAGGCTTGTGAATCCACCCCACAGTCAGCGCCGCATGAACGCGTGCGTGGAAATCGAGCAGATTGCAGCCCGAGATGACGTGCCTGGGAATGACGCGGTCAAACGTGCCGTCGATGAGCGGCCCGCCCGGAAGCCGCCTGAAAGCGCCGTTGCGTCGCACCCAGGCGAAGGACGACGCCCAGTCGCCGCGCCACAACGTCTCGTCACGGGCGACGATCTTTACGTTTTGCCAGTGCGGGAAGAACGGCGTCAGCGTTCCCTCCTCTTCCGTGAGCAGCAGCGCGCGGCCGCCAGAGCGCACGTAATTCGCAAGCTCCGGCGTGCTGCGCAGCGCGATCAGCGCGTCGGCGTTCTGCGGGCCGTCGCCAAGACGATAACCAAGCCGCTGAAGCCAGACGCGCACCTCCGGCTCATGCGACCAGAGCGAGACGCCCGCCCGTTCGCCACCTTTCGGATGCAGCGCGAATTCGACGACGTTGCGCGCGATCACGCCCCCGTCGGCGCCCTTCAATGCGAACGACGCCCGGCCCATGCAGGAACGTTCGACATCGGGAAGCGCGATCGAGACGACGCCCATATCGGCGACGCCGAGCGGTTCGACACGAGGCGCCTGCATAGACTGCGGCCAGTCAGCAAGAATCTCGAGCGTCGCGCCCTCGATCGGCTTCGTCCCCCCGTGCGCGATATGAATCTGGACCTCGAGCGTTTCGCCGCCCCAGAAAGCCGCCCGCTCCAGCCGCGGGACGATCACCGTATCGGCGTTTATCGTGTGGAACACATCGTGGAACGCGCGCGGATTCGAGCGCATGTCGAGAAGGCCGTTCGACTCCCAATGGCAGTCGGTCAGTTCCGTGACGACATAGCCGGCGATCTCCGGGCGTCGGCGCATCGCCTCGATCTGATATTTCAGCGCGCGGAACTGCTGCCATTGCGTCGCCTCGATGAAAGCTCCGAAACTGCCGAAGACGCGGTCGAGGCTCCAGTCGTGAAAGCGGTTCTGCACGCCATGCGGATACATGACCCCCTCGCCCCAGTCGTGGCCTGTCTCGAACCACCAGGGCTCCCGCCCATCGCGGTCGCTGAGCTTTTCAGGATCGGGCAAGCCCCAATTGCCGAACTCCGAGCACATCAACGGCTCCTCGCCGGTGATCACCGCATCGCCTTCGGGGCTGAACAGCCAGTCGCCGCGATCGGCGAGCGCATCGACGAAGCGGTCCCAATCATGCCGGCTGTCGGGGATCGCTGCATAAAAATGGTAGTCCGCCAGATCGCTCTGCACATGAAAGCTCGGCGCAAGCGGCGAGTTGTCGACAACGAGCCGCGTCGGATCATAATCCTTCAGCCATCTGTAGAGCCGCTTCAGCCAGGCGCGGTGCTTAGCGTCATGCACGAGATCGACGCCCCAATTCTCGTTGATCAGCGTCCAGCAGAAGATCGATGGATGATTGCCGTCCCGATCGATGATTCCCTTGAGCGTCGTTTCCTTGCGTTCACGCGAGCGCTCGGTCGAATAGCCGCCGTTGGGAAGCTCGGCCCAGATCAGAAGGCCGAGGCGATCCGCCGCCTCGTAGTAACGCGGATCGGGCGCCTTGATGTGGCAGCGAAGCGCGTTCAGACCGAGCGCTTTGGCCTTGCGGAAACGGTCCTCGATGAACTCCAGTGACGGCGGCGTGCAGATCGTGTCGGGATAATAATCCTGATCGAGCGCGGCGCGCAGATAGAAGGGTTCGCCATTCAGGTAGAGCTTGCCGTTGCGCGTCTCGATGGTGCGAAAGCCGAACGACGTTTCGTACAGATCGACATCAACGCCCTCCCGCGCCATCACAACGCGAAGACTGTAGAGGTTCGGCGCGTCGGGCGACCAGGGCCGCGGCGCGAGGACAAGCGCGCGCAGCGCGGCGTGCTCCGCGCCCAAAGCCAGTTCCGCACTCGCGCCGCCAACCGTCTCGCCGTCAGGATCCAGCACTTCCAGCGTCACCCGGGTTCTGGCGACAAGCGCCCGCGCAAAGCTGAGCTGAACGGCGACGTCGCCGCTCGCAAGCTCGGCCCCGACACGCGCGCTCGTCAGATGATCGACGACTCGCCGCTCGAGAGACACGGACTGCCATATCCCGGAGAGCGGCCCATACCAGCTCTGTTTGCCGAAGGGCATTTCCGCGAAGGGCGTGTTCGGAAACTCGGCGGGATCGTCCGTCGGGCTTTCGACGCGGACCTCGATCTCGACCGCGCCCGGACGCAGGTGCCCGGTGATGTCGAACTGGAACGGCAAAAAGCCTCCGACATGGCTGCCGGTCAGCACGCCATTCACGAAGACATGCGCTATATGAAATACCGCCCCGAAGCGCAGAAAGACCCGCTCACCGACCCATTCTGCCGGAAGCTCGATGCGCCTGCGATATATCGCGATCCCGCCACGCATGCTCAGATCAGGGAACTGAGCCTGCCATGGACTTGGAACAATTATGTTCCTTTTCTCGTTCGACGCAGAGGCGCCATGGCCGAGATACTGGAACTCCCACAAGCCATCCAGGCTGATACGCGCTTCGCTCACCATCGTCGTCCCCGGCCAAAAGCTGGCCCGCTGCAGGGTCGGATAAAAGATGATAGCGGTTTAGAATAATGCGACATTCGTGAGAGACGTTTCTCCTACGCGAAACTACGTAACGGCGCCAGCATTTTCGATCGCTGTCGCGGTTTTTTCATATAGCTGAGGCTATGCAGAAACGATGAACGACGCAACGAGACGCGGCCTCGCCGAACTCTCCCTCTCCTTCGAGCGGCGTTACGGCGCTACCCCGCTGCTTTTTCGTGCGCCGGGACGGGTCAATCTCATCGGCGAACACACCGATTACAACGACGGCTTCGTTCTCCCTGCCGCACTCGACCTTGCGACCTTCGTCGCAATTGCGCCGCGCACGGATCGCCTGATCAAGGTTCATTCAGCGAACCTCGACCGGTCATTCACGTTCGATCTCGACGTCGCGCAGGAGCGCCGTCGTGACTGGAGCGATTATGTTCGCGGCGTCGCGGTTGAACTTGGGGCGACGGGGCATCGTCTGCCTGGCGCCGACATCGCCATATGGAGCACATTGCCCATGGGCTCCGGGCTTTCCGCTTCGGCCGCGCTCGAGGTCGCCGTTGGATACGCCCTGATGAGCGTCGCCGGAGAGCCGATCGACCGGCTCGAGCTCGCCAAGGCGAGCCAGAGTGCCGAGAACGCATTCGTCGGCATGCGCTGCGGAATCATGGACCAATACATCTCCTGTCATGGGATTGAAGGCTGCGCGCTTCTGCTCGACTGCCGAAGCCTCGAAGCGACGCCGATCCGCATCGACTCCCGCGCGCGCATCGTCGTCGCGAACACCATGGTTCACCATCAACTGGCCGGCAGCGCCTATAACGAACGGCGGCTTGATTGCGAGCAGGCGGTCGCCATTCTCTACAAAGCCATAGATGGCGTAGCGGCGCTACGCGACATCGACACGGCGCAACTCGAAATGCATGCGCATCTGCTTCCCGGGCGCATCGCGCGGCGGGCGCGTCACGTCGTCACGGAAAACGCGCGCACGCTTGAAATGGCGGCTGCTCTCGAAGCAGGCGCTCTGGAGACGAGCGGCCGCTTGATGAACGCGTCTCACGCGAGCCTGCGGGATGATTACGAGGTCAGTTGCCCGGAACTGGATTTGATGGTGGATTTGGCCCGCGGCGCTCCGGGCGCATATGGCGCGCGCATGACCGGCGGGGGCTTTGGCGGCTGCGTCGTCAGCCTCGTCGAGGCGACGGCCGCCGAAAGCTTTGCAGCGCGCGTCGCGCCCGCGTATGAGAAAGAGACCGGCCTCGCGCCCGTCATCTTCTCCTGTTTTCCTGCCGCAGGCGCGGGTTCCGTCGCCATCTGAAAAGGACTGGACAATGCTGCGGCTACAGCACGACTCTCATCGCCGCTTCAATCCGCTCACCGGCGAATGGGTGCTGGTGTCGCCGCATCGCACCAGCCGTCCCTGGCAGGGGCAGATCGAGCCTGTCGCAGAAGCCGCGATTCCCGCATATGACCCCAACTGCTACCTTTGCCCGGGCAATCGCCGCGCCAATGGCGAAATCAATCCCGCTTACGATGACGTCTTCGCCTTCGACAATGATTATGCCGCGCTGCAAGCGGGCGGCGCCGCCGGCGAGATCGACGAAGGCGGATTAATCGTCGCAAGGAGCGAACCGGGCGTTTGCCGCGTCGTCTGCTTTTCGCCGCGCCACGATTTAACTCTTTCGCAGATGAGCGTCGCCGAAACTGAAAAGGTGGTCTCGCTCTGGCGCCGCGAATTTTCGGCGCTCGACGCCCTGGACGACATCGGCGCCGTACAGATTTTCGAGAATCGCGGCGCGATGATGGGCGCCTCCAATCCACATCCGCATTGTCAGATCTGGGCGACAAGAAGCGCGCCGAACGAACTCGTCAAGGAGACCGCCCGCCAGCGCGCCTATTTCGGCGAGCGCAGTTCATGTCTCTTGTGCGACTATCTCGCCCTCGAGGAAAAGGCCGGCGAGCGCATCGTCTACGCCAATGACGGCTTCGTCGCGCTCGTTCCCTTCTGGGCGACATGGCCTTTCGAGACTTTGCTACTTTCGCGCCGCCATGTCGCAGCGCTGGATGAATTCGACGAAAGCGACATTGCAGCGCTCGCCGACGCATTGAAGAATGTGACGCTCATTTACGACAGACTCTTCGACACGCCGTTTCCCTATTCCATGGGATTTCATCAGCGCCCAAGCGATGGCGAGCCGCACCCGCATTGGCATTTTCACGGGCATTTCTTTCCCCCGCTGCTGCGCTCGGCGGCGGTGCGGAAATTCATGGTCGGCTTCGAATTGCTGGGCTCGCCGCAGCGCGACATCACACCCGAGGCCGCAGCCGAACGCCTGCGCGAGGCGCTCGCGAAGTAAAATTTCTCTATTGTCGTGAGATGAGCGAAATCAACTCGGCGGTGACCGTCTCGACAGCCGTCTGAACGGCGCCGGACAGATGGACGCCCACCGCAAAGTTCTCTCCTTCGATGGCGTAGACGATGCAGCGAGGCGGCAGGGCGCCGAGCGTCCGCGCCAGTTCCACCGCTGCGGCAAGACCAAAACCGTGCGACGAGAAATTGGCGATCTTGCCCGGCAAGGGCGCCGCAGCGGCGTCGAAACGATGAATGGCGCCAGCCGGCGCGCCGGAAAGGCACGCGTCGACAAGATATACAAGGTCCGCGCCCTCGAATTGGTTCAGCAGCGAAGTCGCCTCGCCTTCCTGTTCGGCGACTTCAATTCCCTTCAGCTCCGTCGCGCGCAATCGCCGCGCAACCGCGCGCCCGGCCCCATCATCGCCCCGGTCCAGATTGCCCACGCCGATGACGCGGATCCTCATGCGCGATCGATGTCGAGGCGCAGGAAATGCGTGGCGCAGGAAATGCAAGGATCGTAGTTGCGCACGGTCAGCTCGCAGCGATGCTGTAATTGCTCGTCGGGCAGGTCTAGAAAGCTGCCGACAAAATCCACGAGATCCTCTTCAACGCTCGCCTGATTCTGCGAGGTCGGCGGCACGATCTGGGCGTCGGTGATCAGGCCCGCCTCGTCGAGATGATAGCGGTGATAGAGCATGCCGCGCGGAGCCTCCGTCGCCGCATAGCCGACGCCGGCGCGCGGTTCGACATCGACATAGGGCCGATCCGGCTCTTCGTAAAATTCCATGACTCGAAGCGCTTCATCGCAGGCGTAAACGACTTCGACCGCACGGACCATGATGCTTCGATAGGGATTCCGGCACTGCCGGCCAAGGCCGATCTCGTCGGAGACCTGCCTGGCAAGCGGGGATAACTGATCGAAGCACAGATTGTAACGCGCCAGCGGTCCGGTGAGGTAGGCGCCGCCGCTATCGCGGAGTCGCGAGTGAAGCGCCGTCGAATGTTCGACATGCAGTTCCTCGAAATGCGCGTCATAGTCCGCGGCTGGAATATCCAGCCCGCGGTTGGAGACGATCCGGCCTTCGTTGAAGGGATACTCCGCCGGATGCCGCAGCGTCACGAGCGTGTAGTCGCGCTCGCGATGCGGGAAATCAAACGTCGAGACCCAGTGCGCCGTCTCGATCGCGATGTCGCGCGCCGCTTTAAGCTTCTCGGCGAGCTCTTTGAATTCACGCTTGCGCGGCGCGCGGTGAAATCCGCCGACGCGGACGTTGATGGGATGTATTTCGCGCCCGCCAAGCAACTGAAGGATCTCGTTACCGGTCTTCTTCAGCTGGAGCCCGCGCTTCACCCTGTCGCCGTGGTCGCGCGCCATGTCGATCCCGCCGTCATAGCCGAGAAAATCAGGCGCATGCAGCATATAGATGTGAAGCGTGTGGGATTCGATCCATTCGCCGCAATAGAGCAGCCGCCGCAATTCGCGGAGCGGCCCGCCGACGGTGACGCCGAGAAGATTTTCGAGCGCATGCACGCCGCTCATCTGATAGGCGACGGGACAGATGCCGCAGATGCGGGCGACGATATCGGGCGTCTCGGTGAAATGCCGCCCGCGCATGAAGGCTTCGAAGAAACGCGGAGGCTCGAAGATATTGAGTTCGGCGCTCTGCACGACGCCGTCGCGCACGACGACCTTGAACGCGCCCTCACCTTCGACGCGGGCGAGATAGTCAACCTTTATGGTCTTGCGCGCCATGTCGTTCGCTCTCGTTGCGGAAAGGTTCGGCGTTGGCGTTGAAGCTGCGGTAGACGCGCTCCAGCGCCTTTTCATCCATGCCGAGCCCAGCGAGCCAGACGCTCAGCGACGGCGCGTTCGGCGTCTCCTTGGGGCCGAAACAGCCGTAGCATCCGCGGTCATACGACGGGCACAGCGCGCCGCAGCCGGCGTGTGTGACGGGGCCGAGGCACGGCGTCGCCCTGGCGACCATCACGCAGACATTGCCCTTCAGCTTGCATTCGATGCAGACGCTATGGGCGGGCGTGTTCGGCCGTCGGCCCGCCAGGAAAGCGGCGACGACATCGACAAGTTGCCCCTTGTTGATCGGGCAGCCGCGCAACTCGAAATCGACCGGCACATGCTCGGCGATGGCGGTGGAGGCCGCAAGCGTGTGGATATATTCTGGATGCGCGTAGACGATGGCGGCGTATTCGCGCACATCGGCGAAATTGCGCAAGGCCTGTATGCCGCCGGCCGTGGCGCAGGCGCCGATGGTGACGAGCTTTTTGGAGCGCTTGCGCACGTCGAGAATGCGCTCCGCGTCATGCGCGGTGGTGACGGAACCTTCCACCAGCGAAAGATCGTAAACGCCGCTGATCTCGCCGCGCGTCGCCTCGGGAAAATAGGCGATGTCGATCGCGCCGGCGATCGCCAGCAATTCGTCCTCGCAGTCGAGCAGGCTCAACTGACAGCCGTCGCAGGAAGCAAATTTCCAGACGCCCAGACGGGGCTTCTTGGTTGCGTCCATCGTCACAGCTCCTTGATGGCAAGGAAGCGCTTGAGCTGCGCATAGGTGAACACGGGGCCGTCGCGGCAGATGAAAGTGGGGCCGAGCTGGCAATGGCCGCAATGGCCGATGGCGCATTTCATGTTGCGCTCCATCGAGAGATAGATCGCGTCTTCGCCGAAGCCCTTCTCCACCAGCGCCATGGCGACGAAACGCATCATCACTTCCGGCCCGCAGATCATGGCGAGGGCGTTGCACGGATCGAACGTCGCGCGCGAGATGAGCGTAGTGACGACGCCGACATGCCCATGCCATTCGGATGCGGCGTGGTCGACCGTGACGTCGACGTCGATGTCGAACCGCGCGCGCCAACTCTCGACTTCATGGCGAAAGACGATGTCCTCCGGCGTGCGCGCGCCGAACAGCAGCGTGACCCGGCCAAAGCGCGCGCGCTCGCCCAGCAGGCGATAGAGCGCCGGCCGCAACGGCGCGAGGCCGAGCCCGCCGGCGACGAGCAGCACGTCCTTGCCCTCTGCCTGCGCCATCGGCCAGCCGACGCCGAAGGGACCGCGAACGCCGATCGGATCCCCAGGCTCGAGCGCGGTGAGCGCGCGGGACACGGGGCCGACGGCTCGGATTGTATGAATGAGCGGCCCTCCGGCGGGGTCGCCTGAAACGCTGATCGCCGCTTCGCCGACGCCGAAGGCGGTGAGCATGTTGAATTGCCCCGGCGCGTAGATGAGGCGCGCGCCATTCGCCAACTCGAGGTCGAGCGTCCAGGCGTCCGGCGTGTCTTTGCGGCGCCCGCGCACATGCGCGACCTGAGGAACCATCGGCTGCGCATGCATAAGAGTCGCAAAGGCTGCGTCGGACATCGTCAGCCCCGGGCGCCATAGAGATCGAGCATCTGCACGCGCGCCGTATGCAGCCGCTCGACGAGCACAGGCATGAGTCGCTTCATCACGTCGTAGCCGAGGCTGTGGTTCGCCTCGCATTTGTTGCGAAGGCAGGCCGCGTCCATCGAGATGGCGCGCGTCGGCGCAATCGCTTTTGCGTCATATGTCCAGCGATAGGGCGGCACGAGCCAGTTGACGCCGAAAACCTCGCCGGGACCGAGCGTGAGGAATGTCGAAGCGCCGCGGCCGGGCGCCGACACCTGCAAGGCGACACGTCCCTCGCGAACGAGGAAAAACTGGTCGGCGCTATCGCCTTCATGGCAGATGAACTGCCCGGCATCAAAACGCGCATTCTTCGCGCAGCCGCAGGCGAGCGTGCAGAATTCGCCGTCGAGCCCGGCAAAGAACGGGTGCGCCGCGAGGATGCGTTCAAGATTTTCCATCTGCCGCTCCCAACAATTTTTCGCTGTCGCTGATCGCCCGCGTCTCTTCGGTGATGTCGATGCCGACGGGACACCAGGTGATGCAACGCCCGCATCCCACGCAGCCCGAGGTTCCAAATTGGTCGAACCAGGTGGAAAGCTTGTGCGTCATCCACTGGCGGTAGCGCGATGCGACGCCCGGCCGGACTGAGCCTCCGTGGATGTAGGAGTAATCCATGGTGAAGCAGGAGTCCCAGCGCCGCGTTCGCGACGATTCGGCGCCGGAGAGGTCGTTGTGGTCCTCGACGCTGGTGCAGAAACAGGTGGGGCAAACCATGGTGCAGTTGGCGCAGGAGAGGCAGCGCTGCGCGACCTCGTCCCATCGTTCGTGGTCGAGGTTGCGCATGAGAAGCGCGTGAATGTCCTCCGCTGGCATGGCCCGCCCCATGGACGCGGCCGTGCGCGCGACAACCGCGTCGCCGTCGTCCATTTCTTCCCGCGACGCCGGGCGGCTCGGCAGTTCGGCCAGAAGTTCCGCTCCGGCAGGCGAGCCGACTTCGACGAGAAAGCCGTTCCCGCCCTCGAGAGTCAATTCCGTCAATGCGAGATCGAAACCCCTCGTGGCTCTCGGCCCCGTATTCATCGATACGCAGAAACATGTTCCGCCCGCTGTGCCGCAATTGACCGCGACAATGAAGGCGCCCTCGCGCTTCGACTCGTAATGCGGATCGACATAGTCGCCGCCGATCAGCACACGGTCCTGGATCTCGATGGCGTGCAGTTCGCAGGCGCGCACGCCGAGGAAGGCGAGCTTTTCGGTCGCGGGCGGCTCGGCCTCGACGATGACGTCCTGCCCCTTTCGCTCGGCGCGCCACAGGCGGAGCAGCGGCTGGTGGAGAAATCTCTTCCAGGATTGCGGGCCCACCGCATAGCCAAAGAGCGCGGCGTCGTCGCGTCGCGCGAGCCTGTAGCGGCCGGCTTCCTGCTCGTCTGTGTAGCCGCGCGGCAGATCGCCAAGCGCCTCTACATCGTCGTAGATGATGGCGCCGTCGCCGATGGTCGGGCCAATGACGCGGAAGCCACGGCGGCTCAGCGCCTCTATCAGCGCCTGCAGCCCCTCTTCACGGAAAATGGAACGCTCGCTCATTCGGCACCGCGCAGATTACTCTCGGGCAAAAGGAGTATAGCGCGATTGTGAAGGCTGCGCGTCCTAGCGCCCCCGCCGCCATGCGCGGCAGTTCAGCGCAGTTCGTTGCGCATGACAACGGCGCCGGGCCAGGACGCCTGTGCAGACAGGCGCGGCGCCCGCCGGCGTCTGCTCAATGGGGCCGCCGGCGAGGACCGCCGGCGTCGCCTTTCCGGCTGGCTTACTTGGTCGCCGCAGTCTTCAGCTTCGAGAGGGCGCGGATTTTGACGCGGACGCTCGCGGGCTTGGCGGCGGCCTTGACCATCTCGCCCGTCGCTGGATTGCGCACGAGGGTTCCCGCCTTGCGAGCCGGCACCTTGCGCAGCGAGACTTTCAGCAGGCCCGGCAGGGTGAATTCGCCGACGCCCTTGGGATGCACGGACCCCAGGAATGCGCCTTCGAGGGTGGCGTAGACGGCCGCGGCGGTCTTGCGCGGAATGTCGTTCTCCTGCGCAAGCAGGTTGATAAGCGCCGACTTCGTCATGGTTTCCTTCACCGGACGAATGGCGGGGGCCTCGGCTTTGCTGACCTTCCGGGTCGCCGCAGCCTTGGTCGTTTTTGCCTTGGCCATAAGAAATCTCCCTGCTCGCAATTGGCCGCCGCACGCTGCATGCCCGCGCCAATAGAGAGATTGCTAACGATTTGCTTAATGATTCGCAATCTGGCGCGCGTCATGCCTTGCAGGAAACCCCGACAATCATGCCGTCCCCGAACCAGCTCGCGAGAAATTGCGCGAGGCGCTCCGGCTCGATGTCGCCGGATTGCTGAAAGGCCGCCATCTGGCAGATGTCGCCGAAGGCCCGCCCCGCTTTGGCTTCGCTGAGCGCGACATGCTCGTCGGGATCAAGCTCGCGAAAGGCGGATTCGTCGTTGCAGCGCCACACCACGATCGCCTCGGTTCCGCCTGCGGCGAGCGACGGAGAGGCTGCCCCCGCCTCTTCCGCAGCGTTTTCCTCCTCGGTCTCCTCCTGGCCGGCAGCCTCATAGGCGGCGAAGGTTCCAGCCGAAAGCTCCAGCAAAACGAGGCTCGGATGAAAGGTGAAAGTCAGGCGCGGAGACTCCTCCGGCGAAAAATCAGCCAGCGCCTGGATGGAAAGAGGCGCCGCGTCAGGCGCATCGAAGGCGTCGACGATGGCGCGCTCGAAAACCGCCATCGAAAGCGCGTCCTTCGCGCCGCGCCATTGGGGATGGTCGCGCAGGAAATCGGGAAACCCCGTCGTATACCAGCGGGCGTTGGGGTTGCGCGGCGGACATGTCTCGACATATTCGCGCACCAGCTCCTCGAAGGCTTCGTCCCCCATGATGGCGCGCAGGCCCGGATGGTCTTCGTAAAGGAAGCTCTCCAGCCGGGCGCGATAGCCGGACTGGTAGACGGCCAGGAGTTCTTCACGCGCCGCGCCACGCTGCGATTCCCGCAAGGCCGCGATCAGCGGCGCGTCATCCTGCCCTGGCCCGGCAAGAATGCGGGCCTGGAACAGAGACTGGAAATCCGAGAGCTTCATGCCGCGCTCAGCGCCCGCTCCGCCGCAATGCGCGCGTCGATGTCGCGCATCTTCTGCAATTCGTCGAGAAGCTCGGAAAAGGGCGGGAAATTGTCGTCGCGCTCGATCATCGCGGAGACGTCGCCGCAGCGGCGGCGCGCATGTTCGTAGAGCGCCCAGACTTCGTCGCAGACGGGCTCGTCATGCGTGTCGACGCGATGGGTGCCCTTGTCCGTGTGGCCGGCCATGTGGAACTGCACGACGCGCTCCGCCGGCACGCTGTCGAGGAAGGCGACGGGATCGAAGCCGTGGTTGAAGCTCGAGACGAAGACGTTGTTGACGTCGAGCAGCAGCAGGCAATCGGCGCGCTCCGCCATCTCGCGCACGAAATCCTGCTCGCTCATCTCCGAGGCGGCGAAGGACACATAGGTCGAGGCGTTCTCGACCGCGATCTGGCGCTTGAGATAATCCTGAACGCGGCAGATGCGCTCGACGATATGCGCGAGCGACTCGGAAGTGTAGGGGATCGGCAGAAGATCGTGAAGCGCCAGGCCATGGACTCCGGTCCATGCGACATGATCGGACACCCAGGCGGGCTCGACGCGGTCGACCAGCGCCTTGAGCTGCGCGAGATAATCCATGTCGAGCGGGTCGGTCGAAGCGAGCGACATGGAGACGCCGTGCATGACGACCGGATAATCGGCGCGGATTGCATCCAGCATGGAGAGCGGGCGGCCGCCCTCGACCATGTAATTTTCGGAAATGATTTCGAACCAGTCGACTGGCGGGCGCGTCGACATGATCTCGTCGAAGTAGATTGGCCGGAGGCCAAGGCCGTAGCCGAGCGGCGCGGGCTTCTGCATCAAGAATATTCCTGCGCGGATATTTGCGCCGGCCCCCGAGCGGGGACCGGCGCCAAGCGTTTTTATGAGCCAGGCGTTACTTGCTGTGGCACTTGGCCTTCATGTTACAGCCGCCTTTGTGATGATGGCACTGCGACTTATGGTGGCACTTGGCCTTGTGATGGCAGGTGCTCTTGCCGCCGCAATGGCCCTTGGCGTGCTTGGCGGACGCATGGGCGTGAGCCGGGGCGATAGCGGCGCCGTTCAGGGCGAGCGCAAGTGCGGCGGCGGCGAGCGCCGAGCCGGAAACGATCTTCGTCTTCATATGCTTCTCCTCTTTAGAGCCCCGTGAGGGGCGAACGGCGCGGCTCGTCGCGACGCCGAAACTCACTTCGAGTGGCACTTGCTCTTCATGTTGCAGGCGCCCTTGCTGTGGTGGCAGGAGGCCTTGTGATGGCAGCCATGCTTGCAGGAAGCCTTGCTCTTGCCGACGTTGTGCTTGCAGACGCCGGTCTTGGTCATGCAGCCGGTCTTGCCGCCGCACTGGCCCTTCGTCATCTTGCAGACATGCGCCCCATGCGCCGCCGCCGGAGCGACAGCCGCGCCGCTGAGCGCGAGGCCGATGGCCGCAGCGGCGAGCGCCGAACCGGAAACGATCTTCGTCTTCATATAGCTCTCCTGAACGAAGCCCCCTGAGGGGCGGAAGGAGGCGCGCCTGCTCAGAGCGGCTGAGACCGGCGCGCCGGAAGAGTTACCTGGCCTCCGCCGGCTTGTCGGCCGCGGGCGCGGCCGTCGCCCCCGCCTTGTCTTCAGACTTGGTTTTTTCCTCAGCCCTGGCGTTTTCTTCAGACTTGGCGGGGCAGCCGTTCTTGCCGCCGCATTTGTGCTTTTCCGCTGCAGGCGCGCGATGCGCTTTGTGCTTGGCTTCGGCGGGGCTGGCTGCGAGGGCGAGAGAGATCGCAGCAGCGGCGATGGCGGCTCCGGATATGGCGCTTGCCTTCATTTCCTGGTGGCTCCCAAAGGCGCGACGATTCGCCCGGAGGTCGCGCTATAGCCTATAAGATTATCACCGGGCGCCGCTTTCGCTAGCAGGATTCTGGTCATATGGCGAACGAAGCCTGCCGGGAGTCGAGTGGAGCCGGGGTCCGACAACAGAACTATTGTGCAATGCAATAGCGCATCTTCCGCGTCGCAGCAACAAAGTCTCGCCGGCGGCGCTTGCCGCAAGGGCGGCCGGCTGGTAGATAGCAGCCGCGCGTCGGGTCTTTGATCCGCCGCGTCGTCACCTGGTTTCCGACCTTTGGGCCGCGCCGGCCAGTTCGTTTACGAACTTTTCGTCTTTATGAGCGCTCAAGCGCCGGGAGACGTTCCGATCGCCGGAAACCGATCCGCAACGCCAACCCATGCCGGCGCCGCCCCGACCGGGGCTCTCAGGAGAACAAATGTCCGCTACGACCGATCGCGCGCCGACGCGCGAAGATTTTGCCGCCCTGCTCGAGCAGAGCTACGGCGATAACGAGGCTTTCGAAGGTTCCGTCATCAAGGGCCGCGTCGTCGCCATCGAAAAGGACGTCGCCGTCATCGACATCGGTCTGAAGACCGAAGGCCGCGTCGCCCTCAAGGAATTCACCGGCTACGGCCGCGACCCCGCCCCGCAGGTCGGCGAAGAGGTCGAGGTCTATCTCGAGCGCGTCGAGAACGCATTGGGCGAGGCCGTCATCTCGCGCGACAAGGCGCGCCGCGAGGAAAGCTGGGTCAAGCTCGAAAAGGCCTTCGAGACCAATGAGAAGGTCGAGGGCGTCATCTTCAATCAGGTCAAGGGCGGCTTCACCGTCGATCTCGACGGCGCCGTGGCCTTCCTGCCGCGTTCGCAGGTCGACATCCGTCCGATCCGCGACGTCGGCCCGCTGATGAACGTGCCGCAGCCCTTCCACATCCTGAAGATGGACCGCCGCCGCGGCAACATCGTCGTCTCGCGCCGCACGGTCCTCGAGGAGAGCCGCGCCGAGCAGCGTCACGAGATCGTGGCGAACCTCGAAGAAGGCCAGGTGATCGACGGCGTCGTAAAGAACATCACGGACTACGGCGCCTTCGTGGATCTGGGCGGCATCGACGGCCTGCTGCATGTCACCGACATCGCCTGGCGCCGCGTCAATCATCCGTCCGAGGTGCTGACCATCGGTCAGACCGTCAAGGTGAAGATCATCAAGATCAATCACGAGACGCACCGCATCTCACTGGGCATGAAGCAACTGCTGGAAGATCCCTGGCAGGGCATCGAGGCCAAGTATCCGATCGGCGCCAAGTTCCACGGCCGCGTGACCAACATCACCGACTACGGCGCCTTCGTGGAGCTGGAGCCGGGCATCGAGGGCCTCGTCCACGTCTCCGAGATGAGCTGGACCAAGAAGAACGTGCATCCCGGCAAGATCGTCTCGACGAGCCAGGAAGTCGACGTTCAGGTGCTCGAGGTCGATCCGGTCAAGCGCCGCATTTCGCTGGGCCTCAAGCAGACCCTGCAGAATCCGTGGGAAGCCTTCGCCGAGAAGCATCCGGTGGGCTCCGAGGTCGAGGGCGAGGTCAAGAACAAGACCGAGTTCGGCCTGTTCATCGGCCTCGACGGCGATGTGGACGGCATGGTCCATCTCTCCGATCTCGACTGGAATCGTCCGGGCGAGCAGGTGATCGAGGAGTTCAAGAAGGGCGACATGATCAAGGCGCAGGTTCTCGACGTCGATGTCGAGAAGGAGCGCATCTCGCTCGGCGTCAAGCAGCTTGCGGGCGATCCCTTCGCCTCCGTCGGCGGCGGCGGCGACGAAGGGGCCGGCGACGTCAAGAAGGGCGCCGTCGTCACCTGCGAGATCATCGAGGTCAAGGAATCGGGCCTCGACGTGAAGATCGCCGGCACGGATCTGACGACCTTCATCAAACGCAGCGAACTCGCGCGCGACCGCGGCGATCAGCGCCCCGAGCGCTTCGCCGTCGGCGAGAAGGTCGACGGCCGCGTCACCCTCTTCGACCGCAAGGCCCACAAGATCGCTGTTTCGATCAAGGCGCTGGAAGTCGCTGAGGAGAAGGAGGCGATCGCCCAGTTCGGCTCGGCCGACTCCGGCGCCTCTCTCGGCGACATCCTCGGCGCCGCGCTGAGGGCGAAGGGCAAGAAGGGCGAGGAGTAATCCTCCAAAAGCCCTTCCCTCTGGGAAAACATCGAAAGCCCGCGCCCCTCCGGCGCGGGCTTTTTTTGTGCCCACGGCGCGCAGCAAGCGCCCGTCAACCCTTTGTTCACCATGACGAGATCGTCTTCTCGACGTTAACCTTAGTTTTCTGCAAACCCGGCAAGATGCGGCGCATGAGATTTATGTGCCGATGCCCGGAGTTGCGTGATGAGTGCGAACGCTTTTGACCGCGAATATGAGACGGACTCCTTCCAGCGCCCGCTGCGCGCCAGGACGACCGGGGCGCGCGCCGCGCTCGGCATGGGAGTCGGCGCCTCGGTTATTCTCGCCGCGGCGGCGCTTCTGACCCGCCATACCGTCGAAACGCAGACAGTGGCGGACGCCGGCGCCCCGGCGGCGGTCGAGGCCCACGCCAAGATCACCACCAAGGCCACGACCGACCTCGACGCGGCCCCTGGAACGAAAAGCGCTTCCGCCCTCGATATCGAGGCGCCGGAGTTCGACCGCGAGAAAAAAGTCGTCGCCGTCGGCGACCCCAAGGGCGACGAACCGCGCGTGGACAGCCTGACTGTCGGCCAGTTCGCGATGGGCGCGCCCTTCCTGCGCATCGACATCCACCCGGACCTCGACCCCAAGGCCACGAACGCCGACTTCTTCCTCGACATGACCCGGCACGCCAGGGCCGTTGGCCTCAGCGTCGCAAAGATCGGCCAGCCGGGCACGCTCGCCACGCGTTTCGGGGCCTTCGAGACCGCCGACATCCGCCTCTCGCAACCGGGCGGAGAGGGCGTCGAGGCGAGCGAACGCGCCTGCCTTGCGACCCGCTTCGTCGACGTCAAGGCGCCGCTCGAAATCGCAGGCATCGCTTGCGGCTCCGCGACCGCGCCGATCGACCGCGCGAGCCTCGGCTGCATGCTGGACAAGCTGAGCTATTCGGCCGGCGGCGACAACAAGCCGCTCAACGACTTCTTCCTGAACGCCGAACTCGCCCGCGGCAAAGGCTGCACGGGCGTCTCGCGAGAGGACGTCACCGCCTCGATCCCCCCGCACAGGACGGCGCGCGCCAAGCCCGTGGCCAGCAAGCCCGTGGCCAAAAAGGGACATGCCGTCGCGCGTTCGGCTCCCGTTCACTCTGAGGGAGTGAAAAACTGACGCCAGCGCGAAGCCGTCTCGCTTTTGCAGGCCGATCCTATATATGATGAGAGAGAAGCGTCGAGCTTGAGAGGATGGAGATGCGGAAGGGATTGATTCTGTCGGCGGGCCTCGCCTGCCTCGTCGCACTGGCCGCTGGAGGCGACGCGCTTGCGAAATCCCGCAATCGCAACTCCGTATCGGCCAGCCACGACGCCTATGCGGGCCGCGCCTACGCTGGCCGCGCGCCGATCGACATCGAGCGCCGTAGCTGGCTGGACCCGGGCACCCAGGTTCCGGTCGGCAGCACGAATCGCTACATGCTGCAGCAAACCTACTACAACCGGGATCCTATCGAATCCAACCAGCGCAGCTGGTATATGCAGGAAACCCTGCCGCAGCGGCCGCCCTATGACTCGGGCATCATCGCGCCCTACGAAGAGGGGCTTCCCTTCTGATGCTTTGAAAAAGCCCGGTCCTCCGGGCTTTTTTCTTGACTGGGGAAACGTCATCCTTTAACTCCCCGACAGCCTGACGCGGAAACGCCGCGCCGGGCAAGCACCCGTGGCGTTCACAGAACGCCTGTCAGCCGGTTTTCCGGCAGAGGAGGGCGCGTTCCTTGAGCCCCGGCGCAGCCGGGAGCGCGCGGGAAACGCGATTACGGCGTCAGCGCCCCGAGCCATGCGCTCCGGGCGTTTCTTCGTCTTTTCGCTCTCGCGCGTGAAACGCGACCATGAGAGGACGAAGGTAAAGTGACGAAGCGCGCAGAAGCCAAATACAAGCTCGATCGCCGTCTGGGCCAGAATATCTGGGGCCGCCCGAAGAGCCCCGTGAACCGCCGCGAATACGGCCCCGGCCAGCACGGCCAGCGCCGCAAGGGCAAGCTCTCCGACTACGGCACGCAGCTCAAGGCCAAGCAGAAGCTCAAGGGCTACTACGGCAACATCTCCGAGAAGCAGTTCCGGAAATATTACGCCGAGGCGATCCGCATGAAGGGCGACTCCGGCGACAATCTGATCGGTCTGCTGGAGCGCCGTCTCGACGCTGTCGTGTATCGCTCGAAGTTTGTTCCGACGGTCTTCGCAGCGCGCCAGTTCGTCAACCACGGCCACATCCGCGTCAACGGCACGCGCGTCAACATCCCGTCCTATCTCGTGAAGGCCGGCGACGTGATCGAGGTGAAGGAAGCCTCGAAGCAGGCCGTGACGGTGCTGGAATCCGTGCAGCTCGCCGAGCGCGACGTGCCGGAATATTACGAGGTCGACCACTCCAAGATGGTCGCCAAGCTCACGCGCGTGCCCCATGCGACGGAAGTGCCCTACCCCGTCCAGATGGAGCCGAACCTCGTGATCGAGTTCTATTCGCGCTAAGCCTCTGCGGGCTCTCTTTTGCGGGCGGGCCTCTCGGGGCTCGCCCGCTTCGCTAAATGGCCGCGCACGCTCGCGGCCTTTTTTCGTCCAAGGCGCACTCCAGCGCCAGGCTGAAGAAGCTGCGCTCCGACATGGGCGGCCGCGGCCGCCAGGGCCACCCCGGCGGCGATCGCCAGAACTGCGCCCCACGCAGGCTTGACGCCCCCAAGAGTGATCAGCATCGTCGTCGCCGCGGCGGGCGGATGTTTCGCCCCGGCAAGAGTTTGCACAAAAATCGTCGCGCCGACCGCGAGCGCCGTCGCCACGAGGCGGCCGGGCGACAGGATTTGTTCGCCAAAGACTGGCGGCGCCCCTTGCGCTCCGCAAAGGAACAGCGCTCCGAAACCCGCAGCGACGCCGATGGCGTGCCCGAGGAGTATGGCCCGCGGCCGGGCCGCCGGGTCTGCGGCGTTCACGAGCTGAAGAAAAATGGTCGGTCCCAGGCTGGGAATGAGCCAGGGCTGGCGGAAGAAAAGGGCAAGCGCGCCGACGAGCCCGATGACCGCGCCGCCGATCAGCGCAGGCGCAGCCGCTTGCGAAACGCTCCGAAAAGTCGACACTTGTCAGCTCCCTGCCTTTTGAGACGAGGTTGGAGCCAAAGCTACTGGACGCCGTTCGGGGCAGCGAGTTCCAGTGGGCTAAAAACGGGCTGGTCCAGCCGCGCCGGGCATTTCCCGCTCGAGGACCAGAGGCTATGATCGCGCAAAGGCCCTCGAAGCCGACAAGAAGCGGCGACGGACCGAAAAGGGAGCAGAAGGAAGCGCTATGTCTCAAATTCCCGGCAAACGCCCGCAGCCGCAAAAAGAGCGCAGCCAGAAGCCGCTCTGGTTGGCGATCAGCGGGCTGGTCATCAGCGTGTTCAGTTTCACCATGCAGGATCTGATGATCGGCGACGTCGTCATGTGGTTTGGGGGCGTTTTCGCCGCCATCTCCGTCGCCTATTATTTCCTCCAGCCAACGCACGGCCTGCCGAAGTAGCCTGCCGAAGCAGGCGGCGGAAACCGATTTCCGTTTGCCACGATCCACGGAGCGATTATGGTCGCTCCGCTCTCAATTCCACACATGGGCCGCACATGTCTTCTCAGTCTTTCGCGCTTTCCCGCCGCCGCCTCATGACCGTCGCCGCCGGCGCGCTCGCCCTTGCGGCGGCGCCGGCGCATGCGGAAAAAGCCGCCGCCGGAAAGGTCGCCATCGAAGAGCTGATGGCGCCGAACGCCCTGCCCGACATCGTCGAGGGGAACGCCAATGCGCCGGTGACCATCGTCGAATACGCCTCGATGACCTGCAGCCATTGCGCGGCCTTCCATCACGAAGTCTATCCGGGCCTGAAGAAGGACTATATCGACACGGGCAAGGTGAAATTCATCCTGCGCGAATTCCCGCTCGACCCGCTGGCGACCGCGGCCTTCATGCTGGCGCGCGAACTTGGGGCCGACAAGCGCGACGCGGCGGTCGACCTGCTCTTCGCCCAGCAGAAGAACTGGGCCTTCGTCGACAAGCCGCTCGACGGCCTCGCCAATGTGCTCAAGCAGGCCGGCATGGGGCAGGAGAAGTTCGAGGCGATCCTCAAGGATCAGGATCTCTACAAGAAGGTCAACGAGGTGCGGAGCCGCGGCGCCGAGAAGTTTGGCGTGAACTCCACCCCGACCTTCTTCATCAATGGCGAGAAATATACCGGCGAAATGAACATCCAGGATTTCGGCAAGGCCATCGCCGCGAAGACGCCGGCGAAGTAAGGGGCGGCGAGCCTGTGGGCTCGCGTCCTCAGAAAACCGTGCGCCGCTCCAGCGCCGCCGCGAGCGTGCCCTCATCCAGATAATCGAGTTCGCCGCCGACAGGCACACCATGCGCGAGGCGCGTCACTTTCACGCCATGCGGCGCAAGAAGATCGGCGATGTAATGCGCGGTCGTCTGGCCGTCGACCGTGGCGTTGACGGCTAGCACGATCTCGCGAATGTCCCCGCCCCGCACGCGCTCGATCAGGCTCGCGATCGTCAGATCGTCGGGTCCGACGCCGTCGAGCGGCGACAGCACGCCGCCGAGCACGTGATAGCGGGCGTTCAGCAGGCCGGCCCGCTCCAGCGCCCAGAGATCGGCGACCGTCTCCACCACCACGAGGATCGACGGGTCGCGCCGCGCGTCGCGGCAGATGGTGCAGGGATCGCTCGTGTCGATATTGCCGCAGACCGAGCAGGAAAGGATGCGCTCCTGCGCGACGCGCATGGCGTCGGCGAGCGGCGCCAGCAGCTCCTCGCGCTTGCGGATGAGATGCAGCACCGCGCGCCGCGCAGAGCGCGGTCCGAGCCCCGGCAGCCGCGCGAGCAACTGCACGAGACGTTCGATTTCAGGTCCGGCGATGCGTTCGGCCATTTATCAGGTTCCGTCATTGCGAGCGAAGCGAAGCAATCCAGAGCAGCCAGGCGGCCCCTGGATTGCTTCGTCGCTGCGCTCCTCGCAATGACGGTTGAAAACCACGACTAAAACGGCAGCTTGAAGCCCGGCGGCAGTTGCAGCCCGCCGGTCATCGCCTTCATCTTCTCGGCCATCACTTCGTCTGCCTTGGCGCGCGCCTGCAAATGGGCGGTCAGAATCAGGTCTTCGAGAATCTCCTTCTCGTCCGGCTTCACAAGGCTCGGATCGATGGAGATCGCCTTCATCGCGCCCTTGGCGGTGAGCGTCACCTTTACGAGGCCGCCGCCGGCCTCTCCCTCGACCTCTGTGTTTTCGAGTTCGAGCTGCGCTTCGGCCATCTTGGCCTGCATCTGCTGCGCCTGCTTCATCAGGCCCATGAAGTCCATCATCGGCTAGTCCTCTTCGATCGGCGAGATGTCGTCATACTGCACCTCCGGCGCTTCGATAACGCCGGCGTTGTCGTCCTTGCTGCGCACAGCGATGATCTGGGCGCCTGGAAAATGCGCCAGCACGCTCGCGACGACCGGATCGGCTTCCAGGCCCGAGCGAGCGTCACGCTCCTGCGCCTCGCGCTTTTCTTTCAGCGTCGGCGCGCCGCCAGAGGCGACGATCGACACCATCCAGCGCTCATTCGTCCAGGCCTGCAATTTCTGCGTCAGGGCTGAGGCGAGGTCGCGCGAGCCGCCGGGCGCAAGCTCGAATTCGATGCGCCCCTGCTCGAAGCGCACCAGCCGCACGTCGGATTCCAGCGCGATCTTGAGGCGGATTTCGCGCTTCTCCTCCGCCAAGGCCACGAGCGCCTCGAAGCTGGCGACGGCGACGCCCGGAGCCGCGGGTGCGGGCGTGGCGACTGCGGGTCGCGCGATGCTTTGCGCGCGCATCGACGGCGCGGGCGCGTTGACCGCGACAGGCGCATTGCGCGGCGCGCTCGGGGGCGCCGAAGCGGGCGCGGCGTCGCCGCCCTGCGCGCCATAGCCCAACTGCTTCAGCGCCTCGCCCGGCGTCGGCATGCCTGCGGCGTAAGCGAGGCGCACCAGCACCATGTCGGCGGCCTGCAACGGGCGCTGCGAGCCGCGCAATTCGTCGACGCCCTTCATCAGGATTTGCCACGCGCGAGTCAGCGCCGGAATAGACAAACGCTCCGCCGCCTGCGAGCCGCGCCGCTTTTCCTCCGGCGTCAGCGCGGCGGACTGCGCGGTTTCGGGGGCGATCTTCAGCCGCGTCGCGAGATGGGTGAATTCCGCCATCTCGAGCAGCACCTGCGCCGGATCGGCGCCGCCGTTATACTGGTCTTCTAGCGACGCGATGGCGCGCGACACCTCCCCCGCCATGACGGATTCGAAAAGGTCGATCACCCGCGCCTTGTCGGCGACGCCGAGCATCGACCGCAGATCGTCCGCCGCGATGGCGCCGCCCGCGCTATGCGCCGCGCCATAGGCGATCGCCTGATCGAGCAGCGAGAGAGAGTCGCGCACGGAGCCTTCCGCCGCACGCGCGATCATCGCAAGCGCGTCGGCCTCGATCGCGACCTTCTCCGCATCGCAGATCTTGCGCAGATGTTCGGCGAGGAGCCCGGCGTCGATGCGGCGGAGGTCGAAACGCTGGCAGCGCGAGCGCACCGTAACCGGCACCTTCTCGATCTCCGTCGTCGCGAAGATGAATTTCACATGCTCGGGCGGCTCTTCCAGCGTCTTCAAGAGGCCATTGAAGGCGGGCTTGGAGAGCATGTGCACTTCGTCGATGATATAGACCTTGGTGCGCGCCATAACCGGGCGGTAGCGCGCGTTGTCGATGATCTCGCGAACGTCGTCGATGCCGGTGTGCGAGGCGGCGTCCATCTCCAGCACGTCGACATGACGAGAGTCGATGATCGCCTGACAATGCGCGCCGAGTTCGTCCATGTGGATCGTCGGCCTGTCGATCGCAGGCCGACCATCCTGCGCCGGCAGCTCGTAATTGAAGGCGCGGGCGAGGATACGGGCGGTCGTGGTCTTGCCGACGCCGCGCACGCCGGTCAGCAGATAGGCCTGATGGATGCGGCCGAGATCGAAAGCGTTCTCCAGCGTGCGCACCATCGGCTCCTGACCGATAAGGTCCGCGAACGTCGAGGGGCGATATTTGCGCGCGAGGACGCGATAGGCCGCAGCGGGCGCCTCCTCGGCGCCGAAAAGCGAGGGGCCGGCGTTCTCCAGCGAGGGCTGGTCGTGGTCCTGGTCCATCCCGTTTCCGCGCCAGAAAAGCGAAAGGCGCGGGCAGAGCGGCCAATGCTCTGCGCTCCGCGCCTGTCAGCAAGGTAGGAGGCTGGACGGAGACCCGCTCAAGCTCGTTAGGGCTGCTTCCTTCCGGACCTGACCCGGTTGGCGAGTGAAACGTCCAACGCCAACCTCCCGCGCCTTATGTGGCAGAGGACGCGCATTGATGCAAGAGGGCGCGAAAGGGGGCGCGGCGCGCAATCACCTGCCCGGAAAAATACGCTGGCGCTGCCAAGCTTTACGATGTCCCATGCGCCCGGTCCGGCGACGATTCGGGAGGGTTGGGACAGTGCTTCTGCATTTCTGGATGTCGCAGACGACGCCGGTCATGGCCCTCCTCCTCACCGGCGCGATGGCCGGTCTTTCGCTGTTTCTCTGCTGGCTGAGCTTCGCCTCGCCCTTCGCCCCCTGCGTCCAGAACTGGCGCGGCGTCGCGCCGCCCTTCGTTGGCGTCCCGGCGACGCTCTTCGGGCTGCTGATGACCTTCCTCGCCCAGGACGTGTGGGACGTGAATCGCCGGGCGTACAGAGCTGTCGCCCTTGAGCGCGAACAGCTTGTAACGCTCTCCGCGCTCACCGAAAACCACGGCGTCGACGTCGCCGATCTGCCCCAGGCCATACGCGCCTATGTGGAAGCGGTCGTCGGCCTCGAATGGAAAAGCATGGAGAACGGCGAAGAATCGCCGGAGGCCGAGGCCGCGTTGAACACGCTGACGCGCGCCGCAAGCACCGCCAAGATCGATTCCGCCTTCCAGCGATCGCTGATCGACACGGTGATGAAGGTGCGTTCCGCGCGGGAGCAGCGCCTCGCCATCGCCAGCGCCTATCCCGACGACCGAAAATGGGAGGCCGTGCTCGCTATCGCCTTCATTACCCAGATCAGCCTCGCTGTCGTGCATCTGGAGCGCGCGCGGCCGCAGCTCCTCGCGCAAGCGGTCTTCGCCGCCGCCGTCGTCGTCGCCGTCTCGCTGGTCGCCTCCGCGAGCGAGCCTTATTCGCCGCCCAACGCGGTGAGCGCGGCCCCGCTCGAGCAGCTTCTGGACCGGCTGCCAGGCGGGTGACGGCGCGGGGGCCCCTAAAGGGAACATGGATGCAGATTCTGGCGTTACGCGCTCGACCGGCAAAGGGGCGAGCGAGGGTATAGTCATGGCCAGGCAGAGCGAAAGAAGCGAAGGACGCGACGAGAAGGCGCGGGGCGCCGCGCAGGGTTCCGGCCAGGAGCGCAGTGGCGCCGGCCAGGAGACCGACGCGATTGAAATGCTCAAGGCCGATCACCGCAAGGTCGAGCAACTTTTCGACAAATTCGAAAACGCCAAGCGGCGCGCGGAGAAGGTGAAGATCGCGCAGGAAATCTGCCGCGAGCTCACGATCCACGCTGAACTCGAGGAAGAAATCTTCTACCCCGCGTGCCGCGAACATATCGACGATTCGATGCTCGACGAGGCGCAGGTCGAGCACGACAGCGCGAAGGTGCTCGTCTACGACATCGCCATCGGCACGCCGACCAGCGATCCTTTCTTCGACGCGAAGGTGAAGGTGCTCTCCGAATACGTCCGTCATCATATCGACGAGGAGGAGCGCAGCCCCGAGAGCATTTTCGCCAAGGCGATCGAAGCGGAAATCGACACCGCCGCCCTCGGCGAGCAGCTGCAGGCCCGGCGCGTCGAACTGATGGAGGAGAACGCGAAGAACCTCTTCCTCCCCGAGCCGACGACGCTCCATGTCGCCATGGAGGATCGCGACGCCAGCGCGCCGGAATCTCGGGCGCGCGGCGGCAGGGGCGAGGAGCGCGGAGGATGGGACGAGCGCGAAAGCGGCCCGGCCCGCGGCGCCCGCGGCCAGGAGGATGAGCGCCAGGACAGGCGCCAGGAGGGGCGTCAAGAGGGGCGCCAGGAGGGGCGCCAAGAGGGCCGGCAGGGGCAGGAAGCGCAACGCGGCTGGCATGGCGACCCCAAGCGCCATGCGGAGGCCTCCCGGCGCGGTTGGGAGCATCGGCGTTGAAGGCTTGCTGACAGGGAAGAACCTCTCGAACCGCGGCCCGAAAGCCGCGGTTCTCGATTCCAGTCGCAAAAATTTCCTTCGGGGACATTCACCTTTCCGCCCGAAAGCGGGTGCGCGGGCGCGGGGCAGTTGCTAAACAAAGCGCAAAATCGAGAGGAATTTCCGAGCGTGAGCGACGCCACCGCCAGAGCATCAGACCGCCGGCCCGCAGAGAGACTTGCGGCCATACTAGCGCATTTCGAGCGGGCGCTCTTCCTGCGCTGCGAGCCAAGGCTCCTGCAGCCGGCCGGCGTTTTCCTCGACCGCTCGGGGGAGGATTTTCGCGGACACCTCTATCTGACGACCGACGCTTCGGGCGCCGAACTCTGCCTGCGCCCGGAATATACGATCCCCGTCTGTCTCGATTATCTGCGTTCGGCCGCGGGCGAATCCGCCTCTTTCGCTTATGGCGGCTCCATCTTTCGCGCGCCCCTGCACGGCGATCAGGGCGCCGGGGAATTTCTTCAGGCGGGCATTGAGAGCTTTGGCCGCACCGACCGCGAGGCCGCGGACGCCGAAATCCTGGGCGCGGCGCTCGACGCCGCCGCAGCCGCCGGGGCCTCCGATCTCTCGGTCCGGATGGGCGACGCGGGGCTCGTCGGGGCCTTTCTCGACGGACTCGCCCTGCCCTCCGTCTGGCGCCGGCGCATCGAGGCCGGGCATGCGCGCGGCCAGTCCGTCGCCGACATTTTCGCGCCGCCCCGGCGCAACGGCTCCGAGCAGTCCGGCGTGCTCGCGGCGCTGACCAAGGTCGACCCCGCCGACGCCCGCCGTCTCGTGGAGGATCTTCTTTCGATCGCCGGCATCACGGCGGTGGGCGGCCGCAGCCCGGCCGAAATCGCCGAACGCTTCCTCGATCAGGCGACGCTCGCGGAAGGCGCCGGCGTTTCGGTTGAAAAGCGCGCGCTCGCCGAGGCGTTCTTCGCCATAGAAGGCGCACCCGACATCGCGTCCGCGGCTTTGCGCACGCTCGCCGACGACGCGCGGCTCGATCTTTCCGCGGCGCTCGATTCCTTCGACACGCGCGCGGGCTTCATCGCCGCGCGCGGCCTCAATCTCGACGAGATGACCTTCTCCGCGAGCTTCGCGCGCCAGCTGGATTACTACTCCGGCTTCGTCTTCGAGGCGGGACATGACGCCTCGAGCGAGCCGGTCGTCGGCGGCGGGCGCTATGATCGCCTGCTGAAAACTCTTGGCGCCAACGCCGACATTCCGGCCGTCGGCGCCGCCATCTGGATCGACAGAATTGCAAGCGCCGCGCGCGCGGGAGGCGCGGCATGACGGGCAAACTCATCGTCGCGACGCCCTCCAAGGGGCGCCTGCAGGAAAACGCCAACGCCTTCTTCGCCCGCGCCGGCCTCGAGCTGACGCAGGGCCGCGGCGCGCGCGACTATCGCGGCGCCATCGCCGGGCTCGAGGGCGCGGAAGTCGCGTATCTCTCGGCCTCCGAAATCACCGGGCGCCTTGCGCGCGGCGAAGTGCATTTCGGCGTCACCGGCGAAGACCTCGTGCGCGAGGAGATCGCGGATCCCGACAACAAGGTGGAGATGTTGGCGCCGCTGGGCTTTGGCCACGCCAATGTCGTCGTCGCCGCGCCGCAGGCCTGGATCGACGTGCGCGCCATGGCCGATCTCGCCGACATCGCCGGCGGCTTTCGCGCGCGGCACGGACGCGGGCTTCGCGTCGCGACGAAATACATCAACACGACGCGCCGCTTCTTCGCGCAGCATGGCGTTGGGGATTACCGCATCGTCGAGAGCTCCGGCGCGACGGAAGGCGCGCCGGCGGCGGGATCGGCCGATCTCATCGTCGACATCACCACGACCGGCGCGACGCTCGCGGCCAATGCGCTCAAGATTCTGGACGATGGCGTGATCCTGCGCTCGCAGGCCAATCTCGTGGCGTCGCTGACGGCGCCGTGGAGCGAGACCGCGCGCGAAGCCGCCCGCATCATCCTCTCGCGCATCGCCGCGGAAGAGGAAGCGCGCACGACGCGCGAAGTGCGCGCGGCTGTTGCGCTGAACGACGAGGCGCTGAGGGAAGCGCAAGCATCCTTTGGCGCAGCGCTTCGCGAACAGAGTGGAGAGACGGCGGTCTTCACCTGTCCGACGAAGCAGGTGGCGTCTCTCGCAGACTGGTTGATCGCGAAGGGCGCGCAAAGCGTGACGAGCGCGAAGCTCGATTATGTTTTCAAGGCGGGGAATGCGCTGTGGGGGAAATTGGCGGGGCGGATCGCCAAGTAGCGCGCCGCCGCTTTCCCGTCATTGCGAGGCTCGCAATGACGGACGCGTTTCACCGCGTCTGCGTCAGCAGCAGATAGGCCGCGACCGGGTTCGTCGTCAGATAGCGCTTCAAGAGCCGCTTCGGCTCCAGCCCCAGGCGAAACGCCCATTCGAGCCCGGCGTCCTGCATCCATTGCGGCGCGCGCTTCTTCACGCCGGCGATGAAATCGAAGAGGCCGCCGGAGGTCTTGATCATCTTCACATTCTTCAAGCGATGCGCATGGTCGCGCACGAATTGCTGCTCCAGCGGCACGCCCATGGCGAGCCAGAGAATGTCGGGCGCAAGCGCGTTGATCTCGTCGAGCTTGGCTTCGAGCGCCGCGCCTTTCAGAAAGCCATGCGAGCGGCCCAGAATGTTCACGCGCGGCGCCATGCGCAGCGTCGCTTCACAGGTCGCGCGGTTCACCTCTTCGCTCGCGCCGAGAAGATAAAAGCTTGCGCCCGTCTCCTGCGCCATGCGCGCGACGACGGGGTAAAGATCGGTCGTCGCGACGCGCTCGGGGAGCGGCTTTTTCGACAGGAGGCGGGAGGCGGCGACGAGCGGCTGGCCATCGGCGGAGATCGAGTCGGCGCAATCCACCAGCGCGGCGAACTCCTTGTCGAAGGCGCGGCGCGCAAGCACCTCGCCGTTGACGGAGGTTAAGTAATAAGGCCCGTTTCCCCGCGCCGGCGCCTTCGCCAGCTCGAGCATCATGCGCGCGGTCTCTTCGATCGTCAGGCGCGCGACGTCTGAGCCGCCAATGATCGACGTTTCGATGCCTTCAATGCTCACGATAGACCCCGGCCAGCAAACCCCTGAGCAATTTACGCGAAGTTTCGGCAAAGCTCAGCCGCGACCTTGCAGCATGGTCAACGAGAATTCACCCCCGAGGATTCACCTCATTGATGGTTTGCCGGGCGGCGTGGGGTCGGTCTCGAGAAGCGCGAAGAGCAGATGGTCGCGCCACTGGCCGTTGATGTTGAGGTAGGAGCGCGCATAGCCTTCCTGCTTGAAGCCGACGCGCTCCAGCAGTCGCCTGGAGGGCTGGTTCGTCGGCAGGCATGCGGCCTCGATCCGGTGGAGGCCCTGCTTGTCGAAGGCATAGGCGCAGGCCGCGCGCGCGGCGCGGGTCATGTAGCCCTTGCCGGCGAAGGGCTCGCCCATCCAGTAGCCGAGCGTCGCCGCCTGCGAGACGCCGCGCCGCACATGGCCGAAGGAAAGCCCGCCGAGCAAAAGGTCGTCCTCTTCGCGGAAGACGAAGAAGGAATAGGCCTCGTCGCGCGCCATCTCCTCGGCATGGCGGCGCACACGGTAGCGGAAGCTTGCGCGGGTGAGGTCGTCGACCGGCCAGAGCGGCTCCCAGGGGGTGAGGAACGAGCGGCTCCTCTCGCGCAGCGACGCCCATTCGGTGTAATCGCGCATCTCGGAGGGGCGCATATACACGCCCTCTCCGCGGATGGGCATGTCCCGACGCCCCATGACGCCAAAAAGTGCCATCGTCATGCCTTCGCCGCGCGGGCGCGTTCAGCAATGAAATTCGCGACGCGCGCTTCGTCGTTCTCCAATATGGTGAAGCGCTCCGGCCCTTCGAGTCGCGCGGCGAGCGAGTCGGGCAGATGCGGCCGGTAACCGATGGCGCGCTCGATCGCATCGGGAAACTTTGCCGGATGCGCCGTCGCCAGCGCGATCACCGGGGTCGCGGGTTCCCGCGCAAGCCGCGCGCGCGCCGCACTCACGCCCGTCGCCGTGTGGGGATCGAGCACATATTGCGCCTCACGCCACGTGCGCGCGATTTCGTCGGTCGTATCAGCTTCTCCGATGGAAAGCGCGTCGAACTCGCCGCGAATGGCTGCGAGCGCCGCCGGAGGTATGTCGAAGGCTCCGGACTGATCGAGAGAGGCGAAAGCGCCGCGGATGGCGCCGTGATCCCGCCCGGTCGCATCGAACAGCAGCCGCTCGAAATTTGAGGAGACCTGAATGTCCATCGAAGGCGATTGCGTCGGCATGACGCCGCGCGGCTCGTAGCGGCCCGTGGCGAGTGCGCGTGCGAGAATGTCGTTGGCGTTGGTCGCGACGATGAGCCGCTCGACCGGCAGGCCCATATGCTTGGCGATATAGCCCGCGAGCACGTCGCCGAAATTGCCGGTCGGCACGGCGAAGGAGACATGCCGATGCGGCGCGCCGAGCGAGACCGCGCTGGTGAAATAGTAAACCATCTGGGCGACGACGCGCGCCCAGTTGATGGAGTTGACGCCCGCGAGCCCCACGCGCTCGCGGAACGGCGCATTGCGGAACAGGCGCTTCAAGATGTTCTGCGCGTCGTCGAATGTGCCTTGCAACGCGATGGTGTGGATATTGTCGTCGGCGACGGTCGTCATCTGCCTGCGCTGAACGTCGGAGACGCGGCCATGCGGATAGAGAATGAACACGTCGACGCGCGGCAGGCCGCGAAACGCCTCGATCGCGGCGGCGCCCGTGTCGCCGGAGGTGGCGCCGACGATCGTCGCGCGCAGGTTCCGCTTCTCGAGCACGTCGTTCATCATGCGGCCGAGAAGTTGCATCGCCAGATCCTTGAAGGCGAGCGTCGGCCCATGGAAAAGTTCGAGCACGAAGAGATTATCGGCGATCTGGATGAGCGGCGCGATGGCGCGATGACGGAAGCTCGCATAGGCGGCCTCGGTCTGCGCAGGCAGAGCCGCGCACGATGCGTCCTCGCTCAGGAAGGGGCCGATGAGCCTTGCGGCGGCCTGCGCATAGGGAACGCCGGCAAGCGCGGCGATATCTTTGGGCGAGACATGGGGATAGGCAAAAGGCGCATAGAGGCCTCCGTCCGTCGCGAGGCCGGCCAGCAAAACATCGTCGAATGCAAGCTGCGCGGCTTCTCCGCGCGTGGAAAGATAGCGCAACGTTCAGTCCATGGACGGCAGACGACGCAGGGCGCGCGCGTCGGGGGTCTTTTCATAACATATTCGCGCGCGCCGCAAGCGCTTCAGCCCGCGTCCCCAAGCTTCAGGCGCCCCCGGGCGAAGACGGCGAAAACGACGAGGAGCGCCAATGCGAGGGAAAACCACGTGAAAGCGTAGGAGAGATGGTTGTTCACGATTTCCGGCGTGGCGGAGACCAGGCGCGGAAATCCGTTCGGCACGGCGCTCTGGGGCGACTGGAGCGCGATTGTGAAGAAGGGGGCAGCGCTCGCAACGCCCAGCGCGGCCGAGATGGCCGCAGGGTCGCGGGTGTACCAGATAAAGCGCGCGGGGTCGTCGGACGGCGTGAACATGTTGCGCGACTGCGGCGCACGCATGAGTCCCGTGATGGTCAATTCGCCCGAGGGCGGAGCGCGTCCGGCGAGGTCGTCGGCTTTCGACGCCGGAATGAAGCCGCGCTCGACAAGAATCGTGTTTCCCGACAACAGGGCGAAGGGCGTGACGACCATATAGCCGGGTTCCGGGCCGAACCCGTCGGGCGCTTTCATGAAGATGAGCGCGTCGCGGCCTTCGACATAGCGCCCGCGCGCCCGCACATGGGCGAAGTCAAAATCGGCTGGCGCTCGCCAGTCGCCCGGCGGCGGAAAATCCTGCGGGGGGACATGCACGCGGCTCTCGATACGCGCGATCAGCGCCTCCTTTTCACCGAGGCGCCGCAATTGCCACGAGCCAAGGCTG
Source organism: Methylocystis sp. (assembly GCA_002929055.1). GTDB lineage: Bacteria > Pseudomonadota > Alphaproteobacteria > Rhizobiales > Beijerinckiaceae > Methylocystis. The sequence continues at coordinate 19,508 of PERY01000010.1, read as the reverse complement.
ACAAGCAGGGCCACGCCGAGAAGCGTGGCGATCGCCGGCCAGAGCAGCGCCCGCGCGCCGCGGCTCATGACTCGCGTTGTCCCTCTTCCGCCTTGTTGAAATATTGGAGGGCGATCAGCAATCCCTTGGCCGGGCGCAGCAGGCCGATGCAGACGAAGGCGGAGAAGGGCAGGAAGATCATCGCATGCACCCAATAGGGCGGCTGGTAGACAACCTCGATATACCAGGCGAGGCCCACGATGATGAAGCCTGCGATGGTCATGACGAAGATGGCCGGCCCGTCGCCCGTGTCGGCGAAGCCGAAATCGAGGCCGCAGACCTCGCATTTGGCCGGCACCGTCAGGAGACCCTCGATCATATGCCCCTTGCTGCAGCGGGGGCAGCGGCCGAGCAGACCGTCGATATAGACCTGCGCCGGAGGATAGACGTGCTCTTCAGCCATCTCTGTTCGCTCGCTTCAAAAGAAAACGGCCACGGCGGCGCCGTGACCGTCGAACATGTGAGAATGGGCCGTCGCGCGAATTGCGCTCCGCGCCTATTCCATCGCGCCGCCCCAATTGCCCCAGACATATATGCACAGGAACAGAAACAGCCAGACCACGTCGACGAAGTGCCAATACCACGCGGCGAATTCAAAACCGAGGTGCTGATCGGGCTTGAAGTGGCCCTTCATCGCGCGGAAGAGGCAGACGATGAGGAACAGCGTGCCGACGATGACGTGGAAGCCGTGGAAGCCGGTCGCCATGAAGAAGGTCGAGCCGTAATTCGTCGCCGCCGGCTTGGCCGGATCGAAGGAGAAGGCGAAGGGCGCATGGGCGTATTCATAGCCCTGCACGGCCGTGAAGATCAGGCCAAGCGCGATCGTCGCCATCAGGCCCTTCTTGAGCTGGCTGCGGTCGTCGTGCAACAGGCCGTGATGCGCCCAGGTGAGCGTCGCGCCGGAGGTGAGCAGAATGACGGTGTTGAGGAGCGGCAGCTTCCAGGGGCTCAGAACCTCGAGGCCCTTGGGCGGCCACACGCCCTGGAAAAGCTCGGTGCGGGTGACCTGCCAGACGTCGCCGGGGAAGATGCTGGAATTGAAGAAGGCCCAGAACCAGGCGACGAAGAACATCACCTCCGAGAGGATGAACAGGATCATGCCGTAGCGGTGATGCAACTGCACGACCGCGGTGTGATGACCCTGAACTTCGGCCTCGCGGACGATGTCGCTCCACCAGGCGAACATAACCGCGAGGATGGACGCGAAGCCAACGAAAAACAGCGTGCCGCCCCAGGTCTGGCCGTAGATCGGCGCGCCCTTGTGCTGCGCCATCCACATGATAGCGCCGATGGCGGTCGCGAGAGCGGAGAAGGCGCCGACGATCGGCCACGGACTCGGATCGACGAGATGGTAGTCGTGTTGCGGTTTCGCGTGTCCGTCGGCCATTTTCGGTCTTCCTTGTCATTCGCCGGTCGCCCGGCGTGTTCTGCGTTCAATCTTGCGCCGGCGCGGCCGGCGGTCAGGTCTTCGGCTTCTGTCCGGCCGCGTCGCTGGTCTTGGCTTTGGCCGGCGTCTTGGTCGGATAGAAGGAATAGGAAAGCGTTATCTCCTCGACGCGGCGCATCGATTCTTCCTTCTCGAGCGCCGGGTCGAGATAGAAAACCACCGGCCATTCGGCCGTCTCATGCGGGCCGAGGCGCTTCTCCTCGAAACAGAAGCAGGCGACCTTCACGAAGAAGGCGCCGGCCTGATCGGGGCTCACATTATATGCGGCCTGCCCGCTCGTCTCGCGATCGGAAAGATTGACGACCTTGTAATAGATCGTTTTCGTCTCGCCGGTGCGCAGCGAGACCTTCGAAACCTCGGGTTCGAAGCGCCAGGGCAGGTCGCGCGCGACATTGGAGTCGAAGCCGACGCTGAGGCGACGCTCGCCCTGCCGGGTCGCGGCTGAGGTCTTGCCGACCTGAGGGGTGCCGCCGAAACCGGTGGCGGCGCAGAAGGCGCGATAAAGCGGAACCGAGGCGAAGGAGAGCGCAAGCATCGCGACCGAACCAAAGACGAGCGCAGCCGCGACATTGCGCGGGCGCTTCGGCGTCTGGGGCGCGAGTTGGATCATCGTCAGATCGCCCTGTTGGCGACGGCGCTGCCGAGGCGCACGATTGTGACTGCGTAAAACAGCACGACCAGAAGAGCCACCATGACGCCGATCGCAATATTGCGCGCGCGACGGCTGCCCGCCTGCTCGGGGGTCAGGACGACGCCATCTTCGGCGATGGCTGGCTTGCTGGCGGGTTCGTTGCTCATGTTTGCTCCCTCTGCGCTCCGCCTAGACGATCCCGAAGAGATGCAACGCCCGCTCGGCGACGAGAATCAGGAACAGGAGGAAGAGGTAGGAAATCGAGAAAAGGAAGAGCTTCAGCGATGCGCGCCGCGCCGCGTCTCCCTCGCGCTTGCGATAAACATCCCACGCGAGCCAGGCGAAATAGGCCCCCGAGGCGGCGGCGATCGCCCCGTAGACAGGGCCAGCAAAGCCGCAGAACCAGGGGGCGACGCCGAGCGGCGCGAGAATGAGCGAATAGACCAGAATTTCAAGCCGCGTGCGATCCGTTCCCAGCGCATTCGGCATCATCGGGACGCCGGCCCGCCCGTAGTCGTCATGCTTCATGATCGCCAGCGCCCAGAAATGCGGCGGCGTCCAGACGAAGATGATGGCGAAGAGCACGACGCTGGCGAAGCCGATCTCCCCAGTGGCGGCCGCGTAGCCGACGATCGGCGGAAGCGCGCCCGCCGCGCCGCCGATCACGATGTTTTGCGGCGTTGAGCGCTTCAGCCACATCGTGTAGATGGCGACATAGAAGAAGATGGTGAAAGCCAGCAGCGCCGCGGCGAGCCAGTTGGTGGCGAAGCCCAGCGTGAAGACCGATAGCATCGACAACACCATGCCGAAGGCGAGCGCCGATTCGGGCTCGAGCCTGCCGGCGGGAATCGGGCGGAGCGCGGTGCGCGTCATGATGGCGTCGATGTCCGCGTCGTACCACATGTTGAGCGCGCCGGAGGCCCCGGCGCCGACGGCGATCGCGAGTATCGCGACGAAGGCGATGAGCGGATGCGGCGGAACGGGCGCCAGAAGAATGCCGGCGAGCGCCGTTAGCACCACGAGCGTCATCACGCGCGGCTTCAGCAGCTTGAAATAGTCCGAAGGCGCCGCGACCGGGATGTCCGGCGCGAGGCGCTGGCCGTCGTCGAGATAGGAAGCGTCGCTCATCGCTCGTCCATTTGCTCGTGAACTGACAGAAACGCGATTGCCCGTTTGCGGGCGACCGGCGCGGAGAAAACCGCGCCGGTCGATCCTTGTTACTGGTGGCCCGAACCGCTGATCCGCGGCAGCACCTCGAACTGATGGAAGGGCGGCGGCGACGGCAGCGTCCACTCCAGCGTCGTGGCGCCCGCGCCCCACGGATTGGCGCCGGCTTCACGCTTCTTCATGAACGCCTCGATGACGCAATAGAAGAAGACGATCATGCTGACGCCGCCGATGAACGCGCCGATCGACGAGATATAGTTCCAGATCGCGAATGCGTCCGGATAGTCGATGTAGCGGCGCGGCATGCCGGAAAGACCCAGGAAGTGCTGCGGGAAGAAGGTGAGGTTCACGCCGATGAAGAGCACGATGAAGTGCAGCTTCGACAGCGTCTCGTTGTAGAGATAGCCCGTCATCTTCGGGAACCAGTAGTAGAAGCCCGCGAAGACCCCGAACACTGCGCCCAGCGACATGGTGTAGTGGAAGTGCGCCACCACGAAGTAGGTCTCGTGGAGCTGGCGGTCGGCCGCTGCATTCGCCAGCACGACGCCGGTGACGCCGCCCATGGTGAACACGAAGATGAAGCCGATCGCCCAGATCATCGGCGCGCGGAACGAGATCGAGCCGCCCCACATCGTCGCGATCCAGGAGAATATCTTGATGCCGGTGGGCACCGCGATCACCATTGTCGCGAAGACGAAGTAGCGCTGGGCGTTGAGCGACAGACCGACCGTATACATGTGGTGCGCCCACACGATGCAGCCGAGGAAGCCGATGGCGACCATCGCGTAGGCCATGCCGAGATAGCCGAAGACCGGCTTCCTGGAGAAGGTCGACACGATGTGGCTGATGAGGCCGAAGGCCGGCAGGATCAGAACATAGACTTCCGGATGGCCGAAGAACCAGAACAGATGCTGGAACAGCAGCGGGTCGCCACCGCCGGCCGGATCATAGAACATGGTGCCGAAGTTGCGGTCCGTCAGCAGCATGGTGATGGCGCCGGCGAGAACCGGGAGCGTCAGCACCAGCAGGAAGGCGGTCACGAGCATCGACCAGGCGAAGAGCGGCATCTTGTGCAGCGTCATGCCCGGGGCGCGCATGTTGAAGATCGTGGTGATGATGTTGATCGAACCCAGGATCGACGAGGCGCCGGCCAGATGCAGCGCCAGGATGACGAAGTCCATCGCCGGGCCGGGATGGCCGATGTTCGACGACAGCGGCGGATAGAACACCCAGCCGCCGCCAAAGCCCATCATGCCCGGCGCGCCTTCCACGAACATGGACATCACCAGCAGCACCAGCGAGACCGCGAGGAACCAGAAGGAGATGTTGTTGAGGCGCGGGAAGGCCATGTCCGGCGCGCCGATCATGATCGGCACGAACCAGTTGGCGTAGCCGCCCATCAGCGCGGGCATGACCATGTAGAAGATCATAAGCACGCCATGCGCGGTGATGAAGACGTTATAGAGATTCTTGCCCGCATCGACGCCCATGGAGGGATCGGCGCCGTTGATGAGGCTCGCAAGGCCGGGGAACACGTTGATCCCCGGATACATCAGCTCGGCGCGGATGCCGATCGACATCAGCAGGCCCACCATGCCGCCGATGACGGCGAGGACCAGATAGAGCGTGCCGATGTCCTTGTGATTCGTGGAGAAGAGAAAGCGGCGCACTCCCGTAGGGTGATCATGCGCTCCGGCAGTCGAACTCGCCATCGTTTTTTCCTCAGCGTCTATGATGTCTTGCGTCTTCTTCAGCGCGCCTATTCGCTCGCGGCGAGCCGCGCGGGCGACCCGGCGGCGGCGAATTTCTTCTTCGCCTCCGCCAGCCACTCGTCGTATTTCTCGCGGCTCACGACGCGGATCGCCATCGGCATGAAAGCGTGATCCTTGCCGCAGATCTTCGAGCACTGGCCGTAATAGACGCCTTCCTTCTCCGCCTTGAACCAGGTTTCGTTCAGGCGGCCCGGCACGGCGTCCATGCGGACGCCGAAGGCGGGGATGACGAAGGAATGAATCACGTCCGCGGCGGTGATCTGGAGCTTCACGACCTCGTTCACCGGCACCAGGGCCTCATTGTCGACTGCGAGAAGGCGGGGCTCACCTTCCTTCAGTTCAGCCTCCGGCTTCATGAGCTGGTCGAAACCGAAGCCGCCACCCTGATCTTCAGGGTATTTATAGGACCAGTACCACTGATTCCCGGTGACCTTGATCGTGATCTTCGATTCCGGGATTTCCACCTGATGGGTCAGGATGCGGAAGGAGGGAATGGAGATGACGACGAGGATGAGGATCGGGATCAGGGTCCAGACGATCTCCAGGCCCGTGTGGTGCGTCAGTTTCGAGGGCACCGGGTTCGCCTGCTCGTTGTAGCGCCAGCAGACGTACAGGAGGAGACCCAGAACCGACAGGGCGATGAAGGTGATGATCGGCAGCAGGAGCGCGTTGTAGAACGTCTGCGTCTCCCGCCCGACTTCGGTCACCGTGGCCGGCAGGCCGATGCCGCCGGGGGTTGGCTGGCCCTCAACCTGGGCGTATGCGAGGCCCGCGAAGAAGATGAGCGGAAGCGCGGCCGCTCCGACTCGCGCCCCGAGGGAAAGGTAGTTTCTTTGGCCCGTAGACATGCAGGTCGCCTCTCGCACCTTCTCGTCAGACAGTTTTGGGTTCTTTTATGCAATTTTCGAGCACGATTTCCGCGTCGAAAGCGGCGACCCGACATGGCTTCGGTTCAACCACAAACGCTGGCCCCGCGCAATTGCTGCAATGCCGAATTATTACCGGCAAATGGTCGCGCGGGGAAGGCTTCAGCAAGGTCCGGCCGCCCGTGTGCGCCTCTGCTTGACAGGGCGGGTCCATTTGCTACCCAACACATACCTTTCGCCCTATGGCGCGGCGCCGCGAAGCGGCCCGCTTTTCCCTGCAGGATCGGCTTGATCCTAAGATACCGCTGCTGGAGCGATCATGAAGCCTTCGCGCGCTAAACCGTCCCCGCCGCCGTTGCGACAGTTCGTCGCGGGGGCCATTGCGGCCGTTCTGGTCGCGGCGGCAGGCGGCCCCGGGCTCGCGCAGGGAGTCGTGAAATCCAAGTTCGGAGACTGGGAGATCCGCTGCGAGACTCCCGCCGGCGCGAGCGCGGAACAATGCGCGCTCATTCAAAGCGTCGTCGCCGAAGACAAGAGCAACGTCAATCTCGTCATCATCATATTGAAGACGAGCGACGGGAAAAGCCGCCTCCTGCGCGTCATCGCGCCGCTCGGCGTGCTGCTGCCCAATGGTCTTGGTCTCAAAATCGACGAAACCGACATTGGACGCGCCGGCTTTGTCAAATGCCTGCCGACCGGCTGCGTCGCCGAGGTCGTGATGGACGACAAGCTGGTCGAGCAGTTGCGCAACGGCAAGACGGCGACCTTCATCATCCATCAGGTGCCCGAAGAGGGCATCGGCCTGCCGCTGGTTCTGCAGGGCTTCAAGGAAGGCTATGCTAAACTCCCCTAACAGGAAGGTTTTGAGGTGAAGATGGCCTCTCCCAAATTTCCGGCTCTTTTTCTGGCCGCAACGCTGAGCGCGTTTCCGGCGCAGGCGCTCGATCTGCCCAGGATCGGCGTTCCGGGCTTCTTCGGCGGCGGGGACAAGGAGGCGCCGCTAACCCCCGGCGCGACGGCCGACTGCCCCGTAATCGTCATTGAGAATGGCACGGAGATGCTGCGCACGCCGGCAGGCGCGGATGCGGCGAGCGTGCATCATCAGGTTTCGATCAAGAAGACCGCGCGCGAATGCATCGTGGAGGGCGACCATGTGTCGATCCGCGTCGGCGTCGAGGGCGACGCGATGCTCGGCCCCGCGGGCGCGCCGGGCGCTTATGGCGGAACCTTGCGGATCGCGCTTCGGCGCACCAAGGACGATTCTATCGTCAGCTCGAAGAATTACCGGGTGGGCGCCACCATTCCTTCGGGCGCGGCGCGGGCGGACTTTCAAATCCTCGCCGAGCCAATCTCGGCGCCGCCCTCTCCCAAGGCGATCGAGGAATATGAAATCCTGATCGGCTTCACGCAGGGCGCGGCCGACGCCGGCGACGAGAAGCCGGCGGGCAAAAAGAAAAAGGGTCGACGCTGAAGACGCCGACCCTTTCGTAAACTCTTCGCGCCGCTTTCAGTTCGAGACGTAGCGCGCGCGCTCGCCCAGCGCCTTGACCTCGTTGATGCCTGCGGCGACGAAATCCTTGCCGGCCTCGCCGGTGGCGAGAACCCGCTCGGCCACCTTCACGGCGGCGTCAGCGGCGGCGGCGCGCACTTCGGCGCTCGCCTGGGCCTCGGCCATGGCGATTTTCTGCTCCACCTGCTTCACGCTGCGGGCCATGAATTCGTCGAGACGGCGCTTGCCCTCGGCGGCTATGAGATCGGCTTCTTCCTTCGCCTGAGCCACGATCGCCCTGGCCTCGGCCTCGGCTTCCTCGCGTTTCTTCTCGAAGGAGGCGAGAAGCGTCTCGGCCTCCGAACGCAGGCGCTCGGCCTCCGCAAGCTCGCCCTTGATGCGGTCGATGCGCGCATCGATCATGGCTGCGAATTTCGAATGGGCGCCGGCCCACAGCAACACGATCAGGAAGAGCGTGAAACCGACGGCGACGTAAAATTCCGCGTCGAAATGCATGGAACGCGTCTCCTCAGTTCACGGCTTTATATTGGGCGGCGAGCTTGGCGCGATCCGCCGGCGCGCCGGTGAGCTTCTCGACGATCGAGGCCGCCGCGTCGAGCGCGATCCCCTCGACATTGGCGAGCGCTGCGCTTTTGGCCTCGGCGATGCGGGCTTCGGCGGCGCGGATCTTTTCGCTTGCCTCGGATTCGGCGCGCGTGCGCTGCGCCGCCGTTTCATTGGCGATCTTCTGCTGCGCGTCGCGGCCGATGGTCTGGGCCTCTTCGCGGCGCAGACGCAAATTCTCGTCATTGGCCGCGGCGGCTGCCTGCGCCTTCGCCTGCATCTCGCGTGAGGCGTCGAGGTCGGCGGCGATCTTGGCGTCGCGGTTCTCGATGATGCCGCCGACGCGCGGCAGCGCGATGCGCGACATGAGAAGGTAGAGGAAACCGAAGATCAGGACGAGCCACACGAGTTGCGGCGCGAAATTCTCGGTCTGGAAGGGCGGAAATCCGCCTTCGTGATGGGCTTCGCCGCCAGGCGCGCCAACGGACTCGTGGGTCTCGGGAGCTTCCTGCTCGGCCTCGGCGGCATAGGCGGAAGAGATGATCGCCATGGACATGATCCAAAGTCTTCGACGCGGCGCGCGGTTTGAACGCGAGGCGCCTCTGCGGGAGCGTACGGCTACGAGGCGCGCTCCAGAAGGGCGCGCCTCGCAAGACTGCAGGGAAGCTTTTACTTCAGATACAGCAGCAGCGCGATGACGAAGGCGAAGATGCCCAGGCCTTCGGCGAGAGCCGCGCCGATGATCGCGTTGGTGAACTGGCTCGCGGCCGCCGACGGATTGCGCAGGGCGCCGTTGACGAAGTTGCCGAAGATGATGCCGACGCCGATCGCCGCAGCGCCGGTGCCGATCGCGGCGAGACCCGCGCCGATCAGATTCATTTCAGTAGCCATAGTCTTCTCCTGCAGAGATGGGGCGACGTTTATTGTTGGATGTTTATCAGTGGCCCGGATGGATCGCGTCGTTGAGATAGACGCAAGTCAGAACGCTGAAGACGAAGGCCTGCAAGAAGGCCACCAGAAGCTCCAGCGCGTAAAGCGCAATGATCGCGAGCAGCGGGATCGGCGCCAGCGCCTGATAGACGCCGCCAGCCGCGAGCAGCAGCACGACGAAGCCGCCGAACACCGCGAGCGTGACGTGGCCTGCCAGGATGTTGGCGAAAAGACGGATGGAGAGCGACACGGGGCGCGACAGGAAGGAAATGATCTCGATCGGGACGAGGATCACCAGCACCGGCAGCGGCACGCCATGCGGCACGAAGAGCTTCAGGAAGCCGAAGCCGTTCCGGTAGAAGCCATAGGCGGTCACGAGCAGGATGACCAGCACCGCGAATGCGGCGGTCACGACGATCTGGCTCGTCACCGAATAGGTGTAGGGGATGAGCCCGATCAGATTCGAGATGAGGATGAAGGAAAAGAGCGAGAACACGAAGGGGAAGAACTTCATGCCCTCCTTGCCGGCCGTCTGGCGGACGGTGTTCGCGACGAACTCGTAAAGCATTTCCGCGAGCGCCTGGAAGCGGCCCGGCACGATCGCCTTGCGTGAAGTCGCGACCACCATCAGCAGCACGACGCCCACCGCCGCGAGCAGCATGTAAAGCGAAGCGTTGGTGAACGAGGTCTCGACGCCCGCGATCTGGTGCGGGAAGTAGCGGTGAAGCTCAAATTGCTCGATCGGATTCGGCGCTTCCGCACTCATCGTCGTCTTCCCGAACGTTTCCGCCCGGCCCTCGATTAGCGGCGCGCCGCGCGCGCCTTCTAGACTTCGCCAGTCTCGCCCGGCTCAGCCTTCGGCTTCGCCACGCGATAGATATTCCAAAATCCAGCCGCTATGCCGAGACCGAGCAGGACGATCATCAGCCAGGGCCGAGTGCCAAGCCATTCATCCGCCTTCCAGCCGACGAACCCGCCCACGAGCACCGCGCCCACAAACTCCGAAAAAGCGTTGAGGCCAACGCTCAACGCCCGTGACAGGCCCCTTCTCTCCGGCGGCGGCGCTTCCCGGGCGAGACGCTCTTCCTCGCGCTGCCTGAGCGCATTGTTGAGCTTCTCGAGCCGCGCGTTGAGCGCGTCCTGTTCTGCGTCCCGCTTGTCGTCGTCCGCGTTCATCGGCTCTCTCCTCGCGCGCCTGAAGGGCGCGCAAAATTGAACGATGGCCGGGGCGGCTTGTTCGGGGGATCTGTCTTCGGTTCCGGGAACGGCTTGATTCGAAAAAACCCGGCCTTGCAGCCGAGCCCTTCCGAGCCGCGCGCAACATATTGACGGGCCACGTTGAAGTCAAGGAGCCGAAGACTTGGGAAAAAGCCCTGATTCCAAGCCGAATCACTTCCTTGCGACGATTCGCGCGCGATTAAAAATTGTGCGCCTGCGAAAGGCGCCCCAACCCGCAGCGCTCGCGGACACAAGCAATTATGACAAAGAAACCGCTTGGAGCCGCCGCATACACGAATATGTTGCGTTGTTATGACGCTCTCGCGCGACATACGGCCCCCTCTGGTGGCTCTCGGATTTTCGGCGCTCCTGCTCCTGCCGGGGCTGGCCGTGCTCGGCGGGCTGCTGCCTTTCGACCAGCGATTCGAGGCGCTGCTGATCGTCTCGGCGCTTTGCATCGGCGCCTGCGTCGCGACAGGCTTCACGCGCGCCGAGCTCGGTTTTGGCCCGCCCTGGGTCGCCCGCCACTGGGCGGGGGGAATCGCCCTGACGCTTGGTCTCGCGGCCCTGATCTTTCTGGAGGCGAATTATGTCGGGGGCCGGTCGCAACCCGACTGGCTCGCCTTCGCGCCCTTCTACGTGCTCGTCTCGAGCCCCTGCCAGGAGGTCGTCTGCCGCGCGATTCCAATGCTCATCGCCGAGCGCCTGCAGATGACCGGCCGGAGCTATATCCTTTTCTCCTCGGTGATTTTTTCGCTGATGCACTGCGCCTATGGCGATCCGCTGCTGCTCGCCAACACCTTCTTCGCGGGCGTCGTCTGGGCGGGCGCCTATCTTGTCACGCGCAACATCTGGCCGCTTGTTTTCTCCCATGCGGCGGTCGGAACCTTCGCCTTCTGGCTCGGCGTCGCCTGAACTAGGACGCGCGGGGCGCCGCCAGAATCGCGTTGCGCAGCAGGAGCCACAGCACGCAGGCGTTCAGCAGGTGCCACAGAAAATGCGCGCCCAGCGGAAAGGCGGGGCAGACCGCCCGGTCGAGCGTCCGCAAGCACAGGGAAATCAAAAAAACGCCCGCAGCCATTGCAAGACCGCGCGCGGCGGCGCGCTTGCGCAGGAGCAGCGCCTCATCCGCTTCGGGCGCGCTCAGCAGGGTCGCGAAGGCCGTCAGGGCGCCGAGCGCGGGCAGATAGGCGGCTGAGCCGTTGAGCCCGTTGATCGCCTCGTCGACGCCATAGGAGAAAACGCCGAAGGCGACGGTTATCGCCGTTGCGGCAAGCGCGTTCAAATCGAAAAGTCGACGGAGGGTGAGAAAAAAATAGGCGTAGATGAAGATTGCGATCGGTATGACGTCGAGGAGCATCGCGCCGCGCGTCGCCACTGTGTGGAAGATGAAGCTGCCCAGGCCCACGCAGGCGGTGACGACGATGAGCGCCAGCGCGGGATAATCGCCGCCGCCCCGACGCCGCCACAGCAGGAAGGCCGCCCCCGCCGCCACGAGGAAGGCGGCGTTGGACAACGCGTTCAGCGGCTCCGCCCAGAAGGCCGCGCTCTGGCGCTCGCAATAGTCGAAGACGGGTTCGCGCCAGTTCATCGCCGCGTCATGGATCGCCATTGTTACGGTCGTGCGACTGCCTGACCCGCAGCGGCCCCGCAAGTTCACGCGCGATTAAATCCATGCGGCTAGGATTTCGTGACCTTTGAGGCGGACGGGACGCGACATGGACCAGACATGCGATCCTGCAAAGGCGCGCGCGCATAGGTTTGACGGAGGCCAAAGCGCGCTTTCCCCTCCTGCGCGGCTGCCCGAACACCGCCGCCATCGCGCGGCTCGCCTTTCTCGACACTCTCTCCCCCGCGGACCGGACCGCCTTCGCCGGTCAACTCTCCGACCTTGCCGAGGCGCAGACGGCGAACCAAGCCATGACGCTCGAGGATCGCGGCGCGCTGATGCGCACGCTGCCGCTCGCCGAGGCCTTTCTTGGCGCGGCGGGGACACGTTCGCCGTCCCACGGCGTCGCCTTCCTGCCGGTGAAGCTCTATGCGGGCGTCTGCAAGGACACAGGCGTCGGCGGCTTCGAGGGCTGGGCGAAGATGGTCGCCATGCCCGAGGCGGCGCAGGCGCCATGCCCCGCGCATGCCGCATCGCGCGACGAACTTGTTCCCGTCGCCCCGCGGCGCCTGCGCAAGCTCATCGACGATTCGATGTCCGCGCGCTTCGGCGCGAAAGCGGAGCGCGTGTCGTCGGACCACACGCGCTACGCGGCGCCGCTGCCGGGTGGCCAATTCACCATCGACATCCGCTTCGCAAGCGGCATGGGTCCGTCATATCAGTTCGACTATCATTTCGGCGCACGGATGACGAACGGCCGCAGCGTCTGGATGCAGAGCTATGAGAGCGTGTGGCTCAGCCTGTCGCGATGGGACTATGTGACCGAGGCGAACGCTGAGAGAAGCGTCGATCATTTTGTGCGCTTGATGGAGAATTGTATCGAGTTGATCTGACGCAAGCTCTCTTGCGCCGCCGTCGTTGCGAGGAGCGAAGCGACGAAGCAATCCAGGGCGCCCGCGCGCGGTTCTGGGTTGCTTCGCTACGCTCGCAATGACGGAGTCGTCTATGCGGTCTCAACTCGCCAGCGCGAATTTCTCCGCCTGCTCCAGATCGACCGAGACGAGCTGCGAGATGCCGCGCTCGGCCTGCGTCACGCCGAAGAGCCGGTCCATGCGCGCCATGGTGATCGGGTTGTGGGTGATCGTCACGAAGCGCGTGTCGGTCTTCTTGCGCATCTCGTCGATGAGATCGCAGAAGCGCTCGACATTGCTGTCGTCGAGCGGCGCGTCCACTTCGTCGAGCACGCAGATCGGCGACGGGTTCGTGAGGAACACCGCGAAGATCAGCGACATGGCGGTGAGCGCCTGCTCGCCGCCCGACAGCAGCGACATGGCCGCGGGCTTCTTGCCGGGCGGGCGGGCGAGAATGTCGAGGCCCGCCTCCAGCGGATCGTCGCTCTCCACAAGCTGCAATTCCGCCGAGCCGCCGTCGAAGAGGATCGTGAACAACTCCTTGAAATGCGCGTTGACCTTGTCGAAGGCGGCGAGCAGGCGCTCGCGCCCTTCCTTGTTGAGGCTGCCGATGGCGGCGCGCAGCTTCTTGATGGCTTCGGCGAGATCGTCGCGCTCGGCGATCATCTTCTCGCGCTGCGAATCGATCTCCGCCAATTCATCCTCGGCGCGGAGATTCACGGCGCCGAGGCGCTCGCGGTCGGCGCGCAGGCCCTCCAGCCGTCGCTCGATCTCGGCGATGTCGGGAAGCTCGTCGCCCTCCTTCAGTCCCGCAAGATCGACGAGCGCGGCGGGGGTCGATTCGAGATCGTTATGGATTGCGCGCTCAATGTCGGCGGCGCGCTGCTTTGCGGCTTCCAGTTGCGCTTCGCTGCGGGCTTTCTCCTCGCGGGCGGCGCTCATGGCGTCGAGGGCGGCGCGGGCGAGGCGGTCGGAGTCCGCCAGCCGCGTCTCGGCCTCGGCGCGCGCGTCGGAGGCGTCACGGCGCGCGGCCTCGGCGTCTTCCAGCGCGTTCATCAGCGCGCGGCGCTGGTCGAGAAAAGCGTCCGGCGATTCGGCGAGGCGCTCCTGCTCCTCGCGCGCCGATTCGAGCCGCTCCTCCAACTCGCCGAGCCGATCCTGCGCGCGGTCGCGCCGTTCGGCCCAGGAGGCGACTTCGCGCGCGATGGCGTTGACGCGCGCGGCGCGGGCGCTGGCTTCGTTGCGCAGGCTCGCGAGCGCGGCGCGGGCCTCGCCGGCCTGGGCGCGCTCCATCATGGCGCGCGCGCGCAGACTCTCCTGCGCCCCGGCGAGCGACGCCGGCTCCTCCAGCGCGTCGAGTTCAGCGGAGAGCGCGTCTCGCTTGTGCGCCGCCTCGTCGCGATTGGCGAGCGTCTGGGCCTTGGCCTCCTCCAGTGTGGAGAGACGCTGCCCAATCTGCGCGAGGCGCCGCTCGGCGGCGTTGTGGCGCTCGCGCGCCTCCTCCAGCCGGGCGCGGGCGCGGCGCTGATTGTCGCGCGCCTGCGCATCCGCCATGGCCGCAAGGCGCGTCGCCTCGCGGGCGGCCTCCAGCTCCTCGGCGAGCGCGTCGGCCTGGGCGCGGGCAATCTCGGATTCCGCGCGCAGGTCTGCGAGGCGGTTCTTTTCGGCGAGGCGCCGCGCGGCCGGCGTCGGCGCTTCGGCGGCCTGGGTGAAGCCGTCCCAGCGCCACAGGTCGCCCTCTTTCGAGACGAGACGCTGACCGGGCTTCAAAAGTTTGCGCAGGCTCTCGCCCTCGGCGCGCAGCACGACGCCGATCTGCGACAGACGGCGGCGCAACGCAGGCGGCGCCTCCACCATCTCGCCAAGCGAACGCACGCCGGGCGGCAAGGCGGGATCGCCGGCGTTCGAGGTGACCGCCCAATGCGCGGGGGCCGAAGTCTCGGCGGAGGCGTCGAGATCGTCGCCGAGCGCTGCGCCGAGCGCCGTCTCGTAACCCTTCTCGACCGCCATGCTTTCGACGATAGGCGCCCAGAGGCCGCCGGAGCTGGACTGCAGCAGATTGTCGAGCGTGCGGACTTCCGTCTCGAGCCGCTGCGCCTTGAGCGCGGCCTGCTCGACAGGATGGCGGGCGCCCGCCTCGGATTCGCGCGATTCGCGCTGCGCTTCTTCGGCGATCTGCGCCGCTTCGTCGGCGGCGCGGGCCTCGTCGGCCGCCATCTCGAAGGCTTCCGAGAGGCGCGCGGCCTCCTCGGCGCCGCCGCCCTGCGCGGCGATGAGCGCAAATTCAGTGTCGAGCCGGGTCAGTTCCGCCTCGAAGCGGGCGACGCGGCCGTTCTCGTCGCGCATCGCCGACTCGATGGCGCTGCGGCGCGCGTTCATCCCTGCCAGTTGCTCCTGCGCATCGGAAAGCGCGGCTTCGGTCTCTGCGAGCGTCGCGTCGATTTCCGCGAGACGCGCCCTGGCTTCTTCCTCGCGTTCGCCGTCAGACGAGACGCCGATGAGTTCGGCGCGCTCTTCCTGCAAGCGGTCCGCGACCTGCGCCGCATCCTCGATCAGCGCGCGCTCGCGTTCGAGGTCGCGCATGAACTGCTCGATCTGGCGCGCAAGTTCGGAAATGCGTTGCCTGACGCGCTCCTCGTCGGCGTCCAGCGCCTGTCGCGCCGCGACGAGGCGGTGCACGGCGGCCCCGGCCTCGGCCTCCTTCTCGCGAAGGCCGGGCAACCGATGCGCGGCGATGGCCTGGAGTTTCGCGGTTTCGGCCTGCTCCAGCGTCCGCGCCTGAACGTTTGCAATGTCGGCTTCCAGCCGTTGCGCGGCGTCGCGCAGGCTATCGGCGGCGATCTGATAGGAAACGAGCGCGACCAGCGCCTCGTTCTGCCGGATCTTTGACGCGAGCTCGCGGTAGCGCGAGGCCTGCCGGGCCTGACGGCGCAGGCTGTCGCCCTGGCTTTCGACCTGCTTCAGGACGTCTTCGAGGCGCGTGAGATTTTCAGACGCGGCGTTGAGGCGCAGTTCGGCCTCGTGGCGGCGGGAATGAAGGCCCGCGACGCCGGCGGCGTCCTCGAGAATGCGGCGACGGGCCTGGGGCTTGGCCGAAATGATCTCGCCGATCTGGCCCTGACGCACGAGCGAGGGCGAGCGCGCGCCCGTCGCGGCGTCTGCGAAGAGAAGCTGCACGTCGCGGGCGCGGACTTCCTTGCCATTGACGCGATAGGTCGAGCCCTGCTCGCGCTCGATGCGGCGCGTCACCTCTATCGAATCGGCGTCGTTGAAGGCCGCTGGCGCAAGCCGCGCGGAATTGTCGAGCACAAGGCCGACTTCCGCGAAGTTACGCGCCGCGCGCGAGCCGCCGCCCGAGAAGATGACGTCGTCCATGCCCGACGCACGCATGTTTTTATAGGAGTTTTCGCCCATGACCCAGCGCAGGGCCTCGACGAGATTCGACTTGCCGCAACCGTTCGGCCCGACCACGCCGGTGAGCCCGGGCGGGATCAGGAAATCGGTCGGTTCGCAGAAGCTCTTGAAGCCCAAAAGTCGCAGGCGTTCGAATTTCATCGTCAAAGACCGCCACAAAAGGATGGGGAAATCAAGAAATGGGTCGCAATATGTTGTGGGAAGCGACCGCAGAACGGGCGCCCCGCCCCATAGGCGGGCGCCGGGCGCCGCTGATTTTATGTTGCGTCGCACGACTTGCGCGCAAAGAATGGGACTGTCCGCTGGCGAATCGGCGAAGGCTGCGGACAGCGCATCGGAGCTTGTGGACAAATTTGCTCGAGACGGCTTCCCGCAACGAGGATCTCTGGGTTTTCGGCTACGGCTCGCTGATGTGGCGCCCGGGCTTCGACTATGTCGAAAGCGCTCTCGCCTGGGTTCACGGCTACCATCGTTCCTTGTGCATTTTCTCCCATGTTCATCGCGGCACGCCGGAGCGTCCGGGCCTCGTGCTGGGCCTCGACCGCGGCGGCTCCTGCCAGGGCGTCGCGTTTCGCGTAGCGGCCGAGAAACGGGCCGAGGCGGTGCGCTATCTGCGCGAACGCGAGCTGGTGACCTCCGTCTATCTCGAAAAAACGGTGGGCGTGCGCTTCGCCGAAGGCGGCTGCGTAAATGCGCTGGCCTATGTCGTCGACCGCAGCCATCGCCAATACGCCGGGCGGCTGCCTTACGAGGAGATGACCCGGCTTGTCGCCGAGGGCGTCGGCCTCAATGGCGACAATCCCGCCTATGTCCGCAACACGTATGAACATCTGATGCAGCTCGACATCCATGACGCCGAGCTTGCCGAGATCGTGCGCCGGCTCGATCAGTGCTCCTGCCGGGCCGCACCCGCCACGCCGTGAAAAAAGGCCGGGGCGAACCCCGGCCGTGAAAAACGCAGTCTACGACGACGCCGAGACGCCAAGCGTTACGCAACCGACGCAGCAAAAACGCTCACGCAACGACTCACACGAACGCACGCCACGAACGCGACACGCTTACTCAATTCAGCAGCGACCCCGCGAGATCGCGCATCGTCGCCTCTTCGGCAGAAAAATGCACATGCCATTCGGCGACGTTCAACTCCCGCGCCAACTCCCGCAGGGCGCGGCTTTCGACGCCTTTTCGCGCCTGCAGGACGAAGACGGGGCGGATGCTGGCGCCCTCGCGCGTCACCCCGATGACGACGCCGGACTCGACGTCGGACACGAAAGCTTCCTCGCCGTTCTGGAACACCGAGCAGACATAGCGACGCCCGGAGACGCCCCGCCAGGAGAAGAAACGGCTGCGAAGCGCGTCCGATTGGGTGAGGGAATCGAGCTCCTGCCCACGCGGGGACAACGCCTGACCGGCGTGGCGCAAAGAGACATTCAAGAAAGCGTTGCGTTGCATGGCAGCCTGCCTAAGGGATCTCAACCCGGATCGAACTAGGAACAGAATTAGAACAAACGCAAAACTCTGTCAAGGCGCGCGCCCGGCGAAGACCCGGGTTCCTGGACGAGGCCCCGACGGGCGCGCTCCGCATCGCGACAGAAGCGCGACGCAAGACGGCAAACCGTCTCGACTGTCCTTTTCCCCCGGAAACGCCTTTGGAACTGTGCGGCGGCGCACAGCCGGACGCGAACGCCTTCACTTTCGAGATGGGCTGCACGCCTGCCCCGCGCAAGACCCAGCTCAAGCTAAACGTGCGTTCCGGGGATTTGTTCACCCGCGCCCGGCTTTTTTTAGTAGTTGCCTGCTCATTCGGCCGGGTTCGGGCTTCGCCACATCGTCCAGGTTGGCGGCGCGCCCCGGACTTCTGCAAAGCAGCTTCGCTGGATTTCAAAGCCCAGCCGTTGGTAAAGCGTCACGGTCCGCGCGCTCTGGGTTTCGAGATAGGCCGGCCAGGAGCGCGCATCGGCTTCCGCCAGCATCCTGCGACCAAGTATCGCCGTGATTCTCGCACTGCCGCGTCCGGCCAGAAAATATGCATGGCAGTGCGGCTGCTTTGGCCGCAACCGGTCCAGCGACCGTTGTATCCGGTACAGCTTCAGCAGCCCGCGAGGCGCGAACAAGGCCATTCGCAAATAGCTCGGCAAACCCCGCAGTTCTCTCCACAAAGGCATCGGATAGCGGCCGGGCGGATACCAAAGGAAAATTCCGACAACCTCATCTGTGAACGCCGCCTCGGCGTAACCGTAGCGCACCGCGTCATCGACGATCGCCTCGAAAAGGGCGTTGAGCGCCGCCCGCCGCGCTCTCGCAGGAAAAGCAAATTCGAATAACGGGCTGTGTTCGAAAGCTTCCGCGAGGAGACGCGCCGCCTCCTCCTTGTGCGGATCAGAGGCGACGAGCCGCCTTACGTCGAAGTTGCCGATGACGATTCCCCCAAGGCGATGAGACACGCGAACCGGTCCCGACCAAGCATTTACCTTGTTGGGGGATTCTCTGCGACAAGACTCGCATCGCAAAAAACAATCAGACCTTGGTCAGCGCCTTTACGGACGGATCGAAAACGCATTCAGACGCTAAAGGCGAAAGGAAGCGGCGCCCCTGCGTCGCCTTCCTTAGTCGTTGGCGTGTAATCGAAATTGATCTTCGAGAAGGAGAGCGTCACGGTTTCGAAGAGTTCGCCGTTCGCGCCATTCACTTCGGCGTTCACCGACGCGACCGTGACGCCCGATAGCCGGACGGCGATGACGTCGATCCCCTGAGCGCCGGGGCGGCGGACGGTCATGACGGCGTCCTTCGGATGCTTTCCGCTCGCGCAGGCCTGCATGAGGAACGGAGACGCCGCGTCGATATGGTGGGCGAAGCGCAGGTTGCGGAGTTTGGGCTTTCCGGCCGTCCCGCCGCCGCCGCCGGCAATCGCCGCCACGCCCTGCTCGACGCCCCAGTCCCAGGAGAGCACGTCGATTTCGCCCCCATGCCCCGCGTCCGTCGATTCGCCCTTGATGTCGCCGAGCTTGAGGAAAATATCGAGCGCCATGGCCGAAGTCCTTTTCTGTAAAAGTGAGATCGGCCACCGCCGAACCCATCCCTACACGGCTTGAGCCGCCTTAGCGATGACGCGTTTGGCGCCCCCAATGCCGCAGCGATGAACGCATCGGCGCTCGGGCCATGAAGATCGAGACTGAGGAAGCAAGGATATGAACGACGCGAGTCCAGACCTCTCCTCTCGCCTCGAGACGCTCGAAGCGAGCGTCGCGCATCAGGAGAGGATGCTTGGAGAATTGAATGAGGTCGTCACCCTGCAATGGCGCAAGATCGACGGCTTGGAGCGGCTCGTTTCCCAATTGCGTGAGGAGTTCCAGAATGTCGCGCGGCAGCGCGACGCGCCCGAGCCGCCGCCGCCGCATTATTGAGGAATTTGGGGCCGGGGGCGGCTGATTAATTCGGTAATTGGTGTTAT
>PERY01000009.1 GCA_002929055.1 Methylocystis sp. | reverse complement strand
CGCAGGATCGGAATCCTCGACGCCCAGCGCCCGTCGCGCGGCGGCGAGCGGGCCCATTTCGAGCCAGGTCGCGCTCTCCGTCCGCCAATTGTCTACAGCGCGCTTTTCCGCTGCATATTCAGGCGTCTGAGCGCGCCAGAAAAGCGAGGCGGGCGCGACGACGGCTGCGGGCGCCTTGGCTGGCGCAGCGGCCGAAATCAGCATCACGAGCGTTTCAACCAGCATGCGGCGCCCGCCTGTGGCTTTCAGTCGAGATCGTCGACGACTTCGCCGCGCAGCGCCGCAGGGGTGACGAAGCGATTGAGTCGCGCCGCGCCCTTGCGCACCTCGGCCCAATGTTCCGTGTCGAAATCCAGCACGGCGAGCGCCGCCGTCGGGTAGCTGGACCGCATGTGGTCGAGCGCGTCCGCGTCGCCGCTGCCAGCCAGCCAGTCGGCGAGCTCCGCAAAGCCGGGATTGTGGCCGACGGCGAGGAGCGTCCGCACCTTGTCGGGCGTCTGGCGCAGCACGTCGACGAGATGCTCGGCGGTTGCGAGATAGATCGTGTTTTCGATCAGATGGGTGACATGGCCCGGGAAGGCCTCGAGCGTGCGTTCGAGCGTCTGCTTGGCGCGCCGCGCATTGGAGGCGACGGCGAGGTCGGGCGTCATGCCTTCCTCGCGCAGATATGCGCCCACGCGGCGCGCGTCTTCTTCGCCCCGCCCCGTGAGCGGGCGCTCGCGGTCGCCTCCGGCCGAGTGACGGTCCGCCTTCCCGTGGCGCAGAAGTAAAAGTCGTCGCATGGGCGTCTCTGTAACACGCAAATCGGAGAGTTCGCCATCGGGCAGGCGCCAGAAGCGCCCGCCTGCGGCGAAAAGGACAGGGGCTCTTTACCCGGCTGGCGGCGCCGTGCAAGCTCGCGGCGCCTTATCACGGCGGCTACGCGGAAAATTGTGACTATGCAGAAACTTATCCACCGAAAATCTATCATTCTCGCGCTCGCGCTCATGGCTGGGGCTGCGCCTCGCGCTGTTTTGCGGGCCGCGGACGGCGACGTCTCGGCCGACAATCTCGTCCTGACGATGGGCGAGACGACCTACCGCATCCCGCATATCGAACTGAAAGGAGCGACGCTTTCGGCCGCCGAACTCGCGTCGCTCTTTTCGGGGGATGAACAAGCCATCGACGCCCGCCTCGCGCGCCTTTCAGCCAAAAGCCTGCTGATCCCGTCGATGACGACGGAGAGCCGGACGGGCGGCGGGATCACGCGCTCCGCCTATCAGAGTGTCACCGCCGAGGGGCTCGTCGCGGGCCGCATCGCGACCGCGCGGACAGCCGCGTCGGAGGAGACGGTCGAAAAGGCCGATGGCGCCTCGGAGCGCTATCACTGGGGCGCGAGCGTCTCGAAGGGGATCGACCTGCGCCAGCTCGTGCATCTGGCGCTGGCCGCGCGCGCTGATCCGGCGGAAGCGCTCAAGCCCGTCATAGACGAGGAAAGCGTCGAATCTCTCACGCTGGAGGACAAGCGCGAGAAGCTGACCGTCACGACCGGGCCAATCAAGATCACGGGCGTCAGGGGGCGAGCCTTCGCAAGCGCGCCGGGGAAGCTCATCGAGCGGCTCGATCGTTACGATCCGGAGAAACCGGACGCCGATCCCGCGCTGTTCCGCGATCTCATCGATGCGCTCGCCTCGCTCGATGTCGCCACTATCGAATTTCGCGACGTCGCCGTGGCGGGGAAGGACGAGCCTGCGGACAAGCCTTATTCGATCAAGATCGGGCGCATCTCCGCTGGAAAGATCGCCAACGCCACGGTCGGGGACTTCGCGATCGAGAATTTCTCGCTTTCTTCGTCCGACGGTGGGACCGCCTCTTTGAAGCGTTTCGCGATCCGTGACGCCCGTATCGCTTCTTTCCTTGAGAACGCCTATCCGCAGATCGGGCGCATCGAAGCGAAAGGATTCGCGGCCGATCTCCCCGATGAGCATCTCAACGAAAGCGCGCGCATGAAATTCAGCCTCGACGGAGTTGAGGCGAATTTCCCGGATTTTCGGGAAGTCGCGCCAACGAAATTCACCGCGCGCATTGACCGGTTTGTGATCGATCTCGCGGCGCGGGGCGAAGCGCCCTCGACCGCGCAATTTCTCGCGCTCGGTTATCGCGATCTCGATCTTTCGGCGGCGGTCGGCGGCGAATGGAGCGAAAAGAGCCAGGAGGCGACCTTTGCGCCCATCCGCTTCGAGGGGAAGGACATGGGGGTCGCGACAGTGAACGTGACCTTCGGCAATGTGTCGAGCGCGATCTTCTCCTCCATGCCGCTCGTCTCGAAAGCCGCGGCGCTTGCAGCCTCGGTGAAGGGCGTCGACGCCACGGTGGAGGGCGGCGGACTCATCGACAGACTTCTTGCGCATGAAGCGAAGGAGCAGAAGACGTCCATTGAAAAGGCGCGTGCGGAATATGCGAAATCGGCCTCTCGCATCGTGGCCGAACTCGCAGGCGGCGGGGAGAAGGCCAAGAAGATTGCGGAGGCCGTCGCCGCTTACATCATGAAGCCGAAGCGGCTGCATGTGCGGCTTTCGTCTCCAAAAGGAATCGGAGCGCTCGACGCGCTCGCCAAACGGCCGGCGCAGTTGCTGGAGAGCGTCGACGTTGAGGCGACGGCGGAGAGGTGAAGGCCGCCGATCCATAAAATTCTTTCGAACCCGTAAACCCTCTTCGCGCCCCTGTGCACCAGCGCACAGCGGCGCGCGGGTCTGCTCCCTAGTTTGATCGCATCGGCTCCAGGGGCCGTCGTCAATCGGGGGAGATTTAAGATGTCCAGATTGTTTTGTAAGTCGCTGGTCGCCGGCGCGGCCGCCTTTTTCGCATTCGGCGCCGCAGCCCGCGCGGAGGTGGTCATCGACGTCAATCTGACGTCGCAGACCATGCATGTCGCCTCGGCGGAAGGCTCCTACACCTGGCCGGTGTCGACGGCGCGCGCCGGCTTCGTCACGCCGCGCGGCCATTTTGCGCCGACGGGCCTCGAGCGCATGCATTACTCCAAGAAATATCACAATTCGCCGATGCCCTATTCGATCTTCTTTCGCGGCGGCTACGCCATTCATGGCACCTACGCGACCGGCGCGCTCGGCACGCCCGCCTCGCACGGCTGCGTGCGCCTCTCGCCGCAGCACGCGCAGATGCTCTACGAAATGGTCCAGCGCGAGGGCGCGAGCATTTCCATCATGGGTTCGCCGCGCGGCGCGCATTACGCCAGCAGGTGAGGGCGCGTGCGCCAGCGCACAGAGAGATGCGAGCCGGCGCGTTTCAATGCGGCAAGCCCGCGCCAGGCAAACCCACGCAATGTCGCGCGGGCGGGACGCCATCAGGGATAGCGACAATGCGTTATTTCGGCATTTCCTTTTCCGCGCTGCTGGCGCTGTGCGCGACGGCGAAAGCCGAGCAGACTCCCGCCGCGCAGACCATCGGCAACGCTTCAGCCGTCGAGAAACTGGTCGAAGGCCTCGCGGGCGAGCGCAACATGCGTCTGAAAGTCGGCGACTCGATCTTTTTCAACGAGCTTTTGTCGACCGGCGCCGAGAGCCGCGGACATTTCGTCTTCGACGATCGCGCGACTTTGCAGATGGGGCCGCAGTCGCAAGTGCGTCTCGACAATTTTGTTTACGCCAATGGCGCCGCGAATGCGCCGGGCGTCGCCTTCAATGTCGCAAGGGGCGTCTTCCGCTTCGTGAGCGCGGGCGCAACCCACAAGCCTTACGAAGTGCGCACGCGCAACGCCTCGGTCGGCGTGCGCGGGACGGCCTTCGCGGTGCGCTCCACCGAATACCGCACCGACGCGGTGCTCTATGACGGCGCGATCGAGGTCTGCCTGCCCAATGGCGGCGCCTGCCGCACGCTCGACAAGCCCTGCACGACGCTCGCCGTCACCGACGAAGGCTTTACGGAAACCCGCGCGGTTGGCGCAAGGGACTGGACCTTCGACGAGGCCTGCCGCCCGAAACCCGCGCCCGGACAAAGGCGCCGTCACGGCGCCGCCGAGCCGCCCCCGAGCGCCCCGCCGCCGGTCGTCGCGCCGTCCCGGGTCCGGGCCGCGCCGGAGCGCATCGCGCCGCCGCCAAAGGTCCGCGCCGCGCGCATCGATCCGCCGCGTATGGATGTCGTTCGGCCAAGGCCGCCGCGCGACCGCCTCGTGGTCGTGGAGCCGATCCGCCCGCGCTGGCCGCGCCGCCCGCATCGGCCCGACTATGACGAGCCGGATACGGATTACGAGCCCGACGAGCCGGTTCGGCGGTTCCCCGTCCGTCCGCCGGTCTTCTTCGGCGGCGGAATCTTCCGGCCGCATTTCCCCGGCGGAGTCTGGGGCGGACATTACCCGCGTCCGCAGGGACCGTGGGGCGGCGGCGGGCCGCGCCCGGGCGGCTATGGCGGGATGGCGCAGCGCTGGGGTCGGTTCTGAAAGGCGCGCGCTGGCGTCCCCGCCGCCGCTTCCGGCGCGGGCTCGTCAGGTGTTCGGGACGCCCCGGCCCCGTTTGGCCGTGAGCGAGAAGAAGCGCGTCGGGGCGAAGGCGTCCCGAACCGGTCTTTCTCCGCGACGCACCTTTTCCGGAAGCCGGGTTCGCCCCCTGATGGAAGGCGGCGTTCTTCCGGACACGGCCACGAGTCCGCAGCCGCTTCTTTCCCGGGAAGGTTTTGAACCATCCGGGCGCGTCGCAAGGGTCTTGACTGCGCCGCCTCATGGCCGCGGAACGTTTCCCGTTTCGGTAATCGTTTCCTGCGTGCGGCCCCGACAGTGCTGCGGCCCAGCCTTTTCGCGCGTAACGCGCCCTCCACGCATCTGGAGGAAGCCCGGCCAGCGGCGCAAGACCCGACGCAAGGCGAGGGTCGCACCTTGCGCTTAACCGACCCCGCCGGCGCCGCCGACCCTGACGACGCCCCTGCAAGTTGGCGGAGCGGGCGCAGTATGGGGGAGGTTGGCGGAGGGGGGATAAATCGCGATGAAGGCCTACCCGCTCCTCTCCCCGCGCGGGAGAGGAGCGGATTCGGGCTGTCTGGCGATTGAGTGCGGCGTCACCTTACCGCGAAGCGCTCTACGTTCGGAGGAGATCCCAAGCGCTTGCCGGGTACCTGCGCTAACCCTGCGAACAATCCAATCAAGAACTGGCAGGCTTGTAGCGCTTTCGCTAGCGTTACGCGGTAGCGATTCGAACAAAAGTCATTTGCGGGTCGCGGATGGACTTGAACTAGGAGGAATTAATGCGCGTAGCGAAAGTAGCAGCGAGCTTGAGCGCGCGAGTTCCATGGAGAGTTGCACAAAAGATTTTGGCCGTGAATGAGATAGAGCGCGGGCAAGGGTGGGAAAAAACGCTAGAAAAAATGGAAGGCTTCGAGGATAACGCTGGCAACGGGGAATCTTTATCGAGGGCATTAGTCGAGCATTATTCGTGTGGTGAAAAACTTGTTAGACTATACAAAGTTTCAAAAACTAACATTGCTGCGATCAAAGGCATATTGGCAACAAAGAAGGTTCCAAAATCCAATTTCAAGGATCGGTTTCCACTTTTGCTAGATCCTGATGAACTCAAGAATGAGCCTAAGAAGCCAACGCTCGTAGATATATCTCATGACGAAGGCGGGACACAGCTTATCTTTGCAGCCACCCGTGTTATCGTTGTGCGCGAGGAGCTAGATAAAGACGAAATTACGGACACTCCAAATCAGCTTGACGAATATTCAGAGATTTTTGGGGTCAAGCACCGCTATTTTCAATCTATGGACACCGTATGGATACCAGACAAAGGTTCCGTTATTGATGTCCGCATCGATGCGCCCAGGAACTTTAGCAGCGAAGCCCAGGTCGCGGCTATCGGCCAAGTTAAAGACGCTTTGAAGATTTTATTTGGTTATGATTATCTTGAGCATCCTGTTAATTTATTTCCGTTGATAGATTTGATTTATAACGACGCCAACGAAGGTAATATAGTTGAGGCGGCATTTGGTACCTCGACAGCTTCGCATAAGCATGAAAAAATGCGGCGGTCGCACTTGGATTTGCGTAAAGAGCTTTATCATAAAGCCGGTAAGCAGGCGCTCGCATCCGGGATCGCCCTTCATCTGATTAGCGTCCGTTGGAGACGAAAGCTTGGGGGCCAGATTGAATCGCTTCCCGAGTTGTCATTGCATGTCCCGGTATGGGAAACAGGGGCAGCCCAGCCGAGCCTTCTCCAAGGGCATGTCCGCAATTGTATGGGTTATGAGGATTTCGATTATGTCAGGGGAAGAATGCTGCATCACCTTGGCCTGTAGACGTTAGCCCGTAAGATGGGTGCGGCCGAAATCAAAGCCGATGTTTTAAAGTGGTGGGATGGCGTCCCCGCCGCCGAGATTTCAGTTCAAATTATTGAATTTATTGAGCGTCTTCCCGTCGATGAGCGGGAGATGCTTACATACTCGACCCTGCTAAAGGCCTCACATAAAGAGGAAATCGACAGCGAGTTTTTGGCAGCAATAAACATCCTGACAAACGCTCGCATAAATGCCTTAGATATATATGGCCTTTTTGTCGATTACGATAACGAAGAATATGAAATACATAGGAGTGAATTGAGTGAAGCGCGGAGATCGGGCGCGTTTGTCCATCCACAAACTGGTAAGTTAGTTGAAAACTTTGAAGAGCGACTAATTCCATTCTTTGTCCCAACGGCACGATTTCAGATCGACACAGACAGTCGGCGCTCGCTATGAATGATCGCGAAGTAACGTTGAAAGCGCTGGAAGATTTTGCTCGCAAGTCGGCTGCGCATAGGATTATGGTGGACATTGCTTATGCATCCACTCACGAAGAACGAGCAGGTTGCGTCCGTCGCGCGGTAGATGACATTGCTACAGAAATGTGCATGTATAAACAACTGCAGCAAAATAAATCTGAGGATGAGTTATCAATATGGATTGTCCTATCGCTTAGGCGTATGGGTTTTCTTGCTGGTCATGATACTCAGTTTGGAGGGCACTGCGATATCACTGTCGAGCAAGATGATAATTTTTTGTGGATAGCAGAGTCGAAAAAGCATAGTACTTATGAGTGGCTTTTGAAGGGTTTTCGACAACTCTTAACGCGCTACACGACTGGCATATATGGACAAGATCAAGGAGATATAATTATATTCGTCTTTAATAAGAACGCTCTTGATGTGCTATCAAATTGGCGGAGTCGTTTGATGGCTGAATACGAAGACTGCGCAGTAGAAGATGTCGATGAGAATTACATGCGTTTCTTCTCATACCATACACATCCGGGAACGGGCCGAAGAATGTCGATACGACATTTCGTAGTTCCACTCTATTTCGACCCGCAGGATAACTAGGTAACCCCTTCTCCCGTCGACCGCGTCTCAGCTCGCGAGGCTTCTCGCCAACTCGTCCGTATGCGCGTGCATCCGGCGGGCCATGACGTCGATCTCGCGGGCCATGCTCACCATCGCTTCGACGCCCGCGCCGGTCTGCGCCATGGCGTTCGCCACCTGATCGGCGTGGGAGGACATGGAGCCGGCGCTGGTCGCGGCGGAGCGCACGCTGCGGGCGATTTCCTTCGTCGCGGCGTCCTGCTCGTGCACCGCCTGGGTGATGATTGCGGAAATTTGCTCCACTTCCGCGATCTTGGCCTTGATCTTGTCGATCGAGGCGACCGACATGTCCGTCGCGGCCTGAATTTCGGCGATCTGGTCGGCGATGTCCTGCGTCGCCTTGCCGGTCTGGGTCGCGAGGCTCTTCACCTCCTGCGCGACGACCGCGAAGCCGCGCCCCGCCTCGCCGGCGCGGGCGGCCTCGATGGTGGCGTTGAGGGCGAGCAGATTCGTCTGCGCCGCGATGCGGGAGATGAGGTTGACGACGTCGCCGACGCGATTGGCGGCCGCCGCGAGGCGCAGCATCTCCGACGAAGAGCCATTGGTTTCGACCACCGCCTGGCGCACCACGGCGGTGGATTCGACGGCCTGCCTGCTGATTTCGCCAATGGCGGCGAGAAGCTGCTCCGAGGCGGTGGCGACGGAGGCGACGTCGGTCGCCGCCTGGGTGGAGGCGGTGCGGGCGAAGTCGCTGTCGGCGCGGGCGCGGCGCTCATGCACGATCATTTCCTCCGAGGAAGCGGCCATGCGCCGCGTCATTTCGCCAAGCTTGGCCGTGGTCGCGGAGAGCTCGACGGAGTAATGTTCAACCTTGTCGCGAATCGCCGCCTCGCGGCGCAGCCGCTCCTCGCGGTCGTCGCGGGCCTTGATTTCGGCCGCCATCTCATTGTTGGCGCGCACCGCGTCGCGCAGGATGACGAGGGCGCGCGAGATGTCGCCAATTTCGTCCTGGCGGTCGGTGTCCCTGACCTCGATGCCGGTGTCGCCGGCGGCAAGGTCCGTCATCTGCCGGGCGATGGTCTTGATCGGGATGGTGATCGTGCGGTGCATCGTCGGCACGGAGACGCCGACGACGAGGAAGCCGGCGACCAGCGTGCCGACGAAAAGCTGGATGGAGAGGGAGCTTGCCGCCTCATAGGCGGCGCGGGCGATCTTCAGGGACTGGGCAGGGTCCGCCGAGGCGGCGGCCGCCGCGGTGAGGTCTCGGACGTTGATCGTGCCGAAGTAGGCGGCTGCCCCCATCAGCAGGAGCAGCGCGAGGAAGAGAAATTGGCGAAAGACGAGGCCGGCGCCGATGGATAGATTGCGCATATGCTCGATTGTCCTGCTATTTGATTGGACGCAGGGTAGGGAACAGTCTTTCACGTTTGGTTAACGGTGAAGGTCGAGCCGCGGGGGCCGGCAGGAGGTGGAATGCTTGAAATCGCGGTCCAGATGGACCCTCTGGAGCGAATCAACTTCGCGGGGGACTCGACTTTCGCGCTGATGCTGGAGGCCAGGCGGCGCGGCCACAGGCTCTGGTTCTACACCCCCGACCATTTGTCGCTGGAGGGTGGGCGGCTCTTCGCGCGCGCCCATCACATCGACGTCTTCGACGATCCGTCCCGCTACTACGCCCTCGGCGAGGCGACCGAGATCGATCTCATCGAGATGGATGTGGTGCTGCTGCGCCAGGATCCGCCCTTCGACCTCGCCTACATCACCTCGACGCATTTTCTGGAGCGCATCCAGTCCCGCGTGCTGGTCGTCAACGATCCCGGCCATGTGCGCAACGCGCCGGAGAAAGTCTTCGTCATGGAGTTTGCGGACCTCATGCCGCCGACCCTCATCACGCGCGACCGGGCGGCGATCGAGCGCTTCCGGGCGACGCATGGCGACATCGTCATGAAGCCGCTCTACGGCCACGGCGGCGCGGCGGTCTTCAAGGTGACCCCGCGCGATCCCAATTTCGGCTCGCTCTTCGACATGTTCAGCGCGAGCTTCCGCGAACCCTGGGTGGTCCAGCAGTTCCTCCCCGAAGTGGCGAACGGCGACAAGCGGATCATCTTCGTCGACGGCGAGGCCCTGGGCGCGATCAACCGCGTCCCCGCGCAGGACGACATCCGTTCCAACATGGTGCGCGGCGGCGCGGCGGCGGCCACCGAACTCGACGCGCGCGAGCAGGAGATTTGCGCCCGCCTCGGGCCGGAGCTGAAGAAGCGGGGGCTGGTCTTCGTGGGCATAGACGTGATCGACGGGCGTCTGACGGAAATCAATGTTACCTCGCCCACCGGCCTGCGCGCGCTAAAACGTGTCGGTGGACCGGATCTCACGGTCCCGCTCTTCGACGCCATGGAGGCGCGGCTTCAAGCGCTGCGCGCGGCAGGATGACGGACATGGATCAGAAGGTTTCAGCGAGCGTCTTCGACAGTCTCGACCCCGCGCATGGCTTTCGCGGGCTGAGGGCCGCGCTCGCGACCCCGGTCGCGGAACTCTGCAAGACCGAGAAAGGACACGCGCGTCGCACCGCAGCCGTCGATCTCTTCCGCTCGACGCTGGCGGAGGGACGCGCCCGCGCCCGCGCGCAACTGGAGTCCAGGGGCTCCGGTCTCGCTTGCGCGCGGCTCATCTCGCAGTTGCAGGACGAATTGATCGGCGCGATTTACGACTACGTCGTCAATTTTGTCTATCCCGCCGACAATCCGACTTTCGCGGAGCGCCTGACCATCGTCGCCGTCGGCGGCTACGGGCGCGGCATGCTGGCGCCGGGATCGGACATCGATCTTCTGTTCCTTCTGCCTTACAAGCAGACGCCCTGGGGCGAGAGCGTCGTCGAAGCGATCCTCTATGTGCTGTGGGATCTGAGGCAGAAGGTCGGCCATGCGACGCGCTCGGTCGCCGAGTGCATGCGCCAGGCGCGCGCCGACATGACGATCCGCACCACGCTGCTCGAGTCTCGTTTCATCTTGGGAAGCCCGGAGCTTTTCTCCGAATTGCAGGACGCTTTCGACAAGGAGGTCGCCCGTTCCGACGCGCGTGAATTCGTCGCGGCGAAACTGGCCGAGCGCGAAACACGCGTGCGGCGCGCCGGCGCCTCGCGCTATCTCGTCGAGCCCAATGTGAAGGAAGGCAAGGGCGGGCTGCGTGACCTCAATACGCTCTTCTGGATTGCGAAATATGTCTACCGCGTGCGCGACGTGAAGGAGCTTGTCGCCGCGGGGCTCTTCACCTCAGCCGAACTCAGTCTCTTCGAGCGCTGCGACGAATTCCTGTGGCGCGTGCGCTGCCATCTGCATTTCGCCACGGGGCGCGCGGAGGAGCGGCTGTCCTTCGACATTCAGCCCGTGATCGCCGGGCGCCTCGGCTATCATAATCGCGGTGGCCTTTCGCGAGTCGAGCGCTTCATGAAGCACTACTTCCTCGTCGCGAAGGAAGTCGGCGATCTAACGGCTATCGTCTGCGCGGCGCTGGAGGAGCGGCAGGCCAAGCCGCGCGCCATCTTCGACCGGTTCCTGCAGCCCTTCAGGCGCCGCCGCAACAAGGCGCCTCACGGCGATTTCATCATCGCGCAGGACCGCATCAGCGTCGCCGATGAAAACGTGTTCCAACGCGATCCCGTCAACATCATCCGCCTCTTCTGGCTGGCGGATCACCACGGCCTGCCGCTGCACCCGGACGCCATGCGCGCCGCGACGCTGTCGTTGCGCGAGATCGACGCGGACCTGCGCGCCGACAAGGAGGCGAACCGTCTGTTCCTTGAAATTCTCCTGTCGCGGAACATGACCGAGATCATGCTGCGGCGCATGAACGAAACCGGCGTGCTCGGCCGGTTCATTCCCGATTTCGGCCGTATCGTCGCGATGATGCAGTTCAACATGTATCATCACTACACTGTCGACGAGCATCTCTTGCGCGCGGTCGGCGGTCTCTCCGATCTCGAAGCCGGACGCCTGCCCGAGCACCAGCAGCTCGTAAGCGAAATCCTGCCCACCATCGTCAATCGCAAGGTGCTTTATCTCGGGCTCTTTCTTCACGACATCGCCAAGGGCCGCAAGGACGATCACTCCATCGCCGGCATGGAGGTCGCGCGCTCGCTCTGTCCGCGTCTCGGTTTCACCCCGGGCGAAACGGAGAGCGTCTGCTGGCTCGTTGAACATCATCTGACCATGTCGAGTTTCGCGCAGAGCCGCGATCTCTCGGACCGTGTGACGATCGAAAGCTTCGCCGCCATCGTGCAGACGATGGAGCGATTGAAAATGCTCTTCGTGCTCACCGTCTGCGACATCAACGCGGTTGGGCCCGGCGTGCTCGACGCCTGGAAGTCGCAGCTCCTTCGCGTGCTTTACTGGGAGACGGAGGTGGTGCTCGGCGGCGGCCATTCCGCTGTCGACCGCAAGAGCCGCGTCGCCGCCGCGATGGAGGAGTTGCGCGCCGCGCTGCCCGACTGGAGCGATGAGGATTTCGACGCCTACGCCAAACGTCATTACCCCGCCTACTGGCTGAAGGTCGACGTTTCACGCAAGCTGCATCACGCGCAGATGCTGCGCAAGCTCACGGGCGCCGAGACGCCGCTTGCGACGGCCGTGGAGCTCGACCGCGCGCGCGGCGCGGTGGAGCTCACCGTCATCGCGCCGGACCACAGGCGCCTGCTCTCCATCATCGCGGGCGGCTGCGCGGCGAGCGGCGCGAATATCGTCGACGCGCATATCTTCACCACCGTCGACGGGCTCGCGCTCGACACGATCTTCATTTCGCGGGCTTTCGATTTCGACGAGGACGAAATGCGCCGCGCGCGCCGTATCGCCGATTTTATCGCCAAGGCGCTGAGGGGCGAAGTCATCGTCTCCGACGCCGTGAAGGCGCGCACGAAGCAGCATCAACCGACGACGGCCTTTTCGGTCGCGCCCGAGGTGGTGGTCGATAACAGCCTCTCCAACGTCTACACGGTCATCGAGGTCTCCGGCCTCGATCGCGAGGGGCTTCTCTTCGACCTCACCAACGCCATTTCGAAGATGAATCTGAACATCGCCTCGGCCCATATCACGACCTTTGGCGAACGGGCGGTCGACGCCTTCTACGTCACCGACCTCACCGGCTCGAAAATCACCTCGCCGCCCCGGCAGGCGGCGATCAAGCGTCAGCTTCTGGAGATCTTCGCATCGGCGACCGAGAAACGGCCCGCCCGCGCGCAGAATCTCGCCGCGACTTGATTTTGGGCGTTGTAACGCAGATATCGAGGCCTTTAATCCGGGCCTTACCCAAAGATGGACTTGAGCATGAGCCAACAGAGCAACGACGGGAACAACGCCGAGACGCCGCCGCAGGGCGCAGATGGGGATCCGGCGCACGCGTCCTCGCTGTCGCAGCCTTCGGCGGAGTCGAGCATCAATGAGCCCGAGCCGTTCACGGAGCTCGAGAATCTTTATGCGGAAAACGCCGGACTGAAGGACAAGCTTCTGCGCTCGCTGGCGGAAGTGGAGAACGTCCGCCGGCGCGCCGAAAAGGAGATCGCCGACGCCAAGCTCTATGGCGCGTCGAATTTCGCGCGTGAGATGCTCCCCTTCGCCGACAATCTGCGCCGCGCCGCTGAAAGCGTGCCGGACGAGGTTCGCCCGCGTCTCGACCCGATCGCGGCCGCGCTGCTGGATGGGCTCGCGGTGACCGAGCGCGACTTCCTGACGCGGCTGGGCCGTTTCGGGGTGAAGCCGATCGAGGCGATGGGCGCGAAATTCGACCCCAATCTCCATGAGGCGCTCTACGAAATCCCGGATGAGACCAGGCCCGCCGGCTCGGTCGCGCAGGTGATGGAGCAGGGCTACACGATCGGCGAACGCGTGCTGCGCCCGGCGAAAGTCGGCGTCACGCGCGGCGGACCCAAGGCCTGAGCGCGCCGATGGACGCTGTCGCCGACCTCGCAGACGCGATCAGCCCCGGCGTCGTCAACGCCGTCGCCTACTGCAAGGGCGTCAAGGTCGCCGACATCGACATTGACGCCGCCGGCGAATGGGCCAGCCGCGAAGGCCACGTCGTGTGGATCGGCCTCTACGAGCCGAGCGTGGAACTGCTGGAGCGGGTGCGGAAGCAATTTTCTCTGCATCCGCTCGCGGTCGAGGACGCCGCCAAAGCGCATCAGTTTCCCAAGCTCGAGGAATTCGACGACAGCCTTTTCATCGTCGTGCGCACCGCGCAGCGGGCGGATGGCTCCGTCGCCTTCGGCGAGACGCATCTCTTCGTCGGCGCGGGCTACGTCGTCAGCGTACGGCATGGCGCGTCCCAGAGCTACGCCGCAGTGCGCCAGCGCTGCGAGGCGCGCGCGCAGCGCCTCTCCGAGGGCGAGGATTTCATCGTCTACGCCATCCTCGATTTCATCGTCGACAATTACTCCCCCGTTCTCGCCAGCATCAACGATCAGGTCGAGGACATTGAGGAGCACGTTTTAACGACCACGATGGGCTCTGAAGAGATCGAGCAGCTCTACATGTTGCGCCGCGACCTGCTGCGGCTACGCAACGCCGTGCTGCCGCTCGCCGATGTCTGCCGCGCGCTGGAGCGCACCGACGTCGTGTTCATCAATCCTGTCATGAAGCCGCATTTCCGCGACGTGCGCGATCATCTGCGCCGCGCGCAGGAGCGCATCGACACGTTGCGCGAGACGCTCGCCTTCGCCTTCGAGGCGAGCCTGATGAATGCTCAGATGCAGCAGACCAACATCTCGCGCCGCCTCGCCGCCTGGGCCGCCATCCTCGCCGTTCCCACAGCCATCGCCGGCATCTACGGCATGAATTTTGAGCACATGCCGGAGCTCAAGTGGGAGTACGGTTACTTCCTCGTCCTCGGCGTGACGATCACGGTCTGCGCCGCGCTTTACTGGCGCTTCCGCAGGGCCGGCTGGCTTTAGCGCAAGCAGGCGGAGCGGCAGCCGCCTCGTCGCGGGGCTCTTTGTTTCCCCTTACGAAAGTTTCATCCGCCGGACATTGGACTGCAAGCGGCGCATCTCCATGTTCCTCCATGCAGGCGGCGACGAAGCCTCCCAGCCCGAGCCCTCCCAGGCTTTGGACTCCCCCTTCGTCGCCGCGAGAATGGAGAAGATTTGAAATGCATTATCCGATTTTCGAGCGCAGCTCCCGCATGCCGGCGCAGACGCGCCGCCGCCGCGCCTCGCGCATTGCGCTGATGGGCGCCGCTGCGGCCCTCGCCTTCGGCGCGGCTGTTGGCGCACCCGTCGGCAAGGCGTTTGCCGAGGCGCCTTCCGTCACGCTCGCGCAGCCCGCCGGCCCCGCCTCGTTCGCCGATGTCGTGGAGCGCGTTAAGGGCGCCGTCGTCGCCATCAAGGTCAAGTCCGTGGAGGAGCAGCAAAGCCCCTTCGAGGGCCAGGAGATGTCGCCCGACGATCCGATGTACAAATTCTTCAAGCGCTTCGGCGAGACGCCGCAGAAGCGCATGACCCAGTCGCAGGGCTCGGGCTTCATCATCAGCGCCGACGGCTATGTGGTGACCAACAACCATGTGGTCGACCATGCGAACGAGGTTGAAATCGCGCTGGACGACGGCCGCACGCTGACCGCCAAGGTTATCGGCACGGACAAGCGCACCGATCTCGCGCTCCTCAAGGTCAACGACGCGAACAAGCTCCCCTATGTCGAATGGTCTAGCGCGCAGCCGCGCGTCGGCGATTGGGTGATCGCGGTCGGCAATCCCTTCGGCCTTGGCGGCTCGGTCACAGCGGGCATCGTCTCGGCGCGCGGGCGCGACATCGGCGCCGGTCCCTATGACGATTTCCTGCAGATCGACGCGCCGGTGAACCGCGGCAATTCGGGCGGCCCGGCTTTTGACGCGCGCGGCAATGTCATCGGCGTCAACACGGCGATCTATTCGCCGTCCGGGGGCTCTGTCGGCATTGGCTTCGCCATTCCATCCGAGGTCGCCAGGGACGTCGTCGCCGCGCTCAAGGACAAGGGCGTCGTGGCGCGCGGGTGGATCGGCGTGAAGATCCAGCCGGTGACTCCGGAGATCGCGGACAGTCTCGGTCTGAAGACGGCGAAGGGCGCCCTGATCGCGCAGCCCCAGAAGGGCGCGCCCGCGGAGGCCGCGGGCCTGAAAGCGGGCGACGTCATCACCGCCGTCAATGGCGAGAAGATCGAGAGCCCGCGCGAACTGGCGCGCAAGATCGCCGCGATGGGACCGGGCAGGTCCGTGGACATCGCCTATCTGCGCAACGGCTCGGAGAAGGCGGCGAAACTGACCCTTGGCAAACTGCCCGAGGAGAAGGAAGCGCGCGCCGACGATGAAGATTCCGGTCACTCCGGCGCCGGCGCGAATCTCGCGAGCCTCGGCATCGACGTTGCGCCGGCCTCGGAAGTGCGTGGCGGCGGGGGCGAAGGCCTCTATGTGACGGACATCGACCCAGAGGGCGTCGCCGCCCAGAAGGGGGTTCGCCGCGGCGACGTGATCGTCGAGGCTGGCGGGCAGCCGGTCAACTCGCGCGCCGACCTCCTGGGCGCCGTCGACGGAGCCCGCAAGGAGGGCCGCCGCTCGGTCCTGCTGCGGCTGAAATCGGCCGACGGCGCGAAATTCATCGCCGTGCCAGTGAAGTCCTCGGCCGGCTAACGGAGGGAAATCAGAGCTTCTTGCGACGCGGACCGCGAGACTGCACCCGCCCGCAGACGGTCCCCGCAATGAAGAGCGACGGTCCTTAAAGCCAGCCCCCTCCTGGCTCCGTCGCCGGCAGGCCGACGCTCCCCAGCGCCGGCCTGCCTTTTTTTTTCAGGTCGGTTATCATGGCTCTGATGCGCATACTCCTTATCGAAGACGACAAAGAGGCGAGCGACTATCTCGTCAAGGCCTTCCGCGAACAGGGCCATGTCGCCGACCATGCGGCCGACGGGCTCGCCGGCTATGCCTCCGCCCGCGAAGGCGACTATGACGTGCTGATCGTCGACCGCATGCTGCCGAAGATGGACGGGCTTTCGCTCATCTCCAGCCTGCGGGAGCAGAAGGTCGAGACGCCGGTTCTCATCCTCTCGGCGCTGGGGCAGGTGGACGACCGCGTGAAGGGCCTGCGCGCGGGCGGCGACGATTATCTCCCCAAGCCCTACGCCTTCTCCGAGCTGTTGGCGCGCGTCGAGGCGCTGGTGCGCCGCCGGGTCGGTCCGCGCGGCGAGGAGACCCATTACCGCGTCGGCGATCTGGAGCTCGACCGCCTCTCCCACAAGGTGACGGTCGCCGGGCAGGAGATCGTGCTGCAGCCGCGCGAGTTCCGCCTGCTCGAATATCTTATGAAACATGCCGGGCAGGTCGTGACCCGCACCATGCTGCTCGAGAATGTCTGGGACTATCACTTCGATCCGCAGACCAATGTGATCGACGTGCATATCTCGCGGCTGCGCGCCAAGATCGACAAGGGCCGGGACAACCCGCTCCTCCATACCATCCGGGGAGCGGGTTACATGATCCGGGACGGGATGCGCTAGCTCACCACCATCCGCCGCCCCATCCCCAGCCGGGTCCACCCCAGCCGCCGCCCCAGCCGCCGCCCCATCCCGGGCCCCAGCCGCCGCCCCACCCGCCATAGCCCCAGCGGGGGGCGGTTGCGGCGGCGATGCCGGCGCCCATCAGGCCGAGCGCCGCGCCCGCGAACATCGCGCCGGCCGGATCGTAGCCATAGCCATATGCGGGATAGCGATAATAGGCGCGACGCGGATAATAGGCGTAGCGCGGGGCCCAGTGGCGCCGATAGACGACGGGGCGGTAGTGCCGGTGGTAGTAACGGCGGTAATGCACCTGCGCCGTCGGAGCGGTCAGGCCGACGACGGAAGGTGGCGCGACGCTCATCGCGAAGGCCTCCTGCGGCATGGCGCCCAGCGCCGTCGCGCCGCACAATACGCTGAGCAGTGCCGATTCAAGTCTGGTTTTCATGGCCCTTCAACCTCTGCTGGCCCCTCACGCTATGAACGTCGATTATGCGGCGAAGGTTCCCGCCCGGGCCCGGGCCGCCCCTGCGACAATCGGCCCGCAATGCCCATATCTTTGCTGGACCCCCGGTTCCGTAACGCAGACAGGACAACGCAATTGTTGATGGGAAAAGTCGGCAAGCTGTTTCGTACGACGGCCTTCAAGCTCTCGCTCGCCTATCTGGTGCTCTTCTCCATCGGCGCGGGCCTCGTGCTCACGCGCGTCGGCGCGCGGGTGAAGGAGGTTCTCGACGAGCAGATCGAGCAGACGGTCGAGGCGGAAATCCGCGCCCTCTCCGAGCAATATTCGCAAGGCGGGCTGCGACAGCTCACCACTGCGGTGGAGCGCCGCGTTCGCGCGCCAGGCAGTTCGCTCTATCTCCTCACTACTCATTCGGGGGAGGTGATCGTCGGCAATATCGAACCGCCGACAGCGGCGCCCATCGGCGGCTCGGAACTTGTCGAAACGCCCTACCAGAGGCGCGGCGAACCGGGGATCGAACATCCCGCGCTGCTGCGGCTGTTTTTGCTGCCCGGCGGCTTCCGGCTGCTTATCGGCCACGACATCGAGGATCATCAGGTGCTGCGTGACATTCTGCGACGGGCGCTGGGCGTTTCGCTCTTCTGGCTCGCGCTCGTGGGCGCACTGGGCGGCCTTTTCGTCGCGCATCGCATGCTGGAGCGCGTCGATGTGATGTCGGCCTCGGCGCGGCGGATCATGGCGGGCGACCTGCACGAGCGGCTCGCCGTCAGCGGCGCAGGCGACGAACTCGACCGCCTCGCCGAAAATTTCAACGCGATGCTGGAACGCATATCCGAGCTGATGACAGGCCTGCGCGAAGTCTCCGACAATATCGCCCATGATCTCAAGACGCCGCTCACGCGCCTGCGCAATCATGCGGAAGCGGCGTTGCGCGGGAGTGGGGACAAGGGCGCGCACCGCGAAGCGCTCAACGTCGTCATCGAGGAATCGGACGGTCTCATCCGCGTCTTCAACGCGCTGCTGATGATCGCGCGGGCCGAAGCCGGTTACTGCAGCGACAATCTCGCCGCTTATGACGCCGACGCGGTGGTCAGCGACATCGCAGAGATGTACGAGCCAGTTGCTGAGGAGCAGGGCGCTCGCCTCGACGTCGTGACAGAACCCGGCCTCGCGGTTAGCGGCAGCCGCGAACTTCTGGGTCAAGCCGTCGTCAACCTCGTCGACAATGCTTTGAAATATGGCGCCTCCGGCGCCGAACCGACGATCGACGTGAGCGCGAAGCGCGTCGGCGAGCGCATCGAGATCACGGTCGCGGACCGCGGACCCGGCATCTCGCCTGCGGATCGCGAAAGGGTGATCGGGCGATTTGTGCGGCTGGAGAATTCGCGCTCGCGGCCGGGTTCCGGCCTTGGGCTGTCAATGGCCGCGGCGGTCGCCCGGCTTCATCACGGCGCCCTGCGGATCGAGGACAATGCGCCGGGGTTGCGCGTCGTGCTGTCGCTCCCCGCCATCCGCGCCGCAGTCTCGCGCGAACGCGCGTAAGCGGGGACCGGGGTCGGCGTCAGGAATTTTTCTGGAGTGCGCGTGCGGAGTTGCGTGACGTTCGCGCCGGCGCAATGGGCGCAGGGCAGCCGCATCATCGCCACCGTGCCGCGCCCGACACGCGAGCGGAAGCGCAGAGCGCCGCCATGCAGTTCGACGAGCGCGCGGGCGATGGCGAGGCCGAGCCCGGAACCCTTCATGCCGTTCTCCATGACTCCGGCGCTTTGCTCGAAGGGCCGGCCGAGTTTCGGGAGCGCGCGAGGATCGATGCCGCGTCCCGTGTCTTCGACGAAGAAGGCGATCGACCCGCCGTGGTGGCGCGCTCGCAAGCGGATAAAGCCGCTTGCCTCTGTGAATTTGACGCTGTTCGAGAGCAGCACCCCGAGCGCCTTGACGATCAGCGCCTCGTCGCCGACGCAGCGTAGCTTCTCGTCCGCCTCGACGATGAGGCTGATCCTCTTTTCCTCGGCGCGTTCGCGCCATGCCGCCGCCGCATGACGAGCCGCATCCGCGACATGCACCTCCCGCTCGGAGAGGCGCACGAGTCCGGCCTCCAGTTGCGACATGTCGAGAATGTCGGACAGCACTTCGTTGAGATAGGCGCCGCCCTGACGTACGTTGCTGCAATATTCGACATATTTGGGCGAACCGAGCGCGCCGAACGGCTCGGCGAGCATCATCTCCGAGAAGCCGATGATGGCGTTGAGCGGCGTCCGCAGCTCGTGGCTCATATTGGCGAGGAATTCGGATTTGGCCAGATAGGCGGCCTCGGCCTCGGCCTTCTGGTTGTGATATTGCTCGGCGAGCGTCGCAAGCTGCTGGGCCTGCATTTCCAGCGTCTGGCGAGAGCGGGTGAGGTCGGTGACGCTTGCGGCGAGCTTCTCCTCATTGCGCTTGAGCGCGGTGATGTCGGCGCCCACGGAAACATAGCCGCCGTCCTTGGTGCGCCGCTCGTTGATCTGCAGCCAGCGACCATCTGCGAGGCAGGCCTCGTAAGTGCGGGCGTCTGCCGCGCGTAATTCGGCGGAGAAGATTTCCGTCCTTATGGTCGGCGCGGTCGCGTCGCGCATCATCCTGGCGTAGCTCGCGCCGGCGACCGCGACCTGCGGGGCAAGGCCATGCAGGTCGAGGAACTTGGAATTGCAGGTGACGAGCCGGTTCTGCGCGTCCCACAGCACGAAGGCTTCCGAGATCGCCTCGATAGCATCGCGCAGGCGCAGGTTGGCGATGGCGGTGTCTTCTGCGAGCGCATGCTGCTCGGAGACGTCGACGGCGATGCCGACGAGATGATGACCCGCGTCCTGATCGTCCTCGATGAGCTGCGCGCGCGCGCGCACCCATATCCATCCGCCGTCGGCGTGGCGCGCGCGAAACTCATGGTCGAGGCTTTTCGACTTTGCGCCCGCCATCTTTTCCGCGATGAAGGTGAGGTCGCCGTCTTCCGGGTGGATCAGGCCGTTGAGCTCCTCGAAGGAGAGGCTGCGACCGCCAGCAGGCAGGCCGAGCATCTCGTACATGGAATCCGACCAGTAGATGCGGCTGCGCGCGATGTCCCAGTCCCATAGACCGCAACGGCCCCGCGACAGGGCGGCGTCGAGGCGTCTTCTGATGCAGGCGGTGACCTCCTCCGCCGCCTGACGACGCCGCGTCTGGCGGAAATAGGCGAAGACGATCAGGAGCAGCATCAGCGTCGTCAGAGCGAAGACCACCGCATAATGCGCGGCGATGGAGCGCCATTCGCCGAGAACGTTGTCGAGCGGATAGATCATCGCCAACTGCCCGTAGGGGGCCGGCAGTTTCTGTACGGAAGCGAGCGCGGCGGAGCCATCCGGCAGGGTGATTCGCACGACGCCCGCCTTTTCGGAGGAGCCGGTCAGCTGCTGCTCGGCCCCCAGCACGTCATGAAGGGTAGCGTCCTTGGAGGCGATGGGCGGAAAGGCGGCGGCCACATGCCCATGATCGTCGGTGACGAGAATGCGCCGCCCGCGGGCGGTCGCGCGCCCGGGCACGAGCTTGTTCAACGGCTCGGCGAGCGGCTTTTGCGCGTCGGCCTTGATGCGGTCGTGGATGTCGTGTTTCACGGCGCGCGCGAAGACTTCGAGGTCTTCGGTCGCTTCCTCGACGAGCTGGTCTTGCATCGTGCTCGTCAGCGAGACGGCGAAAGTGGCCAGCGAGACGAGGCAGACGCCGGAGACGACGAAAGCGAGGCGCCGCAGCCAGGGCCCGTCCCTGGGGCCTCTGCCGTCGCCGCCGTCGCCGTCGAAGCGATAGGCGCTCCACACCGTTTCCGCGTGACTCGTCGCACGAGCTGCGGCGCGCGCCATTCATGATTCTCCGAATTCAGGCGATCTATTCGAGGGGCCGGGGAGGCGCCCGAATCACCTTCATTCGAATCTCTTGGGCCGCAATTGTCCAGACCTTAATTCGGCGTGAACGGCCGCGTCGATTTATGTCAGGGCGCGCGTCGCTATATCCTTGACGTCAGCAGAAAGTCCTTCTGTTTCAAGGATTTTGCCCAGTCTCTCCTCGACCAGCGCGCGACGCTTCGGTTCGAGCGTGCGCCAGGAGCGCAGCGACGAGAGAAGCCGCGCGGCAAGCTGCGGATTCTTCGGATCGAGTTCCAGAACCATCCGCGTCAGCAGATCGTATCCCGAGCCGTCGAGAGCGTGAAAGCGGGTGAGGTTCGCATTGGCGAAAGCCCCGAGAAGCGCGCGCACGCGGTTCGGGTTCGCGAGCGAAAAATCGGGATGCGACATGAGCTTGACGACCCGCGTGGTCGTCTCCGGCTCCGGGATCATGGCCTGCAGGGAGAACCATTTGTCGATGACCAGCGCGTCCCCCGCAAATCGCGCATAGAAGGCGTCGAAGGCCTCTTCGCGGGCGTCGCCGCCCAGCAGCGCAAGCGTCGACAGAGCGGCGAGGCGATCCGTCATATTGCTGGCTGCGGCAAATTGATTCCGGGCGCATTCGACGCCCTTCGCCGGATCGCCCGCGGCAATGAAGTCCAGCGCCACCGCCTTCAGCGCGCGTCTCCCTGCGCCGGCGGCGTCGGGCCGGAAGGGGCCGGCGTCCGAGAGGGCGTCGTAGAGCTGCGTGAATTCAGCGCGCAGAGCGCCGCCGA
Source organism: Methylocystis sp. (assembly GCA_002929055.1). GTDB lineage: Bacteria > Pseudomonadota > Alphaproteobacteria > Rhizobiales > Beijerinckiaceae > Methylocystis. Next base: position 77,741 of record PERY01000009.1, on the reverse strand, counting down.
TCTCGGCCCGCAGGCTCTGCCGGGCTTTCAGCAGAATGTCGGGGTCCACATTGTCGCCCGCTTCCCGGGCAAGATCGATCTCGGAGGGAAGAGACAGCGCCTGCGCGGCGAAGGCTGGATCGGCGTCGGCTTTGGCCAGCAGCGCGCGCAGGGAGGCGACGAAGCCGGGCGCGTCGGGCGCCGGCGCATTCGCGCGCAACGCATCGACGCGGGCGAAGATCGCCCGCAGGGCGAGGCTCTGCGCCGCCTGCCAGCGGTTGAAGGCGTCGTCGTCGCAGGCCAGCAGCCGCTCGAGGTCCGCGCTCTGCGGCGCGGGCTCGAGACGCACCGGCGCCGAGAAGCCGCGCAGGAGCGACACCGCCGGGCGCGACGTGACGCCCTTGAAGAGGATGGTGCGAGAAGCTTCCGACAGTTCGAAGAGGCTGCGGGCCAGCTCCTCCGCGCCGGCGTCGTCGCTTCTTAGCTCGAGTTTCTCGCCGTTCTCGCCAAAGAGCGCGAGGGCGACGGGGATCACGAGCGGCTTCTTCTCGCTCTGGCCGGGCGTCGGACCCGTCTCCTGCCGCAAGGTCAGCGCGAAAGTCCTGGCGGCGGGATCGTAAAGGCCTTCGCTGGAGAGAACCGGCGTCCCCGCCTGACTGTACCAAAGCGCGAACTGCGAGAGGTCGCGCCCCGAAGCCTCTGCGAAACAGGAGAGGAAGTCCTCTACTGTCGCCGCCGTCCCGTCGAAGCGGTCGAAGTAGATATCCATGCCGCGCCGGAAGACGGCGTCGCCAATCAGCGTACGCAGCATACGAACGATCTCGGCGCCTTTTTCATAAACGGTCGCCGTGTAGAAATTGTTGATCTCGTGATAGATCTCCGGTCGCACCGGATGCGCCAGCGGCCCCCCGTCCTCCGGGAATTGCGCCAGCCGCAGCCCCCGCACGTCGCCGATCCGCTCTACGGCGCGCGAGCGCATGTCGGCGGAAAACTCCTGATCGCGGAAAACCGTGAGGCCTTCCTTCAGGCAGAGCTGGAACCAGTCGCGGCAGGTGATGCGGTTGCCGGTCCAGTTGTGAAAATATTCGTGGGCGATGACCGCCTCGATGCCCGCGTAATCCGTGTCGGTCGCGGTCTCCGGCGAGGCCAGCACATATTTGTCGTTGAAGATGTTGAGACCCTTGTTCTCCATTGCGCCCATGTTGAAGTCGGAGACGGCGACGATGTTGAACACGTCGAGATCATATTCGCGGCCGAACTTCTCCTCGTCCCAGCGCATGGAGCGCTTCAGCGCGTCCATTGCATAGTCGGCGCGCGCCTCCTTCCCATGCTCGACATAGATCGCGAGATCGATCCTGCGGCCGGACATGGTGGTGAAACTGTCGCGAACGACGCCCAGATCGCCGCCGACGAGCGCAAAGAGATAGGACGGCTTGGGGAAGGGATCATGCCAGACGGCGTAATGCCGCCCCGTGCCGGGAATTTCTCCCGATTCGACCGGATTGCCGTTGGAGAGGAGGATCGGCGCCTCGCTCTTCTCCGCCTCGATGCGGGTCGTGTAGACGCTCAGCACGTCCGGACGGTCGAGAAAATAGGTGATGCGGCGAAAGCCCTGGGCCTCGCACTGCGTGCAATAGGCGGAGCCCGAGCGGTAGAGGCCTGAAAGCTGCGTATTCGCGGTGGGATCGATCTCTGTCTCTATCTCCAGTGCAAAGGGACCGGGCGGAACCTGCGGGAGCAGCAGTTGGTCGGGCGTCGCCGTGTAGTCCTGCGGCCCCAGCAGGCGCCCGTCCAGCTTGACGCCGATCAGCGTCAGCCCGTCCCCGTCGAGCGAGAGCGGCGCGCCGGGCGCGCCATTTGGGTTGCGGCGCAGGGAAAGTCTTGCAACGGCCTTCGCCGCCGTCCGATGCAGCGATATGTCGAGGTCCACGGCGTCCACAAGAAAGTCCGCGGGACGGTAATCAACGAGGCGGACGGGAACATTCGACGGGTGGCGCATGACATCCTCAAACGGAAGAATCGGCTTAGGGAATATAGACCCGGCCCGCCGGATTGCGACCGGCCCCGGCCGCGCCGCAAAAATCCTGGGTGGGAAACTTCGCATTTTTGCGATTTCTCCTTGAGCCAGCGGCGGAAGCCAGTAAAACTCTAACGGTCAGGGCCTTCCGAAAGGCGGTCGTCCCTAGTGACTGGCGCAGCTTCCGCCCTACATGGGCAGAAGGCTCGAGCGGGGCCTTGCGCTTCTCAGTTCCGAGTAAAATCCCATATGCAGCGAATGCTTAGCTTCTGCTTCCTTGCCTGCGCCCTCAGCGGATTCCAAGCCTGGGCCGCCCCGCAAGGGAAGCAGCCGGGAGCCCATGACACAATCGTGCTTCTCTCCGAGGAGCAGATTCGCGCCGCCGGGGTCGAGACCCAGCCGGTCGAGCCGGAGACGGGCGTGGGCGAGCTTGTCGTTCCGGGCGTCGTCGCCGTGCCGCCGCAGCAATTGCGCATCGTCGCCGCGCCGGCTGCTGGTCTCGTCGAGACGCTTCTCGTTTCTCCCGACGAGGACGTGAAGGCGGGCGACCCGATCGCCACATTGAAATCTTCCGAACTGGTCGAGGCGCAGCGGGCATTCCTGCACGCGCTGTCGGAAGCCAATCTTGCGGCCGAGAAACTGCGACGCGACGAGCAGCTCTTCCGGGAGCACATCATCGCGGAGCGGCGCCTCATCGTAACTCGCGCGGAGGCGACGCAGGCGCGCTCAGCCCTGGAGGAGCGTGGCCAGATCCTCACCCTTGCCGGCATGACCGAGGCCGATGTCGCCTCCCTGCGCAAGGACCGCAAGCTTGCGAGCGCGCTCCTCGTGCGCGCGCCCATCGGCGGCACGATCCTCCAGCGTCACGGCACGACCGGCGAGCGCGTGGCGGCGTCCGCGCCGCTCGTGACCATCGCGGGGCTCGACCCGATCTGGGTCAATCTTCAGGTGCCGCTCAGCCGCGCCGTCGCCCTCGAGAGCGTGGAGCGGGTTCATCTCCCGTCGGCCGGTCTCGACGGACGGTTGATCCGCGTCGGGCGCACAGTCGACTCCGCCACGCAGTCCGTGACGGCGGTCGCCGAGTTCCGGCCGGGACGCAGCCCGCTGCGGCCGGGTCAGGCGGTGCAGGCGATCCTGCGCATCACGGGCGGCGGAGCGTCGCAATGGCGCGTGCCGGCGGACGCCGTGGTCAGCCATCTCAACCGAAGCTGGGTGTTCGTTCGCGTGCCCGAGGGCTTCCACGCCATTCCGGTGACGCTGGTGTCGGAGACGCCGCAATTCGCGTCGGTCCAGGGGGCGCTGGCTGTCGGGGAGCGCGTCGCCACCCGCGGGCTTCTGACCCTCCTGGCCGAACTCGCAGAGGCGGAGAGCAAGTGAGCGCTCTTTATGCTTGACGGGCTCATCCACTTTTCTCTCCGCCAGCGCCTCCTCGTGCTTCTCGGCGCGCTTTTTGTCGCCGGCTGGGGGGCTGTCAGCTACCTCAAGCTGCCCATCGACGCCTTCCCCGACGTCGCCCCGATTCAGGTGCTTGTCGCCATGCGCGCGCCGGGCCTCACGCCCGAGGAGTTGGAGAGCCGGGTCACCGCGCCGATCGAGATCGCCGCGCGCGGCATTCCCAATCTTGTGCGCATGCGCTCGACCACCCGTTATTCCGTCGCGCTGATCACTTTCGAATTCTCCGAAGGCACAGACATCTATTGGGCGCGCGCCCAGGTCAACGAACGTCTGGCGCAGGCGCAGGACCAACTCCCCGCTGGCGTCTCGGGCGGGCTCGCGCCGATCGTCACCCCGCTCGGCGAAATGCTGATGTTCACCATCGTCGGCGGCGATCTCACGCCGACGGAACAGCGCAGTCTGATCGACTGGACGATACGTCCTGCGATACGTGGCCTGCCCGGCGTCGCGGATCTCAATGTGCTCGGAGGTTTCGTGCGCACATTCGAGGTCGCGCCCTCGCCCGCCGCCATGGCGTCGCGCGGCGTCACCGTCGAGATGCTGGAGTCCGCGCTCAAGGACAACAACCGGAACGACGGCGCCGGCCGCGTGCGCGATGGCGAGGAGGCGTTGCTCGTGCGCGCCGAGGGCCGGCTGCGCTCGCTCGACGACATTCGCTCCGTCGTCATCGCCGCACGCTCGACCGGCGTCGTGCGCGTCGGCGACGTTGCGGAGGTGCGCTTTGGGTCGCTGCCGCGCAACGGCGTCGTCAGCCGCAACGGCGACACGGAGGCGGTCTGGGCGCTGGTGCTGGCTCTGCGCGGCGCCGACGCGAGCACGGTCGTCACCGGCGTCAAGGCGAAGATCGCGGAAATCGAGCCGCTGCTTCCCAAGGGCGCTAAGATCGAGATTTTCTACGACCGCAGCGAACTGATCGGAAAGGCGGTCTGGACCGTGCAGAAGGTGCTGATCGAGGCCATTGTGCTCGTCGTCATCCTGCTCGCGCTCTTCCTTGGCAACCTGCGCGCGGCGCTCGTCGTCTCCGTCATCCTTCCGCTCGCCGCGCTCGCGACCTTCGGCATCATGAGGGCCTGGGGGCTGTCGGCCAACATCATGTCGCTCGGCGGTCTCGCCATCGCCATTGGCCTGCTCGTCGACTGCGCGGTGGTGGTCGTTGAAAACGTCGAGCATCGCATGTCTGAGGTCGAGGAAGCGACGCTCGCGGATCGCATCTTCATGACGCTCGAGGCGACCAGCGAAGTCGCGACGCCGCTCACCTCCGGCGTGATCATCATCGTGACCGTGTTTCTGCCGCTTCTTTCGCTGGAGGGTCTCGAGGGCAGGCTCTTCGCGCCCGTCGCACTCACGATCGCCTTCGCGCTCGGCGCGGCGCTCATCCTGTCCCTCACCGTGGTGCCCGCGCTCAGCGCGACCATTCTGAAGCCGGGTCATGCGGACGAGCCCTGGCTCGTCCGCAAGATCGCCGCGATCTACGAGCCCATTCTCGAGCGCGCGCTGGAGCGTCCGCTCGTCGTCGGCGGCGTCGCCATCCTCGGGCTGGTCATCGCCAGCACGGCCTATACGCGCATCGGCCAGACCTTCATGCCCGTGATGAACGAAGGCACGCCTGTCATCACCATCCGCAAGCATCCCACGATCAGCGTCTCGGTTGCGGCGGAGACCGACAGGCTCATCCAGCGCGAAATCATGGAGAAAGTGCCGGAGGTGAAGGGCATGATGGCCCGCGCCGGCGCCGATGAGCTTGGCATCGATCCGGTCGGCCTCAACGAGACGGACAATTTTCTTACCGTCGCGCCCGAGAAAGAATGGCGCGGCCACGGCATCGACTGGCTGATGGGCGAAATCCGCAAGGTTCTCGACCAGATTCCGGGCATCTCCTACGCCTTCTCGCAGCCGATCGACATGCGCGTGCAGGAGATGATCATCGGCGCGCGCGGCGACGTGGTCGTGAAGATATTCGGCGACGACATCGCAGAACTCAATCGTCTCACCCGCGAGGTCGCGGCGGAGCTGAAAAAAATTCCCGGCTCGCGCGACGTCTTCGGTCTCCAGAACGACGGCATGCGCTATCTCACCGCGCGCGTCGACCGCCTCGCAGCGGGGCGCTTCGGCCTCAACGCCGGTGAAATTCAGGATGCCCTGCGCGTGTGGGTGGACGGCCAGCAGGTCGGCATCGTTCTCGAAGGCCCGATCCGCACGCCCCTCGTGATCCGCGGCTCCGAGACCTCGCGCCGGTCCTCCGTCGACTTCGCCCGACTTCCCATGGTCTCCAACGACGGCAAGGTGGTCGAGCTGTCTCAGCTCGCCGACGTGCAGGTGGAAAACGGGCCGATCCAGGTCATTCGCGAAGAAGGGCGCCGTTTCGCGACCGTGCTCGCCAATGTCGAGGGGCGCGATCTCGTCGGCTTCGTGGACGAAGCCAAGGCCGCCGTTCAGCACCATGTGAAGACGCCGAAGGGCTACACATATCAGTGGGGCGGCCAGTTCGAGAACCAGCAGCGCGCCTCCGCGCGTCTCGCCATCGTCGTGCCCATCGCGCTCGCGCTGATTTTCCTGCTGCTCTACTTCACCTTCAATTCCGCGCTGCAGGCGACGCTCGTCTTCTGCAACGTGCCCTTCGCGGCGATCGGCGGCATTCTGGGTCTGTGGCTGTCGGGCGAGTTTCTCTCGGTTTCGGCCTCCGTCGGCTTCATCGCGCTCATCGGCATCGCCGTGCTGAATGGCGTCGTGCTCATCTCCTACATCAACAAGCTTGTCGCGGAGGGAACGCGCACGACCCGCGAAGCGGTCGTCGAAGGCGCGCGCCGGCGCATGCGGCCGGTCATGCTCACCGCAACCATCGCCGCATTCGGCCTCATCCCGTTCCTCTTCGCGACCGGGCCTGGCGCGGAAATCCAGCGGCCTTTGGCCATCGTCGTCATCGGCGGCCTGATTTCCGCAACGATCCTCACCCTTGTTCTTCTGCCGATCCTCTACGACCGCACCATGGATTGGCGACTGCGGACCAAGCGGAGCCGTCTCGCGAGCCGCCGGATGGCGCCGGTATGAGCTATCGCGCTCCGCTCCTTCTGTCGTTTCTCGTCGCTACGGCGGCCTCGGCCGCGCTCGCGGCGCCCAAGCCTCGGGGCGAGGTCACGGTCAAGGGCGACCAACTCATCGAGAGGCGCGGCAAGAAGCCTCTTGGGCAACAGCTCGTGCGCCATCTCGACATGGCGGTCGCGATCGACGCGCAGAGCAGGGCGCTCGAAGCGCAGTTCGGGGCCGTTTCAGCGCGCTACGCAACGACGCGCTCCATCACGCCGGGCTCGCCCTATGTCGGCGGGACGCAGCGCAACGCCGTCGCCGGCAATCTGCGCCACTACAATGAGACGGAAGTCGAAGCGGGCTTGCCGCTCTGGCTGCCGGGCCAGCGCGACGCGCTGGAGGCGACAGTGTCGTCGAGCGTCATCGAGATCGAGGAGCGGATCGCGCAACGCAGGCTCGATGTCGCTGGTCTGCTCCGCGACGCGTGGTGGAACGCGCAGCGCACCGCCCGCGAAACCATGGTGGCGCGCAATCGCGTCTCGACGGCGCGAGAAATCGGCTCGGACATGACGCGGCGCGTCGAACTCGGCGACGCCGCGCAGGCCGACGCGCTCCTTGCGAAAAACGAGCTTCTCGCCGCCGAGACGGAATTGGCGCAGGCGGAAGGAGCCGAGAAGGTTGCGCGCGTCGCCTATGGCGCGCTGACCGGCGGCGCGCCGCCTGACGGAACGCTGGAGACAGTTAAGGCCGCCGGCGACATCGAGGATCATCCCGCGCTGCGCACGCCGCTCGCGGCGCTGCGACGCGCGGAGGCTCAGGCTCAACTCGTCGAGGCCACGCCGATCGACAATCCGGATGTCGGCGTCTTCGGGCGCCAGGAGCACAACCGGCAGTTTTCGACCGACCCCTCGCAGCAGGTCACAGATCAGCGCACGGACGCGACGACGCTTGGCGTTCGCATCCGCATTCCGCTGCCGACAGAAGGACGTCAGGCGCCGCGCCAGGCGGAGGCTATCGCCGAGATGACGCGCGCCAGGGCCGATTATGAGAAGGCAAAGCGTGTCGTGCTGGCCGATGTAAAGTCGGCGCGGCTCAACCTTGCCGCGGCTCAAAGGGCGGCCGGTCTCGCGCAGCAGCGCCTCGGCGTCGCCAACGAGCAATTCGACCTGTCGCGCAAGGCGTTCGCGCTCGGCGAGATCAGCGCCTTCGATTTGTATCGCGTGCGGCAGTTGCAGCTCGACGCGCAGCGCATGCAGGCGGCGGCGTCGGTCGCCGTCGGAGCGGCTGTTTCACGCGTGAACCAGGCGCAGGGCTATGCGCCCTGATCGTTACGCGCAGCCGGCGAGGAAGGTCATGACGCGGTCGATCGTCGGCTGATCGAGCAGCAAGGGCGCATGGCCTTGCCCCGGGACTGTGTAACGTTCCATTCCCGGCGCACGGCGCGCCATTTCGTCGAAGGTCGCGACCGAGAGAATGTCCGACGTCTCGCCGCGAATGGCGAGGATCGGAACGGCTGAAAGAGCTGAAAAACCCTCCCAGAAATCCTCGACATCGGCGTCCGGCGCGACGCTGTCCAGCGTGTGGTTGAGTTCGGGATCGTAGCGCAGCCGCACCTTGCCGTCGTGCTCCTCGAAGGTCTGGCGCGCAAAGATTTCCCATTGCCCGGGCGTGATTGCGGGGAAGGTCGCGCTCGCTGAAAAGCGCATCAGCGCGGCGGCGTCCTTCATTTTTTGCAGCGGCGGCATCTTGCCGACATAGCCCTTGATGCGCAGGAGGCCGTCCTTCTCGATCACGGGGCCGATGTCGTTGAGGATGGCCGCGCGGATGACGCCCGGCCGCGCCTTTGCGATGCGCATCGTATGCAGCCCGCCGCGCGAGGTGCCGAAGAACACGGCCTCCGTCACGCCCGCTTCCCCCAGGACAGTGAAGATGTCGTCCTCTTCGATGTCGGGGTCGTAATTGCGCCAGTCCTTGTCCCATTCCGAGCGCCCGCGGCCGCGATAGTCGAGCGCCAGCGCACGTCGTCCGGCCTGCTGCGCCGCTTTCGCGACGAGACAGAAGTCGTCCGATGTGCGGGCCAGCCCTGACAGGCAGACAAGCGGCAGGCGCGTCGCGGAAGGGTTCGCGTAATCGACATAATGCAGGCGCAGGCCGTTGCGCGCGGCGACGAAGCGGCTCTCGGGCGGCGCGAAGGTCGAGGTCAAGACGGCGCTCCTTTTTCGTCCATAACTGACTTGCGACAAACAGCCGCCAAAATCCAGCCCATACGCCGGCGCGCCTTTCTTGACTTCCCGCGCCGTTGCAGCGAGTTTGCGCGCGCCCGAAAGGCCGCCGGGCGCCCTTCAGTGCCGTCAGGAAAAACCGCCCGCCCATGCGCTCCTATCTCGACTTCGAAAAGCCCGTCGCCGAACTCGAAACGAAAGTGGAGGAACTGCGCGCGCTGGCCGAGAAGGACGAGGGCGTGCCCATCTCCGACGAGCTGGCCAAACTCGAGGCCAAGGCGGCCAAGGCGCTCGCCGATCTCTACGCCGGCCTCACGCCCTGGCAGAAAATCCAGGTCGCGCGCCACCCGCAGCGGCCGCATTTTTCAGATTACGTCCGGCAGCTCGTGAGCGAATTCACGCCGCTCGCGGGCGACCGGTTGTTCGGCGAGGATCACGCCATCGTGGGCGGTTTCGGCCGCTTCAAGGGCGAACCCGTCTGCGTCATCGGCCAGGAGAAGGGCTCCGACACGCAGAGCCGCGTCGCGCATAACTGGGGCATGGCGCGCCCCGAGGGCTACCGCAAGGCCGTGCGGCTCATGGAGCTTGCCGACCGCTTCGGCCTGCCGGTGATCTCGCTCGTCGACACCGCGGGCGCCTTCCCGGGCGTCGACGCGGAGGAGCGCGGCCAGGCGGAGGCCATCGCACGCTCGACGGACGCCTCTCTCGCGCTGGGCGTGCCCAATGTCGCGGTCGTCGTGGGGGAGGGCGGTTCGGGCGGCGCCATCGCCATCGCCGCCGCCAACAAGGTGCTCATGCTCGAGCACGCCGTCTATACGGTCGCTTCGCCCGAAGCCTCGGCCTCTATCCTGTGGCGGGATTCGGGGAAAGCCCAGGACGCCGCCACCAATATGAAGATCACCGCGCAGGATCTCCTGAAGTTCGGCATCATCGACCTCATCATCTCGGAGCCCGCCGGCGGCGCCCATCGCGACCCGCAGGCGGCCATCGCCTCAGTCGGCGCCGCGGTGGCCAAGGAACTGTCGGGGCTGGGCAATCTCTCCCGGGAGCAGTTGCGCAACGCCCGCGCCGAGAAATTCCTGGCGATGGGCCGCAAAATCTAGAACGCCAGTCTCCTCCCGCAAGCCGCGCCAAAGCGTTAACCAAATCTCGCCGAAATCAGGGCTTTTCGTAGCACTGACGGCGTCAATGACACTTTCTCGTCCAAATCGAGGGCTTTAGTGCGAACCGCCGGGAAGGGCTGACAGCGTCCCGGTAAGGATTGCGTTACGCAACTGTGCTTAAATTATCACAGTTTGGAGTTGTGGCGCGAAGGGAGCTGAGCGCATGAAGTTCGGAGTGTTGAAGCCGGCCGCGGCGCTCGCCGCCTTCCTCGCACTGTCGCTTTCGGCGTGCCAGGACAGCGGCCTCTCGCAACGCGCGCTGGCGCCGGTCCCGCCGGAAACGCTGGCGCGAATGGAGCAGATCGGCACCTCCAAGGAAGCGCCGATGCTTATCCGCGCTTACAAGAAAGAGGCGGAATTCGAAATCTGGAAGATGAACGGGGAGGGCAAATACGTTCACCTCAAGACTTTCCCCATGTGCCGCTGGTCGGGCCAGCTCGGCCCCAAGACGCGCGAAGGCGACCGCCAGGTGCCGGAAGGATTCTACGCCATCACCCCGGCGCAGATGAACCCGAATTCGTCCTATTATCTCTCCTTCAACGTCGGCTATCCGAACCAGCTCGACCGCGCTCTGGGCCATAGCGGCGGCACCATCATGGTGCATGGCGCCTGCTCGTCCGCCGGCTGCTTCTCCATGACCGACGCGCAGATCGCCGAGATCTACGCCATCGCCCGCTCCTCCTTCAATGGCGGCCAGCGCGCGATCCAGATGCAGTCCTATCCCTTCCGCATGACGGCCGAGAATCTCGCCAAGCACCGTCTCGATCCCAACATCTGCTTCTGGAAGAATCTGAAGGAAGGCAGCGACCATTTCGATGTGACGAAGGAAGAGCCGCAGGTCGCCTTCTGCGGCCGCCGCTATGTCTTCAACGCCCAGGGGAGCGGCCATATGGACGCCGCTTCGGCCTGCCCGCCCCTGCGGCAGGATCCCGATCTCGTCGCGAGCGTCTCCGCCAAATCCTCAAAGGACGAGGAGAAGATCGCCGAGCTTTCCCAGAGCGTGAAGCCTGTGCGAGTCGTCTATCAGGACGGCGGCATGCATCCCTCCTTCATGTCGCGCGTCGCGGAGACCAGCCGTCCCGAGGCTTTGGCCGCGCCGGTGGAAATCGCGCTGGAGGACAAGCCCGTGCGCGCCGCGGCCAAGGGCTCGCAACTCGCCAGCAAGTCGCCGGTCGTGACCATGGCCGCCGCCAAGGCCGCCGCGCAGTCGAAGGAGGCGGCGACAACATCTTCGATCGCCCAGTCCCTCGCTCCTGACGAACGACGCGAAATGTCGGCGCTGGCCCCCGATGACAATCCGGTTGCCACGATCAAACGGGCGACCGCGAAGAAATAGCGCAGAATCAGCCGCCTGAGCTGCGATGGCCGCGTCCCTCAGGGCGCGGTCATTTCGCTTGGAAGCGCTCCGTTAACCGCGACTCGGCAATATGACTTGCGGGACGAACCACGAACGTCTATGAATCGTTCATGATTTGTTTGTAACAGGCAGGCGGCGCGGCGGGCCTTCGGGTCGGCGCGCGCGGGGGCTGAAACATGTTGACCAAAAAGCAGAGCGACCTGCTGCGTTTCATTCACGAGCGCCTGAAGGAATCAGGCGTTCCGCCGTCTTTCGACGAGATGAAGGACGCGTTGGACCTCAGGTCCAAATCCGGCATTCACCGGCTGATCCTGGCCCTCGAGGAGCGGGGCTTCATCCGCCGCCTGCCGAATCGCGCCCGCGCGCTGGAGGTGCTGCGCCTGCCCGAATCGGCGACGCCGCGGGGCGGCGGCGGGGCGCGGGGCGGCAAATTCGCGCCCTCCGTCATTCAGGGAAATCTTGGCCGCGTCCGGCCGCTGCAGGAGCGCGGCGATGAGGAGGCGGGCCAGCAGCAGGTCGCGATCCCCGTCATGGGCCGCATCGCCGCCGGCACGCCGATCTCCGCGATCCAGAGCCGCAGCCACACCATCAGCCTGCCGCCGGAGATGCTGACGGCCGGCGAGCATTTCGCGCTCGAAGTGCGTGGCGATTCGATGATCGAGGCGGGCATTCTCGACGGCGACACCGTCGTCATCAAGAAGCAGGACTACGCCGATACGGGCGACATCGTCGTCGCGCTGATCGAGGACGAGGAGGCGACGCTGAAGCGGCTGCGCAAGCGCGGCGCCTCCATCGCTCTGGAGGCCGCCAATCCGGCTTATGAGACGCGCATCTTCGGGCCGGACAAAGTGCGCATCCAGGGCAAGCTCGTCAGCCTGCTGCGCAAGTATTGAGGCTGAGCCCTCAATCGAATTGCGGCGGCAGGCGACGCTCGTAAATCTTGCGCGGCGTCGAAAGGTCGAGAGCGGGCCGGAAGGTCGCCGGCCGGCGACGGAACCGTTTGCGCAGCGCATTGACCTTCTGCTCGAGGCCCATCGTCTCGATGAGCTGCCGCAACTCCCCGACGCCGACGCCGAGCGCATTGGCGGTCGGCTTGCTGATGGACCCCGCATGCGCCTCGATGGCGGAAAGAATGCGCGTCTGCGGCATCGGCCAGGGCGTGAATTTGAAGTTGTCGCTCCACTTCTGGCGCAGATAGCCGGCCATTACTTCCGCAGGCGCCCCGACGAATTCGACCGCGCCGCCCTCATATGGAAACCCCGCCGGCGTCTCGGCGACGACAGACACCGTCGGCGCCAAATCCTCGTAGAGATAAAGCCGGTAGCCAGCCGTCTGGAAGGGCGGCAGGCCGCGCAGCTGCGCGCGCCACTGCCGGAAGATTTCCTCCACGAATTCCAGCCGGAAGGAAAGATCGATCCCCGGGCAACGCTCGGCCCAGTATTCGAGACCCCAGAGATGCACGTGATTGCAGGCCGAATGATGGTTCGGCTCCTCGCCCTCGAAGCGCAACCGCTTTCGACAGCAGCTTTCCAGGAAGTCGGCGAGTTCGGGACAACGCGCCCGCGTCGTCGCAAGAAATGTCATATTGAAACGTCTCCGCACAGCTACAACGCTTCAACGTTTAGCCGCGCGGCCCCAGGCGCGATGTGCGCGGGATCACTCCAGCGGAGCGTTCACCCCGCCGTCGTCGCGCGCGTCATCGTCGGCTCTTGCGGGTCGTGCGCCGCGCGGCGCGGGCGCGGGTGACCAGGGCCGGTTTTCTCCCACTCCCCGTGCGCTCGTCCATTGCGCGCCGCCGTCTTTCTCCAGCAGCAGGGAAATGGCTCCGGTCTGCGCAAGCTTGCGTCGGTCGATGACGATCGGCGCGGCGCAGCCTTCCGGCGCATCGAGCGGCGTCAAGACGATCGCCGCTCTCGCGCAGTCTTCGAGGAGTGCGCCAGGCGTCGTGACGAGCGCGACGAGGCGCCCGTCGATAGCGCGCGCGACGCAGCCCGAGTCGTCGCAACCGACGCCGCCTCTCGCATCGCCGACGGCGCGGGCGTCGGCGTCGGCGCGCAGCCATTGTTCGGCGGCGAAGGCGCCGGGCTTTTTCCCCAGCAGCGCAAGCGCGCCGGAGGGCAGCCGCAGCGCCGCCGCGTCGCCTGTCGCCGGAACGGCGATGTCGAAGCCTTTGCTATTGGAGGCGCCCATGAGACCGAGGAGCGCGAAGGGGATCGCCATCGCGCGCATCGTCCATGTCCGCCACAGCACGGCGGATAGAACGGCGAGCGCGAGACACACGACCGCCCAGGGCGCGAAGGCCTTCACATGCAGGCTTGCGCCCGGCGCGTTGGCGATGAGCCCCGCAAGCCAGGTCACAAGATCGATGCCGAGCCTGAGGTAGCGCCAGATGAAGCCGTCGAGTCCGAAGGGGTAGAGGACCGCCCCGACAAGCGCACAAGGGACCGCGAAGAGCTCGATCACGGCGAGCGTCAGCGGATTGCCGATGAGCACATAGGGGCTGAGCTCGTGGAAGTCGTAGGCCATGAAGGAGGCGGTGGCCGATGTCGCACAGAAGGTTGCCGCGATCGCGGCCCCGGGGCCGTGCAGCAGCCGCTCGGCGAACGCCTCCCGCCATTGCGACACCGCGCCGCCCGGACGCAAGTCCGTAACGCGCGTCTCGCGCCGCGCGAGATAGTCGCCGCGCCATTCGTAGATCGCGATGAGCGCCGCGACCGCCGCGAAGGAGAGCTGAAAGCTCGCGCCCAAAATCGCCTCCGGCTCGAAGGCGACGACGAAGAAAACGGCGAGCGCGAGATTGCGCATGGAGAGGGATGGCCGGTCGAACAGCACGGCCGCGAGCATGATGAGCGTCATCACCAGCGCGCGCTCCGTGCCGACGCGCGAACCCGTGCCGATGTCGTAGAGGAGGGCGCCGAGCATGGCGAGCGCGGCCGCCCATTTCTTGATGGGGTAGTTGAGCGCAAGCGTCTGCGACATGGCGAGCATGCGCCGCAGGCCGACGAAGAAAATGCCGGCCACGAGCGTCATCTGCATGCCGGATATGGTGACGATGTGGAAGATGCCGGCGCGGCGGATGAGATCCTTTGCGCCTTCCGAGAGGAAGTCCCGCTTGCCCGTCACCATCGCCGCGGCGATGGCGCCGGCGTCGCCTTCGATCGTTCTGTAGACGCGCAGGGCGAGGGCGTTGCGCATGCGGTCGACCTGCGCGAAGAAGCGCAGCGACAAAGGCGCGGGGTCGGGCGGCGGCATGGTCTCGATGCGGCCGAGCGCATTGCCGACGCCGCCCAGCCGCGCGAAATAGGCGTCGCGCGCAAAGTCGTAGCCGCCGGGCAGCGCCGCGCGCGCGGGCGGCATGAGCCGCGCCTTCAGCGCAATGAAATCGCCCGCCGCGAAAGCGGGCTCGCCGCGCGTCGTCAGCCGCACCCGCGCGGGAAAGACGTCGCCCGGAAAGCCTTGCGCGCTGGCGACGCGCAGGATGAAGCGCGCGCCCGCCGGCCGCAGGTCGATCTCTTCCACAAAGCCGGTGAGTTCGCCCACGCCCACGCGCGGGACCACCGGCGCGGCGACGCGCGCGCTGCGCCATGCGGCGGAGGCGAAGCCCGCCGCGACGAAGGCGGCCGCGAGAAAGAGCGCATGCGCGCGCGAATGGCCGCGGACGAGGAAGGCAAGGAGCGCCGCGGCGGCGAGCGCGCCGATACAGAGCGCGAGCGGGGGTTCGCGTTCGGCGCAGAAATAGAGGATGACGCCCGCGCCGGCGGCGACCGCGAGCCACAGGAAGGGCCGGCGCAGTTCGACTTCCTGCGTGTAGGCCGCGGCGAAGAGGCTGGCCAGCTTGCGGCCGCGCGGGGCGAGCCGGACGCTGATGGCGTCCCCGCGCCCGCCGCGTTCCGCCGTGCGTGACGCCTCGCTCACCGCAAGTCTCCGGCCTGATAATGCCGGTAGAGATTAATCAGAATTGCGGGAAATGGCTACGGCCGCGCTCGAGGCGCTCCTTCGAACGCTGCGAGCGGGAAATCAGGCTCTTGCGCGGCTCTTGCGCTTCTTGCCGCCGCGCGGCCCGTGTCCGTGGTCCGGGGACAGCGTGGCGCCCGACCCGGACGCGTCGCCCGCGCGCTCATAGCGCACGCCCAGAAAGAACAGTATCTGCGCGTCGCCCGTGGGCGCCACGCTGGCTGGGCGCGCTGGCTTCGCGCGCGTCTGGAAGGCGATGACCTCCCCCATTTCAAATTCTCCGCATCGGCTGCGGCCAATTGGTGAATCGACCGTTACCGCGATTAGGGGTCCGGGAGGGTTAATGTTCCGTCAACGTCCGCATGCTACTTTGAAATCGAAAGTCGCGTATGAGTTTGCGTGAGTGTCCCAAGCATGCTTCCAGACAAGAACAGCCGCCGAATCGTCGATGCTTCGCTGTTGCGGGCCATCGTCGAGCAATTTGTCTCGAGGCCGTCGCATCCGGTCGCCGACATCAGGCAGTTCGAGCAACTTGCGCTCGGCCTGATCGACATCGTGGACGCGGACAAGGTCGCGACCGCGACGCGCGCCCTTTGCTTTCATCCAGAGACGCCGCTCTCGATCTTCCAGCGCCTTCTGGAAAAGGGCGGGGCTTGCGCGGAGCTCGCTTACGGCTTCACGCCCGCGCCCTCGCGCTCCGATCTTCTGGAGACCGCCCGCAATGGGGCCGCGTCGCTCGCCCGCGCGATTGCAACGCGCGCCGATCTCGACCGGGAGATTGTCGAGGCGCTTCTCTGCCGTAGCGAACGCGAGATCGTTCGGGCTTTGGCGGGGAACCGCGCCGCGCATCTCGACCTCGCCGCGCGCCGCGCCCTGTCGCTCGCCGGCCGCGACGACGTCATTCTCGCCCGCATGCTGCTCGACCGCGACGATCTCGACGTCGATCCAGAGCCGCTGTTCCTCGCCGCGACGCGCCTCGAACGCATGGGAATCATCCTCGACGCCTGCCGCAAGGCGGTCGCGGGCGACGATCTGGATCAGCGCGCCGTCAGCGCTGATTTCGCGCAGAGACTGGAAAGCGCAGCCGTGCGAAGGGATCGCGGCGCCTTGGCCGCTCTCCTGGCGGCCGCTTTGGATTGCCGGAAGGAACGGGCCGAGACCCTGCTGACGGATACGCATGGCGAGGCGCTGGCGCTGGCGCTGGTCGCGCTCGGCTTCTCGCCCGAAGCGGCGACGCGCCTCTTCCTGTGCGCCGACGCGGCGATCGCCTATGACGCAGACCGCGTGCGCGCCCTTGCGGCGCTTGTGCGCTCGACCCCGCAACGCGCGGCGATGCGCGTCGTCGTGGCCGTCACCGGCGCTGGAAAATCCGAGCGGGCGCATCCGTCCCGGCATGGCTCGAGGGACAACGTCTCCGCGCCGGGCTGGCGCCATGCGCCCATGGTTGCGGCGCCGGAGAGCAAATCCGAAAGAACCGCCTAAGCTGCGAGATCGACGAATATCCGGCCGTCGCGGTCTTCGATTTCGACGATCCACAAATCGGGATCGAACATGATCTCGCGCTTGAGGCGGGATTCGGCCTCCTGCGGTTCGAGCCATTCACCCGCGTGCACTTTCGAGAAAAGCCGGTCCACCCCCTCCGGCATCTCTTCGGCCTGGGGCGCGGGGCCGTAGACGGCGGCGCGGCCGTCCAGCCGATCGAGCTTGATGAAGAGGGCGCCGGCCTCCGCCGCGCCGCGCCGCCGCAGCATGGCGACGGCTCCCTGTGTTTCGGCCCGACGTATCAGGGCGGCCGCGAAAATATCCGATCTCAGACGCATGAAGCCAATCTAGGGCGAAATGAGTCTTTGGTCTAAGCTTGTCTTCACTGGGCTGCGCGCGCGGAAAGCGCCTTGAGCACTTTGGCGCTCAGTTCGCCTTTCGGCGGCAGGCCGTTGTCGCGCTCGAATTTCTCTATCGCCTGGCGCGTGCCGGCGCTCATCGCGCCGTCGGGCTTCACCACATAGCCGAGCCGCAGCAGGTTGCGCTGGGCGGCGAGGATGTTCTTGTCCGGCCCCGCCGCCGGAGGCGCCGCGGCATGAGCAGCCGCTGTACGCGCGGCCGCGCCGCCGCCGAGCAGGGCGCCGATGGCGTCGCGGTTCGCCGTCTCGGGCTTCTTTTTCTGCGGCTTGTCCTGCAGTCTGGCGGGCGCGGGCTCTGGTTTCAGCAGATCCTTGAGCGCGGCCGAATCCTTTTTCGCGATCGCCTTGGGCGAAGGGGCTCCGGCCGACTCCGGTTTCACGGGCGCGGATTTGACCGTGTCGGGTTCTGCGCTGGCGGCCTCCATTTTGGCTGGGCGCTCGGCTGTGGCCGGCGCGTTCGCCGCGACGTCGTCTTTCACGGCGGCGGGCGTGTGGGTCGTGAAGAGAGGCGCCGGGTGGCGGCCGTCCTGGAAGAAAAGCGCGTTCATGGGCACGCCGACGAAGGCGAGGCCGCCAATTGCGAGGAGGAGCAGAAAGCCCATGCGCTGCGCGCCGAAGACCCGGGCGAGAACGGATTTTTTCTTCTTCGGGGCGCGGGAGGGCGCGGGCGGCGGGGCGGCCGTGCGGCGGCGCGGGGCGGCGCGTTCGTCGGGGAATCCCTGTAATTTCGGGGCGCTGAGCGAGGCGTCACGCAATTTTCTTCACCGTTTCTCTTTCGTGGCCGACGTCTGCGCCAAGGGCCAGTCCATGACGCGGAATGGTCTCGATCTTCGCCGATGCCGCGGCGACATTCTCGGTCTCGCGGCAGTCGATCGGAATGCGCACGGTCACGGAGGTGCCCTTCCTGGGAGCGCTCTCGACGGTCATGGCGCCGCCATGCAGCCCCACGAGGCCGCGCACCACGGAGAGGCCGAGGCCGGTGCCCTCATAGGCGCGATCGTGAGCGGAACTCGCCTGGAAAAACGGGTTGCCCAGCCGGGCAAGATCGCCAGCGGCGATGCCGATGCCCGTGTCGCTGACGGTGATGGCCAGCAGATTGCCTTCCGGTTGCAGCCGCACCCTGACCTTGCCGCCGGCGGGTGTGAACTTCACCGCATTGGACAGCAAGTTGAGCAGGATCTGCTTGCAGGCGCGCTTGTCGGCGACGAGTTCGTCGATGTCTCGGCGATAGTCGCGCATCAGATTCACGGCGCCCTGGTCGGCCTTGATCTGCACCATGTCGCAACACTGATCGATGAGCAAGGGGAGGGGGAAAGGCTCGGGGAAGATCTGCATCGACCCTGATTCGATCTTGGACATGTCGAGGATCGTGTTCACGACCTCGAGCAGATGGTTGCCGGAGCTGGAGATGATCTCGGCATATTCCCGCTGCTTCGCCGGATCGGTCGGCGCGAGCGTGGGATTCGCCAACATTTCCGAGAAGCCGATGATGGCGTTGAGCGGGGTGCGCAGCTCGTGACTGATATTGGCGAGGAAGCGGGTTTTGCTCGCGGTCGCATGCTCGCTCTCGGCGCGCGCGGCGGCGGCGGCCTCTTCCGCACGCCTCTCGGCGGTGACGTCGCGAAGGATGCAGACCACCGGAATCGCAACGGCGACCGTCTCTTCGTCCAGATCATCGATAAAGGGCTCGGCGAGCGCCATGCGAGCGTCGAAATAATTGAAGACAGGTTCGGAATAAGCGCCTGACGCCGACGGTTCGAGACTGACCTGCACGCGCAGCAGAGTCGTCAGAGACGTGCGATGATCGAACGCGTCCGAAACAAGCTTAAGGAAGGCGGGCCTGTCGGCGATGTGCACGCGCTGGAAGAAGCCGCGGCCGATGAGGTCGCGCTGATCCATGCCATAGGCCTTGTGGGTGTCGCCCACGATCATCGAGACGGCGCCGGTGCGGTCGAGGTGCAGTACGATGTCGCCGATCGCTTCGGTGAGCAGCCGCAGGTCGCGCGCATTCGCCGTGTCGGACTGCATGCGCGCATTCTCGGCCCGAATGGCGCAGATTGCGACGAATGCGATGTAGAGGAGCATGGGCGCCGCAAGGATCGCGAGGCTCGCGGAACGTTGCAGAGCGGCGATCTCGGGGCGTATGTCGACCCCGGCCGTCAACGCCAGGACGTCGATGGTCGCTGCGACGATGACGAAAATCATCACGATCTGCGGCGTCAACGCGGCCTCGACGAGAGCGATCGCAAGCAGCGTGATCGAGATTGTCTCATAGCCCTCGGTGAGTCCGTCGACCGCGAGCGCCAGCGCCAGCCAGCCGAAAATCGAAATGCTCTGCGCGACGCGAAGATTGCCGGTGCGCGCCAGAACGGCGACCGACATCAGAGGGATCTGCGCGAGAAGGAAGAGCAGGGCCTCATAGGCGGTCGGCGCGCCGTAGAGGAATAGCCAAACCGGCGCGCCGAGCAGCACGCAAGCCGAAACAACGAGCCGCGGCAGAATGAAATACCGGTGGCGGGCCGCTTCGAGCGGGCGGCTCGACATGGATTCATGGACGAGACTGTCGATCCATGCGGTCGGCCGGTCGAGGGTGGCAATATTACGCAAATCACACGCTCCTGATCGAAAGAAGCGTCGCAGAGCTATCTTAAGTGACTGCTAAACGCGCAGCGGGATGTTTCATTTAGGCGCTGCCGGGATAGCGATGGTTGCCGATTGGTTGCCTCTCCGCAGGCGATCTTTCGCGCCGGCGTTTACCGCCCCTCAACCGCAAGACGCGAAACATGGGTGAACCCCGCGCAGCCCGCGCGGCGGCGAGGGGCGCGGCGTGTTCTTTCTGGTCAAATGCCTGGCGTGCATCGCGCTGGTCCTCGTCGCGCTGCAATGGCGCGGGGCCGACGAGGCTCCGCGCGCGCTGGCGCAGCGCAGCCGCGCCGTCTCCGCCGGTCACGCGCCGCAAAAGGCTCAGATGGACGCCGCCGCACGCGGTCTGGTCCAGGCGGGGGCGGATGCGCTTGTCTCGGCCGCGCGTGAGCGCTGCCTCGCCGCGCCGCGAGATTGCGCCGCCGCGCTGCAACGGCTCAACGGCCCGGAGCGGGACCGCCGCTGAGGCCGCGTCCCAAAAGCGGACAGTTTTTGCCTTATCGAAAAATTAACTTTAATGATGGATTTGGCTCGTTCGCGCTCCGAGGCCGCCCGCGAATCCCGTCCCGAGCAACGCCCGTTGCACGCTCCCGCCTTTTCGCCTGCTTTCAGGAGACCGTGATGTCAGACGAACCCGTTTCGCAGCCCGAAGACGCCGTTTCCCCCGCCGACCTCCAAGCGCTGCAGGAGCAGTTGAAGGCCGCCAAGGCCGAGCGCGACCGCCAGATCTTCGAGAAGACCGAAATCGTCTCGAAGGCCAACGCCTACGCCAAGGAGCGCGACGAGCTCAAGGAGCAGCTCGCCTCCGTCCTCTCCGAGCGGGACAAGATCATCGGCGACGTCGTGGCGGATCATGACAAGATCGTCGCCGACATCACGTCCGAGCGCGATCGGTTGGCGCAGGAGAAGGCGAGCCTGTCGGCCCTGTTCCAGGACGCCACGCGCCGGGCCGAGGACGCCGGCCGCCGCGCTGACGAGGCCGCAGCCGAGATCGCCCGCCTGCGCAGCGCCGTCGCCGCGGCGCCTTCGAGCGACCCGGTCGAGGCGATCCTCAAGCTGGCTTCCGAGAAGACCAAGGCCGGCGTCGCCTGGGCGCGCGGCAAAATCCCCGCCGACAGCCCGGTTCTCCCCTATTTCGACAAGACGCTCGCGACTGCAACCACGGTCGGCTGCAAGGCGGTGCGGCTCTTCGAGGATCTTGTCCTCTGGCTGACCCCCAGGGTGATCGAGCTCTCCAAACAGGGCATGGCCAAGGTCGAGGAGATGCTGGCCAAGAAGTGAGGGGACTCGAGACCCGGCCGCCGCTCCGGGCGGCCCCCGGCTTCCGGGCGCGGTTGGTTAACCGCGCCCTTTCTTTTGGGGCCGCGCGCTGCTATCCCCGGCGCCATGACCACCCATAAATTCGATAACATCCGCAACTTCTCGATCGTCGCCCACATCGACCACGGCAAGTCCACGCTCGCCGACCGGCTGATCCAGCAGACCGGCACGCTCGCCGCGCGCGACATGGTCGAGCAGGTGCTGGACTCGATGGATATCGAGCGCGAGCGCGGCATCACCATCAAGGCGCAGACCGTGCGCCTGAATTACCGCGCCGCGGACGGCAAGGACTACATCCTCAACCTGATGGATACGCCCGGCCACGTCGACTTCGCTTACGAGGTCTCCCGGTCGCTGAAGGCCTGCGAGGGCTCGCTGCTGGTGGTGGACGCCAGCCAGGGCGTCGAGGCGCAGACGCTCGCCAATGTCTATCAGGCGATCGACGCCGGCCACGACATCGTGCCGGTCCTCAACAAGATCGACCTGCCGGCCGCCGAGCCGGAGCGGATCAAGGAGCAGATCGAGGAGGTCATCGGCATCGACGCTTCCGAGGCGGTGCTGATTTCGGCCAAGACCGGCATCGGCATCCCCGACGTGCTGGAGGCGATCGTCACCCGCCTGCCGCCGCCGTCCGGCGATGAAAAGGCGCCGCTGAAGGCGCTGCTGGTCGATAGCTGGTACGACGCCTATCTCGGCGTCGTCGTGCTGGTGCGCATTTTCGACGGCACGCTGAAGAAGGGCCAGAAGATTCAGATGATGGGCGCGGGCGCCCATTACGATGTCGACAAGATCGGCGTCTTCCGGCCCAAGATGCAGGACGTGACGCAGCTCGGCCCCGGCGAGGTGGGTTTCATCACCGCGCAGATCAAGCAGGTGGCCGACACGCGCGTCGGCGACACCATCACCGACGAAAGAAAGCCCACCGAGGCGGCGCTGCCGGGCTTCAAGCCGGCGCAGCCCGTCGTCTTCTGCGGCCTCTTCCCGGTCGACGCCGCGGACTTTGAAGACCTGCGCGCGGCGATCGGCAAGCTGCGCCTCAACGACGCGAGCTTCTCCTACGAGATGGAGACGTCAGCCGCGCTCGGCTTCGGCTTCCGCTGCGGCTTTCTGGGCCTGCTGCATCTCGAAATTATTCAGGAGCGGCTGCAGCGCGAGTTCAATCTCGACCTCATCGCAACGGCGCCCTCGGTCGTCTACAAGATCAAAATGACCAATGGCGACGAGATCGAGCTGCACAATCCGGCCGATATGCCGGATGTCGTGAAGATCGACGAGATCGAGGAGCCGTGGATCAGAGCCACGATCCTCACGCCCGACGATTATCTGGGTTCTGTGCTCAAGCTCTGCCAGGACCGGCGCGGCGTGCAGGTCGATCTCAACTACGTCGGCAAGCGCGCGATGGCCGTCTACGATCTCCCGCTCAATGAAGTCGTGTTCGATTTCTACGACCGCCTGAAGTCGATCTCGAAGGGCTATGCCAGCTTCGATTACACGCTGACCGACTATCGCGCCGGCGATCTCGTGAAGATGAGCATTCTCGTCAACGCCGAGCCGGTGGACGCGCTCTCCATGCTCGTGCATCGCACCCGCGCCGAGGGGCGCGGCCGGCAGATGGTCGAGAAGCTGAAGGAGCTCATCCCGCCGCATATGTTCCAGGTGCCGATCCAGGCGGCGCTGGGCGGCAAGATCATCGCCCGCGAAACCGTGCGCGCCTTCCGCAAGGACGTGACCGCCAAATGCTACGGCGGCGACGCGACCCGCAAGCGCAAGCTTCTGGAGAAGCAGAAGGAAGGCAAGAAGAAGATGCGCCAGTTCGGGCGGGTGGAGATCCCGCAGGAGGCGTTCATCGCGGCGCTGAAGATGGAGGATTGAGGCGCGTTTGCCCCGCGCCGTTCCGCCGTCATGCCCGGCCCTGAGCCGGGCATCCACGTGATAGGGTTGCGGCAATCGTCCAAGGCACGCGCAACGTCACGGCGTGGATGGCCGGGACAAGCCCGGCCATGACGGGTCGGGCCAATTCACCCCCGCGCCATCGCAATCATCACCGCCCCCGCCAGCATCACCGCCGCCCCTAACAGCCGCCCGCCGGTCTCCTCCTTCAGCACATGCGAACTCGCCAGCACGGTGAAGAGCGCCGACAGGCGCTTGATGGCGATGACATAGGGCGTGAACAGCACCGTCAGCGCCCACATCTGCACCGTGTTTCCGAAGGCCATCGCCGAACCCGCGAGCAGCGCGTAGCGCAGCGAGGCGAAACCCGCCCGCTTGCGCGGACCCACGAGCCAATAGACGATCGAGCACAGAGCAATGACGATCGTCACAGCGGCGATCCAGATGAGCGGCGTCGAGGCCTTCACGCCGAGCTTGTCGATGTTGGCGGTGATGCTCCAGATCGCCGCCGTCGCAAGCATGTAGCGCGCGCCTGCGTCCTTCACGAAGACAGCGAAATTGAAGCGCCTGCCGGTCTCTTCATTTGCGTCGAGCAGTCCGACGCCGAGCACGGTGAGCAGCACGCCGAGCATGCCCATCGGCGGCGCGCGCTCGCCGGTCATGATCGGCGATGTGACGAGCATCAGCACCGGCGTCAGCAGCACGAGCGGCGCGACGAGCGACGCGTCGGAGAGGCGGAAGCCGCGGATGTAGAAAAAGTAGGCGACGATATTGAGCGCGCCCGACCACGCGAGCAGCGTCGCAAAGCCCGGCTGCGTCAGCGCGCCCAGCGTCCCAACGGGCGCGGTGAGGAGGCCCGGATAGAAGACGAGGCAGGCGATGACGAGCAGGCCCGCGCCGCAACACCACTGCGCGGCGAGAATGGCGCGATCGTCGGCCTCGCGCGTCGCGGCTTTTGTGCCAAGATCGGTGACGGACTGGCAGAGGGCCGTGACGAGCGAGGCGAAGAGGGCAAGAAGCGCAAGGTCCATGTGGGCGCTATAACGCGAATCACGCCGTCATTGCGAGGAGGCGCAGCTGACGACGCAATCCAGCAGCGGCGGGGCGGGCTCTGGATTGCTTCGCTGCGCTGGAAATGACGACGTCAGGCTTTCATCGCCTTCACCAGCGTATCGACGCCCTCGCGGAAATCGACTGAGACTGCAAAGCCAAGCGCTTCCAGTTTCTGCATCGACGGCGTGAAATACATGCGGTGGTCAGGCGACTCGTCGCTGTAGAAATGCACGACCCAGTCTTCAAGGAGATCGAGCCGATCGATCTCGCGAAAAAGCTTGAACCAGCGGCGCACCGTCTCCTGCGTGTCGGCAAGATGCGCGGCGCGGTCGTCGATGGCGTAGCGGTCGCCATTGACGAAAAGGCCGCCGGGCTTCAGCGCGCGATGCACTTCGGCGAGCACGCGGTCGCGGTAATCGTCGAGGAAATTGTGAACGGCGTAATTGGAGGCGACGATGTCGACGCTGGCGGTCGGCAAAGCCTTCAGCGCTTCGAGCGCATCGGCTTGCTGGAACGTCACGCGGCCAGCCGAAACATAATCCGCCATATGTTCGCGCGCCTGGTCGAGCATGGCGGGCGCTGCGTCGATGGCGGTGAGCGTGAGATTGTCGCGCGCGGCGAGAAGCGCCAGCGTGCAAATGCCCGTGCCGCAGCCGATCTCGAAACCCCTCAGCGCCTCGCCGGGCCGGTAAGCGCCGACCGTCTCGCCGACGCGTTTCGCGAGCAGCGCATGGTTGGGGCACATGAGGCGCAGAAATTCATATTCGGCGCCGATCTTGCCGGTGAAGAGATTGTCTTGCAGCGTCCGTGACGACATGGCGTTTCCCGTTTTGCGGCAATTTATGGGGATTGGCGCAGCGGCGCAAATCAATCCCAGCGCAGCCGGCCATAAAGCCGCGCGCTCCAGTTTTCGACCTTGCCGCTGTCGAGCCGCCGTTGCCCGAGCGCGCGCCAATTCCCGGCGAGTTGCGGCAGCGCCGCCATCGCCGCGAGCCCGTCGCGCTCGCGCGTGTCGCGGTAGAGGAGCGCGGTCAGACGCGCCAGCGGCCAGCCGGGGCAGGGGCGCTCTATCAACGCCAGCGCGTCGCCGTCCTGCGCGGCGCCTTCTTCCAGCACGCGGTAGTACCAGCCGGTGCGGCCGCTCTTTTGCACGCGCAGCGCCATGTCGCGCAGGCCGAAACGCAGATTGAGCTTGAAGCAGGGCTGGCGGCCCTGGCTCACCTGCAGCAGCGCGGTTCCAAAGCTGATAACGTCGCCGACGCAGACGTTCTCCTCGCTCCAGCCGGTGGTTGAGAGATTTTCGCCAAAGGCGCCGGGCGCGCGCAGCAAGGGCGTCTCGCCGATCTCCTCGCGCCACGCCGGATAATGATCGAAGGCATAGTGGTGCAGAGCCTTCTCGGGTCCGCCGTGGTGCTTCTTCTCCGCTTGCGCGTCGCCCTCTAACCCGAGCGCGCGGATCCGCCAGGGACCGGGCGATGCCTTCTTGTCGATGGCGCTGACATGGCCGCGCGTCCCCAGCGGAGCGACGGCGCCGGCGAGCACGAGCGGGCGCACGGGCGCGAGCGTCACGGCCTCTCCGCCAGCAGCGTCCCGATGATGGCGCCCAGCGCCAGGTCTTCCTCCTGTCCGAAACCGTGGTGGCGGATTGCCCCGTCGCGGCCAATGAGAATGCATGTCGGGGTGCCCTGCATCCCGTAGCGGCGCATGGTGACGGGGGCGGGCGAGTCTTCCGAGGCTTCGTCGACGCCGATGGGGAAGGTCAGGCGATATTCGTAGATGAAGGCTTCGAGCGAGACGGGCGTCATGGCGGCGTGGTGCTCGAAGACCGTGTGCAGGCCGATGACGGCGAGATCGGCCTTGCGGAACATGTCATGCGCGCGCTGCGCCTGCGGCGTGCCGTGGGCGACGCAGCCGGGGCAGAGCATCTGGAATGCGTGGAGCATCACGACGCGCCCGCGCAGGGATTCCAGCGTGATCGGCGCGCTTGTGTTGAACCAGCGCGAGACGGAGAGCTCCGGCGCAAGCGGCGGCGTCATTTCGGGCCATCCTTTCCTTCGCGCGCGGAAAGCCATTAATTTACGCATATTTGGCGAAAGATTGCGCTGGCGTGGAACCGCAATATGGCTAGTCTTTGGGCAGTCGCGAGATGAGCACAGGCTTTCGCGGCCGCCAAGCGCCACCGGGGCGCTTTTGCAGAGGGGCGGATGCGTTGTCTCGTGGTGTCCGACCTGCACTACGCCCTCCCGCAGCTCGATTGGCTGCTGAACTCGGCGCCGAATTTCGACCTCGTCATCTTCGCCGGCGACGCGCTGGACGTCGGCTCGCTCGTCGACTTCAGCGCGCAGACGCTTGTCGTGCGCAAATATCTCCAGCGCATAGCGGCGGCGACGCGGCTGATCTTCTGCTCGGGCAATCACGATATGGATTGCCAGAGCGAGGCAGGCGAAAAGATCGCCCGCTGGGTGGAGGGCGTACGCAGTCTCGGCGTCGCCTGCGATGGGGACGCGATCGTGCTGGATAATACGCTATATTCGGTTCTCCCCTGGTGGGATGGCCCTGTGGTGCGCGAGAGGCTGCTGGCGCAGCTCAAGGCCGATTCCCAGCGCAGACAAGGGTTGCGCTGGGTCTGGATCCATCACGCTCCGCCGCGCTTCTCTCCGACGAGCTGGTCTGGCAAGCAGAGTTTCGGCGACGCCGACCTTGTGGACTGGATCGGCCGCTATGCGCCCGACGCCGTGATCTCCGGCCATATCCACCAGTCGCCCTTCGTGCAGGAAGGCTCCTGGGCCGACCGCATCGGTTCGACCTGGGTGTTCAACTCCGGCCGCCAATATGGTGCGCCGCCTGCCTTTATCGCCTTCGACACGATCGCCGGCGAGGCCTTGTGGGTTTCGGCGATGGGGGCGCAGTCCGTGCGGCTCGACGCGCCGTTGCACCGGCCGATCCCGCCGCTGCGCGCCCTGCCGGACTGGTTCGAACCGCAGCCGCCGATGGCCGGTTAATAGTCCAGTCCGGGGTCTCTCACCGAGCCGGGCTGAAGGCCGCGTTCCGGCTGGTGCATCAGGCTTTCCAGCACCTCCCCGACCATTTCGAGATGGTTGCCGTAGCCGGAAAATTGCCGCTTGAGATCGGCAAGATAGGTGCTTGCGGCGTTGAGCCGGCGCGCGAGCAGCCGCGCGACGAGCCAGGACAGTTCCGGACGCGCGGCGAAAAATGCGGCGCCGTCCTCGACGACATGGACCTTCACGTCGCCAAGCGCCCGTACCGTCGCCGTATGGGGCATGCCGAGTAGCACCGACATTTCGCCGACGAGCGAGCCGGGCTCGTCCAGTTCGGCGATCTGCGTCTCGCCGCGCAGAACCTCGAGCCGGCCCGCCGCGAGCACGAAGACACGGCCGGTCTTCTCTCCCTCGGCGAGGAGCACCGTCTTGTCCGGCGCCTCCAAAAGGGGAGCGTCGCTGAAATGGGCGAGAATTTCACGCATGGTCGGCCTCTTGCGGCGGCAGTAAAGCGAGGAAGCAAGAAATCAGCCGTTCGCAGCCAGGCTACAGATCGCTTTGGGCCACGCTGCCGCGAAGCGACCATTTTTCTGCTGAAATCTGTTCTTCAGAGTCTCCTGGCGGAGAGAGGATGAGAAAAATGCGGATTTCGGGCCTTTTCGCAGTGTCCGTTTTCGCGCTGCTGCTTGGCGGCTGCGAAACGACGTCGCCGGCGCAGCAGCGCGCGGCGGATGAGGGGCGCTGCCGTTCCTACGGCTTCCGCCGGGGCACGGACGCCTTCTCGAAATGCCTGCTCGACATCGATCTCGACCGCGCGGCCGACCGGCGCTCGCGCCGCGACGACATGCTGGTCTACGGCCGTCCCGGCTGGGGGCCTTATGGGCGCTACTGGTGAGGACTCAAAGGCTGTTGACGATGTGCTCGCGCACCACGGGATAAATCTGATTGTCCCAGCGTCGCCCGTTGAAGACGCCGTAATGGCCGACGCCCGCCTGCATATGGTGTGATTTCATATAGGGACGCAGGCCGCTGCAAAGATCCTGGGCGGCGAGCGTCTGGCCGATGGCGCAGATGTCGTCCTTTTCGCCCTCGACCGTCAGCAGGAAGGTTTTCTTGATCGCACGCGGAACGACCGGCCGCCCTTTGAAGAGCAGCTTGCCCTCGGGAAGGGCAAATTTTTGAAAAACGGTCTCGATTGTGTGCAGATAGAAATCCGCATCGAGGTCCATGATCGCGAAATATTCCTCGTAAAAAACCCGGATCTGGTCCGCCTTTTCGACATTCCCCTCGACCCTGTTCTGGAAGAGATCGGCGAAGGCTTTGGTGTGCCGATCCATGTTCATGCTCATGAAGGCCGTGAGCTGCAGGAAGCCGGGGTAGACGCGCCGTCCCGCGCCGGGAAGCCCATGCGGCACGGTGCTGATCATCTTCTCGCGAAACCATTCGATCGGCTTGGAGGTCGCGAATTCATTCACCTTCGTCGGCGAAATGCGCGTGTCGATCGGCCCCGCCATGAGCGTCATGCTGGCGGGCTGGTCGGGATCGTTGTCCTCCGCCATCAGCGCAACGGCGGCGAGCGCCGGCACGGTCGGCTGGCACACCGCCACGAGATGTGACTGCGGCCCGATGAATTTCAGGAAGTCGATGATATGCTGGACGAAGTCCTCGAAGCCGAAGACGCCGGCGTCCAGCGGAATGTCCCGGGGATTGCGCCAGTCGGTGACATAGACCTCATGGTCGCGCAGCAGCGTCTTGATCGTGCCGCGGAGCAGCGTCGCGAAATGCCCGGACATTGGCGCGACCAGCAGAACTCTCGGCGCCTCGCCGCCGTTCTCGCGCGAGAAACGCAGCAGCGTGCAGAAGGGCGTCGAGAGCGCCGCCTCTTCCTTCACGAGGGAGACGGCGCCGTTATGCGTCGCAACCTCATGGATTCCGTAGTCCGGCCGCGCATGTGTGAAGCCTGCGAGCGCAACAAGCTCGTGATAGGCCTGGATGGATCTCAGGGGCGACGTAAACTGCATCGCGCCCCAGAGGTTCAGGATACGTTCGTTGCTCGCCGCCGCTTTGCGCACCTGGTCGCTGAGAACGGCATAGGCTTGATACGCGTCATACATGCACGGGGGCGCCAGCTCCGGGTTTCGCTGATTGGTTAGCCAGCAAGCCCCATGCCATGCGCCTAAAGAAATGGCACGCCCTTTGCTGCGGCACTCTGAACAAAAGGGGAGCAAACATGTCCGCGACGCTTACCATCAGCAGCAAGAATTACTCTGCCTGGTCCCTGCGCGGCTGGCTGATGATGAAGATGTCGGGCGTGCCCTTCGAGGAAGTCATCGTCGATCCCGATGATGCGATGGCGCGCGCGGAAATACTGCTGCTGTCGCCCTCCATCCTCGTTCCCAGCCTCGATTACGAAGGCGCGCGCATCTGGGATACGCTGGCGATCGGCGAATTCCTCAACGAACTCGCTCCGGAAGCGAAGCTCCTGCCGGCGGACCGCATGCGCCGCGCGCATTGCCGGTCCATCTGCGGCGAGATGCATTCCGGCTTCAATTCGCTGCGCTCGGCTTTGCCAATGAACCTGAAGGGTCACTTCCCCAACTTCAAGGTCTGGTCCAAAGCGCAGGGCGACATTGCGCGCGTCACGCAGATATGGCGCGAGTGCCTGGCGCAATATGGCGGCCCCTGGCTCTTCGGCGATCTTTCCATCGCCGACGCCATGTACGCGCCCGTCGCCACGCGTTTCCGCACCTATGACGTGAAGCTCGACGCCGTTTCCCAAGCCTATTGCGACCAGATATTCGCGTGGCCGGCCATGCAGGAGTGGATCGCGCAGGCGCTCGAAGAGAAGGAAGAGATCGAGGAACTCGAAGTAGAGTTCTGATCGACGTTCTTTTCGAGAGAAGGAACGGCCGGCGGCCGAGGCTGTTCTTCCCGCGAAAACGCCAACGCGGGAGCCAATTCATGAGCACGCAAGGGGAAGTCGCGCAGGGAGCCGGCGCGCGGGGCCGCGAGGCGGCGTCGCCGTCTCAAATTCCGGCGCCGGGCTGGAGAGACATTCTCGTTCGCGTCTACCGCAATGTCTCTCAAAACCGCATCCTCGCCATCGCGGCTGGCGTGGCCTTCTACGCGCTTCTCGCCATTTTTCCGGCCATCGCGGCCTTCGTGGCGCTTTACTCGCTCGTCGCCGATCCCGCGATGATCAAGGAGCAATTCGAAAGCCTCTCAGGCGTGCTGCCGGTCGAGGCGGTTTCGTTCGTCGGCGACCAGATCAACCGCGTCGCCGCACAAGGCGCAACGAAGCTCGGTCTTGCTTCGGTCATCGGCCTGTTCGTATCGCTGTGGAGCGCAAACGCCGGCATGAAGGCGATCTTCGATGCGCTCAACGTCGTCTATGGCGAGCGCGAGAAGCGCGGCTTTCTCGAGCTGAACGGGGTGTCGCTGGGTTTCACGCTCGGGGGGATACTGTTCGTCGCGCTGTCGCTTGCGCTGATGGTCGTCGCGCCGCCCGTGCTCGACGCCTTGAGCCTCGGGCACGGAGTGGAACGGGCGCTGTCGCTGGCGCGCTGGCCGCTGCTGCTCGTTGTCGTCGCGCTCGCGATCTCGCTGGTCTACCGCTATGGCCCGAGTCGCGACACGCCGCAGTGGCGCTGGGTGAGTTGGGGCGGGGCTTTCGCAACGGTCGCCTGGCTCATCGCGTCGGCGCTGTTCTCGTGGTACGCCGCCAATCTCGGCAATTTCAATGGAACCTATGGCTCGCTCGGCGCGGTGGTCGGGTTCATGCTGTGGCTGTGGGTGTCGTCTATCGTGCTTCTTGCCGGCGCGCAGCTCAATGCAGAGATGGAGCATCAAACCGGCAAGGACACGACTGAAGGCGCGCCGCGCCCCATGGGCGAGCGCGGCGCCGTCATGGCGGACACGCTCGGGCCTTCGACTGGTCCCTCTGGCTGAAGCCTATCCCCACCAAAAGATCGTGGCGATGATGACGTAGAGTCCGATGAGCGCGGCGCCGTCCACCATATCGGCCTCGCCGTCGACCGTCACAACCGTCACGACGAGCACCGAGAGGAAGAGCGCAACGGCGAGGATCGGCGGAACGACGAGCGTGAAGGGGGCGCCGCCGCTCACATAGGCGTAAAGCACCAGCACAGGCACGATCACCACGGCGACCTGCAGCGCGCTGGTGAGGACCACGCTGATGGCGAGGTCGGCCTTGCCTTCCGCGGCGAGGCGGATGCCGACGACGTTCTCGATGGCGTTGCCGGCGATGGCGACGATGACGAGGCCGGCGAAGGTCTGGCTGATGCCCACTGCGTCGATCGCCGGCTCCAGCGCGTCGACGAACCATTCGGAGACGAAAACTGCGCCGAGCGCGCAGACGACGAGCACGCCGATGGCGACCGAAAGCGGCCAGGCATGCGCCCGTGCGTGCGCCTCCGAAGGAACCGCGCGCTGGCCCTGCGTGAGCATCGCCCGGGTGAGGAAGCCGAAGACAACCAGCATCACGATTGCGCAGACGACGGCGAGCTGCTGCTCATGCGCGCCGGCGGGCAGGTGCAATTCGGCGGCGAGCGTCGGCAGCACCAGCGCCGAGACGGCGAGCAGGAGCAGCGACGCGATCATCCGCGCCGTCTGATTTTCGAAATGCAGCACGCCGTGGCGTGCGCCGCCGACGACGAAGGCGAGGCCGAGCACCAGAAGCGCATTGGCGAGGATGGAGCCGATAAGCGAGGCTTGCACGACGGCGACGAGGCCGGCCTGAAGCGAGAAGATGCAGACGAAAAGCTCGGGCAGGCTGCCAACCGCCGATTGGATGAGCCCTGTCGCCGAGGGGCTGAGGTGGTTGCCAACCTGGTCGGTCGCCTCGCCGATGACATGGGCGACGCCCGCGAGCGCCAGGGCGCAGGCGAGGAAGCTCACGACCGGCCCCATGTGCGTGTAATGGCTCGCGCCCGCCGCGCCGACGAGCCCGGCCGCCACCGCCATGACAATCATTTCCCCGCGATCAATCGCCGCCACGGTCAAATCCTCTTGGTCCGAATCTCTCGATAAGGGGAGACTGTGACGGTTTGGCCCGCCCGGATCAACCTGTCAGGAAGCGCCGGGGGAGCGGATTCGAAGGGCGTTCATGGGGATAGAATAAGAGGCTTACGCCTTGCGCCTGCCTCAGTTGCGGGGGCTCCACATCACGACGGTGCCGCCGGACGTGCGGTCTTCGCCGATCACGGAGTATCCCAGAGCCGGCCGGGCGTTCTGGAAACTCTTCGTTTCCCGGTCGCCGAAATGAACCACCTTCGGACCACGCTTGTCCGACTGCTTGATCACCGTGACGCCTTTTCGGGAAGCAATACTCGCCATAATGGAATTCGCTTTCTTGGAAACGCAATCAAGGGAGGATTAATGACGTCCAAATAGGCGTCGTCAATGGAGTTTTTCGAAGATAGCTAAAATTGCTGCGAGTTGTGGCCGATAAGTGACACCCCGGGCCTCACGGCGTTCCGCGTCAGGCCAGCATGGTTTCGCCGGCCACCAGCGCCAGTGGAGCCGTAAGTAGCGGATGGAAAAGCCTGAACCGGACCCTCTCCGCGAAGCTGGCATAGGCCGGGCTTTCGAGAAGCAATTCCTCTTCGTTGCGAAGCCTCAGGATCAACCCGGCCGCAAATATCGCCGTCAGCAAGAAGTTGACGGGACTCAATGTGATGATCGCATAGACGAGACAGAGATGCAGATATGCCGAATACATAGGGTGCCGGACGAAGCGAAAGGGCCCCTTGTCGACGACTGCGCGCCGCGACGGGAAGATCGCGAAGGAATTGCGCATCTCGTAATAGGACCACAGCAGGAGCGCGAGGTAGAGAGCGACCGCGATGGCGGATGCGAAGCCGATCCTGTCGAGGGCGGCGGGGCTTGGAGCCTCGAATAAGGCTGGCGCGACGAAGCTGAACGCCAGTCCGGCGAGGCCCAGCATGTTTGGCAGGGGCGGCGCAAGCGGCGGGCTTCTGAAGACATAGACCAGAACGAACAGCGGAAGCGCGAGCGATGTCACGGCGCGCGAGGGGTCAAGATGGAGCTTGACAAGATCCATCGAGAAAAAGAGCAGAACGATGCAGCGGTCGGCGTGGGGCCAGAAAGTGGCGAGCATCTGATAGGCCTTGCTGTTCGACGCAAGCGCCAGTCTCACGTCGCCCGAGTCGTTTTGAAGGCAGGGGTGCAAGATGAAGGGCGCAAGTCAATGGCGCTCATTTGGCCAAGGCGCCGCCGCCGAACAGCGCCTTTCGGCGTCGGCTATGCCGGCAGCATGATCACTTTCGTGTTGACCGGCGTTCGCGAATAGAGGTCGAGCATGTCCTGAGTGAGGAGGCCGGTGCAGCCGCTCGTAATGCCGTCTCCAATCGTGTCGGGGTCGCTCGTGCTGTAGATCGTGAAGACCGTGTAGACGCCGTTCTTGTAGAGATAGAGCACGCGGGCGCCGAGCGGATTGTCCAGCCCGCCCGGCATGCCGCCGGCGTATTTGCGCGCCTCTGGCTGGCGCGCGATCATCTCTTTGGGCGGCGTCCAGACGGGCCATTCCGCCTTGCGCCCGACATAAACGTCGCCGCTCCAAAGGAATCCAGGGCGGCTGACATTGGCTCCGTAACGCGTGGCCTTTCCGTCGCCTTCGACTCGGTAAAGATAGCGATTGGCCGGATCGATGATGATCGTCCCGGGCGCTTCCTTGCTGTCGTAGGGCACGATCTGACGGAAATATTTCGGATCCATCCTGCTGATGTCGGCCGCGGGGATCGAGAATTTCTCGTTGGGAACCGGCCCGTAAAGCTTCATCGCCTCGAGGCGGCGGGGATCGGTCGCCATGCATCCTGCGAGCCCCAGCGCGCCGAGACCGGCGGCGGAGCCGGACAGAAACGACCGGCGGTTGAGACGCCCCGACGGCAGGAGCCCAAGCGGAGCCCCCTCGCTTCTTTCGCCGGCGTCGGCAATCCCACCGTCCATGATCATGTCTTTGGAGTTTCCCAAGTCCTGTCGGGCTACGAGAGAATATCTCCGGAACCCGCCGAGAGTCTATACTGAGCCGAGATTGCCATCACTTGCTTTCAGGAATGTGAACATCGGCTTTTCTTGGCGTCGGGGTCGTCCGGCCTGTATAGCCCTTCGGAGAGGTCGCGGACGGATGCTTTGGCGTCTCATAGGCGAATATCGCGGCAAAGGCATGGCAGGTGAGGCGCAATCCGGTCTCTGGCGTTCATACGCCCGCGCGCGCAGCGCCTTTTGCGCATCATTCCGCATGCAAGCGGATGGCCGGCTCGACGAGCGGCTAAAATATCAGAAATGGCGCTCCCTAGGGGACTCGAACCCCTGTTTTCGCCGTGAGAGGGCGACGTCCTAGACCGCTAGACGAAGGGAGCGGGGAAGCGCTCTATAGACTGACCGGCGCGGCTCGGCAAGGGCTCGGCGCGGCGGCTTTCGCGCTTTTCGCCGTCGTGATAGCCATCGGCCTCATTCGTCCGGAACCGAAACATGACGCAGCCCCTGACCAAGGAAACGCCCGCAACCGCCGACCTCGAGGCGGCGCTGTCCCTGCTGGGCCGCGCGGCTCGCAAGGGCGCGCGCGCCGTCGCCCTTGCGCCGGCCGCGACGAAGGATGCGGCGCTGCGCTTCGCCGCTGCTGAAATCCGCCGCAGCAACGGGGCCATTCTCGCGGCCAACGCGCTCGACGTCGCCGATGCGAAGGCGCGGGGCACGGCGGGCTCCTTCATCGACCGCCTCACCCTGGACCCGGGCCGCGTGGAGGCCATCGCCCGGGGCGTCGAGGAGATCGCCGACCTGCCGGACCCGGTCGGCCGGCTGCTGGCGCGGTTCGAGCGGCCCAACGGCCTCGTGATCGAGCGCGTGTCGACGCCGCTCGGCGTCATTGGCGTGATCTACGAAAGCCGTCCGAACGTCACCGCCGACGCCGGCGCGCTGTGCCTGAAGGCGGGCAACGCCTGCATCCTGCGCGGCGGCTCGGAGAGCCTGCGTTCGTCCCGCGCCATCCATGCCTGCCTCGTCGCGGGGCTCGCCGCCGCCGGCCTGCCGCAGGCGGCGATCTCGCTCATCGACACGGCCGACCGCGCCGCCGTCGGCGCCATGCTCGCGGGGTTGGACGGCAATATCGACGTCATCGTGCCGCGCGGCGGCAAGAGCCTCGTCGCGCGCGTGCAGCACGAGGCGCGCGTGCCGGTCTTCGCGCATCTCGAAGGGATCGTGCATGTCTATGTGCACAAGGACGCCGATCTCGATATGGCGAGGCGCGTGCTGCTCGACGCCAAGATGCGCCGCACCGGCATCTGCGGCGCGGCGGAGACGCTCCTCGTGGACCGCGCCTGCGCGCCGACGCATCTTGCGCCGCTTGTCTCCATGCTCATTGATGCAGGCTGCGAAGTGCGCGGCGACGACGCGGCGCAGGAAGCCGACGCAAGGGTGACGCCCGCAACTGATGAGGATTGGCGCGCCGAATATCTCGACGCCATCATCGCGGCGCGGGTGGTCGACGGCGTGGAGGCGGCCATCGAGCACATCGAGACCTTTGGCTCGCATCACACGGATTGCATCATCACGCGCGACGAGGCTGTCGCCCGCCAATTCATGAGCGACGTGGACTCCGCGATCGTGCTGCACAACGCCTCGACGCAATTCGCCGACGGCGGCGAATTCGGCTTTGGCGCGGAAATCGGCATCGCCACGGGCCGCATGCATGCGCGCGGGCCGGTGGGCGTCGAGCAACTGACGTCGTTCAAATATCGGGTTTATGGCGCGGGGCAGGTGCGGGGGTAACGGGGGAAACCCCGGACGCCGCATACGCGCGTCCCGCCTGATCGGCCGGATGGAAAGCGCCCCCGAAAGGTCATGCCGATAGGGGGCGGCTCTAATTTGCTGTTCGCGCCCGCTCGCGTTCAGTCGTTTTGACAAGTGGTCTCGTATTTCGTGCAAGAATAGCGGTCGCCATCGGCGCACGCGCGTCGCCAGCCCTTGCATCCGCGATTATTTTCATTGTGCTCGGCAATTGGAATGCAATTGTCCGTTTCCGGAACCGGCCGTGTTCCGCGCGGACAGCCGTGCTGGCCTCTGCTACCCTCTTCGCCTCTGGCCGGTTGCGTTTGTGCGCCGTCGACACAGAATTTCTGGGAAATGTTGCAGTAATATTCCGTATGGCTTTCCTGGCAGTTCACGCGCGCAGGGTTGTAATGCACGTTGCCGCCGTAGTTGCTGTCGAGCCGGCGTGTTTCCCGGAGTCCTTTGTTGTTGGCGATCGAAATCGCTTCGTCCCTGGTCCCGCCCGTCGCGGAAGCCTGCACCTGCCCACAAAAAGCGAACGCTGCGCCCGACATCCAGAAAACCGAAATCACGAGCGCCGCCAAACTCACAAAAACATTCCTGATTTCCATCGCTTGCCCTCCCTCTCTCGGAGAAGGTTATTCCGATAGTCGAAAGATTGATACTGCCCCGGGGCCGCCCCGCCTCCGCCTCATCTTGGCCCGTCGAGACTGCTTCCAGAAGTTGGTCCGCGAGACTGACTTCGGTCCATTTATTCAGTAGGCTCACCTGTCACAGTCCCGACGCCCACCGCCGCGAATTCTCATTCTCATCGCCGACAAGGAGCCCGTCATGATGACCCGCATCGCCCTCGCAGCCCTACTTTCCGCATCGTTGCTGGCTCCTGCCGTGTCCGAAGCCTGTAGCCGAGCCGTCTACTTCGGCAAGGACGGGCAGGTCGTCACCGGCCGAACCATGGACTGGTTCGTCTCGGATATGGACACCAATCTCTGGCTGTACCCGCGCGGGCTCGACCGGAGCAGCAACACCAGGAGGCCTGTCACCTGGAAAAGCAGGTATGGCAGCGTTGTGACGACGATCTACGAGGGCGCGGCAGCCGACGGCATGAACGAGAAGGGCCTCGTCGCCAACGTGCTTTACCTCCCCGATACCAAGTATCCGGTCGCGAGCGCTGGCGACAAGCGCCCCACCCTCGCGGTTTCGGGCTGGGTGCAATATGTGCTCGACTCCTACGCCACCACCGTCGAGGCCGTCGAGGCTCTGCGTAAGGAAGCTTTCCGCACCGTCCCTATCGAAACCCCCACTGGCGAGCCCGGCACCGTGCACTTCGCCATCTCCGACGCCTCGGGCGACTCGGCGATCTTCGAGTACCTCGACGGCAAGCTTACGATCCACCACGGCAAAGAATACCAGGTGATGACCAACTCCCCGCCGTTCGATCAGCAACTGGGCCTGAACAAATACTGGCAGACGGTCGGCGGCGCGACCTTCCTGCCGGGGACCAATCGCGCCTCTGATCGCTTCGTGCGCGCCTCTTTCTACATCAACGAAGCCAAGCAATCCGCAAATCCGCGCGAGGCGGTGGCGACGGTCTTCAGCGTCATGCGCAATGTCAGCGTGCCGATCGGAATCAAAGTTCCGGGGCAACCGAACATCGCCGACACGCTGTGGCTGACGGTGGCGGACCAGAAGAACAAGGTCTACTACTATCAGAGCACCAACAGCCCGAGCGTCATCTGGGCCAAGCTGGGCGAACTCGATTTCAAGGAAGGGTCCGGCGTTCGCAAACTTCAACTTGACGGCAACCCCGATGTCGCCGGGGACCAGACCGGCAAATTCAAGGCGGCTGAATTGTTCAAGTTCTTAGCGCCCAAGGAATGAGCCGAGGCCATTTTCTGAGCGATCCCAAATGCGGGGGCTTCGCCCGGAGCGATCAGGTCACGCTTCTCGCCAGCAGGGGCTTGATCGCTCGCAGACATTGAGACGTCTGAATTCTGGATCGCTGCGAAAGCCGTCCGGCCGGGGCTCTTGATCTCACCTACCCACCGCCGCATACCGGCGTGATGACCTCGGCCCCCCTCCGCCTCCCGCCTCACGCGCCCGGCTTGCGCATCGGCATATTCGGCGGCTCCTTTGATCCGCCGCATCGAGGCCATGCGCTCGCCTCGCGTCTCGCGCTGACGCGGCTGAGGCTGGATCGGATCTGGTGGCTCGTGACGCCCGGCAATCCCTTGAAGGACACGAGCGGGCTCGCCTCTCTAGACGCGCGCATGGCGGCGGCGCGGCGGCTGGCGGACGATCCGCGCATCGTCGTCACGGATATCGAGGCGCAGATCGGCTCGCGCTACACGGCGCAGACGCTGCGCTTCCTGCACAGGCGCTGTCCCGGCGCAAAGCTCGTGTGGATCATGGGGGCGGATAATCTCCTGCAGTTCGATCGCTGGCGGGACTGGGAGGAGATCATGCGCACCACGCCCGTCGCCGTCATCGACAGGCCGGGCGCGACGCTCAAGGCGTCGAGCGCGAAGGCCGCGCAGCGGTTCCCCCGCGCCTGGCTCGCGGAGCAGGACGCTTGTCTTTTGGCGCAGGCCAAACCGCCGGCGCTCGTCTATCTGCACGGGCCGCGCAGCGCGCTCTCCTCGACAGAGCTGCGCCGCCGGTCCGGGCGCTGATCACTTCCTGTCGAAAAGCGGCATGATCCAGCGCTTGTAGGCCCAGAAGCTCGCGGGGATGCCGATGAAGATCGCGACCCACAGCATCATGGAATTGTCGGTCCCGTTCTCATAGAAGGTGCCGCCTTCATGAGCCGACTGGGTGTAGGGGTTGCGCACGAAAAGCGTCAGCAGGAAAGAGCCGATGAAGATGGCTCCGACGATGTAGAAGACGCTTTTGGGAATCATCACAAAAGGGGCCTGGTTTTGTACAGGTTTCTCATTCTGTTCGGATTGCTGCCGGTCGGCGTGGGGATCATCAACCATTTTCTCTGGCTCCTGAGCGTTTACTCGGCGCTTGATATGGGACGCCGTCCATTGTTGCGCCATAGACGCCAGACCAAATCTCGCGCCGATCGCAAGGCTTAGCGCGAAAGCGGCGGCGGCGCGCGCGCGTTTTCGCCAAAGATCGCACAAACGCGCCCGATCGCCAAAGTCCAGAATTGCGCTTCCGTTTCAAGAGTTCGTGAAGCTCTGGGCGAGCAAACTGTCGGTTTCCTCGAAAGCGGAAGCTGCAATGGCGCTGGAGAAACTCATCCTTGTCCTCACCTTCCTCGATGGCGTCGCCGGCGCCCTCGGCTGGGCGATGATTGGATTGGCGGCCTGGTGGGTCATGTTCAGGGTTCCGTTGGGGCGGCGCGTCTTCCGCGAGCGCCTGAGCGTCGCCGCGGCTCCCGAAATCGAAGGGCTCGCCGGATTTTTTCTGCAAGCGCGCGCGGGTCAGGTCGCTCCGGAGCAATTGCGCGCCTCTTGCGAGGGCGGCGGCGCTTCCGCAACACAACTCGTCGGCCCGTTCACGAGACTGGCGCTGGCGGCGGCGGCTTTTGCCGTGGCGGTGCTTCTGATGAGCGCCGCATCCCCCGAATTATGGGAAGTGACGGCCTTCGTGGCGCTCTTTCTGCAGGTCGCCCTCTGGGCGCATGAATATGGTCATGTCGTCGCCATGCGCTGGTTCGGCCATCGTCAGGCGACGCTGATGCTGGTGCCATTTTTCGGGGGAGCCGCGATCGGCGCGCGGCCGCCGGAGACACGCTTCGAAGAGGCTGTCGTCGCGCTTATGGGGCCGGCTTTCTCCGGGGCGGTCATCCTCGCCGTCATGCCCTTTGCGGGGCCGGGGTTGGCGTTCCTGCACACGGGAGCTGAACTCTCCGCCCCGGCCTTTTTTGCGTCGAGCGGGGAGGCGCTGCGCACATGGGCAGGCCTCGCGGCCGTGGCCTTTCTGGCGATGGCGATCCCGATCAACCTCTATCTTGCGCCGCTGGGATTGCTCGACGGCGGACGCGTCGTCGAGGCGCTCTCGAAAGAGCCTTTGTGGCGCGCGCTCTACGCTGCGGCGATCTTCCTCGTCCTCGGCTTTGCGCTCGCGGGGCAAGGCGGAGCGGCCGAGTTCGGCGCGGCTGCGGTCTTCATTGCGGTCGTGTGGGCCGCCAATTTCTTCGCCGGCCAGAAGCGCGACGAAACCCTGCCGCCAATGAGCGGGGGAGAGAGAGCCGTGATCATCCCCGTTCTGGTCGCGACGCTCGCAATCTATGTCGTCGCGTCACGCTCGCTCACCCCCGCCTTCATCGCCGCCGTCGAGAACGGCATGAAGGCGGCGGGCGGCGGCGTCGTCGTCGAACGCGCGCTCCCGCCGGATCAGACCGCCTCGCCGTAAACGTCATAGGCGTCGGCGCGCGCGACCTTCATCGTGACGATGTCGCCGGGGCGCAGCGGGCGGCGCGACTGGATGAAGGCCGTTCCGTCGATCTCCGGCGCATCGGACTTGGTGCGGCCCCTCGCGATCCCGCCCGACGGCCCGCCGCCCGCTTCGTCCACGATGAGTTGCAGCCGCTTGCCGAGCTTGCGCTTCATGAGGCGCGCGGAAAGCTGCTGCTGCTTCTCCATGAAGCGCTTCCAGCGGCTTTCCTTCACCTCGTCGGGCACGAGCGCGC
Source organism: Methylocystis sp. (assembly GCA_002929055.1). Lineage (GTDB taxonomy): Bacteria > Pseudomonadota > Alphaproteobacteria > Rhizobiales > Beijerinckiaceae > Methylocystis. The sequence continues at coordinate 37,314 of PERY01000009.1, read as the reverse complement.
GGCCCAGATCATTTGCGGGCGCCCCGGCGACAGGCTCGTATTTGAAGGCGCCGGCGCGGTCGATCTCGGCCTCCTCGAGCCATTGCAGCAGCGTTTCGAAATCCTCTTCCGTCTCGCCGGGGAAGCCGACGATGAAGGTCGAGCGCAGCGTGAGATCGGGGCAGGCGTCTCGCCAGCTCTTGATGCGCGCGAGCGTCTTTTCTTCGTTCGCCGGACGCTTCATGGCCTTCAGCACATTGGGCGCGGCGTGCTGGAAGGGAATGTCGAGATAGGGAAGCACCTTGCCTTCCGCCATCAGCGAGATGACCTCGTCCACATGCGGGTAGGGGTAGACGTAATGCAGCCGCACCCAGGCGCCGAGATCGCCGAGCTCGCGCGCGAGATCGAGGAAGCGCGCGCGCACTTCCCGATCGCCGAGCATGCTCGTCGCGTAGCGTATGTCGCGGCCATAGGCGCTCGTGTCCTGAGAGATGACGAGCAATTCCTTCACGCCCGCGCGCACGAGCTTTTCGGCTTCCCGCAACACATCGGCGGCGGGGCGCGAGACGAGCGGGCCGCGCAGATGCGGAATGATGCAGAAGGAGCAAGTGTTGTCGCAGCCCTCCGAGATTTTCAGATAGGCGTAGTGGCGCGGCGTGAGCTTCACGCCCTGCTCGGGCACGAGATCGAGGAAAGGATCATGCACGGGCGCGGCGGCGCGATGCACGGCCTCGACGACGCTTTCATATTGCTGCGGGCCGGTGACGGCGAGCACGTCGGGGAAGCGGTCGGTGATCTGCTCCGGCTCGGCGCCCATGCAGCCGGTGACGATCACCTTGCCGTTTTCGGCCAGAGCTGCGCCGATGGCCTCCAGCGACTCCGCCTTGGCGCTGTCGAGGAAGCCGCAGGTGTTGACGACGACGACATCCGCCCCCTCATGGCGCTTCGCCAGCTCATAACCCTCGGCGCGCAGCCTTGTGACGATGCGCTCGCTGTCGACGAGCGCCTTGGGGCATCCGAGCGAAACGAAGGAAATGCGCGGGGCGCTGGCGCGCGGATTGGGATCGTCCTGCATGGCGCCGGATTGCCACGGCGCGTGGCGGAAGGCAATCGGAGTGAGGCGTGCGGCCTCAGGCCGTCATCGCGCCGACGAGGGCGTAGAGAGCGACGAGGGCGAAAACGAGGGCGTGAATCACGGGACGCAAACTCCAATATGGCGTGCGACGGGGACGGAAATTGTTTCGGCGGTCAGAGACGGAGGTCGCCGCCTCGGTTCCCCGTTAATATTTCCCGGCCTGTTAAAAAAAAGTTTCGAGAGGGTGGATTCGACCGCTCAAAATGCGGGCGCCGATCGCCGGCGCGGGCGCAGCAACACGAATAGCGGCATGTAATTCAATCGCTTATGGACTTCCCCAAAAACTGTTTGCGCTTCCCGGCTGCGACACTATGAATAGCCGCGCCGCAGCCCGCCGCGCGCCTCGGAGCGCCGTGGCGGGTTAACGCCAAGCTTTCCCCCAAGCCGTCGCCGGCCGTTTCAGAGAGACCCTCGCCTTGCCGAATTCGATCGTTCTCGGAACCGGTTCCTACGCGCCTGAGCGCGTGCTCACCAACGCCGATCTCGAGAAAATGGTCGCCACCAACAGCGAGTGGATCGTCAGCCGCACGGGCATCAGGGAGCGCCATGTCGCCGCCGACCATGAGGCGACTTCCGATCTCGCCGCGGCGGCGGCTCAAAAGGCGCTGACGCTCGCCGGCGTCGATGCGGCGGAAATCGACATGCTCGTCGTCTGCACCGTGACGGGCGACAGCCCGACCCCCTCCTGCGCCTCCTTCGTGCAGGCGAAGATCGGCGCCTCCAGGGCCTTCGCCTTCGACGTCGGCGGCGCCTGCGCCGGGTCGCTCTACGGGCTCGTCATGGCGGATCAGTTCATCCGCTCGGGGATGGTGAAGAAGGCGCTGGTGATCGGCGCCGAGACCTTGAGCCGCGTCGTCGACTGGACCAATCGCGAAACCTGCGTGCTCTTTGGCGACGCCGCCGGCGCGATCCTGCTCGGCGCGTCGGAGGAGGAAGGCCACGGGCTGCTCGCCGCGACGCTGCGCACCGACGGGACGATGACGGGGATCCTCGGCATCTATGGCGGCGGCAGCCGCATGCCGATCACGGCGGAGCTCGCCGCCGGCAAGGATGCGAAGATCAAGATGCGCGGGCGCGAGGTCTACAAGGTCGCGACGCGCCTGCTGCCGGAAGTCGTCGCCGACACGCTCGCAAAGGCGGGACTGAGCGCGGATGACGTCGATCATGTGATCTGCCACCAGGCCAATCAGCGGATCATCGAGTCCGCGCTCGACAATCTCGGCGTCGCCCGGGAGAAATGCTGGATCAACATCGACCGCTACGGCAACACGTCGAGCGCCTCCATGCCGATCACGCTGGACGAGGCCAACCGCGCCGGCGCGCTCAAAAAGGGCGACGTCATCGCCATGATGGCGATCGGCGCGGGCATGACCTGGGGCGGGGCGGTGCTGCGGTGGTGAGGAAACGAAAAGGCGAGCCGCTTTCGCGGCCCGCCCCTATGAGGCCAATACGGCGATACGCCGCCGCAACGCGCGCCTCACTGCACAAGACTAGCGTTTCTTCGCATTGCGAAAAGCTTGGCTAATCAGATATTTGTAGCTTAGTTAGCGGAAATGCCTAATCCTTGCCGCGCCACTGGCCCTTTAGGCTCGACTGGTGTAGGTCATTTGACCTGATCGAGGATGGTATGAGCACGGACGCAAACGGGTCGAAAAAGCGCGGCATGTTCTCGCGCCTTTTCGGAAAAGGCGGCGAGGAGCCGACAGCGGAAGCGGCCCCGGCCCCGGCGGAAGCCGAAGAGGCGCCCAAGCGCTCCTGGTGGCAGCGGCTTTCGGGCGGCCTCGCCCGAACGTCTCAGGCGATCACCCAGGGCGTCGCCGACATCTTCACCAAGCGCAAGCTCGATGCGCTGACGCTCGAAGAGCTCGAGGACGTGCTTCTGCGCGCCGACCTTGGCGTGGGCGCTTCGTCGCGCATCACGCAGGCCGTCGGCAAGGCGCGCTACGAGAAGGATATCGAACCCGACGAAGTGCGCGCCATCCTTGCGCGCGAGGTCGAGGCGGTGTTGACGCCCGTCGCGCAGCCCTTCGAACTCGACGAGACGAAGAAGCCCTTCATCATCCTCGTCGTCGGCGTCAATGGTTCTGGCAAGACCACGACCATCGCCAAGCTCGCCGCCAAATGGACTGGCGAGGGCAAGAAGGTCGTGCTTGCGGCGGGCGACACCTTCCGTGCGGCGGCTGTTGAGCAACTCAGGATCTGGGGCGCGCGCTTCAACGCGGAGGTCGTTTCGGGCAATGAAGGCGCGGACGCCGCCGGCCTCGCCTTCGACGCCATCAAGCGCGCCAGGGAGAGCGGCGCCGACGTTCTGCTGATGGACACGGCCGGGCGCCTCCAGAACCGCGCCGAACTCATGGCCGAACTCGAAAAGATCGTCCGCGTGATGAAGAAGGCGGAAGCGGAAGCGCCGCATGCAGTGTTGCTGGTGCTCGACGCGACGGTCGGCCAGAACGCGCTTCAGCAGGTCGAGGTCTTCCAGCGCATGGCGGGCGTCACCGGCCTCGTGATGACCAAGCTCGACGGCACGGCGCGCGGCGGCATTCTCGTCGCCATCGCCGAGGCGCATGGTCTGCCGATCCACTTCATCGGCGTCGGCGAGGGCGCCGACGACCTCGAACCCTTCACAGCCCGTGATTTCGCGCGCGCGATCGCCGGCCTGAATGAAGACGAAGCGCCGGAGGCGGCGCCGGAAAGCTAAGTCACATGACTCAGGACACGACGAACCGGCCGCAACTCGAAGAGAAGACAGCCGCGCCGGCGCAGCAGCCGAGAAAGAAACTCAGCCCTCTGCTCAAGATCGCGCTCGAACTCGGGCCGCTCATCGTCTTCTTCGTCGTGAACGGCAGATACGGGATATTCGCCGCGACGGGCGTGCTCATGGCGGGCGTTCTGCTGACCCTCGCCGTCTCCTGGGCGGTGACGAAACATCTTCCCGCCATGCCGGTCGTCACCGCAGTCCTCGTGCTGGTCTTCGGCGGCCTGACAGTTTTTCTGCAGGACGAGACGTTCATCAAGCTGAAGGTCACTATCCTTTATTCGATGTTCGGGACCGCGCTCATCGGCGCGCTTTATTTCGGCAAGCTGCTGCTGCCCATCGTCTTCGACATGGCGATCCATATCGACGACGCGGGCTGGCGCAAGCTCACCTGGCGCTGGGGCCTGTTCTTTTTCTTTCTCGCCGGGCTCAACGAAGTCGTGCGCCATACGGTGTCGACCCCCGACTGGGTGAATTTCAAGGTCTTCGGCATTCTTCCGCTGACGCTGATCTTCGCCATCGCGCAGGCGCCGCTCATCATGCGTCATGAAATTCCCGCGGAGGAAGAGGACAGCGAGTCGCATTTTTAGGGCGATCGCGCGGCAATCCTTTTTTCATCATTAATATTCACCCGTCGATAACCAAGTATTGTCGGGTTTTTCTTTCTGATAACCACGATGAATGCTTAGGATTTACCGTAAAAATCTACCGTATATGATGAAACCCATCGTCAACCGCGTTGGATTCAAGCAACCCGCGCGCCCGCAATGGTTTTCAGCATGTTCAACGGTTCGAAGCTTTTCCGTCTCGCGGCGTCGACCTCCATCGCGGCGCTCCTGCTCGGCGCCGGCGTGGCCGTCGCCAATCCCGCTGTCTACGGCGCGCCGGGCTATGGCGGCGGCTATTACCAGCAGCAGAGTCCGCTCGGCGGCGGGCTGATCGAGGCGCTTGTGGGCGACGCGCCCGGCCCGGTGCGTTACGCCGCGCCGCCGGCCCCGCACGCCTATCCGGGCGCCCGGCAGACCGCGGCCTATGCCCCGCAGCCCCTCGAGACGCAGCGGGCCATCGACCCGATGTATATGCGCGCGGAAGTGGACTATGACGGCTCGGAGCGGCCCGGCACCATCGTGGTCGATACGCCCAACAAGTTTCTCTATTACGTCAACGGCCGCGGCCGCGCCACGCGCTACGGCATCGGCGTCGGCCGTCCGGGCTTCGAATGGTCGGGCGTGAAAACCATCAGCCGCAAGGCGGAATGGCCCGACTGGACGCCGCCCGCCGAAATGCTCGCGCGCCGGCCCGATCTGCCGCGTCACATGGAGGGCGGCCCCGCCAATCCGCTCGGCGCCCGCGCCATGTATCTGGGCTCGTCGCTTTACCGCATCCACGGCACCAATGAGCCGCACACCATCGGCCAGAATGTGTCCTCGGGTTGCATCCGCATGATGAATGACGACGTGGTCGATCTCTATAATCGCACGCCCGTCGGAACGCGGGTGATCGTGCGCTGAGCTTCGACACGCCCGGCGCGCCGGAAAGCGCGCCGGTTGCAATTACGGGCGCTTCGCGCGATAGCTGGAGGCGGTCATTTGATGAAGAGTCCCCTCCTTGCCGAGCCTTATCCGCTTTCTTGCCATCGTTGGAATCATCGTCGCGCTGGTGTACGGCGCCATGATCGCCGTCGTGTCCTTCGTCACGCCGCAGCCGCGCGAAATGACCTATTCGATTCCGCCGCAGCGCCTCAACAAGTGACGCTTACAGCGTCATACGCATCATGAGCGTTCCCGCCGTCCGGCTGCTCGAGTCGTTTCTGGGCATGCTTGCGGCGGAGCGCGGCGCGGCGGCCAACACGCTCGACGCCTACCGGCGCGATCTTGCCGATTACATCGACCATCTGACCCGCCGCGGCGATCACCCGGCCGGCGTCACGACCGAGGGACTGCGCGCCTATCTCGCCTCGCTCGAGGCGCGGGGCCTTGCCTCGGCGACGACGGCGCGGCGCATTTCGGCTATCCGGCAATTCCACAAGTTCCTCTACGTCGATCGCTGCCGCGGCGACGATCCGGCGGCCACGCTGGAGGGACCGCGCCGGGCGAGAAGCGCGCCGGGCGTCATGTCCGTCGACGAAGTCGACCGCTTGCTGGCCGTCGCGCGGGAGGGGATCGACGACGAGAAACGCCCGCTGCGGGAACGGCTAGGCGCGTCGCGGCTCTATGCGCTGCTCGAAACGCTCTATGCGACGGGCCTGCGCGTCTCGGAACTCGTGTCCCTGCCGAGGAGTGCGGGGCGGACCCGCGATTCCTTCATCGTCATCAAGGGCAAGGGCGGGCGTGAGCGTCTCGCGCCACTGACCGACCGGGCGAAGAGCGCCATCGCCGCCTATTGCAAGCTCCTGGCGGCGGTCGCGCCCGCGTTGTCGGAAGGCCCGTTCCTCTTTCCCGCCGACAGCGCCAGCGGACACATCACGCGACAGGCCTTTGCGCGCGAACTCAAAACGCTCGCCATAGCGGCCGGCCTCGCCCCGTCACAAGTCCATCCCCATGCGCTGCGCCACGCCTTCGCCAGCCATTTGCTGCAGAACGGAGCGGACTTGCGGGTCGTGCAGGAGTTGCTCGGCCACGCCGACATTTCGACGACGCAAATCTACACGCATGTTCTCGACGAGCGGATGCAGGCCATGGTGCGGGATCTGCACCCCTTGTCAGATTCTCGCGTAGAAGGTGAGTAAGGTTAAATTTTGCTCTTTTTAGTAGAGCGTCGCGGAGTCGAGCGTATAGTTTCAATGCTCTAGAAAAGCACATTGCAGGGGTAGATTTTCGCAAATCTCCGCGCAATGATCAGAATTCACCATCTAAATCGTCGTAAGCGGCAACTCTTTGTTTATACGAAAAAAGACGGACTCTGTGCCGGGTTGGTGAATAGTTGCCGTTAGCCCTTTCTTAACGTATGATTCCTTCGGCCGATAAATTATAAAAGGGCAGGGGGTTCAAAATGGCTATTAATACCTCATCAGGTTTTCGACCGGACCAGGAAAACGTCGTTTACATCGGCGCTGGCGTGACGCTCAAGGGCGAGATTTCCGTCCCCGATCTCATTGTCGTCGATGGCACCGTCGAGGGCGACGTCACGGCGCGAGTCGTGTGCGTTGGGCAGACCGGCGTCATCCGCGGCAACATCGGCGCCACAGAGGCTGACATCAGCGGCTGGATCACCGATCACATCGAAATCAAGCAACTGCTGATCGTTCGTTCGACCGGCCGCGTCGAAGGCCGCGTCATGTATGGCGAAATCGAGCTCGAGAAGGGCGCTGTCGTCACGGGCGACCTCTCCGCCACGGACGATTATCGCGCGGTCGCCAAGCCGGCCGCGCAGGGCAAGGGCGCGGACGCCGCTCCGGCTCCGGCCCCGAAGTCCGGCACGCTCGATCGCCTCAACGACGCGGTTCGCGCCGCCAAGAACGGCGCCGCAAAGGGCCCGCTCTATCTCGCCGCCGACTCGGAGCCCGGCAAGCGCAATATCCTGCGCGCGCCGCTGTCGAGCCGTCGCGCTTCGGCCTGACGCTCTCCACGAGAAGAGATATCTAGCGCCCGCTTCCCCGGAAGCGGGCGTTTCTTTTTGGCGGCCGCTGCTTTCGCGGCGTCCCCTCTCGCCACGCATCCGACCGCCTTATGTAAGGAGGCGCGTCGTGTGGGCGCGTGCGGGAGCGTGATCATGGCGGAGTCGGCGCGCACTTTCTGGAAGGGCCATTTGCGCCTGGCCCTCGTCTCCATCCCTGTACGTCTCGTCGCGGCGGAAAAGACAGAGTCGGAAATTCGCTTTCATCAGGTCGATCGAAACTCGAAGCAGCGAATCCGATATCTGAAGGTCGCTCCCGGGAAGGGCGAGGTGAAGAAAGAGGACATCGTCCTCGCCTATGAGGTCGAGCCGGGCAATTACATCTTCATGGAGGATGAAGAGCTCGACTCGCTCAAGCTGTCCTCGCGGCACACGATCGAGCTTTCGCAGTTCGTGGATGCGGACGAGATCGAGCCGCTCTATTTCGACAGACCTTATTACGTGCTGCCGGATGGCGAGGTCGCCGAAGAAGGCTACCGCGTGCTGCGCGATGCGCTCTGGGCGCGGCGCAAGGTCGGCGTCGGACAGCTCACCTTGCGCGGGCGCGAAAATCTCGTAGCGCTTTTCCCGATGGGCGAAGGGCAGGGGCTGGTGCTCGACACCTTGCGGTACGAAAGCGAATTGAAGAACGCCGATGACATATTTTCGTCGCTGGGCCGCGAGAAGCCGCGCGAAGACATGGTGCGGATGGCCGAGGATCTGATCGAGCAGCGCAGCGAACCTTTCGACGCCGCGAAGTTCCGCAATCATTACGCCGATGCCTTGCGCGATCTCGTGAAGGCGAAGCTTGGCCGGGGCGAGACGGTGCCTGTCGAAGAACAGGCCGAGCCCGGGGCCAAGGTGCTGGACTTCATGGAGGCGCTGAAACGCTCGGTCGCGGCGAGCGGCGGCGAGACGCCGCCCGAGCCTCCAAAGAAGGGCAAGGCGCCCGCGAAGAAAGCCGTCCCGGGCAAAGCCGCGAAAGCGCCAAAGGCGCCCGCGCGCCGCCGAGCCTAGGCCATGTCTGCGCGTCGGCAGCGCGAAGGCGACAAACTCGCCGCCTATCGCGCCAGGCGGGATTTCTCGACGACGCCCGAGCCGCAGGGCGGCGCATCGCGCGGGAGCGCGCCCCGTCTCGTCGTGCAGCGGCACTTTGCTCGGCGCGAACATTACGATCTGCGGCTCGAGATGGATGGCGTCCTGAAAAGCTGGGCCGTCACGCGCGGCCCTTCCGCGAACCCCGCGGACAAGCGCCTCGCCGTCCGCACGGAAGACCACCCGCTCGACTATGGCGATTTCGAAGGCCTGATCCCCAAGGGCGAATATGGCGGCGGCACGGTGATGCTGTGGGAGGACGCGACTTACGAGCCGCAGAACGGCGATCCTCTGGAAGCGCTGGAGAAAGGCGAAATAAAATTCATCGCGCATGGCGAGCGCATGCGCGGCGGCTGGGCGCTCGTGCGCATGAAGTCTCGCGAAAAGGCCGAGAACTGGCTGCTGGTGAAGGAGCGCGACGCCTTTGCTGAGGAGGACGAAAGCCTCGTCGCGCGCTTTGATGCGAGCGTCGCCACGGGACGCACGCGCGAAGAGATCGAGCGTGGCGCCAGGGCGAAGCGGCGCAAGGCGCCCGCGGCGCGCGCCAAGGCCGCTTATTGGTCGGATAAGCCTATCGCCAGCGCGCCGACGCCGCCCTTCGTCCCGCCGCAGCTTTGCGAAACCGCCGAGCGCGCGCCAACTGGCGACGACTGGATTTTCGAGCTCAAATACGACGGCTACCGGCTCGAGCTGGCGACGGGCGCCGACGGCGCGGTGGTCTACACGCGCACCGGGCTCGATTGGACGAAACGTTTCAATGGCCTCGCGCGCGCCGCTTTTGCGCTGCCCTGCCGCAATGCGCTGCTCGACGGCGAGGCTGTGGTCTTCGATGAAAAAGGGCTCTCCGATTTCGCCATGCTTGTTTCCGCGCTGGAGACCGGCCACGCGGACCGCGTGGAGTTCGTCGCTTTTGATCTCCTGGCGCTGGATGAAGAGGACTTGCGGTCGCAGCCGCTCCGCAGCCGCAAGGAGCGCCTGAAAAAGCTGCTCGAACACAATGCCGGCGCGATCCGCTACGGCGACTTCATAGAGGGAGACGGCGAGCGCGTGTTCCGCGAGGCGACGCAAGCGGGCGCGGAGGGGATCATCGCCAAGCGCGGCGACAGGCGCTACCGCAGCGGACGCTTTTCCGATTGGCTGAAGATCAAGGGCGACTTTCGCGAGGACGTGTTGATCGTCGGCTACCGCCCATCTGACAAAGGCGAATCCTTCGCATCGCTGATCGCCGCCAAGGAGACGCCGGAAGGGCTGCGTTACGTGGGCCGCATCGGGACGGGCTATGGCGCGCAGATGCGTGGCGCGCTCGCGCCGTTTCTTGCAAAGCGCGCTGTCCGACGTCCGAACATTGCGGCGCTCGACAAGGCCCCGAAAGGCTCGGTCTTTTTGGCCAAGCCTTTTTCGGCGGAAGTGCGCTTCGGCGGCTGGACGATGGACGGACAGATGCGGCAGGCGCGCTTTCTGGGGGTTCGCGAAGACATGCGGATGAAGCAGCAACGCGCGGCGCCGGCCGATCCCCCCAAGCCTTCGCGCGTCACTCATGCGGATCGCGTCGTCTTTCCGGCGGATGGAATAACGAAAGGCGAGATTGCGGACTATTACGCCGCCGCCGCGCCGCGCATGCTCCCTCATCTCTTGAACCGCCCCGTCAGTCTCCTGCGCGCGCCGGACACGATCGAGGAGCTCTTCTTCCAGCGCCATCCGCTCAAGGGCATGGCGAAGGGGATATTGAAAGTGCCGGACGACGACGAGCCCTATATCGCGCTCGACGGCGCGCTCGGCCTGCATACGGCGGCGCAATTCGGCGCCATCGAAATTCATGGCTGGATGTCGCTGGCCAGCGATCTCGACCGGCCCGACCGAATGGTCTTCGATCTCGATCCGGACGAAGAACTGCCTTTTCGTGAGGTGCGGAAGGCGGCGGCAGACATCCGCGCCTATCTGAAAGAAATCGGTCTCGAATCCTGGCCGATGATCACGGGCGGCAAGGGCGTGCATATCGTGGCGCCGCTCGACCGCGCACTCACTTACGCCGATACGGAAATCTTCGCGGCGGGCTTTGCGCGCGGCCTTGCGCTGCAGGAGCCCAGGCGCTTCGTCGCAAACATGAGCAAGCGGCGTCGCGCGGGCCGCATCTATATCGACTGGCTGCGCAACAAGAGGACCGCGACCGCTATTCTGCCCTGGTCGCTTCGCGCGCGGCCTGGCGCGACAGTGGCGACGCCTCTTTCATGGAAAGCGCTCGCCGTTATCGAAAGCGCCGGGGCCTTCAACATCCGCGACGCTCTTTCCGCAGGGGACGAATGGCGCGGTTTTTTCGACGCGCGCCAGACGATCGCTCCCGCCGCCCTCGCCTTCATGCGGGAGCGCGGCGCCTAGCCTTAGCCGACAAAGCGCTTTTTCAGGACATTGTAGAGCATCGTGACCACCGCGCCCGTCACGCCGCCGCCGACAGCCTGACCGAGCATGACGCCAAGATCGAAGCCGCCGCCGCCGCTCGCCGCGCCGGCGAGAGAGGGGATGATCGTGCTGAGCAATTGGCCGCCGAGTCCGCCGCCGAGCGCCCCGCTGATCAGGTCGCCAATGGCGTTTTCACTCTTCTGCGCCTTGCCGGCCGCCTTGCCGCCGAGCGCGCCCGCGACGGCCTGAACAAGAATGTCTGTGAGAATGGACATACGGGATTCTCCAAAGAGACTAATCTGATGCACAGCAAGGCTGCGTCAGCGCAAAAATTCTACCCAAGGTTTTGCTATATGTCGACTTGACCGTCAGACGCGATCAGGCCGCGAGATCGGCGACAACGGCGTCGAGCACGGGAAATCCCTCCGAACTCACCCGCAGCCGGTTCTCGCGTGTGACCTCGACGAGGCCGTCGCCGATGAGTTCGCTGATGCGCGATTGCGACAGCTTCTTGCCAGTGAGCAGGAAATAGCGCTGCGGATCAATGCCTTCGCGAAGGCGCAGGCCCATCAGCAGAAACTCGTCGCCCTCCTGCTCCGGGTTCAGCAACTCGTCTTCGACGATGCCGTGGCCTTCGGTCTCCACGCAGGTGAGCCACATTTCTGGATGGCGCTCGCAGCCCTGGGCGCGGCGACCGCGTGTCGTCACGAGCCTGCCATGGGCGCCGGGACCGACGCCGGCATATTCGCCATAGCGCCAATAAACGAGATTGTGCCGGCACTCGGCGCCGGGGCGCGCATGGTTGGAGACCTCGTAGGAGGGCAGGCCGTGCCGCGCGGTGATTTCCTGCGTGACGTCCCACAGCGCGCGCTGGGTGTCCACGTCCGGGACCGTCATCTTGCCGGCGTTGACCATGCGCTCGAACATGGTGTCCGGCTCGATGGTGAGCTGGTAGAGCGAGACATGCTCGGGCGCGCGGGTGAGCGCGAGGTCAAGCTCCTTGCGCCATGCGGCGGCGGTCTGGCCGGTGCGGCCGTAGATCAGATCGAAGGAGGTGCGCTCGAAGACCGAGTTCGCCACGTCGAGCGCCATCAGCGACTCTGCGACGGAATGCTGGCGGCCCAGCGCCTTGAGGTCGATGTCGTTGAGGGCCTGCAGGCCCATCGAGACGCGGTTGACGCCCGCCGCCTTGAAGCCCTTGAAGCGCGACGCCTCGACGCTGGTGGGATTGGCCTCGAGCGTCACCTCGACGTCCCTGGCGATCGTCCAGTTCCTGGCGATCTGGCCCAGTATGGCCTCGACCGTCGAGGGGGACATCAGCGAAGGCGTGCCGCCGCCGAAGAACACGGAGCGCACCTCCCGACCCGGCGCGAGCTTCGCCCGATGCGCCAGCTCCACCGAGAAGGCCTCGACGAACCGGTCTTCATCCACGTCGCCTCGGCGGACATGGCTGTTGAAATCGCAATAGGGGCACTTCGAGAGGCAGAACGGCCAGTGGACGTAAACGCCAAAGCCCGGATCGAATGCATTTCGAATCGTCGACATGCCTCCTTATCGCATGAAATCGCCCAAAACGCAGGGCGGGCGCGGGGGAGGGGCCTATATGGTTGGCGGCGGCTTGCCTTCACGCGCGAAAGGAGACGCTTTTGGCGCGAATGCTTATCATCGGCGGAACCGGCTTCATCGGCCGCCATATCACGGGACGCCTGTTGGCCGAGGGCCATGACGTGATGGCGGCCGGCCGGCGAGCGGTCGACATCGCGCGCGACGACGCCGCGCACCTGCGCGAAAAGGTGCGGGGATTCGATGTCGTCGTGAACTGCGCAGGCCTCGTCCGCGACGAGGGCGGCAACACGATGGACGCTGTCCACGCGGAAGGCGCCATGCGACTATTTTCCGCCTGCATCGCGGCCGGGGCGGCGCGTTTCATCCATATCTCGGCGCTGGGCGCCGCCCCTCAGGGGGAGACGGATTATCAGCGCAGCAAGGGGTCGGCGGAGGCCTTCTTCGCCGACGCCGATCCGCATGGCGCGCGTCTCGACTGGCGGGTGCTGCGTCCATCGGTGGTTGTGGGGCGGGGCGGCGCCAGCACGGCCTGGCTTCTCGCTTCCGCCGCGCTGCCGGCGCTGCCGCGCATCGGGCGCGACGACTGGCGCTTCCAGCCCGTCCATGTCGACGATCTCGCCGAGCTTGTGGCCCGTCTCGCGGGGGGCGCCGCCTCGCCGCGCACCATCGACGTGGTCGGCCCGGAGCCGATGAGCGCCTTCGAACTGACGCGGATCCTGCGCAACTGGCTCGGCTTGCCGCCCACCGGCTCCGTGCGCATCCCCGACCGCCTTTTCGAATTTGCGACGCGCGTCGGCGGGCGCTTCACGAGCGGTCCGCTCAACCCCGACGTCATCAAGATGCTGTCGCGTGGCAATGTCTCCGATCCTGCGCCGCTGACCGCCGTGCTGGGGCGCCCGCCGCGCGATCTGCGCATTGCGCTCGCGCAGGAGCCCGCCTCCGAAGCTGACCGCATGGCGGCGCGACTCTTCTTCCTGCGCTCCGTGCTGCGCTGGAGCCTCGCGCTTTTGTGGATCGCGACGGGCCTTCTCTCCTTCGGGCTTTATCCGATCCAGAACAGCTATCACATGCTGGGGCTCATCGGCCTCACCGGCGCAGTGGCGACGACGGCGCTCTACGGCGGCGCGGCGGTCGATCTCTTTCTTGGCGTGCAGCTATTGCGAGGCTGGCGGCCGGTCCTTGTCGGCGGGCTGCAACTTGCCACCATGGCGATCTTCACGCTGCTCGCTGCGCGGCTACCGAATGATTTCTGGCTGCATCCTTTCGGACCTATCCTGAAAAACCTCCCGATCGCGGCGGCGATTCTTGTGATGATGGCCCTGGAGGCGGAATGATGTTCGACGTCACGCTTCTCAAATGGGTTCATATCTTGAGTTCGACGGTGCTGTTCGGCACGGGGCTCGGCACGGCGTTTCACGGGCTTGCGAGCAATCTTCGCGGCGATCTTCGCGCCATCGTCACAGGCAACAAGAATGTCGTTCTGGCCGACTGGATATTCACGACGCCCGCCGTGATCATCCAGCCTGTGACGGGCGTCGCGCTTGCGCTGGAGCAGGGCTGGCCGCTCGACAGCCATTGGATATTGGCCTCGATCGCCCTCTACGTCTTCGTCGGCGCCTGCTGGCTGCCGGTGGTGTGGCTGCAGGTGAAGATGGCGCGTATCGCGGAGGAATGTCTGGAGACCGGCGCGCCGCTGCCGCCGCTCTATAAGCGTTACTTCCGATGGTGGTTCGCGCTCGGCTGGCCGGCCTTCATCGCCATGCTCGTGATCTTCTGGCTGATGGTGGCGAAGCCGCAGTTTTGAGGGGCCTGCCTCTCCGCGTCATGCCCGCGCTTGTCGCGGGCATCCACGCAACGCAGCTGCGATCATTTTGGATTGAACGTGCAACGTCCCGGCGTGGATGGCGGGACAAGCCCGGCCATGACGTTTGGAGCGCCGCGAAAACTATTTCAGGGCCACCGCGATCTCGCTCATCAAGTCGTCGATCTCCGGGTCTGAAAACGCATCTCCCGAGGGCTCGATCCGCACGACAGGATCGCGCGTGCAAAGGCGCAGGCAATCGCGCGTGGAGAGCTTGAGGCGCCCGTCGGCGAGTTCGTCGGGAAAGGTCGCGGCGAGCGCGGCCTGAACCTCCGCCAGCAAGGCGCGCCCGCGGCCCCTGGCGTCGCAATTGGGGCCGACGCAGACGAGGAGGCGGGCAGCGCTCATCGACGCCGGGATTGCAGATGACAGACCTTCGTGCGCGAGCCGTCGCCATTCGCGCGCCATGCGCAGCCCTCATGCGGGGGCTTGCCGTTATAGAGGTAATATTCGCCGCGGCGCTGGCTGTTGAAGGTCTGGTTGGAGGCGTCGTGGCCGCCGATGAAAACATCCTTGCCGAAGCGGACTTCGGCGAACGCAACCTGTGTGAGCGCGGCAAAAACGGCGATGACGAAGGCGATTCTCATTCGTCCCTCGTCAGGCGTGCAGTTGCAGCCGACACGCTGCGCATCTTGCGTGATCCGATAACAATACAAACTTCCTACACATCCAGATTCGCCACGCTCAACGCATTCTCCTGAATGAACTCGCGGCGCGGCTCCACCACATCGCCCATCAGCTTCACGAAGATGTCGTCGGCTTCGGCGGCTTCCTTCACCTTCACCTGCAGCAGCGAGCGCGCGTCGCGGTCGAGCGTCGTCTCCCAGAGCTGCTCGGCGTTCATCTCGCCAAGACCCTTGTAGCGCTGGATCGCGAGGCCCTTGCGGCCGATCTGGTTCATCGCCTCGTAGAGCGCGATGGGGCCTGCGAGTTGCGCTTCGTCGCCGCGGCGCACCAGAGTCGCGGGCGCGGAGAAGATGTCGCGAAGGTTTTCCGCGCGCTCATGCAGCTTGCGCGCCTCGGACGAATTCAGCATGGCCGCGTCGAGAACCACAGCCTGCGCGACGCCGCGCAGCGTGCGCCTGAAGACATAGCCGCCCTCGCGCGGTTCGCCGGTCCAGCCGCGTTCCGTTTCTTCCGCAATGGCGTCGAGGCGTCGCGCGACCTCCGCCGCGAGCTTTTCGGCTTCGCCGTTCTGGCCATGCGGCTTCAGCGCGCCGGCCATCGCCGCCTGCTCCACGACATGGCGGTCGTAGCGCGAATGCAGGCTTCCCATGACGGTGCGGAAGGTGCGCGCGTCCTCCAGCACCTTGCGCAGATCGCCGCCCGCGCGGTCGTCGCGACCGGTGCGCAGCACGGCGCCGTCGAGAAGCGCGTCGATGAGATAATCCTCCAGCGCGCGCTCGTCCTTGAGATATTGCGTCGACTTGCCCTTGCTCACCTTGTAGAGCGGCGCCTGCGCGATGAAGATATGACCGCGATCGATCAGTTCCGGCATCTGCCGGTAGAAGAAGGTCAGGATCAGCGTGCGGATATGGGCGCCGTCGACGTCGGCGTCGGTCATGATGATGATCTTGTGATAGCGCAGCTTGTCGGCGTTGAATTCGTCGCGCCCGACGCCCGTGCCCAGCGCCGTGATCAGCGTGCCGATCTGCTCGGAGCCGAGCATCTTGTCGAAGCGCGCGCGCTCGACATTGAGGATCTTGCCGCGCAGGGGAAGCACCGCCTGGAAGGCGCGGTCGCGCCCCTGCTTGGCGGTGCCGCCGGCCGAGTCGCCCTCGACGATGAAGAGTTCGGCCTTGGCCGGATCTCGCTCCTGGCAGTCGGCGAGCTTGCCCGGCAGGTTCGCGACGTCGAGCGCGCCCTTGCGGCGCGTGAGTTCTCGCGCCTTGCGGGCCGCTTCGCGCGCGGCGGCGGCCTCGCAGACTTTCGAGACGACGGTCCTGGCTTCGGCGGGATGTTCCTCCAGCCACTGGCCGAGCATTTCGTTCACGACATTCTCGACCGCCGGACGCACTTCGGACGAAACGAGCTTGTCCTTCGTCTGCGAGGAGAATTTCGGGTCCGGCACTTTCACCGATAAGACGCAGGTGAGCCCCTCGCGGCAATCGTCGCCGGTGAGATCGACTTTCTCGCGCTTTGTGAGGCCGGACGAATCCGCGTAGCCCGTGATCTGGCGCGTCAGCGCGGCGCGGAAGCCGGCGAGATGCGTGCCGCCGTCGCGCTGGGGAATGTTGTTGGTGAAGACCAGCACATTCTCGTGATAGCTGTCGTTCCACCACAGCGCGACTTCGACATTGATATGTTCGCGCTGGCCGCGGATGAGGATCGGCGAGGCGACGAGCGGCGACTTGGCGCGGTCGAGCCAGCGCACGAAAGCCTCGAGCCCGCCCTCGTAGAAAAGCTCCTCGCTTTTCAACTCGGCATGGCGCGCGTCGGTGAGGATGATGCGCACGCCGGAGTTCAGGAAGGCGAGTTCGCGCAGGCGATGCTCGATCGTCGCATAGTCGAATTCGACCATGGTGAAGGTCGCTGTCGAGGGCAGGAAGGTGACTTCCGTCCCGCGCTTGGGCTTGCCGTCATCGATGGGCGCGTCGCCGACGACCGCGAGCTTGGTGACGGCGTCGCCATTGGCGAATTCCATCGCGTGCTCTTTGCCGTTCCGCCAGATGCGCAGCTTGAGCCATACGGACAGGGCGTTGACGACCGAGACGCCGACGCCATGCAGGCCGCCCGAAACCTTGTAGGAGTTCTGGTCGAACTTACCGCCCGCGTGAAGCTGCGTCATGATCACTTCGGCCGCCGACACGCCTTCCTCGTGGTGGATGTCGGTGGGGATGCCGCGGCCGTTGTCGGTGACGGTGCAGGAGCCGTCGGCGTTGAGCGTGACCGTGACGCGCGTCGCGTGGCCGGCGAGGGCTTCGTCGATCGCGTTGTCGACGACCTCATAGACCATGTGGTGCAGGCCGGTGCCGTCGTCCGTATCGCCGATATACATGCCCGGGCGCTTGCGCACCGCGTCGAGTCCGCGCAGCACCTTGATGGAGTCGGCGCCATAATCGGCGGGGTCGTTCGGCTTTTCGTTGTCGGTCATTTCGCTCGCTTCGGCGGGAGATCCGGGCCTTTGATTCGTGCGGCCCATTCTACTCCGGAACGACAGGCGAATGCACCTTTTGCGGCGGGTTTTCCTTCTTTCATAAGATATTGAAAAAAGGTTAGTTTCCGATCCGATTTTCAGGCGTGGCTCCCGCGCGGGAAAACTTCAGCGATAGCCCTCCTCCGCCAGCACCTGACGCACGGCGGGCCGTGACTTCATTCGCTGGTAATGGGCGAGGCAATGCGGCGGCAGGCGCATGCCGACCTTGTCGGCCCAGAACTCGACATAGAACAGCGCGGCGTCGGCGATGGAGAAGGCGCCCGCCGCATATTCCCGGCCAGCGATCTCGCGGTCGACGGCCTCGAAGGCGGAGGCGGCGATGGCGTGACCTTCGGCGATGGTCGCGTCCGGATCGGGGCCATAGCGGTCGGGGGTGAAGACGCGGCGGAAACCCTCGCCGTGGATATGGCGGGTGCAGAAGTCGAGCAGGGCGCGCGCCTCGTCCGCAAGGACCGGGTCGTCGGGCAGGAGCTTGCGGCGCGGGTAGCTTTGCGCCAGCCATGTCGCAATGCTGACGAAATCGGTCAAGGCGGTTCCGTCGTCGCGCACCAGCGTCGGGATCGTGCCGTGCGGATTGATGGCGAGATAGTCCGGCGCGAGGTGGTCGCCGCGTGGCAGATTGAGAACGCAAGCCTCGAAAACGAGGCCGATTTCCTCGAGCAGAATGTGGATGCCGGTCGAGCAGGAGCCCGGCGTCATGTAGAATTTCATGGGGTCGGCGCCTTTCGGTTGCGGGGAATTTGCAACCGGGGCGCCAAGGGACTTGCGGCCCCCGTCATTGCGAGCGAAGCGAAGCAATCCAGAGCAGCGGGCCGGGTTCTGGATTGCTTCGCTGCGCTCGCAATGACGGAGCGGTCTTTTGGAGGCCGCCGGCGCTCGCGCCTACCGCAGCGCCTGCTCCAGCGCCTCCAGAAACGCATCCCCATATTGCGCCAGCTTGCGCTCACCGACGCCATGCACCGCGAGCATCTCATCCAGCGTCGCGGGGCGCTTCTCGGCCATGTCGATCAGCGTGCGGTCGGCGAAGATGACGTAAGCGGGCACGCCTTCCGCCTGCGCCAGTTCGCGCCGCTTGCGCTTGAGCGCCGTGAGGATGCGGTCGGTCACTTCATCCAGATGCTCCGTGTCCTGCTTGCGGCGCTCCCGCTTCGTCGCGGGATCGCTGCGCAGCAGGATCGCAGCGCGGCCGAAGAGTATGTCCTCGCCCTTTGGCGTCAACGCAAAGCCACCATGCTCCGCGCTCGCCGTCTGCAACGCTCCGGCGGCGAAGAGCTGGCGCAGGATCGAAGACCATTCGGCTTTCGAATGTTCCTTGCCGGCGCCGAAGGTCTTGATCGCGTCGTGTCCGTGGCGGCGCACGGTGTCGCTCGCCTCGCCGCGCAGCACGTCGGCCAGATGGCCCGCGCCAAAGCGCTGGCCGGTGCGATAAACGGCGGAGAGCGCCTTTTGCGCGGGGATCGCGCCGTCGAAGACGGCGACCTTGCCCTGGCAGACGTCGCAACGCCCGCAGGCCGGCGCCTCTTCGGCAAAGTAAGCGAGCAGCGTCTGGCGGCGGCAGCGCGGCGTCTCGCAGAGCGTCGCCAGGGCAGAGAAGCGATCCTGCTCGATGCGGCGGCGTTCCTCGCCGATCTGCTTTTCGTCGATCTGACGGCGGCGGAAGGCCATGTCGTCGAGAGAGTAGAGCGTCAGCGTATCGGCGGGCAGGCCGTCGCGGCCCGCGCGGCCGATCTCCTGATAATAGCTTTCCACAGAGGACGGCATGTCGGCATGAGCGACGAAACGCACGTCCGGCTTGTTGACGCCCATGCCGAAGGCGATGGTGGCGACGGCGATCACGCCATCTTCGCGCAGAAAACGGTCGCCGTTGCGGTTGCGCGTCTCCTGTTCGAGTCCTGCGTGATAGGTCAGCGCGTCATAGCCTTGCTCTGCAAAATAGGCGGCGAACTCTTCCGTGCGTTTGCGCGACGAACAATAAATGATGCCGCTCTCCCCCTTGTGGCGCTCCAGAAAACCCGAAAGCTGTCGGCGTGGCTGGTCCTTCAGGGCGAAGTTCAGGGCAATGTTCGGCCTGTCGAAGCTGTGCAGGAAGAGCTGCGGCGGCGAGGGAAAGAGCCGCCGCGCAACGTCTTCGCGCGTTGCGGCGTCGGCTGTGGCGGTGAGGCCGATCACCTGAATATCGCCCAGCGCCTCGGCGGCGCGGCCGATCTCGCGATATTCCGGACGGAAATCATGGCCCCACTCCGAGACGCAATGCGCTTCGTCGATGGCGAGACGGCGGGGGTTCGCGCGGCGCAACTCGGCGACGAGGCCGTCCATCGCGAGCCTTTCGGGCGATATGAAAAGCAGGCGCAGTTCGCCCTCGCGCATGGCGCGGCGGGCGTCGTCGTTCTCCTGCGGGCTGTTCATGGAGTTGAGAGTCGCCGCGCTGATCCCGAGCGCGCGCATCTGCTGCACCTGATCGCGCATCAGCGCGATGAGCGGCGAGACCACGACGGTCAGCGCATCCTCGATGATCGCCGGAAGCTGGTAGCACATGGACTTGCCGCTGCCTGTCGGCATGACCGCGAGCACCGGCCCGCCGTCGAGCACGGCGGCGACGATCTCCGCCTGGCCGGGCCGGAAATCGTCATAGCCGAAGACGGATTTGAGCAGCGTACGCGCTTCGAGTGGCAGGGGCATCACGCGCAGTTAGCATGAACAGGACGCGAGCGCGAGTTTGCCGTCCGTCATTGCGAGCGAAGCGAAGCAATCCAGAGGCGTCAATGATTCTTCGGATTGCTTCGTCGGCTTCACCTCCTCGCAATGACGTGCGCTGCGGCGGCGGGAACCATCGATAGCGGCGCAAGTTGCTCACAGGGGCGCGCGCCTGGGCGGGCGGCATTTCCGCGTCCGGCGGAACCGAAGGCATTGTATATGAGAGCGCTCACCTTTCACGGCAAAGGCGACATTCGTTGCGAAAGCGTTCCGGACCCCGGAATTGAAGACCCGCGCGACGTCATCGTGAAGGTCACGGCCTGCGCCATCTGCGGCTCGGACGTACACATCTACGACGGCGTCATTCCCCAGATGCACCATGGCGACGTCATGGGGCACGAGACGATGGGGGAGGTTGTCGAGGTCGGCCCTGACGTGAAGAATCTCAAAGCCGGCGACCGCGTCGTCGTGCCCTTCACCATTTCATGCGGCGAATGCTGGTTCTGCCAGCGCGGATTTTTTTCCGCATGCGAGCGCACGAACCCCGATCATGAGAAGGCCGAAGCTCTGTGGGGCCATTCGCCAGCGGGGCTTTACGGCTATTCGCATCTCCTGGGCGGCTATCGCGGCGGTCAGGCGGAATATCTGCGCGTGCCGCACGCGGATGCGGGACCGATCAAGGTGCCCGATACGCTCACCGACGATCAGGCGCTGTTTCTCTCCGATATCTTCCCCACCGGCTACATGGCCGCGGAATTTTGCGACATCAAACCCGGCGACACGATCGCCATATGGGGCTGCGGGCCGGTAGGACAGTTTGCGATACGCAGCGCCTTCATGCTCGGCGCCGAGCGAGTCATCGCCATCGACCACATTCCCGAGCGCCTGGCGCTTGCCGAAAAGGCCGGCGCGGAAACGCTCGATTTTCACAAGGTCGACGTCTATGAGGCGATTCAAAGCTTCACCAAGGGCCGGGGCGCCGACGCCTGCATCGACGCTGTCGGCACGGAGCCCGATCCCACAGGCAGTATCGATTCCTTCATCGACCGCGCGAAGGTCGCGGCGTATCTGGGGACCGATCAACCGCATGTTTTGCGCCAGGCGATTCATTGCTGCCGCAACTTCGGCACAGTGTCGATCGTTGGCGTCTATGGCGGCTTCGTCGACAAGATCCCGATGGGTTCGGCGCTCAATCGCGGCCTCACCTTCCGCATGGCGCAGACGCCGGTGCAGCGCTATATGCGCAAGCTGATGGAGCGCATCGAGCGCGGCGACATAGACCCCTCCTTCGTCGTCACGCATCACGGCACGCTGGAGGAGGGGCCGGAGCTCTACAAGGCCTTCCGCAACCGCAAGGACGGCTGCATCAAGGCGGTGATGCGGCCGTAAGCGCACCGGCCGTCATTGCGAGGAGGCGAAGCCGACGAAGCAATCCAGAGCGACGCGCGCGGCTCTGGATTGCTTCGCTTCGCTCGCAATGACGCATCAGGTTTTGATAATCCTCCCCGGCGTCACCAGCAACGTCTCCGCGCGTCCTTCGAGCGACGCGAACAGCAGCGGGTCCGCGCCCGTCATCCAGACCTGGCCGCCTAGCGTCTCCAGTTCCGCAAACAACGCCTCGCGCCGTTTCGGATCGAAATGCGCCGCGACTTCATCCAGCAGCAGCAGCGGCGCCTTGCCGGTCATCTCGCCGACGAGGCGGGCATGCGCCAAAGTGAGGCCCATCAGCAGCGCCTTCTGTTCGCCGGTGGAGCAGTCGCGCGCGGCTTCGTCCTTGGGGCCGTGGCGCACGGCGAGGTCGCTCGTCTGCGGGCCGGTGAGCGTGCGGCCCGCGGCGGCGTCGCGGCGGCGGGTGGCGGCGAGTTCGTCGCGCATCCATTCCTCGACCGCGAGCGCTGAGCTGGTCCCGAGGCGCTTCTCGACTTCCCCGTCGATAGCGATTTCCGCCCAGGGAAACACGCTCTCGCTTGCGACGATGAGGGAAGCGAGCCGCGTCACCGTCTCGCGCCGCGCCGCCGCTACCGCTACGCCCAGCGCGGCGATTTCCTGTTCGGCGGCGTCGAGCCAGCGCCGGTCGGAGACGCCTTCCTCCAGCAATCGGTTGCGATTGCGCAGCGCGCGTTCAAGCTTATTCACCCGCGCGCCGTGATCGGCGTCGACGCCGAGCGCAAGACGGTCGAGAAAGCGCCTCCGCTCGCCAGCCGGCCCCATGAAAAGCCCGTCCATCGCGGGCGTGAGCCACAGCGCGCGGATGTGATCGGCGAAGGCGCGCGCAGAGCCGACAGGCGCGCGTTCGATTCGAAACTGTCGCTCGCCCTCCGGCGTCAGCCCATGCCCGAGTTGCGCCGTCGCGCCTTCGCTCTCGATCTCGATCGACACGGCGAAGCCGCCGGCGCCGTCGCGGCGCGCGCATTCGGAGAGCTCGGCACGCCTCAGTCCGCGACCGGGCGAGAAGAGTGAAAGCGCCTCGAGCACATTGGTCTTGCCGGCGCCGTTCTCGCCCGTGAGCGCGACGAGCCTTGCGCCAATGTCGCAGCGCGCCGAAGCGTAGGAGCGGTAATCGGAAAGCGTGAGGCGCCGCACGAGCGGCGCGGGCGGGCTCATCGCGCGGTCGGACAGGTCATTGCGGGCGCGCGACCCGCCGGCCGGGCGAGAGGAAACTGTAGCTGTGCGTCCCGACGAAGGAGGCCATCGCCGCCTCGATGACGGGCTCGTCGCCACCTGCGGGAGTCGACCAGTCCACCGTGAAACTCGCACCCACGCCCGCGCGCACGTCGTCCTGCGCAATGGCGATCTGCATCGAGGCGTAGGGCTTCAGATAGAGGGGCTCCGTGACGTAGGCCTCGACCACTTCGCCGGCGCCGCTGCGGTAGTCGACCCTCTCGACCGCCAGCAGATTCGTCGCCGAGGCGTTGTGGATCGAAAGCGTGCCGGAGAAGTTGAGCCGGGTGACTCCGCCGTGGCCGATGAGCGTCGAATGCAGCGGCACGAAGGTGCGGCCCCGGGTCGCCAGCTTCTGCTCGGGCGCCGGCGCCGTCGCCTCCGGCGGAATGTTGACGGCAGGGCGCTCCTTGTCGCGCGCCTGCAACGGCGCTGGGAAAACGAGCAACGCGAGCAGCAATCCAGGCGGCAGGCGCAGAAGGGAGGAAAAGGTCATGGATTCGCCTTGGACGAGGGATCGCGGAGCCTATCGGCCCGGCCTCGAAAGGTCCATGCCGATAGCCACTTTGGCCTTGCGCGCCAAAATCTGTATTCTCCGCGCGCAACGAGCGAGGGAGCAGCCGATTGGTCGGGCAGGTAATGACGCAAAGCCTTGAAGGCAAGCGGATTTTGCTTGTCGTCGGCGGCGGGATCGCGGCCTATAAGTCGCTCGATCTCGTGCGCCGTCTGCGCGAACGCGGCGCGCGTGTGCGCGTCGTCATGACCGCCGCCGCCAGGGAATTCGTCACGCCGCTCGCCTTTACGAGCCTCACGAACGAGAAAGTTTCCGACGATCTCTTCTCCGCGACGGACGAGCAGGAGATGGGCCATATCCAGCTCTCGCGCGAGGCCGATCTTATCGTCGTCGCCCCGGCGACCGCGCATCTTCTCGCCCGCGCCGCGCAGGGGCTCTGCGACGATCTCGCAACCACGCTGCTGCTGGCGACCGACAAGCGCGCGCTTTTTGCGCCGGCGATGAACGTCCGCATGTGGCTCGCGCCCGCGACGCAGCGCAATGTCGCGACCTTGAGGCAGGACGGCGCGCTGTTTGCCGGCCCCGACGACGGCGAGATGGCCTGCGGCGAATATGGGCCCGGCCGAATGAGCGAGCCGCTGGAGATCGTCGCGGCGGTCGAGGCGGCGATCAAGGCGGATACGCGCCTGCCCTTGCCCGTTCCGCGGACAGACGGACCGCTTTCCGGCCGCCACGTCATCGTCACCTCCGGGCCGACGCATGAGGCGATCGACCCCGTGCGCTATATCTCCAATCGCTCCTCGGGTAAGCAGGGCCACGCCATCGCGGCGGCGGCCGCCGCGGCCGGAGCGCGGGTGACGCTCGTTTCCGGCCCGGTGACGATCGCCGATCCGCGCGGCTGCGAGGTGATTCATATAGAGAGCGCGCGCGAGATGTTCGCCGCCGTGGAGGCTGCGCTGCCGGCCGACGTCTTCATCGGCGCGGCGGCGGTGGCCGACTGGCGCGTCGAGGCCGCCGCGCAGAAGATAAAGAAAGAGCAGGGGGCCTCGGCTCCGTCTTTCGCGCTCGTCGAAAACCCCGACATTCTTGCAAGCGTGGCGCGTTCGCCGAAGCGGCCGCGCCTCGTCGTCGGCTTTGCCGCCGAAACGCGCGACGTGATTCCCCACGCTAGGGAGAAACTTTTGCGCAAGGGCTGCGACCTCATCGTCGCCAATGACGTCTCGGAAGGCTCGGGCGTTTTCGGCGGCGACGCCAATGAGGCGCATCTCGTTTCGCACGCGGGCGTCGAAAGCTGGCCGCGCATGCGCAAGGAATCGGTCGCCGAGCGGCTTGTCGCCCGCCTTGCCGAACGGCTTGCGAAGAGCGAGGCCGCAGAATGAATGTCTCTTTCCGACGCCTCGCGAATGGTGAAGGATTGCCCGCGCCCGCCTATGCGAGCGATGGCGCGGCCGGTCTCGATATCTATGCAGCGCTTCCCGCCGGGCAGAAGCTGGTGCTCGAGCCCGGCGCGCGCGACCTCATACCGACAGGTTTGCAGATCGAGCTGCCGGCGGGCTACGAGGCGCAAGTGCGGCCGCGCTCGGGGCTCGCAGTCAATCATGGCGTCACCGTGCTCAATGCGCCCGGCACCATCGACAGCGACTACCGCGGCGAAGTAAAGGCGCTGCTGGTCAACCACGGCGGCCAGCCTTTCGAGATCACGCGCGGCATGCGCATCGCGCAACTCGTGATCGCGCCGGTGGCGCGCGCCATTCTGATCGAAACGGACGAACTTGCCGAAAGCTCGCGCGGGGCGGGGGGCTTCGGCTCGACGGGCATTGGCGGGGAAACCGGCGCATGAAGCTGCTGCCTCGGCCTGCGCGCTTTGCGCTGATGGCGGCGCTGGACGTCGCGCTCCATTCGCGCGGCCGGCCCGTCTCCTCCAAGGAGCTCGCCGCGCGTCATGAATTGCCGCCCCGCCGCCTCGAGACGCTGCTGCAGGCGCTGGTTCGCGCGGGGATTTTAAAGAGCGTGCGCGGCCCGGCGGGCGGATATGAACTCGCAAGAGAGCGGCGCCGTCTTTGCGTTGGCGAAATCGTTCGCGTGGCGCTTCGGGCCGAAGAGGATGAGGACCAGGCGCCCGCGCTGCTGGTCGCGGTTCTGGAGCCGCTGATCGCGGAGACGGAGGAGGCCGCGCTGGCGCGGCTCGACGACATCACGCTCGAAGATCTCTACGCCCGCGCCCTCGCGCAGGGCTTTGGCGAGAAGCAGGTCGCCGGCGACTTCGACATCTGATCGCAGACCAGGGAGGCCCGCATGAGCTACGACACGATCGAAATCGAGACTCACGGGCGCGTCGCGCTCGTGGGGCTCAATCGCCCGCAGGCGCTGAACGCTCTAAATGCGCAGCTTATCGGCGAGCTGGATTGCGCGCTCACGGGCTTCGAGGCCGACGCCAACATCGGCTGCATCGTCCTCACCGGCTCCGAGAAGGCCTTCGCGGCCGGCGCCGACATCAAGGAGATGGCCGACAAGACCTTTTCGGAAGCCTTTCTCGGCGACTTCATCGGACGCTGGGACGCGGTGACGCGCATCCGTAAACCCATCGTCGCCGCCGTCGCCGGCTTCGCGCTGGGCGGCGGATGCGAACTCGCCATGATGTGCGACTTCATCATCGCCGCCGATACGGCCCAATTCGGCCAGCCGGAGATCAAGATAGGCGTCATCCCGGGCGCGGGCGGCACGCAGCGGCTCACCCGGGCGATCGGCAAGGCCAAGG
Organism: Methylocystis sp.; assembly: GCA_002929055.1. GTDB lineage: Bacteria > Pseudomonadota > Alphaproteobacteria > Rhizobiales > Beijerinckiaceae > Methylocystis. Next base: position 11,148 of record PERY01000009.1, on the reverse strand, counting down.
CCATGGACCTGGTGCTCACGGGCCGAATGATGGGAGCCGAGGAGGCCGAGCGCGCAGGCCTCGTTTCCCGGGTTGTACCGGCCGCGGACCTCGTGGCGGAGGCGCTGAAGGCCGCTTCCGCCATCGCCGCCATGCCGCTTCCGGCCGCCCTCATGGCCAAGGAGGCGGTTAACGCCGCCTTCGAGACCACACTGGCTCAGGGCGTGAAGCTCGAACGGCGGCTCTTCTACTCCCTCTTCGCGACGCATGACCAGAAAGAGGGCATGGCCGCCTTCATCGCGAAGCGGAAGCCCGCCTTTCAGAACCGGTGACGGGCGCCATTGACGAAAGGGCCGCGCCGCGCTTATAAACCGCGCCACGTGGCCGCGATTTCGCGGCCGCATCGGTTTTTGGCGACCAGAACGCCCCACAGCTTCGAGGACACACAAGACATGGCCAATACTGCTTCGGCCAAGAAAGCCGTTCGCAAAATCGAGCGCCGCACCGTGGTCAATCGTGCGCGCCGCAGCCGCATGCGCACTTATGTTCGCAAGGTCGAGGAGGCGATCGCCGCCGGGGACGCCGCGCTCGCCGCGACGGCGTTGCAGACCGCCGTGCCGGAGATGATGCGCGCCGCGCAGAAGGGCGTGATTCACAAGAACACCGCCTCGCGCAAAGTTTCGCGCCTGACGGCGAGCGTGAAGGCCCTGTCGGCCAAAGGCTGAGCAGATTGCGCTTTTAGCGTGCAGACTTTGCCTTGTCGGCAGGTTGTAAAGCAAATGAGAAAAAGCCCGCTCTAACCGGGCTTTTTTTTGATTTTTCTGATGTCGAGTTTGGCGCATGCCGCGTGGATGACACACGCATGAAATTTTTTTTTTCGCTTGAAAGTTGCGCGCAAGCAAACGGCTCGCAATTCAATCTCTTGTAGCTAAGCCGTCACACAACGGTCGCGCTTCATCCACTTGACATCGATTGTCGACGGCGAACGCACGCACCCATTGGGAAAGCGCAGCTTCACGCACTTTCCGTGCATTTGAATTGTTAGCCGCGCTGAATCATGAGTTTAGAGTTGGAGCCATAGCTGAGCGTGTGCAAGCGCGCCACATGCGCGACGAAACCGTGACCCGACCATGACGAGGGTCGTTGCGTGTGAAGCATCTCGCGTGTAGTTTCGTTTTTGTCGAACGAAAGCGCTCGACGTCGAAACCGCAGCTGAAGGCTGAGCGTTTGAAGGGAGCGATGCAATGTCGATATCCTGTCCTACGCGCCTCAGCTTGTGACGTTCGGGCGCTTCCCATCCGGTTCGGCGTAAAATCAAGCGATCAGTTCGCGCTGGCGTAACGTACGGCGCGTAGCTTGCTGAAGCACATTGCTCCGAGGCTTTTCGTAGCCTCGGTTTCTGAGGGGTTTTGTCATGACGAACGATCGGCGAGCCAAAACCATCCTTGGGGGTTGGAGCTTTCGCGTCCTCTCCGCATCGCTTGCGTCCAGAGTGAAGAGCGCGTCGGATTATGGAAAGGTTGAATTTGCTTCAGCGGGCTTTGCAGTTGGTCCGCCGTGTTGAATTTCCGCATTAGCAGGCGACCCTTCTCGTCGCCTTGAAAATCACCCGATGACGATGAGCGCAACGACCGCGTATTTCGTGGCCGGGATGTTTCGCGCGCATTTTTTGAGCAGGTCGCAGATGCTGGAGCAACGTAAAGTGGCTGAAGTGCCGAGAGACGGATTTTCCGCCAACGACCAGAAGCGCTGGGAGCGAGTCCGTCACCGGCTGCGCGCCGAACTTGGGGACGCTGTCTATAATTCGTGGTTCACGCGGCTGGAGCTCGATCGCATAGATGGCGGATCGGTCTATCTCAGCGTGCCGACGAAGTTTCTGAAGAGCTGGGTGCAGTCTCGCTACTCTTCTCTTATCAAGGCGCGAACATCGAGCGAATTCGGCAAGGTCGAGCGTGTGACGATCGACGTGCGCACGTCTGCGCGCAGGATCAAACCGCGCGAGAATGGCGCAGAGCGCGACGCAGAAAGCTCCGCGTCGCTGTTGACGCAGCCGACGCCCCCGGCCTTTGCGAGCGCACCCGAGACGACTGAGACGGGCGCAACGGCGCGCCGCAACGGGCGCCTCGCGCCGCGCGCTGAAAGCGACGCCTTCATGGGCTCGCCGCTCGACCGACGTTTGTCGTTCTCGACGTTTCTGGTCGGACCGTCGAACCAGCTTGCTTATGCAGCCGCCTGCCGCGTTGCCGAGGCGCGCCCCGGCGACACGCCGATGTTCAACCCGCTCTACGCCCATGCGGCGGTCGGGCTTGGCAAGACGCATCTGCTACAGGCGCTCGCCCATGCGACGAACGACAACCGTCGCCGCGCCGTCTATCTTACGGCGGAACGCTTCATGAGCGGCTTCGTCTCGTCGCTCAACACGCAGACCTCGCTCGCCTTCAAGGAGCGGCTGCGCACGATCGACATGCTGATCATCGACGACGTGCAGTTTCTTCAGGGCAAGTCCATCCAGCAGGAGTTCTGCCACACGCTCAATGCGCTGATCGACGCGGGGCGTCAGGTCGTCGTCGCCGCCGACCGTCCGCCCTCCGATCTCGACACGCTCGACGAGCGCGTGCTGTCGCGCTTCAAGGGCGGCCTGTGCGTGGACATCCAGCCGCTCGACGAGTCGCTGCGCGTCAAGATCCTGACGGCGCGGATCGCCGCCGCGCAGGAGACGCAGCCCGGCTTTCATGTGCCGCCGGAAGTCATCTCCTACGTCGCGCGCACGATCGTCACCAACGGCCGCGATCTCGAAGGCGCGATCAACCGCCTGCTTGCGCATGTGACGCTGAACGGCGCGCCGCTATCTGTGGAGACCGCCGAAACGGCGATCCGCGATCTGGTGCGCACGCAAGAGCCCAAGCGCGTCAAGATCGACGACATCCAGAAGCTCGTCGCATCGCATTACAGCATCTCGCGCGCGGACATTCTCTCCTCGCGCCGCACAGCGAATGTCGTTCGCCCGCGTCAGATTGCGATGTATCTCTCCAAAACGCTGACGCTGCGGTCGCTTCCCGAGATCGGCCGGCGTTTCGGCGGGCGCGATCATACGACGGTGCTCCACGCCGTCAGGAAGATCGAAGAGCTCGTGGCCAAGGACAAGAGCCTTGCCGAAGTCATCGAGCTGTTGAAGCGCATCCTCAACGAGCAGTAAGCGGGTTGCGGAGCGGGCGTCTTGCCTGCCCCGCCCCATTGGGCGTCTTTGCCCGCCCCGCCCTCAACGGCCCGTCTTGACCGTGGTCCACAGCCGCGTGATGAGTTTCTGCTTCTGCTGGTCGGCCGGCGTCACCGTGAAGAGCCGCCGCATCGTCGCTTCATTGGGATAGACGGCGGGATCATCGGCGATGGATTTGTCGATCAGCGGACGCGACAACGCCACGCCATTGGCGAAATTGGTCGCTTTCGTGTTGCGCGCGGCGACGTCGGGCCTCAGTAGATAATCGATGAATTGATAGGCCTCGGCGACATGCGGCGCGTCCACCGGGATGGCGAGGTTGTCGAGCGACATCAGCGCCCCTTCGACCGGAATGGCGTAGGCGATGTCGACCTCCGCGCCGGCCTCGCGCGCACGGTTGCGCGCCTGAAGGCTGTCGCCCGCCCAGCCGATGGCGACGCAGATGTCTCCATTTGCGAGCGCGTTGATATATTCCGACGAGTGGAATTTCTTGATCCAGCGGCGCAAGCCGGAAAGATGGTCCGCCGCGCGCTTGAGATCGGCCTCGTTCTTCGAGTCGGGGTCGAGCTTCAGATAGTTGAGCGTGATCGCGAAGACGTCTTCCGGGCTGTCGAGCACATAGACGCCGCAGTCCGCGAGTTTCTTCAGAGCCTCCGGGCGCAGCACCTGATCCCAGCTCGTGATCGGCTTGCCGAGGCGCTCCTTCACCTTCGCGACATTGTAGGCGACGCCCGTCGTGTACCACATGTAGTTGATGGCGTGCGCGCTGCCCGGATCGTAGATCGAGAGGCGCCCGTCGATCTCGGACCAGATGTTGGCGGCGTTGGCGAGCCGCTTGCGATCGATCCGCTGCAGAACGCCCGCCTTGATCTGACGCTGGAGAAAGGTCGCCGAAGGCACGACGATGTCGTAGCCTGTCGCGCCCGCCAGCAGTCGCGATTCCAGCATCTCGTTGGAGTCATAGGTGTCGTAGACGACCTTGATGCCGGTCTCGCGCGTGAAGTCCTCGAGGACGCCGGGGTCGATATAGTCGCTCCAGTTGAAAATATTCACGACGCGCTCGGCGGCGGACGCGGGGGCGCAAGCGAGGGCGCAGGCGAGGGCGATTGCGGGAGCGGTCAGGAACTTCTTCATCGGCATGCCGGAATGGAGGCGCTTGCGCCACAGACGGGTTGCGGGAGACTATCACGCCTGTCAGCAAATTGGCGACGCGCGAGGGCCGGCGATGCAACCCTTTCTCTCGAGGACCGCAAGCGCAGAGGACGGCCGGCCGGGAACGACCTGGCGGGTCACGCGCGGCGCCTGGCGCTATCTGCGCGCCTGTGGCTTCGCCGTGCTGGACGAACTGCCGCTGCCGAACGGACGGCGGGCCGATCTCGTCGCGCTGACGCCTGAGGGCGGGCTGCGTATCGTCGAGGTGAAGTCGTCGCTGGAGGATTTTCGCGCCGACCAGAAATGGTCGCTCTACCGCGATTATTGCGACCGGTTCTATTTCGCAATTTCGCCCAATCTCGATCCGGGGATGATTCCGGAGGAGGCCGGCCTCATCGTCGCGGACGCCCATGGCGGCATGTTGCTACGGGAGACGCCGGATCTTCGGCTCGCGCCGGCGCGGCGTCGCGCCATGCTCCTGCGCTTTGGCGCATCGGCCGCGGAGCGCTACGCCGCGCATGCGCTGGGGGAAGTCGCCGGACCGGGTTGACGCGAGGCGCGCGTTGCGGTTCAGCGCGGGGCGCGCTTGGCGAGAATGCGCTGAAGCGTGCGGCGGTGCATGTTGAGGCGGCGCGCCGTCTCGGAGACATTGCGGTCGCAGGACTCGAAGACGCGCTGGATGTGCTCCCAGCGGACGCGGTCCGCGGACATCGGGTTTTCCTGCGCGTCGGGTTTGTCGATCGCCGTCGCCATCAGCGCATGATAGATTTCGTCGGCGTCGGCGGGCTTGGCGAGATAATCGAAGGCGCCGAGCTTCACGGCCGTGACGGCGGTCGCAATATTGCCGTAGCCGGTCAGGATGATGCCGCGCGCATCGGGGCGCGTCTCCTTCAGCTTCTGGATAACGTCGAGCCCGTTGCCGTCGCCAAGGCGCATGTCGATGATGGCGAAGGCCGGCGCCGACACCTCGAGCGCGGCGAGCCCCTCCGCGACGGTTTCGCATTGGGTGACGATGAAGTCGCGGGCCTCCATCGCGCGGGCAAGGCGGTGCAGGAAGGGCTTGTCGTCATCGAGAATGAGCAAGGTTCGCTCTTCAGGCAGAGCCTCTTCGCCGAGCGACTCGGACTGCGCCGCTTCGGCTGCAGCGCGATCCAGTTCGCTCATGTCTTCGCGATTCATTTCGGACGCTCCCCCAGTCTGATCTTTGTCAAACCTACTCCAAGGACCTTGCGGCGTCGACCCTCGGCGCCGGCCTCAGGTGGTGGCCGCCTCGAGGCTCGGCGCGGTGATCTCCAGCGCCTTGCGCGGCCAGATGACCCTGACCACCGCGCCAGTACGCGGCGCCGACACGTTGAAGGTCTCCACGGTCGCGCCGGAACGCTCTAGCAGGGTCTTGGCGATGAAAAGGCCAAGCCCAAGTCCAGACTGGCTGTCGTTCTTGGTCCGCCGCTCGGTCGGCCGCCCGCGAAGATAGGGATCCCCCAGCCTGTCCAGGATCGCAGGCGAGAAACCGGGTCCGTCGTCCTCGATGGTGATGGCGACGAGGTCGCGCGACCACCAGGCGTCGATGCGCACCCGCGTTTCCGCAAAATCCATCGCGTTCTCGACCAGATTGCCGAGACCATAAATGATGCCGGGATTGCGCGTCAGCGCCGGCGAAGCGGCCGTGCCGTTGCCGCGCTTGGAGATTTCCACCTTCACGCCGAATTCCCGTTGCGGCTCGACCACCTCCTCGATGAGCGTGTCGATGGAGAGGACGTTCATCATCGTGCCCTGATCGGCCCCAAGCGAAGCGAGCTTCCCCAGAATTTCCCGGCAGCGGCCAGCTTCCTGCGCGAGGAGGGTGAGATCCTCCTGCAGGCCCTCGGAGGGGCATTTCGAAGACGTCTTCTGCAATTCGCGGATGATCAGCGTGATGGTCGCGAGCGGCGTGCCGAGTTCATGCGCCGCCGCGGCCGCGAGCCCGTCGAGCTGGGAGAGATGCTGCTCGCGCTCCAGCACGAGCTCGGTCGCGGCAAGCGCCGTGGCGAGGAGGCGTCCTTCGTCCGAGACGCGCGCGGCGTAAAGCGCGATGAAGGCGGCCGAGAGGGCGAGCGAAACCCAGATGCTGGCGCGATAGAGCATCGGGAATTTGAGCGCCTCGTCCGGATGCCAGGGCAGCGGCTCGAATTCGACGCAAAGGAACGTCGCCGCGACGAGCATGATGATGCCGAGAAAGATCGTTAGATTGCGCGGCAGCGACACAGCCGAAATCGTCACCGGCGCGAGGAGCAGCATGACGAAGGGGTTCGCGATTCCGCCCGTCAGATAGAGAAGAAAGCTCAGTTGCACGAGATCGTAGCAGAGCAGCACCGTCGCTTCGAGGTCGCTGAGGCGAAACGTGCCCGATGTGCCGTAGCGCAGGCCGATGTTGAGCGTCCCCGAGGCGACGATGAAGACGAAGCAGAGGCCGACGGGAAAATCGAAGCCGAGAAAGAAATAGACGAAGACGCAGGCGATCGCCTGGCCCAGGATCGCAATCCAGCGCAAGAAGATGAGGGTGCCGACGCGCAGGCGGCGGCTGTCTTCGTCATAGATGTCCGGGTTCATCGCCCTCGTTCCTGTCCGCGCATGCGCGCCGGGGCGCGCAGAACCTACAAACCGACGCCGCGCGCCGCGCGCCACAAGATCCATTGGCGGCGCAAGGGCGAGGGTTCGGCCAGGCCCCGCAGCGGATTGTAGTCCTTCCGCGCCATGCGCTCCAGATAGGCGGGAATGACGGCCGCAGGCAACAGCGCCTCGCGCCCTGCGTCCAGCGACGCGGCGGCGGTGCGCGCGGCGCGATAGCGGGCCGTCGCGGCGTCGCGCAGCTCGAAGAGAATCTTCCGCAGGCCGGGCGTGTCGGTGTGGATCGACGCGTCCTCCCGCGCGAGAAGGTCCGCCGGCAGCAGCGCCCCCGCGGGCGCGCGCAGCGCCTTCATCAGCCCGAGCGCGATCCCCGCGTCCTCGAAGGCGGTCGAGGACGTCGCGCCAAGAACTTTCCCGGCCCAGCGCATGGGGCCGGCGCTCGTCGCGCGGCAGTAATATTCAAGGGTCGCCATGTCCGGCGCCGGATCGTCATAGAGGTCGGCGACATGGGCTTCCGCCAGCGCCGTCATCTCCTCGCGCGGAAGCTCGAAGCGCTCCGCCGTGTCGATGAGCGCGTCCGCCACGGGATGGGCGCGCACGCTCTCCGCCGCCTCGCCCGAAAGCGCATCCGTCCACCAGCGCAGCCGCATCTCGCCCAGCAACGGCTGCGTGACCTTGGCGCGGACCTGCGCCGCCTCCAGGGCGTAGGCATAGACGGCGTGGATATGCTGGCGGGCCGGCTGCGGAGCGAAGAGGCAGGCGAGCCAGAGGTCGCGGTCGTTCTCGCGCAGCAGCGCCTCGCAATGGGCGTAATGCTCGGGCGCGGCCTGCGCCATCAGACCGCGATCAGCAGCGCGCCGACGCGCCGGCCTTCGTCGATCAGCATATTGTAGGTGCGCACGGCGGGGCCGGTCGCCATGACCTCGCAGCCGACGCCGGCGTCGCGCAATCTGGCGCGCAATGGCGAGGCGAGCGGCATGAGATCCTTGCCCATGCCGAGGATGAAGAGGTCGAGCCCTCCAGAGTCGGCGAGCGCGAGATCGATGGTCGCGGCGTCGATCTCGTTCCAGGCCGTGGGCGCAACAGCGCGCACGCCGGTCGGCAGGGCGAGGATCGATCCGCGATGCGACATGTCGGCGAAGCGGAAACCGCCATTGCCGTAGTCGTCGATCTTGTAGCGGCCCGGGACATAGCCCTGCAGGGCGGTCATGTGGCGCCTGCTTATTTGGGACGGTTGCGACGCGCGCCCGGCTTCGGCTTTCCGCCGGTCTTCGCCGGGGCGCGCTTTTGCGCCGGCGAGGCGGGAACCGGCGCATCGCCGACATCGTCATACATGGAGGCGAAAGCCTCCGGCTCGGCCTCGAATGCCGGCTCTTCTTCAGGCTCCGGCTGCGGCGCCGCCTTACGATCCGCGTCCTCGTTGCGCAGGCCCAGATAGATCAGCATCGGCGAGCAGATGAAGATCGACGAATAGGTGGCGACGAAAATGCCCCAGATCATCGCGAGCGAGAAGGAACGGATGACCTGGCCGCCAAAGAAGACGAGCGCGAAGAGCGCGAGCATCACGGTGGTCGCGGTCATGATCGTGCGCGGCAGAACGGCGTTGATCGACATGTCGACCATCTGCGCCGTCGGCATTTTTTTGTATTTGCGCATGTTCTCGCGGATACGGTCGAGAACGACGACCGTTTCGTTGAGCGAGTAGCCGACGATCGTCAAAATCGCGGCGATCGACGTCGTGTTGAATTCGAGCTGGGTGATCGAGAAGAAGCCCACCGTCAGCAGCAGATCGTGCATGGTCGCGATGACGGCGCCGACAGCGAACTGCCACTCGAACCGGAACCACAAATAGGTGAGCACGGCGAGGATCGAAAGAACGACGCCGAGCGTGCCGGACTGAACGAGTTCGTTCGAGACGCGCGGGCCGACGACTTCGACCCGCCGCAATTCGTAATTCGCGCCCACGGCGGAGCGCACCTTGTCCACGGCCGCCTGCTGGGCGGCGTCGCCGCCGGGCTGCAGCCCGAAGCGCAGCGTCGCGTCGGCGGGATTGCCGAAGCCCTGAACCTCGATGTCGCCGAGCTTCAATTCTTCGCTCATCGTGCGCAGCGCGCCGACCTCCGCCGCGCCGGATTTGGCGCGTAGTTCGATCACCGTGCCGCCGGCGAAGTCGATGCCGAAATTCATGCCCTTGAAGATGAAGAGCGCGACGGCGATGAGCGACAGAACGGCGGAGAAGGGATAGCTCACGCGCCGGAAGCGCATGAACGGGAATTTCGTGTTCTCCGGAGCGAGGCGCAGGAGTTTCATCGTTTCGGTCGCCCCTTAAATCGGCAGCTTCGTCGGACGCGAATAGTGATACCAGATCGCGATCATCATGCGCGTCATGGTCACCGCGGTGACGATGGTCGTGAGAATGCCGAGCGCCAGCGACACGGCGAAGCCGCGCACGGGGCCGGAGCCAAGGAAGTAGAGGATCGCCGCGGCGACGAACATGGTGACGTTCGAGTCGACGATGGTCGCGAAGGCGCGGTTGAAGCCCGCGTCCAGCGAGGCGAGGATCGATCGGCCCGCGTGGTTCTCCTCGCGGATGCGCTCATAGATCAGCACGTTCGAGTCGACCGCCATGCCGATCGTCAGCACGATGCCGGCGATGCCGGGCAACGTCAGCGTGGAGCCGAGCAGCACCAGGCCCGCGAAGATGAAGGCGATGTGCACGAACAGCGCCAGATTGGCGAAGACGCCGAAGACGCCGTAGGTGATGAGCATATAGAAGACGACGAGCCCCGCGCCGACATAGGCCGCGCGCTTGCCGGCGTCGATCGAGTCCTGGCCGAGGCCGGGGCCGACGGTGCGCTCCTCGACGATGTTCAGCTTCGCGGGCAGGGCGCCGGCGCGCAGCAGGATCGCGAGATTGGTGGCCTGGCTGACAGTGAAGCGGCCGGAGATCTGGCCCGAGCCGCCGGTGATCGGCGTGAGGATGCGCGGCGCCGAGATCACCTTGTTGTCGAGCACGATGGCGAAGAGGCGGCCGACGTTCTTGGAGGTGACGTCGCCGAATTTCTGCGCGCCGCGGATGTTGAAGCGGAAGTTCACGACCGGCTCGCCGCTGCGCTGCTGGTCGAAGCCCGGCTGCGCGTCGGTCAGGTCTTCGCCCTGAACCATGATCTGCTTCTCGATCGGTAGCTTGCCCTGTTCTTCGGTCTGTTCGAGTTCCTCGACTTCCGACGGGTTGGCGCCTGCTTCCGCGACAAGCCGGAATTCGAGCTTGGCGGTCTGACCGAGGAGGTCTTTGAGGGTCTGCGGATCCTGCAGGCCCGGCACCTGGACCATCACGCGGTCGTCGCCCTGGCGCTGGATGCTGGGCTCCAGCGTGCCGAGCTGGTCGATGCGGCGGCGGATGACTTCGATAGACTGCTCGACGGCCTTGCGCGACTTGTCCCGCAGGCCCGCGTCGGTGACGGTGATGCGGATCAGGCCTTCCGGCGTCGTCTCCACCTCGAGCGGCGGTTGCCCGCCGATGTTGCTGCTGTAGCTGTTGCGCAGCAGCCGGAACTTGGGAAGCACCTTCTCGCGATCGGCTGCGTCGGCGACGCGCACCTGCACGCCGCGCGGCGTCGTTCCGATTCCGCCGGTGATCGCCACCTTCTCCTCGCGGAGCGTGCGCCGCACGTCGTCGCGCAGATTCTTGATCTGCGTGCTGACGAGATCGGCCTGGTCGACTTCCAGCATGACATGCGAGCCGCCCTGGAGGTCGAGGCCGAGCACGATGGTCGGCGGTTTCGCCCATGACGGCAGCATTTCAGCCAGCGCTGCGTAATGTGACGGCGACAACATGCTCGGCGCCACCACAAGGACGGCGGCGAGCGTCATCGCCACGATCGCAAACATTTTCCAGGTCGAGAATCGCAGCATCTTTTCGCTTGTCGGTCAGAGAGATCGGGCGCGCGCCAAAGGCGGTCGGGCTAGCCCGATTTTAAGACTTGGCCTTGGTCTCGGAGGCGGGCTTCTTGGCGGGCGCCTTCGCTTCGGCGGCGGGCTTGGGCGCGGCCGGCGCGTCCTTCACCGGTTCGCCGCGCGAGCGCACCTCGGCGATCGCCGAGCGCAGCAGGCGGGCGCGCACATTCGGCGCAAGCTCGAATTCCACTTCATTGTCGTCGATCGCGCGCGTCACCTTGCCGACGAAGCCGCTC
>PERY01000008.1 GCA_002929055.1 Methylocystis sp. | reverse complement strand
CTTCAAGGGCTCGCGCAAGTCGACCCCCTATGCCGCCCAGATGGCGGCAGAAGACGCCGCCCGCAAGGCCGGCGAACATGGCGTCCGCACGCTCGAAGTCGAGGTTTCGGGCCCGGGCTCCGGCCGCGAATCCGCGCTGCGCGCGCTGCAGGCGGCGGGTTTCACCGTCACCTCCATCCGCGACGTGACGCCGATTCCGCACAACGGATGCCGCCCGCGCAAGCGCCGCCGCGTCTGACGCCCCGGCATTCAAAGCCTACTTTCATCCGAGCATTTTCGCGCGCGGCCCTGGCCCCTCCCCCCGGCGGGCCGCGTCAGGAGCTTAAAGGAAAGGCGTCCCAGTGAGCATCCAGAAGAACTGGCAGGAACTCATCAAGCCGAACAAGCTCGACGTGGCGCCGGGCGACGATCCCAAGCGGGTCGCGACCGCCGTCGCCGAGCCGCTCGAGCGCGGATTCGGCGTTACGCTCGGCAACGCTCTGCGCCGCATTCTTCTCTCGTCGCTGCAGGGCGCGGCGATCACCTCGATCCACATCGACGGCGTTCTCCACGAATTCTCCTCGATTCCCGGCGTGCGTGAGGACGTGACCGACATCGTCCTCAACATCAAGGACATCGCCATCAAGTATCAGGGCGAGGGCGTGAAGCGCCTCACCTTGAAGAAGACCGGCCCCGGCGCGGTCATGGCGGGCGACATCCAGGCGACGGGCGACGTCCAGATCCTCAACCCCGACCTCGTCATCTGCACGCTCGACGACGGCGCGGAAATCCGCATCGAATTCACGGTTGCGACCGGCAAGGGCTATGTCCCGGCCGACCGCAACCGCGCCGAGGACGCGCCGATCGGACTCATTCCGGTCGACAGCCTCTATTCGCCGGTCAAGAAGGTCAGCTACCGCGTCGAGAACACCCGCGAAGGCCAGGTGCTCGACTACGACAAGCTGACCCTGACGATCGAGACGAATGGCGCGATCACGCCTGACGACGCGCTCGCCTATTCGGCGCGCATCCTGCAGGATCAGCTCAACGTCTTCGTCAACTTCGAGGAGCCGCGCCGCGAAGAGGCCGCCCCGTCGATCCCGCAGCTCGCCTTCAACCCGGCGCTGCTCAAGAAGGTCGACGAATTGGAGCTGTCGGTGCGTTCGGCGAACTGCCTGAAGAACGACAACATCGTCTACATCGGCGACCTCATCCAGAAGTCGGAAGCCGAGATGCTGCGCACGCCGAACTTCGGCCGCAAGTCGCTCAACGAGATCAAGGAAGTTCTCGCGCAGATGGGCCTTCATCTGGGCATGGAAGTGCCCGGCTGGCCGCCGGAGAACATCGACGATCTCGCAAAGCGCTTCGAAGAGCATTACTGAGCTTCGCGCGGGGCGAACCCGCGCGACATAAAGGCGTCTGTACCTTGGCACGGCGGGCGCATAACCAACGGAGAGCCACATGTATCACGGTCACAAGAAGCGTCGTTTCGGCCGCACCCATGAGCACCGCAAGGCCATGTTCGCGAATATGGCGCAGGCGCTCATCAAGCATGAGCAGATCATCACGACGCTCTACAAGGCGAAGGATCTGCGTCCGGTCGTCGAGAAGCTCGTGACGCTCGGCAAGCGTGGCGACCTGCACGCCCGCCGTCAGGCGATCGCGCAGATCAAGGACGTCAAGCTCGTCGCCAAGCTCTTCGACGTGCTCGGCCCGCGCTACAAGGACCGCAACGGCGGTTACTGCCGCGTGCTGAAGGCGGGCTTCCGCTATGGCGACAACGCTCCGCTCGCGGTCATCGAATTCGTCGACCGCGACGTCAACGCCAGGGGCCAGGATTCCGGCCCGGTTCTGGACGATGAGGAAGCGGCGTAATCCGCCTCTCCCCGCGCAGATTTGAAAGGCGGCCCCTGTGGCCGCCTTTTCCATATGTGCGGCGCGCCTTCTCCCCGCCGCCCGATTTCATGCTTATATTCGGCCCTGTTCGATTCTCTTTACCGGAGCGGCCGATGCGCCTCGAATTGCGCCATTTCCTTTTCGCGGTTCTCGCCTGCGCGGCCGGCGTTTCGGCGGCCTATCTGCAGCGGCAGGCCGAGCCTTCGCCTGCCCACGCGCAGGTCACGACGATCGAGGCGCCCGCCGTCCCAAAGAACCGGGCCGAAATCGCCTATTCCTTCGCGCCCGTCGTCAAGAAAGCCCAGCCCGCCGTCGTCAACGTCTTCGCCTCGCGCGTCGAGCGCATGCCGGCCAATCCCTTCCTCGACGATCCGATCTTCCGCCGCTTTTTCGAGGGCCAGGGCGGTATGCCGGGACGGCCCAATACGGCGCAGTCGCTCGGCTCCGGCGTGATCGTCGACCCGGCGGGCCTCGTCGTCACCAACAACCACGTCATCGAGGGCATGACCGATGTGAAGATCGCGCTCGCCGACAAGCGCGAGTTCCCCGCGAAAATCCTGCTGCGGGATCCCCGCACCGATCTCGCCGTTCTTAAACTCACCGAGGGCTCGAATTTTCCGACAATGGAGCTGGGCGACTCGGATGCGCTCGAAGTCGGCGATCTGACGCTCGCCATCGGCAACCCCTTCGGCGTCGGCCAGACCGTGACGCAAGGCATCGTTTCGGCGCTCTCGCGCACCCATGTCGGCATTTCGGACTACGGCTTCTTCATCCAGACCGACGCGGCGATCAATCCCGGCAATTCGGGCGGGCCGCTCGTCGACATGAACGCCCGCGTCGTCGGCATCAATTCGGCGATCTTCTCCAAATCCGGCGGCTCGGTCGGGATCGGCTTCGCGATCCCCGTCAACATGGTCAAGAGCGTGCTCACGGCGGCCAAGGGCGGCGGCAAATCGGTCAAGCGCCCCTGGCTCGGCGCGACGCTGCAAACCATCTCGCAGGAGATCGCCGAAGGGCTCGGCCTCGACAGGCCGACCGGCGCGCTGCTCGCCGACGTCGACGCCAAGGGCCCCGCCGCCGAGGCGGGCCTGAAGCGCGGCGACGTCATCGTCTCCGTCGACGGCCAGACTGTGGACGATCCCGAGTCCGTCGGTTTCCGCCTCGGCACCAAGCCGCTCGGCGGGCAGGCGACGCTCGGCGTGCTGCGCGGCGGCAAGAAGATCGTCGCGCAGATCCGTCTCACTCCCGCGCCCGAAAACCCGCCGCGCGACGCGGTGAAGCTGAAAGGCCAATCGCCCTTCGCCGGCGCGACCGTGATGAATATTTCTCCGGCGGTCATCGAAGAACTGTCGGTGCAGGGCGCGGCGAACGGCGTCGTCGTCTCGGAGATCGAGGACGGCTCCTTCGCCCAGCAGCTCAATCTCCAGCGCGGCGACGTCATCATCGCCGTGAACGAACAGAAGATTGGCTCGACGCGCGATCTCGAAAAGGCGACGTCGATCCGCGCCTATTACTGGAAGATCACGCTCGCCCGCGGCGGGCAGGTCTTCACCACCGTCGTCGGCGGGTGAGGTGAGCGTCTCCATTCTGGTCACGACCACGGATTCGCAAGAGGCGGCGCGCGCCCTTGCCCGCGCCGCGCTCGGCGCAAGGCTTGCCGCCTGCGTGCAGATATTTCCGATCGCGAGCCATTATGTGTGGAAAGGCGAGATGGTCGAAAGCTCGGAATTCCGGCTCGAGATGAAACATCGCACGCAGGATTACGAGGCGCTCGCCGCGCTGGTGCGCCGCCTCCACAGTTACGAGACGCCAGAGATTCTGAGGATCGACGCCGCTGCGGCCGATCCGGGCTATGAGGCCTGGCTCTCGGCGGAAACGCAACGCGGAACGGGCTAGGGCGCGGTTTGTAAGAATCGACGGAGTTTTCTCCGGTTCAAAGGCGTTCCGCCATACCTGTTTCTCCCGCCCGCTTTTCAAATCGCCCCGCAGACCTTACCTAACGCCAAAGCGAAAACTTGTGAGGACTGCTGATGTCGGCGCCTACGGATTATCTGCTCGACCGCCGCCGGATGCGGCGCAAACTCGGCTGGTGGCGCATGGCGGCCATAGCGGCCGGCGGCCTCGCTCTCCTCGTCGGCTTTTCAAAACTCGGCGGCGCCGACTCGACCGACAAGCTCACCCCGCATGTCGCCCGCCTGTCCATCCAGGGCATGATCACCGGGGACAAGGACACGATCGACCTCATCAAGAAGATCGGCGAGTCCAGCCAGGCGAAGGCCCTGCTGCTGACCATCGACAGCCCCGGCGGCACCACGACGGGCTCCGAGAAGCTCTATGAGGAACTGCGCCGCGTCGGCGAGAAAAAGCCGGTCGTCGCGGTCGTCGGCTCGGTCGCGGCCTCTGGCGCCTATATCGCCGCCCTCGCCGCGGACACGATCGTCGCGCGCGGCAACTCCCTCGTCGGCTCGGTCGGCGTGCTGTTCCAGTTCCCCAATTTTCACCGGCTGCTCGACACGGTGGGCGTGAAGGTGGAGGAGATCAAATCCTCCCCCCTGAAGGCGTCGCCCAACGGCTTCGAGCCGACGAGCGAGGCGGCCAAGGCGGCGATTGCGAGCCTCGTGGCCGATTCCTACAGCTGGTTCAAGGATCTCGTGAAGGAGCGCCGCAAGCTGGACGACGCCGAACTCGCCAAGGTGGCGGACGGCCGCGTCTTCACCGCCCGCCAGGGCCTGCCCCTGAAACTCGTCGACGTGATCGGCGGCGAGCGGGAGGCGATCGTCTGGCTGGAGACCAACAAGAAGCTCGCCAAGGATCTGCCGGTGCGTGAATGGAAGAAAGGCGCGAGCCTCGAGCGCCTCGGCCTTGTCGAGAGCGCGGCGGGAGCGGCGCGCGCTTTCGGGCTCGGGTCTCTGGCCGGTTTTCTGGACCAGGCGTCGGGCGCCGAGAGAAGCAGCGGCCTTGACGGTCTTTTGGCGATTTGGCAGGGTCTCGACGGACGATGATCGGGGGCGTGCGATCCATTTTCCATCAGAAACTGATAAAACGGACCGGCTCATGATCAAATCTGAACTTATCCAGCGCATCGCCCGTCGCAACGGACATCTTTATCAGCGCGACGTCGAGACTATTGTCAGCACGATCCTCGACGAGATCACCGCAGCGCTCGCGCGCGGCGACCGGGTGGAGTTACGCGGCTTCGGCGCCTTTTCGGTCAAGAAGCGCGACGCACGCACCGGCCGCAATCCCCGCACCGGCGCCCAGGTCTCGGTTGAGGAGAAAAGCGTGCCCTTCTTCAAGACGGGCAAGGAGATGCGCGAGCGTCTCAATGAGAACTACGAGGGCTGATCGCCTGGGCCGCGTTCCTTGCGTGACGCGGCATGAAGGTGAGGCCGGGTTCCCAGGGCCGACGCGCTGTCGAAGTTCACAGCGCGTCGGTTTGCATTGGTGCGCCTTCCGCATGAAAGGGGCCAAGCGGTCGAAAGAACCGCGCCAGGGATAATTTGAGCCGCCTTTCCCAGTCAGAATGACTGCGGCGGAATGTGCTTCGGGGAGAGGTCATGAAATCTGTTCTGCGCATCATCGTCTTCGTGCCGCTGGGCCTGATCATTTTATTCTTCGCCATGGCGAATCGTGGATCGGTGAGAATCGGCGTCGATCCCTTCGCGCCGAACGATGCGTCTGCCCCCTCTTTCGAGGCGCCCATGTTCCTCGTCGTTCTGGCGTCCATGGCGCTTGGCGTCCTCGCGGGCGGCATCTCCTCCTGGCTCGGCCATCTGCCGGTGCGTCGCGCGGCCAAGGTCGCGCGCGCCGAGGCGAAGAAAACGCGCCTCGAAATCGAAAAGCTCCGCCAGCAGGCGCTCGCGGAGCTTCCCGCCGACGACAAAGGCGCTCGCCGCTGACGCCTGCTCTTCCCCGGCGTGAAACCGGCTTCCAGCAAAAACCTCGCGCGCGGACGCTTGAAAAACCAAGCGCGCGCCGATAAGAGTGTCCCGCGCCAAGCGAGGCGCACGCCGCAATAGCTCAGCTGGTAGAGCACATCATTCGTAATGATGGGGTCGGGGGTTCGAATCCCTCTTGCGGCACCAGTAAAATCAATTCCTTGTGCTTTTCATCCCATACGCCGCCGCTTGTCGTCGGCCAGATCGCGCGTGCGGCGGGGCGGGTCGCAATGTTCAAAGAGAGCCTCTCGGGCGGCTCCGGCGATGAGTGACGTGGCCAGCGCGGCGTGAGAGCCGCGAACCTGCACTGTGCGCCGGGCGAACTCACCGACCTCGCATAGCGGCGAGGGCATAGAGAAGCGGCATTGCGCACGATTCTTCGCCAAATGCCTGTCTTAAAGACCGGCATGGCTCCGGTCGGCGACGCAAAGAGAATCTCGCCAACGCCAGGCAAACACTGGCTTCAGCTGAGCGTGACGCGCTTGGCTTGATCTTTGCAAAAGAAACGCCAACGCCACGACGCGCGTCGATGACCCAAGGGCGGGTCGCAATCAGCAACGCCGCTGTTCCGTAAGCTTCCGCACACCAGTGCGAGCTCTCGGACAGCGGTTTTTTTTTGTGCTCAGCGCCCGCGCAACGCGCGGCCGGCAGTGAATGGCAGGCTGACGATGAAAAAAGGACGCCATCTTCCAAAACAAGGCTCTCACCCGCATGCGGCTCTCGCCGGCGCGGCCCTCTCGCTGATCGCCTTTGGCGCCCATGCGGCGGACGTGGTCAAAAAGGTCTCGCCCGCGCCGGCGCCCGCGGCGGCGCCCCCGGCGCCTCCGCCTGCGCCCATGGGTGTGTTCGGCGCCGACATGCCGGCGCCAGGCAAGTGGGGACTGTCGGTCACGGCGAACTTCGCCAATGCGGCGGGGCAACGTATCGGCAATCGCTACGTGACGCCCGAATTTGTGGCGACGACCGTTCCCTACTTCTTCAATCCGGCTCAGACGCTCCGTCTCGTACCGCAGAATGTGTCGCTCGCAACGCAGACGGTCGGCATTGCCTATGGAGTCATGAAGGACGTCGCCGTGGTCGTTACGGCGGGCATGGCCGAGCGCAATCTCGAAATGCTCACTTTCCAGGGCCTTGGCAGGAATGCGAACCGTCTGGGCAGGAGCTATACGGGAACGACCGGTTTCGGCGATATGACAGTATCCGGCATATACCGCATCTATCAGGACGAGATTCATCGCATTCAGGTGAATCTGGGAATGTCTTTCCCGACCGGCAGCAACGAACAGACCTTCACCCTGCTGCAGCCCAATGGAACCTACGCGACAAGCCGCGCTTTTTATGCGCTGCAGCCCGGCAGCAACACCTATGACATCATGCCGGGCATCGTCTATGCGGGCTTTCTGGGCCAATGGTCGTGGGGCGCTTCCTACCGCGGCCGTTTTCCGCTCGCCGCAAATCCCCAGGGTTATCGTTGGGGCGATTACCATGAATTCAACGGTTGGGGCGGATACACATGGACGCCCGGCCTGACGACGACGTTTCGCGTCGCGGGCTCGACGCTCGGCCACATCCGCGGCTTCGACAATGAGATTCGCGGGCGCGCGCCTGCCGCCAATCCGAACTTTTATGGCGGCGAGCGCGTGGAGCTTTTTGGCGGCGCGACGATCAGCGGGAAATTCATCGGCTACGAAAACGCGTCCGTCGCCATCGAGGCGGGCCTGCCTGTCTATCAGAACCTCAATGGTCCGCAGATCATGAAGAACTGGCAGGCAGGCATGTCGCTGCGCCTGAAGATCTGACCGCGCGCCCGCAAGTCGGGCGCGCCCCTCTACTCGAAGCCAGGGAACGTTCACGATGTCTATCGGGAGCGCACGGCGCCGCTATGGCGCGCCAGCCTTTGGCGACAAGCAACAGGAACAGAAGGAGCGGAGATGGCTCAATCCTGCGATTCTCGATGCATGCGCCGCCGCATGGACTTGCGTTCAGGCCGTCTCTCTTGTCGCCGCGATTATTTTTGGAAACATAGCAGTCGTCAAAATCGTTGACGCTCTGCTCGACGAACTTCACTATTAAGCAGGGCCGGCCGGGGCAGTGCGCCTCGGCCGGCTTTTCTCACTCCAACGCAATGGATGGTCACTTGCTGCGACACGCGCGTTATTCGCGGCGCGAGGGCATGCCGTGAAGATCGTCATAGTCGATGAAAGCCCGATCCGCGCCGCGATTCTCGAAGAGGGACTGCGCGAGGCCGGATTTTGTGATGTCGAGCACATTGCAGAGACGCGCAATCTGCTCAAGCGCGTCTATGCAATCGACCCGGAGATCATTCTCATCGACCTCGAGAATCCTTCCCGCGACGAACTGGAGCAGATGTTTCAGGTGAGCCGCGCGGTCCGCCGGCCCGTCGCCATGTTTGTCGATCAGTCGGATTCGGCCTCTATTCAAGCCTCGGTGGACGCCGGCGTTTCGGCCTATATCGTCGATGGACTCAAGAAGGAGCGGATCAAGTCCATTCTCGACCTGTGCGTGTCTCGGTTCAACGCTTTCGCCAAGCTCCAGACGGAGCTCGATCGCGCGAAATCAGATCTCGAAGAGCGCAAGACCATTGATCGTGCGAAGGGCATTCTGATGAAGGCGAAAAAGCTGTCGGAGGATGAAGCCTACAAGCTCATGCGCGGAGTCGCGATGCGCGAGAGCAAGAAGATCGCCGAGATCGCCCAATCCATCATCACGGCGTCGGAGTTGCTCAAATGAATGCTGGTCGGAAAATCAAGATCGGCTTCATCCCCCTGGCGGACGCCGCCAGCCTCTTTGTCGCCGTGGACAAGGGTTTTGCGGCGGCCGAGGGCCTCGATGTCGAACTCGTGCGCGAGGTCTCCTGGTCGAATATTCGCGACAGGCTCGCGATTGGCCATTACGACGCCGCGCATCTCCTGGCCCCGATGGCCATCGCCTCGACGCTTGGCCTCAGCCATGTGAAGCTTCCTGTCGCAGGCGTCTTCAACCTCGCGCTGAACGGCAACGCCATCACTGTGTCTCCCGATCTCTACGCGCGGTTGCGTGACGTTTCACAGGGCGATCTCGCCGATCCGTCTGTCAGCGCGCGGGCGCTGAAGGCCGTTATCGCGGATCGCGACGAGCGCAACGCCGAGCCCCTCACCTTCGGCATGACATTTCCCTTTTCGACTCACAATTACCAACTACGCTACTGGATGGCGGAGGGCGGAATAGATCCGGACAGAGATATTCGCCTCGTCGTGCTGCCGCCGTCGTACATGGTCGACAATCTCGCGAAGGGGCAGGTCGACGGCTTCTGCGTCGGCGCACCCTGGAACGCAGTCGCAGCTGACAAGGGCGTTGGCGTCATCCTGCATCCGGGCTGTGCGATCTTCAACCCGGCGCCGGAAAAGACCTTGGCGCTGCGCGCGCAATTCGCCGAGCGCGATCCTGGACTCGTCGAAGCGCTGATCCGCGCTTGCCTGAAGGCGGCGGATTTCGTCAAGGCGAACGAGAACACAAATGAAGTCGCCGCGCTTCTGGCAAGGCCCAACCGGGTCGGTGTAGAACCGGAAGCGCTGCGACGCACGCTCGACGGTCGTCTTGGCGCGGGCGTCGAAAGCAAGGACTATCTCCTTTTCGGCGACCGTGCGAACGGTCGTCCCGATCGCCGTCAGGCCGCGTGGCTTTTCGCGCAGATGTTGCGCTGGGGCCAGGCGAAATTCTCCCCGGATCAGCTGCGCGTCGTCGAGAACGTCTTCACGCCCATGTTCTTCGACGCTGCGGCCGGCGTTGCTTTGCAGACCGACACGCAGCCCATCGCGGCCTTCGCTGGGTCCGCTTTCGAGGACATCGAATCCTATCTTTCGACTTTTGCTATTGGCGCCAGGTGCTGACAGTTTTCCGGCGGTTCGACTAAAATTTCGGCGCCGATCCGCACAAGAGCGCGGCGCCGAAGCAGGCCGCGCCGAAAACGCATCTCCAGCTTTCAAGGTTTTCAAAGGAAAGCGTATCTGGCGCCGACTTTGCGAAGCAAAACTGGAAAGCGCCTTCTCCCGGCGCAGGGGCCCGTCGAAGGGTCCATGCAGCAATGCCGCTGTCACGAAAGTCCGTCTCCCCCCGGACTTCTCGTGCAGCGGCTTTTTTTTGTTCCGGCGCGCACCGCCGGATACGACAAAGAGGAATGTTGATGTCGAAGACCTCTGAGAAACCCGGCTCGGCGCAGATGCTGACGGATCGTCGCGGCGCATTGAAGGGCGCGGCCGCCACATTGGCCGCTGCGGTCATCGGCGCGCCGCGTGGCGTCTTCGCCGCGGGCGCCGGCCCTGAAACGACGAAGGCGATTCTCGGCTACATCGCGTTGACCGATTCCGCGCCGCTCATCATAGCTAAGGAGAAGGGTCTTTTCTCGAAATACGGAATGCCCGATGTCGACGTCGTGAAGCAGGCCTCCTGGGGCGCGACGCGCGACAATCTTGTTCTCGGCAGCGCATCCAACGGGATCGACGGCGCGCATATTCTGACGCCCATGCCTTATCTCATCGCGACCGGCAAGGTGACGCAGAACAATGCGCCGACGCCGATGTACATCCTCGCGCGGCTCAATCTCGACTGCCAGGGAATCTCCGTCTCGAACGAATACAGGGACGCGAAGGCGACGTTCAAAGCCGACGCCCTGAAAGCCGCCTTCGCCAGGAAGAAAGCCGAGGGAAAGGAAGTTAAGGTCGCCATGACCTTCCCCGGCGGCACGCATGATCTTTGGTTGCGCTACTGGCTCGCAGCGGCAGGAATCGATCCGGACAAGGACGTCTCCACGATCGTCGTGCCGCCGCCCCAGATGGTGGCCAACATGAAGGTCGGCAACATGGACGCCTTCTGCGTTGGCGAGCCCTGGAACGAGCAGCTCGTCAATCAGGGCATCGGCTACAACGCCTGCACCACTGGCGAAATCTGGGCCAAGCATCCTGAAAAGGCGCTCGGCATGCGGGCCGAATGGGTCGATCAGAACCCGCGAGCCGCGAAAGCACTGACGGCGGCGGTGATCGAGGCGCAGCAATGGTGCGACAAGGCCGAGAACAAAGCAGAGCTCGCCGAGATCGTCGGTCGTCGCCAATGGTTCAACGTCCCCGTCGCCGACATCGCCGGCCGTCTCAAGGGCGACATCAACTATGGGAACGGCCGGATCGAGAAGGGCACGAAGCAGGGGATGAAGTTCTGGCGCGACAACGCCTCTTATCCCTTCAAGAGCCACGACGCCTGGTTCGTCACCGAGGAAATCCGCTGGGGCAAGCTCGAAGGCAAGACCGACATCAAGGGCCTCGTCTCCAAGGTTAATCGCGAAGACATCTGGCGTGACGCCGCGAAGATGGCGGGCGTTTCCGCCAGGGACATTCCGGTCTCGACCTCGCGTGGCAAGGAAACCTTCTTCGACGGCAAGGTCTTCGATCCGGAAAAACCGCTGGACTACCTCAAGAGCCAGACGATCAAGCGCGCAGAAGCCTGAGGAAACGGGAGAGCAACCGAATGACCATGCCCGTCACGCACAATGACAGCGCCGCGCCGCTATACGACGACGAGATCGAAGCGGCCTTCCGCCGCCGGCGCACGCCGCTGCTCCTGAAATACGGGGGGAACATAAGGGATTTCTTCGCCGCGGTCGTTCCGCCGCTGATCACGCTGGGGCTGATCCTTCTCGTATGGCAGCTCCTGTGCGTCAGGCCCGACTCAGCCCTCCCATCGCCGTCGCGCATCTGGAGCGAGGCGAATGATCTGATTCTGCATCCATTCTATGAGACGGGTTCGCAGGACATGGGCCTTGGGTGGCGTGTGCTCACCTCGCTCAAGCGCGTCGCGGTCGGCTTCGGCCTGGCGAGCGTGGCCGGCATCTTGCTGGGCGCCTTCGTGGGCCAATCACAACTGGCGACGCGCGGGCTCGATCCGATCTTCCAGATTCTACGCACCGTGCCGCCGCTCGCCTGGCTGCCGATTTCACTCGCGGCATTCCGCGACAGCCAGCCCTCCGCGATCTTCGTCATCTTCATCACCTCTATCTGGCCCATCGTGATCAACACGGCGGTCGGCATCCGCAACATTCCGCAGGACTATCGGAACGTTGCGGCGGTTCTGCAACTCAACCAGATAGAATTTTTCTGGAAGATCATGATTCCTTCGGCGGCCCCATACATTTTTTCCGGCCTGCGAATCGGCGTCGGGCTTTCCTGGCTCGCGATCGTTGCGGCGGAGATGCTGACGGGCGGCGTCGGGATCGGCTTCTTCATCTGGGACGCGTGGAACTCCTCTCGCCTTCCCGACATCTTCGTAGCGCTCATCTACATCGGCGTGACAGGCTTCATGCTCGATCGCCTTGTCGCCTTCATCGGAACCATCGCGACACGCGGCGCGCAAGCGAGCTGAGGAAATTACGACATGACCGGCTATCTCAAGATCGAAAACGTCGACAAGACATTTTCTCGCGGCGGGGCCAGCACAAAAGTGCTCGAAAACGTATGTCTGCGCGTGGAGAAGGGGCAATTCGTCTCGATCATTGGGCACTCCGGCTGTGGCAAATCCACTCTGCTCAACATTGTGGCAGGCTTGACCAAAGCCACCAGCGGAGTCGTGCTGCTGGAGGAGCGCGAAGTCAACGCCCCCGGTCCCGATCGCGCCGTCGTCTTTCAGAACCACTCTCTGCTGCCGTGGCTTTCGGCCTACGACAATATTCGCCTTGCCGTCGACAAGGTATTCGGCGCGACGACGACGCGCGCCAAGCGGCATGAATGGACGATGCACAACCTCGAACTTGTGCAGATGGTTCACGCGAGGGACAAGCGTCCCGGCGAGATTTCGGGCGGCATGAAGCAGCGCATCGGCATTGCGCGGGCGCTCGCCATGCAGCCGAAGGTTCTGCTCCTCGACGAGCCTTTCGGCGCCCTCGATGCGCTGACGCGCGCGCATCTGCAGGACCAGGTCATGGCCCTGCAGGAGCAGATGGGCAACACAGTGATGATGATCACTCACGATGTCGATGAGGCCGTGCTGCTTTCCGACCGCATCGTGATGATGACGAACGGACCTCAGGCGACGATCGGCGAGGTTCTCGACGTGCCCCTGCGGCGGCCTCGGGACCGCATTTCCCTCGCGACCGATCCCACCTATCTCGAATGCCGTCAGCGCGTGCTTCAATTCCTCTACGAACGGCATCGCTATGTGGAAGCGGCCTAAGGAGCGACGCATGGAACGGGAGTCGCTTGTCGTTGTCGGCGCCGGCATGGCCGCCACGCGCTTCGTCGAAGAGCTTACCGCGCTCGCGCCGGATAGATACGCAGTGCGCGTAGTCGGTGAAGAGTCGTATCTGGCCTATAATCGCGTGTTGCTGTCCTCGGCGCTGGCAGGCGAAGTGCCGGTCGCCGACATAGAACTCAAACCGGCTCGATGGTGGCGAGCCGCGGGCGTCGATGTCCTGAGCGGCCGCAAGGCTCTCCGCGTCGACTCTTGCGAACACTCGGTTCTGCTGGAAGGCGGCGCGCGCATCTCCTATTCCAAGCTCGTGCTCGCGACGGGCTCGCGCGCTGTGCGTCTTGGCGTCAGTGGCGCCGATCTACCCGGCGTTCATACGTTTCGTAGCATCGAGGATGCTGAAGCCCTCGCTGAAATCGGCGCCGCTCGCAAAAGTGTATTGGTCATCGGCGGGGGCCTCCTCGGGCTCGAGGCGGCCTATGGCCTCGTCAGGCGCGGGGCTTCGGTGACACTCGCCCATGTCATGGATCGTTTGATGGAGCGCCAGCTCGATGCGGTTGGCGCAGAGATGTTGCTCGGCTCTGTGGAAGCAAAGGGCATTCGCGTCCTTCTCGGCGCCAGCGCCTCGGCAATCGGCGGGGACGAGCGCGTGCAATGGGTCGAGTTCGCGGACGGCGCTCGGGTGGAGACGGACGCAGTTGTTTTCGCCGTAGGCGTCCGTCCGAACGTTGATCTGGCTGCTGGTCCTGGTCTTTCCGTCGGTCGCGGCGTCATCGTCGACGATAGCCTGTCGACGAGCGACAAGAGCATTTTCGCCATCGGCGAATGTGCGGAACATAGGGGCGTCTGCTACGGTCTGGTCGAGCCCGCCTATGAACAGGCGCGCATTCTCGCGCGACGGCTTGCCGGACACTGTGACGCTTACGAGGGCAGCGTTGTCTCGACCAATCTGAAAGTCTCCGGCGTTCGCGTATTTTCCGCTGGCGATTTCCTCGGTGAGGGGGCGAATCCGATCATTTGCAAGGATCCTCGCATGGGCGTCTACAGGAAGCTCGTCCTGGAGGATGATCGTCTCAAAGGTGCGATTCTCATCGGCGATACGACGGGAGCTCTCGATTATCTGCAGCTCATCCGCTCGGGCGAGAGCCTCGCGGATATCCGCGACGAATTGATGTTCGGAGCATCCGCTCTCAGGAAGGCCGCCTGAGATGACGGCGGACTTCACCCTCGACCAGAAGCGCTACCTCGAAGGATTCGCGGCGGGCCTTTCCGCGCGCGGCGGCCGACCGACCGCCTCACAACCGCAGCCGATGGGACCGGAGGCGGCGCATCTCGAAGCGCAGGATCGCACCGTCGCCGGCGGCGGCAAGCTCGTGGATCAGGAGAAATGGAAACGGGACGAGCATCCGTTCGACGCCTATCCGCGTCTTGTAACGCAGGCGAAAGACAATGCGCCGCCCAAGCCCGCCGATAATTTCCGCTGGCGCTATTACGGTCTTTTCTACGTGGCGCCCGCGCAGAATTCCTATATGTGCCGCCTGCGCATTCCCAACGGTGCGCTGGATAGCTGGCAGTTTGCTGGACTTGCCCAGCTCGCCGAGAAATTTGGGGGCGGCTATCTTCACGTCACAACGCGCGCGAATGTCCAGATCCGCGAGATCGAACCGAAGAACGCCACGAATATCATCGAGGCTGTGCAGGATCTCGGCCTTTGGAGCAAGGGCGCCGGCGCCGACAATATCCGCAACGTCACCGGAACGCCGACGGCAGGCGTCGATCCGCAAGAGCTGATCGACACGCGCCCCTATGCGCGCGCGATGCACCACCACATTCTCAACGATCGTTCGCTTTTTGGCTTGCCGCGCAAATTCAACATCGCTTTCGACGGCGCGGGAACGATCGGCGCGCTGGAAGACACGAACGACATCGGTTTTCAAGCCGTCGAGGTGCTCGACGGGCATGGCGTAGCGCCCGGCGTCTACTTCCGTCTTGCGCTCGGCGGAATCACCGGCCACAAGGATTTCGCCCGCGACACAGGCGTGGTCGTCCCGCCGGATCGGGCCGTCGAACTCGCCGACCGGATTCTTCGCGTCTTCATCGCGCACGGCGATCGCACCAACCGCGCCAGGGCGCGCCTGAAATATGTGCTCGACGCGTGGGGTTTCGACAAGTTCCTTGCCGCCGTGGAGGAGAAGCTCGGTCGCAAACTGCTCCGCGCGCCATCGGAAGCGATTGCGCCGCGTCCACGTCAGGACCGTGCCGCACATATTGGCGTGCGTCGACAGAAGCAGCCAGGGCTCAACTGGATCGGGGTGTTGCTGCCGCTCGGGCGACTGACCCCGGCGCAGACGCGGGGGCTTGCGGAAATCGCGCGCCTGTATGGCGACGGCGGGCTGCGTCTCACCGTGTGGCAGAATGTGCTTCTCACCGGCGTCGGCGACGAGATGGTGGCGCGGGCGCTCCTCGCGATCGAGGCGCTCGGCCTCGCGGCGCAGGCTTCTCCCATTCGCGCCGGCCTCGTCGCCTGCACCGGAAGTTCCGGCTGCCGCTTTGCGGCGTCGGACACGAAGCGGCACGCCGCCGAGATCGCAGACTTCTGTGAGGCGACGGCGCCGATCGACACGCCGATCAACATTCACCTCACGGGTTGCCATCATTCCTGCGCCCAGCATTACATCGGTGACATCGGGCTCGTCGGCGCGCGCGTTCCCATAAATGACGAGGGCGATACTGTCGAAGGCTATCATATCCTTGTCGGCGGTGGCTTTGCCGAGGACGCCGGCATTGCGCTTGAACTGCTGCAGAACGTGAGGGCGGAAGATGCACCGCAGGCTGTTGCCCGCATCTTGCGCGCCTACCGCCGCCATCGCGCCGAGGACGCGGAGAGTTTCGTCGCCTTCGCACGCCGCCACGGCACAGAGACGATCCGCCGTCTTGTCAATCTGGAGACGCTGTCATGAACCATAGCGCGCCGCCACAGAATCTTATTCCGGAAGGCGCGCCGTTCTCACCGGAACAGCGCGCCTGGCTCAACGGATTCTTTGCGGGTTTCGCCGCGCCCGAGAACTCCGCTGTGTTCCCGCTCACGCCCGAAGCCAACGCCGCGATGATGTCGAGCGTCACGGCGGAGGGCGACGATGGCGAGGCTCCATGGCACGACCAGACGCTTACACTCGATGCGCGAATGACGCTCGCGGAAGGGCGTCCGCTGCGCCGGCGCATGATGGCCGCGATGGCGCAGCAGGACTGTGGGCAATGCGGCTATCTTTGCGACAGCTATGCGGACGCACTGGCGTCAGGAAGAGAAGGCCGCCTCAATCTCTGTGCGCCTGGCGGCAAAGAGACCGCGCGCATGCTGAAGAACCTTGCGGAGGAATTGGCGGGGAAGCCAATCACGCCGTCCGTGGCCCCTGTAAGGGACGCCGCGGAACCCGCCGCCTTCGGCCGCTCGCGCGACAACCCTGCCCGGGCGACCTTTCTCTCGCGCCGGCGCCTCAACAGGGAAGGCTCGCAGAAGGAAACCTGGCACGTCGAGTTCGATCTTTCGGAGTGCGGTCTCTCGTACAAGGCCGGCGACAGCTTCGGCGTCTTCGCGCAGAATGAACCCGGTCTGGTCGACCAGATCATCGCCATGCTCGGGGCGTCGCATCTCACGCAGGTGCGCGGCAAGACTCTCCGCGAGACGCTGCTGAGCGACGTGTCGCTCGCGCCCGCGCCGGACGGGCTTTTCGAGCTCATGTCCTTCGTGACGGGCGGCGAACAGCGAGAGAAGGCGCGACTTCTTGCGCAGGGGGAGGATCCGGACGGCGACGCCGCCACGCTCGACGTTCTCGCCGCATTGCAAAAATTCCCCGCCGCGCGTCCCCATCCGGAGGCTTTCGTCGAAGCGCTCGAGCCCTTGCAGCCGCGACTGTATTCGATCTCCTCTTCGCACAAAGCCGCGCCGGGACGGCTTTCCCTCACGGTCGACTCCGTCCGCTATGTCGTGCGCCAGCGCAAACGGCTCGGCGTGGCCTCCACCTTCCTTGCCGAGCGCGTTCGCCAGGGCGAGACATTGCCGGTCTATGTGCAGGCGGCGCATGGTTTCGGTCTGCCCGAGAATCCGGCGACGCCCATCATCATGGTTGGCCCCGGCACGGGAGTGGCGCCGTTCCGCGCCTTTCTGCACGAGCGCGCAGCGACAGGCGCGACGGGCAAGAACTGGCTCTTCTTCGGCCATCAGCGTGCGTCCCATGACTTTTTCTACGCCGATGAGTTCGAAACGATGAAAGCGACAGGGCTCCTCACGCGTCTCTCGCTCGCCTGGTCGCGTGACGGCGCCGAGAAGTTTTATGTGCAGGACAGGATGAGGCAAGCGGGGCCCGAGTTGTGGGCGTGGCTCGCCGAGGGCGCGCATTTCTATGTTTGCGGAGACGCCCAGCGCATGGCCAAGGACGTCGAACGCGCTCTGGTCGACGTGGTCACGACATATGGCGCGCGCAGCGTCGATGAAGCGATCGCCTTCGTTGCGAGCCTGAAGAAGGCTGGCCGCTATCAGCAAGACGTATATTGAGAATGCCGATGTTCGAGGACATTATGACCGCGCCCGCTGAAGACGCCTTCGCCCGACCGTCGGCGGCGGCCATCGTGGCCACACGCACCACATGCCCCTATTGTGGAGTCGGCTGCGGAGTGCTCGCGTCGAGGGATGGCGCTGGCGGCGCAAAAATCTCCGGCGATCCCGACCACCCGGCCAATTCTGGACGTCTCTGCTCGAAGGGCTCGGCTCTCGGTGAGACTGTGGGCCTCGACGGACGCTTGCTCCATCCCATGCGCCGCGGAAAGGACGGCGCCTTCGTCCGCATCTCATGGGGTTCAGCGCTTGACGAGGCGGCGCACGCTTTCAGCGACATCATCGCCCTACACGGCGAAGGCGCCGTTGCGGTCTATCTTTCCGGCCAATTGCTGACGGAGGACTATTACGTAGCAAACAAGCTGATGAAGGGGTTCATCGGTTCATCGAACGTCGACACCAATTCGCGCTTGTGCATGTCGTCGACGGTCGCCGGACAGAAGCGGGCGTTTGGCGCGGATGCGGTGCCGGGTTGCTACGAGGATCTGGATGAGGCAGACGTGATCGTGCTCGTCGGCTCCAACGCGGCATGGTGCCATCCCGTTCTTTTCCAGCGCATCATGCGGAACAGAGAAGAGCGCGGCGCGCGTCTTGTCGTCATCGACGTTCGTCGCACGGCGACGGCCGAGAGCGCCGATCTCTTCCTTCAGATCGCGCCAGGGTCCGATCAGGCGCTGTTTAGCGGATTGCTCGTCTATCTTGAAAAGACTGGCGCGCTCGATCGCGAGTTCATCCAAAAACATACAGACGGATTTGACTTTGCAATGGCGCAGGCGCGCTCGACTGCGCCCGACATTGCGAAGACGGCGACGCTGACCGGGTTGCGCCAAACGGACATTGTTTCCTTTTTTGAAATGTTCGCCGGGACGGAGTGCGTCGTCACGGCTTTCTCCCAGGGCGTGAATCAGTCTGCGCAGGGCACGGACAAGGTCAACGCCATCATCAACTGCCATCTTGCGACAGGTCGCATTGGCAAGCCGGGCGCATCGCCATTCTCACTCACAGGCCAGCCAAACGCCATGGGCGGGCGCGAGGTCGGCGGGCTCGCCTCCAGCCTCGCCGCGCATATGGGCTTCGAAGCGGATAGCGTCGATCGCGTGCGCCGCTTCTGGAACGCGCCGCGAATGGCGACAAGTGAAGGCCTGAAGGCCGTGGAGATGTTCGACGCGATCGCGCGCGGAGAGATACGGGCCTTATGGGTCATCGGCACAAATCCTGCCGCCTCGCTGCCCGACGCGGATGCAGCGCAGGCGGCGTTGCGCAAGCTCGAACTTCTCGTTGTTTCTGACAATGTTCTTTCGAACGACACGATCAACAGTGGCGCGCATATCCTCCTCCCTGCCCAGGCATGGGGTGAGAAAAGCGGAACGGTGACGAATTCCGAACGACGTATCTCGCGGCAGCGCGCGTTCCTGACGGCGCCCGGTGAGACGCGCCCCGATTGGGCAATTGTCGCGGACTTTGCGAGGCGGATGGGATTTTCGGGATTTGACTTCCGCTCGGCGGCCGATGTGTTTCGCGAACATGCCGCCCTGTCGGGCTTCGAGAATGATGGCGAACGCGCCTTCGACATCGGCGGACTCGCGCTATCGAGCGACGCTCAATATAATGCGCTCGAACCGGTGCAATGGCCTGTTCGCCGGGGGGAAAGGAAAGGGCCTGCACGCCTTTTTGCGAGGGGCGGGTTCTTTACGGGAGATGGTCTCGCAAAATTCGTCGCGCCCGCGCCGCCACGCCTTGCAAGCCAGCTTTCGGGCCAGTTTCCCCTGCGGCTCAACACCGGCCGCGTGCGTGACCAATGGCACACCATGACCCGGACCGGCGCGAGTCCGCGTCTCGCGCGCCATTTCCCTGACCCCTTCGTCGAGATCAATCCGCAAGATGCGCGCGCGCTTGGCGTTGCGCATGACGGCTTCGCGCGGGTCACGACAAATTGGGGTTCGGCGGTGCTGCGTGCGATCATTACGGATCGACAGCCGAAAGGACATCTCTTTGCGCCAATCCACTGGACGCAAGAGACGGCCGCTTCGGCGCGTGTCGGCGCGCTCGTCGGCCCCTTCGTGGATCCGTTCTCTGGACAGCCTGAATCGAAGGCCACCCCGGCCGCGCTCGCGCCCGTCGCCTATGCGCGTCAAGGCTTCGTGCTCGCCAGAAAGCCCATCCGGCTGCCGGACGATGTCTGGTGGTCCCGTGTCGCGGTGGCCGGCGGGGTCGGCTATCGGATCGCTTGCGATGTTCCCGACGAGGTCTGGCGCGATGCGCTCCGACAGGCGTCCGCGACGGGAGACGTCGTCGAATATGTCGACGATGCGAAGGGTGTTTTTCGCGCCGCGACGTTTGCGAACGATCGGGCCGAGTTTCTCATGTCGATCGATCGGCGGATGATGGCATGGGAGGCAGCGCTCGACGCCTTTGCTCTCGAGAAGCTCGACAGTGCGCAGCGTCTCTCCATACTGTCGGGAGGCGCGACGCAGGGAGAATGCGATGAAGGGCAGCTTGTGTGCGCCTGTTTCGGGGTCGGCTCCAAGCGAATCGAAGCTGCTGTCGAGGACGGCTGCCGCGCCCCTTCCGAGATCGGCCAGGCGACGCGCGCCGGAACAAATTGCGGCTCATGCCTGCCGGAAATCAGGCGGATACTCGCAATGCGTCAGCCGGCTCCTCTCTCGAACCGCGCGGTAACATTGTAGAAGTGGGCTGCGCGCGCTATTCCGCGGCCCTCTTTAGTTCGGAATAAGTGCAATGGGCCTCGAGCGGGGGCTTGCCTGCGTGAAGCGGGATCACTTTCGATTCCGTGAAGGGCAGGCCAAGCGTAGACCATACGTCGACAAGCGCCTCGACGAGTTCGGCGACATGAGCCTCGTCGTGGCGCGGCGTCGGTGTGATGCGCAGACGTTCCGTGCCGATCGCGACGGTCGGATAGTTGATCGGCTGGATGTAGATCGAATGACGCCGTAGCAGAAGGTCGCTCGCCTTCTTGCAGCGGGCGGCGTCCCCGACCATCAGCGGCACGATGTGGGAACTATTGTCCATCACCGGCAGGCCGGCGGCGCGCAGGGCGTGCTTTGTAAGTCGCGCCATGTGCTGATGACGCGCGCGTTCCTCACCCGACTCCTTCAAATGACGCACGGCGGCCCGGGCGCAGGCGGCGACCATGGGCGGCAATGTGGTGGTGAAAATGAACTGGGGCGCATAGCTGCGGACAGCGTCGACGATCGCCGGGCTCGCAGCAATATAGCCTCCGAGCGCGCCATAGCCCTTAGCCAGCGTGCCCTCGACGATGTCGATGCGTGATTCCACGCCCTCGCGCTGGCAGATTCCGCCGCCGCGGGCGCCATACATGCCGACAGCATGCACCTCGTCGACATAGGTGAGCGCATTATATTTTTCGGCGAGCGTCACGACTTCGGCGACCGGCGCGATATCGCCGTCCATCGAATAGAGGCTTTCAAACACGATGAGCTTGGCGCGTTCTTTGCCCGCTGCCTGCAGCAGTTCTTCCAGATGGTCCACGTCATTGTGCCGCCAGACCTGCTTTTCGCAGCCCGAGCGCCTTATGCCCTCGATCATCGAATTATGATTGAGCGCATCCGAGAGGATGAGACAGTTGGGAAGCAGCGACGCAATGGTCGAAATGCCAGCGAGGTTCGATATCCAGCCGGATGTGAAGACAAGCGCAGCCGGCTTCCCGTGCAGATCGGCGAGCTCCGTCTCCAGCTCGACGATGGGATTGTGGGTGCCGGAGATGTTGCGCGTGCCGCCAGCCCCGGCGCCGTGCCGATCCAGCGCATCTCTTGCAGCGTCGAGGACACGGCGGTGGCCGCCCATGCCGAGATAATCATTGGAGCACCAGATCGTCACTTCGCGCGGCGAATCCTCTTCGCCCTCCGGCCGCCAGAGCGCCGTCGGAAAGCGCGCCGCGTCGCGTTCCAGATTGGCGAAAGTCCGATAGCGATTTTCGGCTTTCAACTGCGCAATCGCCGATTGGAAGTGCTGATCGTAGGTCAGGGCAATCGGATTCATCTCACTCTCCATCGGCAAAGCCGTTTTGCTTCGTTTCTTCCCATACGCCATTCTGTGTGGCGCTAAATGCGACCGGCGATGCGCGGTCGGCTCAGCGTTTCAATTGCGACAACCCGAAGAGACGCGTCACAAGCCTCATCCTCGGCGAGACTTGTGGCGGGCGTCGGATGCATGTCCTTGGCGCCCCAGGACCAGAGTGCGTTGGCGTGGAGCGGGGCGACGAGGAACCAATGCTCCGCGACAGCGAGCGCCATGAGCGTTGCGAGGATGGTGAAACCGACGAGATCGAAAGGAGTCGTGGCGGCGAGGGCCTTTTGGGCGATCAGCACCGTGACGACTGTAGAGGCGGTGACCGACAGGGGGAAAAACAGATTCATCGGCCGGCGCGACATGAAAGTGATGAGATAGCGCAGATGCTCTGGCAGCAACTCTTCGCTCAGATTCGGCGCGCCAAAATAGAGGTTGAGCTTCGCGCTGGTGTGCATCCACCAAAGGATGAGGAAGGTCCAGAGGCCGATTTGGTTTACGGAGTCCAGGGTCAACCAGAGGAGGCCGAGTGCGCAGACGATGATTGCGATTTCATGATAGAGGCTGGTGCGAACCGCCTCCACGAAACGTCCCCAGCCATGCAATCCCGGCGGGCAGGCAGTTTTGCGCGGACCGGTGATGAAACCCATGTAGTAGGTGACGAGCTGCCACGCCCAGGCCATCAACCCGCATGCAAAGGCGCAATAGGCGGAAGCTGCGGTCGTCTGGCCGCGCGTCGCGGCGATGCCCCATAGCGCCGCTGCAAAAAGCCCTGTCGCCCCAGCCATGCTCCAGACGAAGGTGGGCCGGGAGAGGCCGTCGAGATACAAAATCACACCGGTGCTCAGCCACCACAAAAGGAGCGTTGCGAGGATCGGCGGGGCGTAGGCTGACATGCGTCGCTCCTTCACCACACCGGGGCGAGACGGATTTCGGCCGGCAGCGCGTTGGATTTCGCCGGCAGAAAATAGAGGCGGACGAAGATCGCCGCCGCCGTTGCGGAGAGAGCCGCCTGCTTGATGCGGCCAAGAACCCCGCCCTGCTTTTTGGCGGCCGCAACGCCACGCTCGATCTCGACGAGACGGTCGAGCCCGGGCTTGAATTGCGGATGATCCAGATCGAGCGTGATCGGGAATACCTGCTTCGAGATCTCCGACGTCAGGTGAAGCACCTTGAAGTCATAGACGTCCGGATCGACGCCGATGGCGGCGTGGAAGGCGGGACGGCAGTGATCGCGTACATACATGGTTGCAAAGACGGCGAGGAGGAAAAACTTGATCCAGTAGACGTTGAGGCCGGAGATGAGCTTTGGGTTCGCCCGCATCAAAAGCGCGAAGGCCTCGCCATGACGGAACTCGTCATTGCACCATTTCTCGAACCATTTGAAGATGGGGTGGAAGCGCCTTTCAGGATGGCGCTCGAGCTGGCGATAGATGGTGATGTAGCGCGCGTAGCCGATCTTCTCCGAGAGATAGGTGGCGTAGAAAATGAACTTCGGCTTGAAGAAGGTGTATTTCTTCGTCTTGGTCAGAAAGCTCAGATCGATGCCGATGCCGAAATCTTTCAATGTGTCGTTGATGAAGCCGGCGTGGCGCGCTTCGTCGCGGCTCATATAGGCGAAGAGGTTCTTCATGTCCTCATTATGCGCGCGCTTTTTCATTTCCGCGTAGAGAACGCAGCCTGAAAACTCCGCCGTGATCGAGCTGATCAGGAAATCCCGGAACTCCTTGTCGAGCTCTTCCGGATAAGCGAAATCGGCGTCGAATTCTTCCGTACGCTGAAAGTGCTTGTTGTTGGGGTCGGAGCGCATCTCCTCCATTAGCGCATCCCATTCCTTCCGGACCGGGGACACGTCCGTTTTGTCTAGCTCCTGGAAGTCCGTGGTATAAAAGCGCGGGCTCAGCAGAGTGTCTTCCTGTGCGAGGCGCGTCGCTTCGAGCGAGACGTTGTGGCGCAGCGGGGCGTTCATAGCGCTCTCCTGTTGGTGAAGCTGACGTCATAGAGCTCGGTGAGTTCGAAATTGCCGGCAAAGCGCGTCCAGAGACGCTCGACGAGGCCGGCGCGAATGATCGTGGCCCGGCGCGCGACCGTAACGCGATAGCCGAATGGAGTTTCGGTCGGGGCGTTCTGCACCAGAACGCGGTCGCCGGGGCGCATCTCAAAATCGCCTTCGATCTCGACATGGGCGAAGAGGCTTTCCGCCGTATGTCCGATTTCGACGGTGCAAGGCGCTTCGAAGGTCTGCCGTATGAGGGGAAGAAGCCAGCTCATTGATGTCGGCTCCTCTCTGCGAAAAACTGCGCGAATGCGCGGGCGTTGTCGGGGCCGAATGCGTCGAGGTTGACGCGGCGCCCGTTCGTCGCGTCGTCCAGCGAGACAGTGCCGTCGCTCCAGCGTGTCAGGGTGAAGGGCGTTGCGCCGTCGAGTCCCGAGCGACGGCGTTCGCGGGCAAGGCCGCGCACCGTCGAGCGAATGAACCCATATGCGCCTGGCTGAACGACGAAGAATATGGCGTTGTCGCGCGCGTCGCGAACGGCGATCCCGCCGTCCGCACGATCATCAAATTGCAGGGCCAGCGTCTCCACAGCCTTCGCCGCCGGCATATGCAGGGTGCCGACGTCGGTCAGGCGCGCACCGCCCGCCGCAAGGAGAGCGAATGTGAGAAGGACGGCGGCGCCGCGAAGGATCGGCCGGGGAACGCCATCATGGTTTGTGCGGTCTGCGGGTCGCTCGCCGATTGACGCTTGGCTCATGGTTCAAGCCTTTCCCTTATGCTTCACGCTGCAACCGCGCTGTGGGTCGCGTCGCATGTGTCTGTCGCGAAGTCGCTGCTTTGCACATCGTCTTTGGCCGGGGCGACAATCGCGCCCCGTTCATTGGCTGCGGCGACAAGGGCGCGTCCGAGAATCTCGCCAACCTGCTGCACATTGGGGACGCCGCGCAGCGCGGGCTCCGGCTTTGCAAGATGAAACGGACGCGCGAATGGCCAAAGATGGAGATAGGCGATGGACTTCCCAGGGGTAATAGCCATCGTCACGTCGCCGGAACCATCACTCTCGACGCGAATCCCGGCAGACTGAATCTGCGAGAAGGGCAGATTATAGAACACCTGAAGCGCGACGCCGATCTTCATCACGACACGGCGCGTGGTGATGACGAACAGCGCCGTGCGCGCCGAAGCCCATGCGAGCAGGGCGAGAATCGCCAGCGCTGCAAGTCCGATGGCGATCGTGCGCCCGCCGGCGAGCCCGGCGGCTGCGGGGCCGCCCTCAGAGGCGGCGGTGGCGACATTGAGCGCCGCCAGCAATGCAAAATAGCCGGCGACGAAATCGGCGCGGTACGCGCGACGGAACAGAAACAGCCAATGCGGCCGGCCGTGCCAGAGGATGCGCTCGCCTTGCGGAATGTCTTCCGGCAGGAGCTTTTCGAGATTAACGGCTTTCACAGCAGGGGCTCCACTCTGGAGGGCGTCGCGTAAAGCGTTCCGGCGGCGTAATAGGCCGCGATCTTCTCTTCTTCGAGAAGGGTCACCTTGTCGGGATCGCGCGTCCTTGGGACGTTGACGAACTGATCGGCGAGGATGGCTTCGACATTGACCCGTCCGCTCGATGAATCCACCTTGGCGAAAGCGACGGGCAGCAGCACATCGCCGCCTGCAGCCAGCGTGATCTCGTAATATCGCAGCATGCTCTCGGCGCGATCGACCCAGACATCCTTGATCGAACCGGCGACGCCGCGATCTGCCCCCACGACGTCAAAGCCGATGGGATTGGGGCCCTCGCTCGCGACGGCGAAATTCGTCGCGATGCGCAGCGGCGCGATGAGGTCGCGGCCGTCATGGGTCTTCTCGGAAACGTCGGCGCGCAGCGCATAGGCGCCGGGGCCGACTTCTGCAAGCATGGGGTCGCCGTTCGGCGTCAACGGCGCGCCAGGCCAGACCGCAACCTTGGTCGCGTTGGGCATGCGCGTGTCGCCGATGAAGTTCGGCGCCTCGATCAGCGTGCCGTCATGGCGCAGGAAGGTCTTCGGCGTGGGGATAAGCAGGAATCCGCGATCCCCCGGACCCATGTCTTCGGACTCGAGCGGATAGCCCTCGCGGCGATCTTCCCGGCGCAGATAGAAGATCAGGCCGAAGAAAAACAGGAAGAACGCATAAAGGACGACTTGTGCGACGTCGATATTGCCAGTGAGGGTTCCGCGTATCATCGCATGACTCCAGGGTTGAAACTGGATGAGGGGACAAGGTCGAGATCCGCCGCCGCCGCCGCTTCCGGCGTCGTGAAGCGAACCAGTGGTCCGATCGCGACGACGGTTGCGAAGAGGAGGATAATTTCGACCACATAAACGATGGCGTATCCGGTCGCGGGGCCGACGAGCGCTTCTCCCAGCGCGCCGCTTGCCGCGAGCATCGCACCCGCGTCATTGATAAGGCCGCTCGCTGCAATGGCGAGGCCGGCGGCTGTCGCCTGCGCGGCGCCCCAGGCGCCAAGCGCCAGGCCGCGATCTTCGGGCTGCGCCGTCTCCATCGAGGCGGTGAGCGTGCCATGCGCGAAGAGACCGCCGCCAAGGCCGATGAGAGTCACGCCGACGCTGAAGAGAGTCGAAGACTCGGCCGGCGCCGCGAAGATCACCGCGAAAAAGGCGACAATGCCCACGACGGCCCCGATTCCCGCGACACGATGCGCGTCCGCGCCGCGCGTCAGCCAACGCGCCGCAATGGCGAGGCCCACGCCGCTTCCGAGCGCCAGCATGGATGTGAGCGCTGTCGTCGCGCCCACCGGGAGATGCAGCACGCGGCCGCCGTAAGGTTCGAGGAGAATGTCCTGCATGCTGAATCCAGCGGTGCCGAGGGCTGTTGCGAACAGACGGCGGCGCGCGCGGCCAGTCGTCGCGAAACGCTTCCAGGCATCGCCGAAATCGGTCTCCTGCGCCGGGGGCAGAGAGCCCCGCGCTTCCTGTTTCCACAGAGCCGTGCAGTTGAGCAGTATCGTGACGACGGCTGCTCCTTGCACAACCTGAATGAGTCGGATCGGGTTGAAATCAGCGAGCAGCGCGCCGAAGGCGAGCGCGCTGACGCCCATGCCGACCAGCAGCATGGCGCAGAGAAGCGCGACGACCTTCGGCCGCGTATGCGCCGGCGCGAGATCGGTCGCGAGGGCGAGCCCTACTGTCTGCACGGTATGCAGCCCCGCGCCCACGAGCAGGAAGGCGAGCGCCGCGGCGGCCTGCCCGATGATGATCGGACCCGTCGTGTCGCCCGAGAGGATCAGCAGCGAGAACGGCATGATCGCCAGACCGCCGAATTGCAGCAACGTGCCGATCCAGATGTAGGGCACACGGCGCCAGCCGAGCACGGAGCGGTGCGTGTCCGAACGAAAGCCGATGAGCGCGCGGAACGGCGCAACGAGCAGTGGAAGCGAGAGCATCAGCGCGACGAGCCAGGAAGGCACGCCGAGTTCGACGATCATCACGCGATTGAGCGTGCCGATGAGAAGCGCCGCCGCCATGCCGACCGTGGCCTGGAAAAGCGAGAGGCGCAGCAGGCGCGGCATCGGCAGCTCGGCCGAGCCCGCATCCGCGAAGGGCAGTATGCTCGGCCCGATGCTCATCAGGCTTTTGACGAAAGCGGCGCTGGCGCGGTTCATGATCGACGCGCCTCCACCGCTTGCGAGATATAGAAGCCGCTGACGATTTTTTCGGATTGCGCGACGCGCCAGGCATCGAGTGTCGTTTGCGTTCTCATATGGTCCTCGAGCGCGCTGAGCGCGATCGGCGAAATGGCGGGCGAGCGATTGCCGCGCGGAAAGAGCTGACCGAATGCGTGCATCACGGTCAGCGCGGGCGTTCGCGGCGCAATGGTGAAGAGGAGCGATCCCTCCACGCGCGGCGCGAGAGCGGCGAGCGTGCGGGCGATGTCGGCCCCATCGTAATGAATGAGGCTATCCATCGCGACGGCATGGTCGAAGCGTCCGAAGGCGGGATCGAGCAGATCGCCTACGGCGAAGGTCACACGGCCGGGCAGATCGCGTGGCGCGCGCTCCCGCGCAAGGGAGACGAGCGTGGGCGAGATGTCGACGGCGACGACATCTGCGCCGCGCCTCGCGGCCTCAATGGCCAGTGCTCCCGTCCCGCAACCGGCGTCGAGCAGGCGCAAACCACGCAGATCCTGCGGCAACCAGTCGAGCAGCCGGCCGCGCATGGCGTCACGGCCAGCGCGCACCGTGGCCCGGATGCGGCTCACAGGCGCGTCGGAGGTCAGTCGCTTCCAGGCCTCGACAGCCGTGCGATCGAAGTAGGCCTCGAGTTCGCCACGGCGGGCGACATAGCTTGGCGTCGTCATCAGTCGAACCCCAAAAATTCGAAGAGATCGCGATCCTTCATCGGCGCAGCGTCGAGCGGCTCGTAGCCGTCCCATAGCTCCTGCGCGAGGCGGAGATATTCTTCCTGAACGGCGACGAGCTCCGGCGTGGGCTCCATCTCGAAAAGAGTCGACTTCTTGAGGCGGCTGCGCCTGATGACGTCGAGATCAGGGAAATGCGCAACGCGCTTCAATCCCACCGCTTCATTGTAGCGGTCGATCTCATTCGTCGCGGCGCTTCGGTTGGCGATGACGCCGCCAAGACGCACCTCGTAATTCTTCGACTTCGCGCGGATCGCGGCGACGATGCGGTTCATGGCGAAAATCGAGTCGAAATCGTTCGCAGTCACGATCAAGGCGCGGCCGGCGTGTTGAAGCGGCGAGGCGAAGCCGCCGCAGACCACATCGCCCAGCACGTCGAAGATCACGACGTCCGTATCTTCGAGGAGGTGGTGTTCCTTCAGGAGCTTCACGGTCTGGCCCACGACATAACCGCCGCAACCCGTGCCGGCGGGCGGACCGCCCGCCTCGACGCACATCACACCGTTGTAGCCTTCGGCGACGAAGTCCTCGACGCGCAGCTCCTCCGAATGGAATTTAACGCTTTCGAGCGCGTCGATGACGGTGGGCGCAAGGCGCTTCGTAAGCGTAAACGTCGAGTCGTGCTTGGGATCGCAGCCGATCTGCAGCACGCGCTTTCCAAGCTTCGAAAAGGCGACCGAGAGATTTGACGACGTTGTGCTCTTGCCGATGCCGCCCTTGCCGTAGATGGCGAAGACCTTCGCTGTCCCGATGTTCACGGCGGGGTCGAGTTCGACCTGGAAGGAGTCGACCTCGACGGGCTTGCGTATTTGAATGTTCATGCCGCGATCTCCTCGACGACGCCTTCAAGACGGTCTTCCAGCTCTTCGCTCGCCTGCTGCAGAGCCGCGAGCGTCTCGTCGTCGGGCGTCCAGTAGCGGCGCTCATGCGCCTCGATCAGACGATTGGCGATTCTCGCAGAAGCTGTCGGATTCAGCTCGGCAAGGCGATCGCGCATCTGCGCATCGAGAACATAGGTTTCAGTGAGTCGTTGATAGACCCAGGGCTCCACCTGACCGGTGGTCGCCGACCAGCCCATCGTGTTCGTCACATGCGTTTCGATATGGCGCACGCCTTCATAGCCGTGCTTGAGCATGCTCTCGTACCATTTGGGGTTGAGCGCGCGCGTGCGGGTCTCGAGCGCGACCTGCTCGTTGAGCGTGCGGACGACGCCCTCTCCCGAGGTCTGGTCACCGATATAGACGGGCGTGGCGGCGCCTCTGGCGCGCTTCACGGAACGGCTGACGCCGCCCAGCGTGTCGAAGTAGTGATCGATCGTCGTGACCCCGAGTTCGACGCAATCAAGGTTTTGATAGGCGAGTTCGACGCCCGCGAGAACGCTCTGCAGCAGTTGGTTCTGGCGCACCGGCTTGCCCGCAACGCCGTAGGCGAAGCCCTTGCGGCGCATATAGGCCTCGGCGAGTTGGTCCTCGTCCTCCCAGCAGCCGCTGTCGATCATCTGGTTGACGTTCGCGCCATAGGCGCCGTCCGCGTTGCCGAAGACGCGCAGCGCCGCTGTCTCCATGTCGCCGCCATTCGCCGCGATGAAGGCGAGCGCGTGTTTGCGGATGAAGTTCCGCTCGATGGGCTCATTGGCGCAGGCCGCGAGGAGGCACGCCTCGGCAAGGAGCTTGATCTGCAACGGCAGGAGATCGCGGAAGATGCCCGAAAGGGAAATCATCACATCGATGCGCGGGCGGCCGAGTTTCTCGAGCGGGATGAGGGCGGCGCCGGCGAGGCGGCCATAACCGTCGAAGCGCGGCTCGGCGCCGATGAGCGCGAGCGCTTGCGCGATCGGCCCGCCTTCGGTCTTCAGATTGTCGGTGCCCCACAACACCAGTGCGATGGTTTCAGGAAGCGCGCCGCCCTCGCCCATGTGGCGTTCGAGAAGCCGCGCTGCCTGCCGCGCGCCGTCGCGCACCGCAAAGAGACTGGGAATATGGAAGGGATCGAAGCCATGCAGATTGCGGCCCGCCGGCAGAACGTCGGGCGTGCGCAGCACGTCGCCACCGGGTGCGGGCCGCACGAATCGCCCGTCGAGCGCGGCGAGCAACGCCGGGAGTTCGGCGTCTTCCGCCAGGGAGGCGTCGGCGCGCGCGAGCGCGTGCAGCGCCGCGCGCGTGGCGTGTTCGCTGGAGAGGCTTTCGGGGGAAGCGCCGCGCATCAGCGCTTCGATCGTCGCGCGATCGGCGCTGGCGCCGGAAGCCTCGGCGATGGCGAGCAGCATGTCGAGGCGCGTCTCATGCGCCATCGCTTCGCCGACCACATGGAGGCCATGGGGAATCAGCGTGTATTCAAGCTCCAACATGCGCTCGCCGAGCCTGGCGACGTTCTCGGCGGCAGAGTCGCGCCAAAGCGGCTCCGCGGCGGCGAGATCAAGTGCCGCTGCCTGACCCTGAATAAGATCGGCGAGTTCGACGCGCTCGTTCATCTCGGCGGGCTCCAGCGAGCGCCAGCGATCGAGCGAAGATTTGAGTTCGAGGAGCCCGCGATAAAGTCCCGCATTGGCGACTGGCGGCGTGAGATAGCTGATGAGCGTCGCGCCAGACCGTCGCTTCGCCAGCGCGCCCTCGGAAGGGTTATTCGAGGCGTAGAGATAGAAGTTCGGCAGAGCGCCAATCAGGCGGTCTGGCCAGCATGCGCCGGTCAGGCCGGTCTGCTTCCCGGGCATGAACTCCAGCGCGCCATGCGTGCCGAAATGGAGCACGGCGTCGGCGGTGAAATCCTCTCGCAGCCAGCGATAGAAGGCCGAGAAGGCGTGCGTCGGCGCAAAGCCCTTCTCGAAAAGGAGCCGCATCGGATCGCCCTCATAGCCGAAGGCGGGCTGCACGCCGACGAAGACGTTCCCGAAGCGCTCGCCATAGACATGAATCGACGCCCCGTCGCTCTGGTGCTTGCCGGGCGCGGGGCCCCATTGCGCCTCAATCTCGTCGAGCCAGGTCTCGCGGCGCACATGCTGATCGACCGCGATACGCGCATGCACGTTGGCCTGGGCTCCAAAGCGCGCGGCGTTTCCTTCAACGATGGCTTT
Organism: Methylocystis sp.; assembly: GCA_002929055.1. GTDB lineage: Bacteria > Pseudomonadota > Alphaproteobacteria > Rhizobiales > Beijerinckiaceae > Methylocystis. The sequence continues at coordinate 69,789 of PERY01000008.1, read as the reverse complement.
GCGCAATTCGTCGACGCTCGCGGGCGGCTCGACGCTATAACCGCCGCGCTTCATCTCGTGCAGAACGCGATGCAGCGATTCGAAGACGGAAAGATAGGCGGCGCTGCCGGTTGCGCCTGCGTTCGGCGGAAAATTGAAAAGAACGATGGCGACCTTGCGGGCGGCGCGCTCCGATCGGCGCAGCATCGCCAGCCTTTCGACGCGCGCCGCAAGTTGTTCGGCTCGCTCGGCGCAGGCCTGCATGTCGCGGGCGCTGTCGCTTTCGGGAAAGGTGCAGTTGCGAGCGCAGGCTGTGCAGGAGGTCGCATCCTGCGGGCGCCCGCCGAACACCATCGGGCTCGTCGCGCCGTCGAGTTCCGGAATTGAGACCATGATGGTGGATTCGACCGGCAGCAAGCCGCGATCCGCGCCGCGCCATTCCGCGAGGGTCTGAAACTCGACGGGATGGGCGGCGATGTAAGGGACATCCAGCTTCGCGAGAAGCGTCTCTGCAGCCTTCGCGTCGTTGTACGCCGGCCCGCCCACCAGCGAGAAGCCGACAAGAGAGACGAGCGCGTCGATTGTCGGACGCCCGTCGCGCGTAAAAAACTTCTCGATAGCCGGACGCGCGTCTAGGCCCGTTGCGTAGGCGGGGATCACCTTGAGTCCGCGCGCTTCCATTGCGGCGATGACGCCGTCGTAATGACGCGCGTTGTCGGCGAGCACATAGGACCGCAGCACGAGCAGGCCTACGGCCGCCTTGGCGTTTGGGGGCGACGGCAATCGGTTCAGCTCTTCGCCGATGCGCCCCGGCAGGCGGGGGTGATAGAGGCCCAGTTCCGGATAGTCGACGGGCGCGCCGGGCTTGAGCTTGCCGCGCAGGTCGCGTCGGGGACCGTCGGCATAGCGGTCGACGAGGAAGCGCACCAAATTGGCCATGTTCTCGTCGGAGCCGGCGAGCCAATATTGGAGCGTGAGGAAATAGGCGCGCACATCCTGGGCCGTGCCGGGAATGAAGCGCAGAAGCTTCGGCAGGCGGCGGAGCATTTTCATCTGCTTGGCTCCGGCCGTATCCGCCTTGCCCTTGTTTCCGCGCAGGCGCTTGAGCAGCGACATGAAGCCGCTGGCTGGCGCGCTCATGTCGAAGCGGCCCATGCGGGTCATTTTGGCGACCTCGCCCGCCGACATGATCGTGACCATGGCGTCGCAATGTTCGCGCTTCGCCGCAAGCGTCGCGAGCAGCGGCTTGTAGTGCTCTTCGAGGAAGAGCATGGCGTTGACGACGATATCCGCGTCCGTGATCGCTGCGAGGCAGGCTTCAAGGGCCTTGGGATTGGAGGTGAATTCCGAGGCCGCATGGACGCTGAGCACAAGGCCCGGAATTTCGCGGGCCAGCGTGCGGCGCGCACGGTCGGTGGCGGAGGCCACATGCGTGTCCATCGTCACGATGACGACCTTTACGGCCGTCGCGTCAGCGTGCGAAGTGCGCTTTTGCATCATAGAGCGTCTCGACGGTGATGGTGGCCACGCCGCGCTCGGCGGCAAATTTCTCGGTGTTGCGGCGAGCCTTGCCGCGCACGAAGAACGGGATCTTCTTCAGTTCCTTTTCCGCCTCATCGGCCCAGGCGACGATGATGTCGCTCTGGACGGGCGCGGCGGGGACAGGCGCAGGCGCCTGCTTGCCGCCAAGGTGAGAAGGCGCGGCGCCGTCATGGAACTCGACGTCGTCGCGAAACATGGTGAGGAGGTGCTCTTCGAGGCCCATCATCAGCGGATGAACCCAGGAGTCGAAGATCACATTGGCGCCTTCGAACCCCATCTGCGGCGAATAGCGCGCGGGGAAGTCCTGCACATGCACTGGCGCCGAGATGACTGCGCAGGGCACGCCGAGGCGCTTGGCGATATGGCGCTCCATCTGCGTGCCGAGCACCAGTTCGGGCTGGAGCTCGGCGACCTTCGCTTCGACCTCGAGATAGTCGTCCGTAACGAGCGCCTCGACGCCGTAGCTTTCGGCCGCCGCGCGAATGTCGCGCGCAAATTCGCGGCTGTAGGTTCCGAGGCCCACGACCTTGAAGCCGAGTTCGTCCTGCGCGATGCGCGCCGCCGCGAGCGCATGCGTCGCGTCGCCGAAAATGAAGACGCGCTTGCCCGTGAGATAGGTCGAATCGACCGAGCGCGAATACCACGGCAGGCGCGAGCTTTCCGCGCTCAGCGTCGCCGCCGGATCGATATCCGCGAGGCGCGCGACTTCCGCGACGAAGTCGCGGGTGGCGCCGACGCCGATGGGAACGATGCGGGTGTGGGGCTGGCCATGCGCGCGCTCCAGCCATTGCGCGGCCGTTAGCGCGATTTCGGGGTAGAGCACGACGTTGAAATCGGCGTCGCCGAGGCGCGTGAGATCCTGCGGGCTCGCGCCATAGGGCGCGATCACATTGACGGCGACGCCAAGCGCGGCGAGCAGCTTTTCGATTTCGCGGATGTCGTCGCGGCAGCGAAAGCCCAGCGCCGTCGGGCCGAGAATGTTGCAACTCTTGCGATCGCGCTGCGGACGATGACGCCGCGCCCCCGCAAGGCCGCGCACGAGGCGATAGAAGGTTTCCGACGCGCCCCAGTTCTCTTTCTTCTGGTAGGCGGGGAGCTCAAGCGCGATGACGGGGCAGGGAAGATCGAGCGCCTTGGCGAGACCGCCGGGGTCGTCCTGCAGCAGCTCGGCCGTGCAGGAGGCCCCGACGATCATCGCCTGCGGGGAGAAGCGCTCATAAGCTTCGCGGGCGGCTGCTTTGAACAGCTCCGCTGTGTCGCCGCCGAGATCGCGCGCCTGGAAGGTCGTGTAGGTGACGGGCGGGCGGGCGTCGCGCCGCTCGATCATGGTGAAAAGCAGATCGGCGTAGGTGTCGCCCTGCGGCGCGTGCAGCACGTAATGCAGGCCGTGCATGGCGGTCGCGACGCGCATGGCGCCAATGTGCGGCGGGCCTTCATAGGTCCAGAGCGTCAGCTGCATGGCCTAGACCTCCAGCCGAGCGCGGCGATTGAGCGGGCGCGCGAAGAGTTCCGCGAGATCGCCTGCCTGGTCGTAGCCCTGGATGGGCGAGAACAGCAGTTCGATCGACCATTTCGTCGTGAAGCCTTCGGCCTCCAGCGGATTGGCGAGGCCAAGTCCGCAAAGGACAAGGTCGGGACGCGCAGCGCGGCAGCGGTCGAGCTGGTTCTCGACATGCTGGCCTTCGACAATCGGCGCGTCCTGCGGCAGAAGCTCGAGCTCGCTCGCCATATGGCGGCGATGCAGATAGGGCGTGCCGATCTCCACGATCTCCATCGCGGCTTCGCGTGCGAGGAAGCGCGCGAGCGCGGGTTCGAGCTGTGAATCGGGGAAGAGGAAGATGCGCTTTCCGGCGAGGGTTGCGCGGTAATGAGTGAGCGCCTGTTCCGCACGGGCGCGGGCGGGCGCCGTCACGGCGTCGAAGCGCTCCTGCGTCACGCCGAAAGCGTCGGCGGCGGCGCGCAGCCAGAGCGTCGTGCCTTCGGCGCCGAGAGGGAAGGGCGCCTCGATGCGCCGCGCGCCGCGCTCCTGCAGCGCATGGGCTGTGTCGCCGAGGAAGGGCTGGGCGAGAAGAAACGACGCGTTGGGGCCGATCGCCGGCAGATCGGCGGCGCGCCGCATGGGGAGGAAGCGCACGGGCGCGATTCCCAGCGCGTCGAAGAGGCGTGCGAACTGGTCCTCGACGACATCGGCGAGCGCGCCGACGACCAGCAGCGAATGGGGGGCGTTCGAGGCCTCTTGCGGGAGCGTGGGAACCAGCGCTGCGAGACAGGCGTCCTCGCCCTGGGTGAAGGTCGTCTCGATGCCGCTGCCCGAATAGCTCAGGACGCGCACGCGCGGCGCATGCACGCGTGACTGACGGGCGGCGGCGCGCGAGAGGTCGATCTTGATGACCTCGGAAGGGCAGGAGCCGACGAGGAACAGAAGCTTGATTTCCGGACGGCGCGCCAGAAGGCGATCGACCACGGCGTCGAGTTCGTCGTCGATGTCGGCGATTCCGGCCAGATCCCGATCTTCCAGAATGGCCGTGGCGAAACGCGGCTCGGCGAAAATCATGACGCCGGCGGCCGACTGAATGAGATGCGCGCAAGTGCGCGAACCAACGACGAGGAAGAAGGCGTCCTGAATCTTGCGATGCAGCCAGACAATGCCCGTGAGGCCGCAGAAGACCTCGCGCTGGCCACGCTCCTGCACGATCTCCCGCGCGCCGCATTGGCCGACGCCATTGGCAAGGGTGGGGAGAGGCGCAAGGGCGTTCACGGCGCGCACTCCAGTCCGGACTTTGCGGGCGCCGGTTCCTGAAGGCGCGCGGCGCGCAGCTTCAGCAGGAATTGCGTGGCGTTGACGACATAGGAGGCGTAAGCCGCGAGCGCGAGGAACATCAGGCTGCGGGCGTCCAGCCAGCCGAAGGCCAGCGCCGCGAGATAGGCCGTGTGCAGCGCCAGCACGAGCATGCTGAACACGTCTTCCCAGAAAAAGGCTGGCGCGAAGAGATAGCGGCCGAAGACAGCCTTCTCCCATATCGAGCCTGTGACCATGATGGCGTAGAGCGCGAGCGTCTTGGCGACGACAGAGATTGTCGCGGCCGTCTCGCCCTCGCCGGTCGCGAGATAGCGGAGCACGAGAGCGAGGCTGACGAGGAAGATCAGAAACTGTACGGGGGCGAGGATGCCTTGCACCAGCGTCCAGACCGACTGGTCGCGCCGGCGGCGCTGATCGGCCGTGTAAAGCGGTTTGGCATTCAGAGGCCCGTAATCGCTCATGCCCGCTTCCTCGCCTCGCGATCATTCCAGGGGAGCGGGCTGCGCCGTTTCTTGCCAGCGCCGCCGACCCGAAACGAAGCTTAAGACCCTTTGCGTGAGAGTGTCAACGTAAATTGACGTTATGTTTTGATGACAATCGGTCGCTTGTCAGTTATGGTGCCACCAAGCTGCGTCCATGCGCGGCGCAAATGGACCGCGGCGGCGACCATTCATCGCGCCTCTCTGTGAGATGCGTCATGCAAATCGAAGATCGGCTCAAAGAGGAGATCTTGGGGAAATGCGCGCAGCCTCTTACTATATCGCTGGTTTTATGGAGAATACGACGCCTTGTGAGGGCCGGGGCGGCCACAGTGCGCTTGGGCGGTTTTTCCGTCTTTGCCGCGCCTGTTCGCCGCGCCGGCTAGCGAGCGCCAAAGCCAGGGGGGCCGCCTGCCGGATGGCGGCGGGCGGACGCACGAACCTTGCTAAGCTGTCGGTGAGTTTGTAAGCATAGATGCACAGTTTGCCTGTCGGAGACTTTGGTCGGAACCTGAAAGAGCCGGTGTGAGCGACGCCCCTATATCTGCGATTGCGACAGGCTTTTCCAACGCCGATGCGCGGCTCGACGCGCTCGACGCGGAAACGGTCGCAGGCGCGCTCGCCGCCGCCGCCGATCTGACCCTTATCATCGACAGGAAGGGCGTGATCCTCGATGCGGCGATCGGCGCAGATAGCGCCGCGCCGGCGCGCGAGTGGATCGGTCGCCCCCTGATCGATACGGTGACGGTCGAGAGCCGGCCAAAAATCGAATCCTTGCTGCGCGACGCCGAAAAAGGCGCGGATGCGCGCTGGCGGCAGGTGAACCACCCTGCTCAAGCGGGTCCGGATCTGCCCGTTCGCTATTGCGCGGTGCGCGCCGGCGCGGGAGGAACGATCATCGCATTCGGGCGCGACCTGCGGCCGCTCGCCGCCCTGCAGCAGCGCGTCGCAGAAGCGCAGCAGGAAATGGAGCGCGAATACACGCGCATCCGCAACGCCGAGAAGCGCTATCGGCTGCTGTTCCAGCTCGCGTCCGAGGCGATCCTCATTCTCGACGGCGCCGCCCAGCGCGTGACGGAGGCCAATCCCGCCGCCATCGCGCTGATCGGCAAATCGGCGAAAAAGATCATTGGCGGCCCTTTCGGCGATCTCTTCGACGAGGGCAGCCGTCGCGCCGCGCAGTCATTCGTGACGGCGCTGCTCGTCGCGCCGCGCGTCGACAATGTTCACGCGCAGCTGGGGGAAACCAAGGAATCGCTGCTTCTGTCCGGTGCGCTTTACCGCCAGGAAGGCGCCGCCCATATCCTCGTGATCCTGTCGCGAATGGTCGGCGCCTCGGCGCTCTCGAGCGAAAAGGCCGCGATGCTCAGCGTCCTCGAACGCATGCCCGACGCCTTCGCGCTGACCGACAAGGACCGGCGCATCCTCGCCGCCAACGCGGCTTTCGTGGATCTTGCCCAAGCGGGCTCGCAGGAGCAATTGCGCGGCGAGCCCATCGAACGATGGATTGGCCGACCGGGCGTCGACGCCGAGGTGCTTTTCGCCAATCTCGAGACGCATGGGACCGTGCGTCATTTCTCGACCGTCGCACGCGGCCAATATGGCTCGACGGAAGATGTGGAAATCTCCGCTGTCGACGTGTCGGACGGCGCGCGCCATTGTTTGGGCTTCTGCATCCGCAGCGCCGGCTGGCGCGCCGGTCGCGATAGGCTGGGGGGCCACGAATTGCCGCGCACGGCCGAGCAATTCGCGGATCTCGTCGGGCGCGTGCCGCTGAAAAACCTCGTGCGCGAGACGACCGATCTGATCGAGCGCCTCTGCATCGAGGCCGCGCTCGAACTCACCAAGGACAACCGCGCCTCGGCGGCCGAGATGCTCGGTCTGAGCCGCCAGGGGCTTTACACCAAGCTGCGCCGCTATGGGCTTGGCGATCTCGACGACGACGAGACGGCGGGCGCCGGCGACGAGTGATCTGCGTCAACTATTGCGGACAGACTGTAAGAATAAATTGACAGTCATCTTCGTCGAGCGTAGCGTCCTTGCATGCAGACGCCGAAGCCCACCGCGGTTCTAGAGCTTCTCAAGCCCATCACCTGGTTCGCGCCGATGTGGGCCTTCGCCTGTGGCATCGTTTCCTCGGGCGTCTCGCCGCTCTCGCGCTGGTCCTTCGCGCTCGCCGGCGTCGTTCTCGCCGGCCCGCTGGTCTGCGCGACCAGCCAGGCCGTCAACGACTGGTATGATCGCCATGTCGACGCCATCAACGAGCCCAGGCGGCCCATTCCTTCAGGGCGCATTCCCGGCAACTGGGGCTTTTACATCGCCTGCGTCTGGACCGCGCTGTCGCTGGCCGTCGCGGCTGCGCTCGGCCTGTGGGTCTTCGCCGCCGCTGTGCTCGGCCTGCTTCTCGCATGGGTCTACAGCGCCCCGCCGCTGCGGCTCAAGCAGAACGGCTGGTGGGGAAACTCGGCCGTCGCGATCTGCTATGAGGGTCTCCCCTGGTTCACCGGGGCCGCGGTCATGGCCGCTTCGCTTCCGGACCGGCGCATCATCGCGCTCGCGCTGCTCTATAGCTGCGGCGCGCATGGCATCATGACGCTCAACGACTTCAAATCTGTGGAGGGCGACAGCCGCATGGGCGTCGCGTCATTGCCTGTGCAGCTTGGCGTCGACGCGGCGGCGCGCTTCGCCTGCGGCGTCATGGCGGCGCCCCAGTTTGTCGTGATCGCGCTGCTGGCTTCATGGGGCCATACCTATCATGCGGCCGTCGTGGCGCTGTTGCTCGCAGGACAATTCGCGCTGATGCGCAGGCTTCTCGCTCATCCGCGCGAGCAGGCTCCATTCTACAACGCGACCGGCACCACGCTTTACGTTCTCGGCATGCTGGTCAGCGCATTCGCGATGCGTGGATAGGGAGGCATAAATGAACGCAGCGCCGCTTGGCTGGTCGGGCATTGTCAGGCTGGGCCTCGTCCAGACCGCGCTTGGCGCCATCGTCGTGCTGATGACGTCCACCATCAATCGCGTGATGGCGGTCGAACTCGCGCTTCCCGCCCTTGTGCCCGGCCTGCTCGTCGCCTCTCATTACGGCATCCAGATATTGCGTCCGGCGTGGGGCTATGGCGCCGATGTCGGCGGACGCCGCACGCCCTGGATCATTGGCGGGCTTGCGGCGCTTGCGATTGGCGGCGTCGGCGCGGCGCTTGGGACCGCGCTCGCTGCAACCCATCCGGCCGCCGGCGTCGCGCTTGCGGCGCTCGCCTTTCTGCTGGTCGGAGTCGGCGCCGGCGCCGCGGGAACGTCCGTGCTCGCCATGCTCGCGACGCGGGTCGCGCCGGAACGTCGCGCGGCCGCCGCGACGACCGTGTGGGTGATGATGATCCTCGGCTTTGCGATCAGCGCGCCGCTGGCGGGCCATTTCCTCGATCCCTTCACGCAGCAGCGGCTCATTATCGTCACGGCCTGCGTTTGCGGCATCGCCTTTCTGGTCGCCACGCTCGCCGTCATCGGCGTCGAGTCGGATGCGCCGCCGCTGGTCGCCGCAGCGAAGAAGCCGCCCTTTCGAGACGCTTTCGCACAAGTCTGGCGGGAACCGGCGGCCCGCCAGTTCACCATTTTCATCTTCGTCTCCATGCTGGCCTACAGCATGCAGGAGCTTCTTGTCGAACCCTTCGCGGGCGTTGTTTTCGGCATGACGCCGGGCACGACGACGAAACTCGCCGGGCTGCAACATGGCGGCGTTTTGCTCGGCATGGTTGGCGTCGCCTTCGCAGCGACGGCGATCGGCGGACCGCGTCTTGGCTCGCTGCGCATGTGGACCGTCGGCGGCTGCGTCGCCTCCGCTGCATCGCTCGTCGCCGTGGCTGCAAGCGGCTATGCCGGCCTTGCGCTGGCCCTGCGCGTCGCTGTCTTCGCCCTCGGCGTGTCGAACGGCGCCTTCGCGGTTGCGGCCATCGGATCGATGATGAGCCTCGCCGGTACCGGCGCCCATGCGCGCGAAGGCACGCGCATGGGGCTTTGGGGGGCGGCGCAGGCTGTCGCCTTTGGACTTGGCGGCGTCGTCGCCACCTTCCTCGTCGACGTTGCAAAACTTGTCGTCGCGTCGCCGCTCTCGGCCTATGCGGCCGTCTTCGTCGCGGAAGCGTTGATTTTCATTGCATCAGCGGCGCTGGCCAGCCGCATCGCGGCGCCGCAAGCCGGTCATCAAGCCACGCGCGCAGACGCGCCCTTGCCGGCGCATGCAGCGCCGGCCCAGTCCTGAGGAGGCGCTCTCGTGACGGATGAAGCGATTTTCGATGTGGTTGTGATCGGCGGCGGCCCCGCGGGCGCCACGGCTGCGCATGATCTGGCGCGGCGCGGCCGCAAGGTCGCGCTCATGGACAAGGCCGGCCGCATCAAGCCCTGCGGGGGCGCGATTCCGCCCCGCCTCATTCGTGACTTCGGCATTCCCGACCATCTGTTGAAAGCGCGCGTCTCCTCTGCGCGCATGATCTCGCCCAAGGGCGTCGCCGTCGACATGCCGATCAAGGGCGGATTCGTCGGCATGGTCGATCGTTGCGAATTCGACGAATGGCTGCGCGCCCGCGCCGCCGCCTCGGGCGCAACGCGCGTCACCGGCGCCTATGAAAAGATCACGCGCGGGGAAGACGGCGTCGCGTGCGTTCACTACAAGGGGAAGGGCGAGAGCGAACCGCAGAGCCTGCGCGCGCGTCTGGTTATCGGCGCGGATGGCGCGCTTTCCCAGGTCGGACGGCAGGAGGTGCCGGGTGCGGACAAGACGCGCTTCGTCTTCGCCTATCACGAAATCATCGAGACGCCGCCGGCCGAAACGAACGACCCCGACCGTTGCGAGATTCACTATCGCGGCCTTCTGTCGCCCGATTTCTACGCCTGGATATTTCCGCACGGCGATACGATGAGCGTCGGCACGGGCAGCGCCAACAAGGGCTTCTCACTGAAGACATCGGTGCGTGAATTGCGAGACGGCACGGGCCTGAGCGCCGCCGCGACCGTACGCCGTGAAGGTGCGCCAATTCCGCTGAAGCCCCTCAAGCGCTGGGACAATGGCCGCGACGTCATCCTTGCGGGCGACGCGGCGGGCGTGGTCGCGCCGGCGTCGGGCGAGGGCATCTATTACGCCATGCTGGGCGGCCGGCTCTCCGCCGACGCCGCCGAGGAGTGCCTGCGCACCGGCGACGCGCGCGCCCTCGCGACGGCGCGAAAACGCTTCATGAAACTGCATGGCCGCGTGTTCTTCATCCTCGGCATGATGCAGTACGTCTGGTATCGAAACGATCGTCTGCGCGAAGCCTTCGTCAGCCTGTGCAAAGACCCCGACGTTCAGCGTCTCACCTGGGAGGCCTATATGAACAAGGAGCTCGTGCGCGCCGATCCGATGGCGCATGTGCGCATCTTCTTCAAGGATCTCGCGCATCTGCTGCGATTGGCTTCGCCATGATGGACTCTCTCGCCGCCGATCGCTGGACCCTTGTCATCGCAGCAACCGCGATCGTCGGCCTTGTCGCGGTGCTTGGCGGCGTCGCGACGGAAATCGGCGAATGGTACGAGGGCCTGAATTTTCCGCCCTGGCGCCCGCCCAATTGGCTCTTCGGCCCCGCCTGGACGCTGATCTTTCTGCTCACCGCGACAAGCGGCGTGCTCGCATGGGAGCAGGCGCCGGACGACGCCGCGCGCATTCGGCTTTTCATTCTCTTCGCGATCAATGCCGTTCTGAATGTCGCCTGGAGTCCGCTGTTCTTCAAGCTGCGCCGGCCTGATTGGGCGCTGGCCGAACTCGTCCTGCTGTGGCTGTCGATCCTGTCGCTGGTCATCGCCGTCGGGGCCATCTCCTCCTTCGCAGGCGCATTGCTCGCGCCCTACCTCGCCTGGGTCAGCTTTGCGGGCTTCCTCAACTGGCGCATGGTCGCGTTGAACAAGCCCTTCGCGACCTATTGGCCAAACTCCAAACGCCGGGTGGAAAGCGCATGAGCTTCCTTCTCATCCATGCACGCTTCGTCGATTGGATTCTTGTGCTTGTCGTCCTGGAGGCCGCTGGCGTCCTTGGCTTGCGCATGCTCACGGGCCGAGGGCCGGCTCCCGTGTCCTTTCTGTGCACGCTTCTCGCGGGCGCGTTTCTCCTCGTCGCCATGCGCAATGCGCTTGCCGCCGCCGCGCCTGTCGCTGTCGGGGCCAGTCTTGCGTTGGCCTTTGCGGCGCATATCGCCGACATCGCCTTACGCTGGGAGAAGGGCGCTCAATCGACGATCGGAAAGGTGACGGAGAGCGCCCATGCGAGGCCGAAGGCCGCGCCGAGCGCGCCGGCGCGCGGATCGCGCGTGCGGGCGTAGACCCATTTGCCGACGAGCCCGTAGACCGTCAGCAGAATGACGATCACGAGCATGATGATCACCAGGAAAAAGAGACGGCGCGGATTGAGCGCCACGGCGATGGCGAGCGAGGCGACAAAGCAGAACTTGCTGAAGGCGTAACCGCCACGCGCCGCGCCCGGCCCCCGCGTCAGCCATTCATCGGCAAGAAAATAGAGCGCGCAGCCGACAAAGATCACGGGAATCAGCGGCGCGCGCGCGTCCGTCGGCAGAAATGAAACGACATAGGCGTCGAGCGGCAAGCCGAGCGCCAGCGTGTAGAAGGCCGCAACACAAACGGCCGCGATCAGCAGAGGCGCCCAGTGTGGCGGCCGAAAGGCGCTTGTATCGCCGCGCATGAGCCAAAGGCCCGCGAAAGTGAGCAGGCCGTAAAGCGCGAGGTGAACCGTCAAATAATCGCCGAGCAGAATGGGGAGGAAATCCGTGGGGATTTTCCACAGTAGCAGAGGCGTCAGCAGAGCGGGCGCGACGGCGACGGGGGCGAGGCGGCGCCAGGACAGTCCGGCCCCGAGCGGGACGGACGCAACTTGGGGCAGCAGTTGCGCGAGCGGGCGCATCAGTGCGATCAACCCGGCGAAAAGCAGCGCCAGCCATTTGCCGCGCGCGTCGATATAATTTTTCCCGGTTCGGTCAAAAACGGCGTTCATCCAGTCGAGCGTCTCCGTCATCGTGTCATTCGCGTAGAGAACGCCGATATGTTCCGCGCCCCGCGCCAGCGCCAGCCGCCGCCCCGTCCCTCTCGAGAGATCGCCATAAGTGACGCCCGGCGACGCCGGTCCGCCTGCCGCCTGCGCCACGACGCCCGCGCCCGAGTCGATGAGCCTTTGAGATTCATAGGCGCCATCGATGACCAGCAGGTTCTTGGGGCGCTCCGGATCAACCCCCTGTGCGAAGAAAGACAGAGCGGCGACGGCCGCGATTTGCGGATCGCGAATCCCGGCGCGCACCACGAGGTCCGTCGCCATTGAATGGCCCGCAAGCGCCACCCGCCCGTCGCCGCCCGGCAAAGCGCGCGCATAACGGACGACGTTCTCGATATCGGCGAGCAGAGCCTCGGTGCTCTTCCCGAGATCGACGAGGCCTCCCGGCATCGGCGTCGGATTGCGTCCGTGTCCCGAGAAGTCGAAGGTGACTGCGACATAGCCGTTGCGCGCCAGCGTCGTAGCCAGCGGCGCCATCAATTGCCGAGAACCAGAAAATCCATGCGCGATCACGACGACAGGCGCCGGCGCCGCTCGAGTCATGCGCATCACCGTGGCGGGCGTCGCCCCGACCGTGACAACTTCGACGGTAAGACCGGCGGCCGTCTGCGACAATCGCCACAGAGAAAGCGCCACAGCGCCGACAGCGATGAGCGCAAAAAAAATCGAGCGGTTGTTCAACATCTCTGGCAGTCCCGCTCGCTACGTTAGGGGTCAGATTCTAAAGTCGATTGACAGCCCTATCCAGTGTCGTTGCTGCATGACACAATATGCAGGGGCGCTGCCGCAATCGTCAATCGAGCTTTACTATTTCGCCTTTGTGCGTTTCAATGATTTCAAGCCGGCGAAGACCGGGTTCAAAGCCGAAAAACGGCGCGCGAATATCGGGAAAACGCTCATTATCACAGAAAAATGAGGCGAGATCGCTCGCCCGCGCGACCGGACGGCTCTCGTGATGCGGCGCTTGGATTCCATCCGGTCTGGTCGAACGACTGAAGGGCGGATTCCAGGGGGGCGCGTCACGGAGAGACAGTGGTCGCGCTGCGCGAGATCGTCGAGGGAGGCCATGGCATGACCGATAGCGGCGAATTCAACGCCCGTCCCTCGCGTCGAGCAAATCCGCAGGGCTCCAACTGTCAAGCGGACCTTACCGACAGTCTTTCTTCAGGCGCGCTCCTGACTGCAAGCCTGGAAGATCGGCAGGCGCGGCTTGCGTCCGTCATCGCGGGCAAGATCGTGCCGCGCCTTCAGACGATGCATCATACGCTATCCGGGCATAATGCGGCCGCAGCGTTCGATAGCTGTGAGATAGAGGAATTCGGCGCCTTGTTGATACAGTCGGATGGCGCGGAGTCGTCGGCTTTTTTCGACAAGATGCGCAGCAAGGGCCATTCGATCGAAACTCTCTTCATCGGCCTTCTCTCTGAAGCCGCACGTCATCTGGGCGAACTTTGGGAGCAGGACTACTGCGACTTTGTCGAGGTGACGCTCGGCGTTGCGCGCTTGCAGAATCTGCTGTGCCGTTTCGGCGGCGTGGACGAGCCGACCGAGCCTGACAATAAGCAACGCGCGTTGCTGTTAACTCTGCCGGGAGAGAAGCATGTCTTTGGCGCCAACATGGTAGCTGTCTTCATGCGAAACGCCTCCTGGGACGTTTCGCTGCGACATGATCTGGACGACAGTGGCGTATCCGACGCCGTGACAAACCAGTGGTTCGGCGTCATCGGCATCACGCTGAGCGCGGAATCCGGTCTTGAGAAACTGGCGCGTACGATCCGCACTGTGCGGGACTGTTCCGCCAACGCCGAGATCGGCGTCATCGTCGGGGGTCCGCTCTTCAGGCGCCATCCGAACCTTGTCTCTCAGGTTGGCGCCGATGCGACGGCCCCGGATGCGCCGACGGCCACTCTTCTCGCAAAGAAGCTCATCTTGCGTCAGACCGGCGCGAAGCGGGCGGGCGCTCCGTTAGGCCGCTGTCAATAAGGGGCCTCACGCGTCGCATTGCGCCCGAGGCGCCGATGCGACTCCAGCCGCCGCGGTCCGCCAATCCTGCATCCAATCCTCGAATGCCTCGAAGGTTGCGACAGCCCCGCTTATCGCGTCAGACGCTTCTTGGGCGAATGCCTCCATACCATCGAGGCGCGCGATGAGCGCTGGCCAGACCGCGCGCCAGGCTAAATCTCCGAGAAAGAAGCGGCGAGCGTCGCGGGCGACGGGCTCCAGCGCTTTCGCAATCTGGAGTCCGCCCAGCGCCGAGCCTTCGATGACGTAGAGCGCGCCGAGCGCCCCTGCGTCGCTGGATGGGATGGCAAGTTTTGTAACCGGTAAACGCGCCATTGCTTCGGGGCTGACGCCGAGCGCGACGAGATCGCGTTCAATGAGCAGCGCCCGCGACGCGCCTCGGTCGAGTCCGGTTCTGTGCACAGCGCCCGCGAGCCTTTCCTCGGCGGAGAGATGAAATCCGTAAAGGCGCATCAGCAAGAGGCGATAATCGTCAAGGTCGATGCTTCCCCGCGCGGCCGACGCGAGGCCGTCATGCCGGTGCAGGCGCATGTGGGAGGCCGCTGTCGCTATACGCAGTCTCTCCCGAAGCGACGCCGCCGCGGTCATTGCTTTTGTCCGCTCTTCTTCGCGCTCGGTTTTGCTCCGGCTCTGGGCGTGACAAGGGAAATCTGCTCCAGCACTTCAACCGCTCGCGCCACAGAAGCGCGCACGCTGTCCAGCGTGTCGGGGATGCCCGCGGTGTCGAGCCCGTCGGCGATTTCCAGCGCGGCGAGCTGAGCGTTGTCGATGATGCTCGACATCAGATTCTCCACCGCCAGCGCCGCATTGGAGTCGATGCGGCCCATCAGACGACGCTGACTCAAGAGTAGATTGTCCCTGAAACTCTGACGCGCCGTTTCCGCGGCCTTGCGTTCCGTGAGGTCGGTAAGGAGCAACACATATCCGAGGACGCGATCACGCGACGCCATTACTGGATCCGCTCGCACAGCAATCGGCTTCGTCTGGCCCTTTCGGTTGACCAGAAGCGCTTCGCCGCGCCAGGGAGTTCGACTCTCGCAAAGCGCGCGGATGCGTTGCTCCACTTCCTCGGCGTCCGCAAAATAAGTCACCAGCTCGTCGAGATGACGGATCGGCTGGCGCAGGCCGATCAGCATGTTGAAGGCCGCGTTCGCTTCCAGCACGCCGCCGTCGGCGCCGGCGACGAGGATCTGCTGGTCGGAGGAATGCACCTGCCGCAGCACATGTTGCAGTTGATCCTGCGCGACAAGAATCTTCAGGGCGCGGAACTGCATCACGACGTCGGTGACGCTCTCCCCTATGAGCCGCGCCGCGGCTCGGTCGGCCGCGGTCCAGGGATCGGAGGTGCCTTCCACAACCTGATGCCATTGCGCGAAAGAACGGCGGGGCGAGAGTTCCGTCGGGTCGTCGCCGTCCGACGGCGCCTTGAAGGGATTGCCGCCCCATGTCACCGTTCGCACGCGTTCCTTGCGGAACCAGATCAGCATTTCGTCGGGCTCGCTCGAGATGCGCGCCGCGATGACGCCGCTCGCGACGCCGATCAAGGGCTCGAAGGCCGGTTCCTCGGACGCAAGCGCGGAGGTGGTGAAAACGCCATCGCGTATTCTCGGCTCCAGCCACTGCCCAAGCGCCCGAATCTGCTCCGTGCCCGGCACGTCGCCGATCATGCGCGCCTTGCCCTCGAAAAGCAGCGCGGCGCCGCTCGCATTGAGCGGCAGCAGCAGCGAGCGGGCGCTGTCGAAGAGCGCGCCGCGCCAGTCGCCATCGCGGGAGACGCTTTCGATCATACGCTGTTCAAGGCGACGAACGGAGAGCTCGGCCTGGCCCTGCGCGAAACTCTCCAGCGCCGCCATGCGCGTGCCGATCACTTCCGCCAGCAATTCGCAGACGGCCCGCATTTCGAAGTGAAGCAGGCGGGTGGAATAATGGTGACAGGAGATAAGCCCCCAAAGCCGGCCGCCGACCATCAGCGAGACGACCAGAGTGCCGGCGACCGCCATGTTCTTGAGGTATTGAATATGAATCGGCGATGCGCTGCGCAGGAAACACAGCGACATATCCAGCTCCTCGCCCGTGATCGGCGACAGGCGCGGTTCGAGCGGCGAGGGCGTGTAGTTGATGTCCGCAAGCAGCCGCACGCGGTTGCGCTCGTAAAGCCGCCGGGCCATCTGGGGAATATCGGAAGCCGGATACCGGTTGCCGAGAAAGGCTTCGAGCTCCGGGCATTTCGTTTCGGAGAAGACTTCGCCGTGACCCTCTTCGTCGAAACGATAGACCATGACTCGGTCATAGCCGGTCAAGTCCCGAAACATCGAGGCGGCGGCGTCGCAAAGGCCCCGCAGGGTGGAGGAGGACAGGATCGTATCGACGCCTCGCTGAAGCGCCAGCGTGTAGTCCACGACTGGCCCCGCGTGCTCCAGTTCGACGATGAAGCCGCCGCAGGGAGCCTGATGCAAAAGCGCATTGAGTTCGTCGTCGTGGGCGCCGGCGGTGCAGTTTACGGCGACCGGTATCGATTCGATGGATCGGTCGAGATAGGGCCGTATCCGCTCCCACAGATCGCCGCCAAGCTTGCGCGGATGCAGGCCGCGGAGAGGGCCGGCAAGGCCGAGAAAGGATGCCGCATTGCCGCTTTCCTGCACGATGACGCAATCGGATTCCGAAAGCGCCAGCAGCGCGCCATGCGGCTGGATCGACCCGGCGAGATGGATTTGCTCGCGCTCGCAATTTGAGAGGTTCGCCATGCCGAAGGCCGGCGAAGAGGCAGGATCGAGCGTCACGGCGTTAGCTTCCCTTGCCTGTTTCTGCGCGTTCGCGCATGTCTAACTATTATTCAAGTTCGTATTTTTTCAACTTGGCGTGCAGGCTCTGCCGACTGAGGCCCAGATGGCGCGCTGCAGCGGTCCGATTGCCGCGGAAGCGTTCGAGCGCGCGCCCGATAGCCTTTCGCTCGATCAATTCTGTCGCGACCCTGACGATCTGCTCCAGAGTGCGATCATCGAGATCATCAGCGGCCAGCGTGGCGGAATCCTTAGAGTCGGCCGGCGCGACGGGCCGTTGTGTCAGATCGCGCACAAGGAGGCCAAAGAACGCGGGGTGGGCAGCGTCGTCGCCGACAGCCGAAATTTCGACCGCTGCGCTCTGGCCAAGTTCGCCGTCGATGCGGGTCCGGAAACGGCGAACGTCGCCATGCTTCTGAATCAGTCCGATCACCACATTGGCGTCGGCGCCGGGGCTCGAGAGCCAGCGCGTCAATTTGCGCCCGAGCGCCGCAGCCTCGGAGCCAATCTGCACAAGGTCGAGAAAAGCGCCGTTCGACGCGCGCACGACCGCATCGCGATCGACCACCACAAATCCCTCCGGCAGGCGCTCGATGAACGCTGTTGCGGAGGAGGGATCGCTCTTCTCCGCCGCGCCGCGCAGGTCGCGCAACGGCGTGAGCTGACACAAATACAGAGCGCCGGAATCCGTGTTCATCATGGAAGCGCGCACGCTCCACAATCCTGCAGAGGGCGTCGGATGAAGAACGATGCCGGGCGCGCGCCCCTGCTCGCGCGTCTTCGTCAGCATGTCGTCGAGAGCCTGCTGTTCACGCTCCGAAAGATGCGGCAGGAAGGGCGAGCCCGGCGAGAGATCGAGATTTTTCGTTGCGCAGAGATTGGCCTCCACGACTTCGAGACCGGCGACCCCGACGAGAGCGACCGCCTCGCTCGTCGCATCAAAAAGCATCCGGTAGCGCGTCTCGATTTCGCGCATCTTCCAGTAGTCGCGTTCGCGCGCTTGCTGGGCCAGCTGGAGGCGTGATTGCAGATCGCTGATCGTATCGAGGTTGCGGCCTATCGCGACGAAGCCAGACTTCTTGCCGAGGCTGAAGGTCGTGTATTCCATCGCGATTTCGCGGCCGCTCGGGAAGCGCTGGCGCACCTGGAAGCAGGACGAGTCGCCACGCAGCCGCACGTCCTCGATTTTCTGAAGCGCGCCATTGTCGATCGCCGGCTCGATGGTGTCTCCCCAATGGCGCCCGCGCCATTCGTCGAGTAACTCGCGCGCGAGCGATTCCGCGGTGACGACAT
The DNA here is from genome assembly GCA_002929055.1 of Methylocystis sp. Lineage (GTDB taxonomy): Bacteria > Pseudomonadota > Alphaproteobacteria > Rhizobiales > Beijerinckiaceae > Methylocystis. The sequence goes on along the minus strand of PERY01000008.1, from coordinate 51,810 downwards.
TCTGGATGACGCCGTCCTTGTCGAGGGTCAGGGTCAGATCAGGCCGGGATTTGAGGCGGTCAGCCATGATCGGGCCCGCGCGCGTCTCTGACGCCGCCGCCTTGCCGGGCCGCAGAAACTCCGCCTTGCGTGCTGTTGACGCAAAGAGTCATGGACCCAACCCACCTTTCATTCGCCCCCATGAGCGTGACAATGGGGCGCATTGTCCAAAAATACTACCGCGAGACGGCGGAATTCTCGAATTTTAGACAGAAGCAGACGTCCCAACTTGCGCCGCGACGCGAAAGGTGTAAAGTCCTAATGACATATTAGGCGTAAGGGTCGCCTGTCGTACAGAGCCGAAGGGATCCGCGATGGCGACGCTTCCAGTCAAGCTTCCGCGCGAAACGACCCGCACTGTGGAGACGCCGCGCGTGCGTCTTCCGTCGCCGTCGCCCGATCCCAATCCGCCATTCCCCTTCACGGCTATCGTGGGCCAGGACGACATGAAGCTTGCCTTCGTGATCGCCGCGATCGATCCGTCGATCGGCGGCGTTCTCGCATTCGGCGACCGCGGCACGGGCAAATCCACGGCGGTGCGCGCGCTGGCGCGGCTGTTGCCGCAAATGCGCTCTGTCGTCGGCTGCCCATATAATTGCGACCCCGCCGCGACTGCGGCGCTATGCGACGCCTGCCGCGAGCGGGCTGGCAAAGGCGAACTCAAGACGCGCCTGCGCGCTGTCCCGGTGGTCGATCTGCCGCTTGGCGCAACGGAGGATCGCGTCGTCGGCGCGCTGGACCTCGAGCGCGCGCTTACGCATGGCGAGAAGGTTTTCGAACCCGGTCTCCTCGCGCGGGCCAATCGCGGCTTTCTTTACATAGACGAAGCCAATCTCCTCGAAGATCATCTTGTCGATCTGCTGCTCGATGTCGCGGCTTCGGGAGAGAATGTGGTTGAGCGCGAGGGGTTGAGCGTGCGTCATCCCGCGCGCTTCGTGCTGATCGGCAGCGGCAATCCCGAAGAGGGTGAACTACGCCCGCAACTTCTCGATCGCTTCGGCCTCGCGGTGGATGTGAAGACGCCCACCGACATACCGTCGAGAATAGAAGTCGTGCGCCGGCGCGACGCTTTCGAACGCGATCCGCCCCGTTTCGCCAAGGCCTGGGCCGCCGAGGAGCAAAAGCTGCGGCGCGGGATCGTCGCCGCGCGCGAACGCATTGGCGCGGTAGAGGCGCCGGACGAAGCGCTCGAAAAGGCGGCGCGTCTGTGTCTGGCGCTCGGCGCCGACGGCCTGAGAGGGGAACTCACCTTGCTGCGTGCAGCGCGTGCGCTGGCGAGCTTCCAGAGCGAAGAGAAAGTCGGCGACGCGCAGCTTAGACGCGTCGCGCCCTTCGTTCTTGGCCATCGGCTGAGGCGCAATCCCCTTGACGACGCCGGCTCCACCACCCGCGTCGAGCGCGCGCTTGGGGAGATATTCGGCGCATGAGCCGGGGAGCGCTTTCAGCCTGGGCTCGCGCGAGTCACGCTGCGGCGCTCTACGCCATCGATCCGCTTCAGTCCGGCGTTTCGCTGCGCGCCGCGCCGGGGCCGGCGCGCGACGCATGGCTGGCGCTCCTGCGCGATTATCTTCCCCCCGACGCGCCGATGCGCCGGGCGCCGCTCTCCATTGCGGACGACCGCCTGCTTGGCGGCCTCGACCTTTCGGCAACGCTGCGCGCCGGCCGGCCGGTTGCGGAAACCGGCCTGCTTTCGCAGGCTCATGGCGTTCTTCTCGTGCTCGCCATGGCCGAGCGCCAAAGCGTCTCCGCTGCAGCGCGGATCGGCGCCGCGCTCGACAATGGCGAAATCGATCTCGTGCGCGACGGCTTGTCTTTGCGCCAGCAGGCGCGCATTGGCGTCGTCGCGCTGGACGAAGGGCGCGACGACGACGAGCGTCCGCCGGCCGCGCTTCTCGACCGGCTGGCCTTTCATCTCGACCTCGCCGATGTCAGTCATCGCGATGTCTTGGACCACATGTTGACGGCGCGCGATGTCGCTGCGGCGCGCGAAAGGCTGAAGACTGTCGCTGCGCCGCCGGACATGATCAGCGCGCTCGTGGCTGCGGCGGCGCGGCTCGGCATTGGCTCCCTGCGTGCGCCGCTGCTGGCGCTGCGCGTTGCACGCGCCTCCTGCGCCTTGCGCGGCTTGGACCTCGTCGAGGAAGAGGATCTCGAAGTCGCAGTCGGCTTCGTGCTGGCGCCGCGCGCAATCTGCGCGCCCTCGGCCGAGAGCGAACCCCCGCCCGAGGAAGATGCGCTGCAGGATGCGAGCGCCGACACCGCCGAGGCCAGCGATCCGCAAAACGACAACAGGCAACGGCCTGACGCGCGGGCGCTCGACGACGTCCTCGTCGCCGCGGCGCGGGCGGCTATCCCGCCGGATCTTCTAGCGCGCCTCGAGACGGGGCTTGCGGCGCGGGGACCGTCCTCGCGCGGCAAATCCGGGGCCGCATCTTTCTCGTCTCGCCGCGGGCGGCCAATGGGCGCGCGGCGCGGCGCGCTTCATGAGGGCCGCCTCAGCCTTATCGAAACTCTGCGCGCCGCGGCGCCGTGGCAGGCGCTGCGTCGCAAGGAGTCAGCCGATGCTGCGCCGCTCGCGGTGCTTGTGCGCGCCGACGACTTCCGCATCACCCGCTTCCGCGAGAAGCGCGAGACGACAGCCATCTTCGTCGTGGACGCATCCGGGTCTTCGGCCATGGCGCGGCTTGCGGAAGTGAAGGGCGCGATCGAATTGCTGCTCGCCGACTGCTATGCGCGGCGCGACAGCGTCGCGTTGGTCGCCTTTCGCGGCAAGAGCGCCGAAATCCTGCTGCCGCCGACGCGCTCGCTCGCGCGCGCGAAGCGGATGCTTGCGGCGCTGCCTGGCGGCGGCGGAACGCCGCTCGCGCATGGGCTCGACGCGGCTTGCGCGCTGGCGGAGAGCGCGCGGCGCAAGGGCCAGACGCCATTGCTCATATTGTTGACGGACGGGCGCGCCAACATCGACCGCTCGGGCTCGCCTGGCCGCGCCAGGGCGCTCGAAGATGCGCTTGCGGCGGCGCGGCGCCTGCGCGGCCTCGGCCTGTCGGCGCTGGCCGTCGATTCGGCGCCGCCGGGCCTCGCTCGCGGCGATGCGCCGACGCACCGGATCGCAGAGGCGATGAACGGGCGCTATCTCAAAATGCCGGTCGCCGACGCGGCCCGCCTGTCGCAAGCGGTGCGCGCGGCCGCCTCGGGACCGTGACTGCGGCGCGCTTCTTTGCGCCCGTCGCGCCGCTCGGCCTGGAGCGCGACGGCGCCGATTGGCCGAACCGGCAGGCGAGCGGCATGGTCAACGCGGGCGGCGTCTCCTTTCACGTGCAGATGATGGGCGACGGTCCCGCGCTGCTTCTGCTGCACGGCGCCGGCGCCTCGACACATTCCTTCCGCGATCTCGCGCCGCTGCTTGCTCAGCGTTTCCGCGTGATCGCGCCCGATCTTCCCGGCCATGGCTTTTCAAGCTCGAACGGCGCGCGCACACAGTCGCTGACCGGCATGGCGAAGGCGCTCGCGGCTTTGCTGCGCGCGCTGGATGTCGCCCCAGCTCTCGCCGTCGGCCATTCCGCCGGAGCTGCCTTGCTCACGCGTCTTGCGCTCGACAAGGCGATCGACCCGAGGCTGATCGTCGCGCTCAACGGCGCCTTCGCGCCATTCGAGGGCGTCGCTGGCCATGTGTTTCCGCCGCTGGCGAAGGCCCTTTTCCTCAATCCTTTCACGCCCCGCTATTTCGCCTGGTCCGCCAATCGCAGCGCCGTCGAGCGCCTCATCGCAGGAACGGGTTCGAAGATCGACGCGCGCGGCGTCGATCTCTATGCTCGACTTGTGCGGAATGCGGCGCATGTCGAAGGGGCGCTCGGCATGATGGCGCACTGGGATCTGCATGCGTTGAATCGCGAGTTGCCGCAGTTGCCGACGCCGCTGGCGCTCATCGTCGCCGACAATGACAAAACTGTGCCGCCACAGGGCGCGCGAAGGCTAGCGGCCCGCCTCGTGACGGCGCGGCTGTATGAAATCAGTGGGCTTGGCCATCTTTCCCACGAGGAAGCGCCGGAGCTTCATGCGCGCATGATCTTCGAGCTTTACGAAAAGGCCCAGCCCGACATGCGCGCGACTGCGACCGCCTGATTGCTGAGGCAATCGGTCGCTCCCGATAAGCTTGCCAACTGTCAATTTTGTTTTACGCTCAGTGACATTGACGGCTGACGGCGAAAGGCCACGCCATGCGCATCCTCTTCATTCACCCGAATTACCACTCCGGCGGCGCCGAGATCGCAGGCAATTGGCCCCCGGCATGGGTCGCCTATCTCTCCGGCGCGCTGAAGAAGGCGGGTTATGCAGAAGTGAAGTTCATAGACGCGATGACCTTCGACGTGCCGGAAGAGACATTGCGACAGGAGATCGCCGATTATGCGCCGGACGTCATCGGCGCCACGTCGATCACGCCGTCTATCTACAAGGCGGAGCGCGTGCTGCAGATTGCGAAGGAGGCGGCGCCCAAGGCCGTCACCGTCCTCGGCGGCGTGCATGCGACCTTCATGTATCGGCAGGTGCTGGCCGAGGCGCCGTGGATCGACGCCATTGTGCGCGGCGAAGGCGAAGAGATCATCGTCGATCTTGTTCGCACGATCGACGAGGGCGGCTGGCCCGCGCGGCGCGGCGAGATCAAGGGCCTCGCCTACGCAGACGCGGGCAAGGTGATCGCAACCCCGGCGGCGCCGACGGTGAAGGACATCGACTCCATCGTCGCCGACTGGAGCATTCTGAACTGGGACAAGTACAATTATATTCCGCTCGGCGTGAAGGTCGCGATCCCCAATATGGCGCGCGGCTGTCCCTTCACCTGCAGCTTCTGCAGCCAGTGGAAATTCTGGCGCGACTACCGCATTCGTGATCCAAAGAAGGTTGTGGATGAAATCGAGACGCTGATGCGCGATCACGGCGTCGGCTTCTTCATCCTCGCTGACGAGGAACCGACGATCAACAAGAAGAAGTTCGTCGCTTTCTGTCAGGAGTTGATCGACCGCAAACTTGATATTCTGTGGGGCATCAACACGCGCGTCACCGACATCTTGCGCGACGAGGCGCTTTTGCCCTTCTATCGGAAAGCCGGGCTCATCCATGTGTCGCTTGGCACCGAGGCGGCGGCGCAGTTGAAGCTCGATCTCTTCAACAAGGAAACGACGGTCGCGCAGAACAAACGGGCCATCGAGCTTTTGCGCAATGCTGGCATCGTCGTCGAGGCGCAATTCATCGTCGGGCTGGAAAACGAGACGGCCGAGACGCTGGAGGAAACCTACCGCATGGCGCAGGACTGGAAGCCCGATCTCGCCAACTGGTCGATGTACACGCCCTGGCCCTTCTCGGATCTCTTCAAGGAGCTCGGCGACAAGGTGGAGATTTTCGACTACGAGAAATATAATTTCGTCACGCCCATCATCCGGCCGCAGGCGATGGAACGCGGCGAATTGCTCGACCGCGTGATGAACAACTATCGCCGCTTCTATATGAAGAAGGCCCTTTTCTCCTACCCCTGGGCCGGCAGCGGTCAGCGGCGGCGTTATCTGCTCGGCTGTCTCAAAGCCTTCCTGAAGGCCGGCTTCGAGCGCAAGTTTTATGATCTTGGCAAGGTCGACTATTGGGGGCCGCAGTCGCGCAAGAAAGTGAAGTTCGACTTCGACACGACCCGCAAGCGTGCGGCCGACGAAGATGTCGAATGGCAGGTCACGCATAATCGCCCGGCCAGCACCATGCATGAAGCAGCGCTGACGATGGCCTGCGGCGGCGGCAAGGAGCAGATGGAGGACGTGCTTGACGATGCGCCGCTCGGCGGGGTAATTGCACAGGAGCGCGTGGAGCCCCATGAGCATCACGTCCACTGAGGCTGCTACAGGCGCTGCGGTCATCGGGCCGAACGCCATCACACGCATGGCGCAGGCTCTGACTTCGGAATGCGGCGGGACGCAGTGTCGCGAGATATTCGCGGCGGCCGGCCTTGCCCGTCACCTCACGGAGCCTCCAACGCGGATGGTTCCGGAAATCGATGTCGCCCGGCTTCATCGCGTCGCCGTCGAGCGCCTCGGCGAACTGCAGGCCGCCCTCGTCTCCAGGCTCGCTGGCCGCCTCACGGGCGACTATCTGCTCTCGAACCGCATCCCCCGGTTGGCTCAGCGCGTGCTCAAGATGCTGCCGCGTTCTCTCGCGTCGCGCATTCTTGCGGCGGCGATTGAGCGCCATGCCTGGACCTTCGTCGGGAGCGGTGCGTTTTCCTACGATCATGCGACAGGGTTTCGGCTACGCATCGCAGGCTCGCCGGTCTGCAAGGAGCTTCATACAAGGGAGCCCGCCTGCAGCTATTTCGCCGCGACCTTCGAGCGCGTCTTTGGCGAGATCATCGGCGACGAACTTCGGGTCCACGAAGTGGAGTGCGAGGCGACGGGTGGGAAGGCGTGCGTTTTCGAGCTGCGCTGGTAGTCGTCATCCGTTAGCCGGAACGAGCCAGTCTTCCGTGGGGGCGTAACCTTCGCCCACCGCCTTGCGATAATGCATTGTGAGCCCGGTGATCGCCTTTCGCAGCGCGTCGCCCGGCGTCTCCGCCTCTGGCGCGCAACTCCAATAGGGACAGGGCTGGCGCGGCGTCTTGATGGCGTGGCTTTGTCGATAGGCGGTGCGTGAGCCCCAGGTTCGTCTCAGGCGGATCGTGATCACCGTCTCGAGCTCTCCGATGCGGATCATATAGGCGCCCTCGTCGTCCTGCCTTTGAACAACGCTGACGCACTCATCTTGCAACGCGCTCTCCAGAGTGCACACGGCTCGTTCCTCCCCGCTTATCGCCCATCGAAACGAAAGCAAAGTCCGAATTGCAAGCGGCTTAACAAATCCGTGAAACTTGGATCGAAAATGACCAAAAAGGGCGCCCGGCCGGTTTTGGCCGGCCGGGCGAGTCGGGGAGTCACGGCGCGCTCTTGCCGCCGAGCTCCGGGAAATCCTTCGCCATGCTCTGGCCCAGGAGCGGCTTGCTGACGCCCTGGTGACAGGTCGCGCAGTTCGCCTTGGGCGCGTCGCCGAGCGGTCCAAGCCGGTTCTCCGGATAGGAAACCTTCAACGGCTCGAGATAGGCGCCGTTCAGTTCCCGCATCATGAACAGCCCGTGCCAGGCGGTCACGCGCTGCGGATTGCTCTGCTCCCAACTCGCCCAATTGCGAGAGTTGTGACAAAAGGTGCAGTTCACGCCCAAACCCTGTGATATATGGATCATGAGCGCATAGGTCTGCTCGGTCTGCTGGATCGAGGCGTTCGAGGTTCCTTCTGGCAACGACGTGCTGGCCTGCACGCGGATCTTGGCGTTGTCAAAGAGATGCGGCGTCAAGGGATCGATGGTCATCGCTGTCGATCCATTAGCAGCGCCTGGATGACCGAATCCGTAGTTGTGAGCCGACCAGCCGCCCGCGTGCGGGCCGCCTTTGTTCTCGAACCAGATGTTGCTGGGCACCGGCTGCCCACGGTGACAGGTGTAGCAGGTCACGCCGGTGTCGGCGACATGCGCCGTGTAGTTCTTGTTGATGTCGCGCGTCATCTCGAGCATCCGTCGTGCGACGATCTTGGTGTAGAGCCCGTCGTCGGCAAGGTTCTCCGTGTTGTGGCAATAAGCGCAGCCCTGCTCGGGCGAAACCCACTGCGTGATGGCGACCATCACGCGGTTGAACTGCTCGGTGCTGAGGTCGGTCAGCACCTTCACGTTCTTATAGGCGGCGGTCGCCCGCTCGCCCGAAGGCGAGGCGGGGTCGATCGCCTCCGGCAGCGCGTTCGCGGCCTCGATGATGCGCTTTGCCTGCGCGCTCACGAGTTGCTCCTGACCGGTGCCGCGAAAGCCCGTTTGAACGCCGACGATCGGCGGGCGCACCCAGCCTGCGGTCGTGAACATCATGATCGTGAGAAACGCCGCCGCGAGGAAGCCGAATAATGATAGTACGATTCTCATGGCGCGCCTCCTGTGGCGAGGGCGGGGTCGACGACCGGTGGAAAGGCATGGGGATATTCGGGCGCAAGGCCATGCGTCACGCCCCACAGATACCAGTTGTCGACTACCGTTCCGGTAAGAAGAATGCCGATGCCGCCCGTCAGCGTCGTCAGAACTGCGAACCACCATGCCCAGCGATGGATCGACTCCATTGTGGCGTTGAAGCCCATCGTCCAGCGCCAGAACAGCGCTGCGCGCTCCGAAGCGGTGCCGCGATCGAGAATCTGTTCGATCTCGCGTTCGCCGCCGAAACGCCCCACCGCAAGAATCGTCGCGCCATGCATGGCGAAGAGAAGCGCCGATCCGTAGAGGAAGACGATCGAGAGCATGTGGAAGGGATTATAGAACAGATTGCCGTAGCGGATGGAGAAGGCCGAAGTCCAGTCGAGATGCGGGAAGATGCCAAATGGGACCGCCTCGCTCCAACTCCCCATGAGCACCGGGCGAATGAAGCCGAGCACGAGATAGAGCCAGATCGCCGAAAGAAAGGCCCACGCCGTATGCGTGCCAAGACCCAGCGCGCGCGCACGCCGATACATGCGCCACCACCAGAGCAATACGGACGCAGTCAGGAAGAAGCCGGCGATCAGCCACCAGCCGCCTTCGCTGAGCGGCGGAAATATCTTCAGTCCGTATTCAGGCTTTGGCGGCTCGAGTGCGAGCCAAGGCAATTGCCGCACGAACTGAAGTGGATCCCACTTTACAGACGCCCACATATTGAGACCGATGATCTCGAAGGCGATGAAGCCCAAGGCGAGCGACAGCGAACCGAGATAACCAAGATAGATCGGACCGATCTGCGCATTGCCGAAGCGGCCAAAGAAGTGGACGAAAGCGGCTGCGCGTGTTCGTTCGAGGCCCGCGACCTCGACGCCCGGTTCGGGCGCTTCGCCGCGGACCTGAACCTGTGTGAAGATGTTTTGATAATAAGCCACGGGTTCTCTCCCTCAGCGCCAGACGGGAAGATTGAGCCACCAGTTCCACCACTCGGGCCAGCCGCGAGTCCAGAACGGGCCGCTGATGATGATGCACACGGCGCTCCAGAAACCGGCCGACAGCGCCAGGAACAGGCCAAGGCGGTGAATGCCGAGCGTGCCAATGGAGTAGCCGATGGCGTCGCGAAAGAATGTGTCCTCATGCTCCGACGTCTTCACTTCCTCGCCCTTGCCGGGGTTGGTCGCGGAAAGGACGAGCGAGCCGTGCAGCGACAGAGCGAACGTCGTTGCAAAGAAGAACGACACCGCGATCATATGCGCGGGATTGTATTGGAAGTTCAGATATTGGTAGCCGGTGTTCGACACCCAATCCAGATGGCTGATGATGCCATAGGGGAAGCCATAACCCCAGGCGCCGAGCAGGAGGGGTCGGATGATGACCAGCGACACATAAGCGAAAATCGCAACCGCAAATGCAAAGGGCACATGGTAGCCGATGCCCAGCTTGCGGCAGATTTCGACTTCACGCAGCGCCCAGGAAACAAATGCGCCGACCGCACAGACCGTGATGACCTGCCAGAGACCGCCTTCTTTGAGTGGCGCAAGCGCCAACCCGTATTTCAGATCCGGCGGCGCGACGTTGATCTGCCAGATGTTCCATGTCGGCCCCTGGCTCGCTGCGAATACGATCAGCAACGTGCCAAGCGTCGCAAAAATGAAGGTGGTCACGCCAAACAGGCCGACATAGAAAGGGCCGACCCAGAAGTCGAACAGATCGCCTCCTAGGAGCGTCCCGCCGCGCACGCGGTATTTGCGTTCAAAGCTCAGCATTGCCATGGGGTGGCTCCCTTTGTCCCTTCGGCGCTCTCTCGACGACGGAACCGTTTGATTGAACGTGAGAGGCGGCGGCAATCCGCCTCCCACTGCCAGACTTGTGCAAGTCCTACTTCGTTGCTGCCTTCGGCGGCCACGGCTCGCTATTCAGCCATGAGCCGTAACGTGGTGTGCTGAGCTGAATGAAATGGTTCAGCATCACCATGATAAAAGCGAAGGAGAGGATCGCGACCAGCGAGCGCCGCGGATCGAAGATCAACCAGATTCTCCACATGTCATTCGCTCCATATTGGACCCGAGGATCAGAACCAGGGCCGCCAGACCCAGATGAGAACATGGGCGACCAGCGAGGTCGCCGTGAAGCCGAGGATTCCTTGAAGGAAGAATTTGTGGAACTCCTGAGCTTCCGCCTCAGACAAACCTGTCAAAGACGATTTTTCCTTGTCGTTGGTCATTGTCTTGACCTCCGTTGGCGTCGCCGCGCACGCCTTACGCGGCCGAAATATCGCGACCGCAAAGTCACGACAGGCGTTCCGCCCGGCTATTGCCGCGCGAAGCTCTGAAGCATCGCTCGCGCCATGAGCGCGTAGGACACTGCGATTGACATATTCTCCTGCGCTTCGCCGATGACCGAGCGCCGCGACGCATCCGGCTCGTTACGAATATGGAAGCGCGCAAGCAGCCGCCTGATCGCCGCCGTCCCGAAGAACAGCGGAAACAGCGCGCCAAGCGCGAGCGCTAATTTGAACCTTCCGGCGCGGGGGGACGGCGTCGAATAGATGGCGAGGCTCATGGCTTCTCCTTCCTGCAAACGAAATGCATTGCATTCGCACAGCCGCCTTCGCGGTGCGCAAATTTACGGCTGGGGGCGGGGGACGAAGAGAGCATCATGCGCCTTTCCCTTCCATCACAAGTTCCCGCGCTTTCTCGACGCGCACCGGCGTGACCGATTCGTCTCCAGCGCGCCGCGTCTCGCTTTCAGCCGCATCGCGCAGACGCTTCGCCGCCGAGATGCGCACGAGCACAGGCGTCGCTTCGACAAGCTCGTCGAGCATCGTCTTCGCGGCGTCTTCCCAGGGGATCTCACGATGGAGGCGCGCAGGCGTCGGTGCGACCTTGTCGAGTTCCGTACCCAACGGCAGAATGTTGAAGAGCGCGTCGAACAATGCGTTGCAGACTTCCTGCACGAGGTAGACGGCGCCCGCGTAGCCCATGAAGGGCGTTCCGGTATGACGGCGAATGACGGCGCCGGGGAAAGACGCCGGAATGTACATCGATCGCCCACCCGCCTCTGCGGCGTACATGCGCTCATTGTAGCTGCCGAACAGAACGAGCGGCGGCGTCTCGCGGAGCGCAGCGCGAATGGCGGCGTTGTCTGTTTTTTCGCCGGGTTTGCGGCTGATGGCGAAGGTGCAGGGCAGGCCCATTTCGTCTTCGAGAAAATTGCGCAGGCCCCGCGCGTAGGTCTCGGTCGCGACGACGCCGAAGGAGGCGGTCCCGAAGAAGTCTTGCGTGACCGAGCGCCACAGATCCCAGAGCGGCTTGATCGTCGTATGTTTTTCTCGCTCGATGAAGGGCTCCGGATCGAGACCGAGCTCTTGCCCAAGGGTGCGCAGGAATTTCGTCGTGCTGTGCAGCCCGATCGGCGCCTGCAGATAGGGTCGATCCAGCATTTCGCAGAGCTGGCGGCCGAACTCGCGATACATGCAGATGTTCACGTCCGCGTCTGCAAGGCGCGGCGTGTCGGCGACGTGGCTGCCGAGCGGAAACACCATGTTGATCTCGGCGCCAACGCCTTCGACGAGACGGCGAATCTCGGCAAGGTCCGACGGCATGTTGAAGACGCCGTACGAGGGGCCGATGATGTTCACGCGTGGCTTCTCGCCCGGCGCGCGCTCCTTACGCTTTGGCGCCTGGCCCTTCTTGGGGCCGTATTCGCTCCAGAGCCAGCTCATGGCGCGATTGGCGCACTGCCATTGATCCTCGTCGATCGTGCGCGGCAGAAAGCGCTGTATCCCCGTGCCCTCCGGCGTCACGCCGCCGCCGATCATTTCGGCGATGGAGCCGGTGACGACGACGCTGGGAAGATCCGGATCGAGCGTTGCATGCGCGCGCTTCATCGCCCCTTCCGTGCCATGCCGACCAAGCTCTTCTTCCGCCAGGCCAGTTACGACGATGGGCAGTTCGTGCGGCGGCAGCGCATCGGTGTAATGAAGAACCGAAGTGACCGGCAGATTTTCGCAGCCGACAGGTCCGTCGATCACGACCTGAAGGCCCTTGATCGCAGTGAAGACGTAAACAGCGCCCCAATAGCCGCCGGCGCGATCGTGGTCGAGGACTAGCATGCGCCCATCTCCTCGGACGGCTTGCGGGCCAGCTTCGCGCGCTGCTTCTTGCGAAACTCGGGACGGTCGCGAGGGACATCCTGCCAGACGCCAGCGGCGTATCCCGCGCCGACGCCGGCGAAGAAGGCGTTCATCTCGTCGAAGCGAGATTGATTGCCAATTGCGGTGTTGATCACCCTGGCGAGCGCCCCCGCGCCCGCGACGCCCATCAAGGGGCGCGCGGAGATGAGATTGGTGAAATAGAGCGCGGGCGTCGCATTCTGCTTCGCCTTCTGCACGACGGGAGTCGTGCCGATCGCAAGATCAGGCTTGAACTCCTGATAGGCCGCAAGATCCTGCTCGAGCGACGCGCGAAACTGCACATGCACGCCCTTGGCTTCGAGCCATTCGCGGTCGGCGTCGGAGAAGCGCGAGCGCGGGCAGGCTGTGCCGACGTAGCGAAGATCGGCGCCGGACTCGACAAGGAGACGCCCGACGAGAAGTTCGGAGCCTTCATAGCCCGACAGGGTGATCCGGCCCTTGATCGGCGTCGCCGCCAGCGCGCCCTTGATGGCGGGCAGCAGGCGATTCTTCGCGGCGTCGATGGCGTCGCGCGCCACATTGCAGGCGTCGCCAATCGCGTCGAGCCAGTCGGCTGTGCCGTCGTGGCCAACCGGCGCGGAGCCGATCACGCGGCGTCCGGCCGCCTCGAATTCACGCACGCACGAGGCGTAGAAAGGATGGATCGCGGCCACCGCGGCGCAATCGAGCGCACCATAAAGTTCGCGCCATTCGCGAGTCGGGACCACGGGGCCGGCGGCGAGGCCGAGGAGATCGAGCATGGCGCCGAGCTGCATGGGATCGGCGGGGAACATTTCGCCGAGAAGCGAGACGGTCGGCTTATCTGAACGCAACGTTCGCGGCGCCTGGACCGGACCCTGCTCGGCTTCGAGCCGCGCGAAGCGCAGCATGGCGCCGGCGAGAACGTCCTTGGCTTCGGCATGGGTCGGCACGCCAAAACCCGGCACGTCGATCCCGATGATGCGCACGCCATTGATCTCCTTTGGCAGGAGACGCAGCGGCACGCCCGACGCTGTCGGCACGCAAAGATTTATGATGACGACCGAGTCGTAGAGTTGCGGGTCGGCGAGCTGGTGCACAGCCTCGCGAATGTCCTCGAACAATTTTCCTGTGACGAGCGTCTCGGAACTGAACGGCACATAGCCGACCGTCCGCCTGGCGCCGTAAAAATGCGAGGTGAAGGTCAGGCCGTACACGCAGCAGGCGGAGCCCGACAGCACCATCGCCGTCCGGCGCATGCGCAGACCGACGCGCAGCGAGCCGAAGGCGGGACACATGCTTTGCGGCTGGTCGTGCGGGCCCTGCGGATAGTCCTTTGCATATTGACCGAGCGTTTCGCTCAACCCCGCGGCCTTCGCCGCCTCGCGCATCTTGTCCTTGCCCGCGTGACAACCGAGGCCATCCGTCCGCGCCGCCGTCAGATTGACGTCGCTGGCGGGTTCGATCGGAGAACCGTTCTTGCAAGAGCCGAGGTCGTCCATCGCGCGCTCCCTCAGATGCTCTCGTAGACGACTTCGAGCGACGGCTTCTGCGTGAGCGTCGCGCCGCACATATCTTCCTGCGTCGCGGGCTCCAGCACGACGTCGCGACCGACGGATTCGCCGGAGAAGAGGCCGAGCAACTGGTCCTGCGTCAGGGGCTTGGGCTGATTGGGCTTCGCGTCGGCGACATTGCTCGCGAGCTCCGCGAAGAGCGCCCCCCAGCGTCCCTCTGGCTTGCCGATGATTTCGTAATTCGCGCTCTTGCGGCGGATGTCCTCATCGGCGGGAATCGATGCGAGGATCGGAATGCCCGCGGCCTGCGCAAAGGCCTGCGCCTCGCCGGTGCCGTCGTCCTTGTTGATGACCAGGCCGCCTACGCCGACATTGCCGCCCAGCTTGCGGAAATATTCCACCGCCGAGCAGACATTGTTGGCGACGTAGAGAGACTGAAGGTCGTTGGAGCCGACGACGATGACCTTCTGGCACATGTCGCGCGCGATCGGCAGGCCGAAGCCGCCACAGACAACGTCACCAAGGAAGTCGAGCAGAACGTAATCGAAGCCCCATTCATGGAAACCAAGCTTTTCGAGCAGCTCGAAGCCGTGAATGATGCCGCGCCCGCCGCAGCCGCGTCCGACTTCCGGCCCGCCAAGCTCCATGGCGAAGACGCCGTCGCGCTTGAAGCAGACGTCGCCGATCGCGACCTGATCGCCAGCGAGCTTCTTCTTTGTCGATGTTTCGATGATGGTGGGGCAGGCGCGGCCGCCAAAGAGCAACGAGGTCGTGTCGCTCTTGGGGTCGCAGCCAATGAGCAGAACCTTCTTGCCCTGCTGCGCCATCATGTAGGAGAGGTTGGCGAGGGTGAAGCTCTTGCCGATGCCGCCCTTGCCATAGATGGCGATGATCTGCGTCTCTTTCGTCGCTGTCGTCGGCGTGGGATCAGGCTCGATTGCGGCCTCCGCGCGCAATGAATGCGCGGGCGGATTGGCGCGTTCTTCAGCGGTGAGAAACCCTTCGTTGAAGTTCATGCTACCGCTCTCCAGTCGAGAACCATTTTCAGGCAGGATGGATTGTTGAACGCGATCGGATAGGCGTCCTGCGCCTGCAGCGCGAAGCGCCGATGCGTGATGAGTTCATCGAGCGAGAGGCGGCCGTCTTCGACGAGGCGAACGACATCGGCCAGATCGCCGGGGCGCCATTGTGCCGCGACGCGCAGGCGCGCCTCACGCATGAAGGCGGGCGGAAAGGCGAAGGCCAGCGGACGTTCGTAGAAGCCCGCGAGAACGATCTCGCCGCCGGGCGCAAGGCGGGCGATGAGATCGTCGAGGATCGTCGGATCGCCGCTCACGTCATAGATGACGCGATAGTCGCGACGCTTGTCTTCTTCGGGCGCGAGGACGTCGTAGCCTTCGCCGCCGCCGGCCCGTTGCGGGTTGCGTTCCCACACGGTCGGGGCGCCGCCGACGGCGACGCAGATGCGGGCGAGCAGGCGACCAAGAACGCCATGTCCAACGATCAGTTCGGGGCCTTGCGGCTCGGAGCCGCCGCGTGCATGCAAGGCCGTCGCTGCGAGGGCGAGCAGTACGCCCTTGTCACCGAGTTCAGCCGGGATGGCGACGACTCGGGCGCCCTTCGCAACGAGATGCGAAGAGGCGCCGCCAAAGAGTCCGCGCACCGCGCCGTAGCAAGTTGCGCCGGGGACGAAGACGCGTTGTCCGACGGCGAAGCCGCTTTCGGGGCCGGCTTCGACGACTTCGCCAACCGTTTCGTAACCGGGGACGAGCGGATAGCCCATGCCGGGGAAGTCTGGCATGCGCCCCGCGTAAAGGAGTCGCTCGGTGCCTGTGCTGATTCCGCTCCAGGCCGTTTCAACGACGACGTCCGCGGGCCCCGGCGGGTCGATCGGAAGACGGCTGAGGGCCAGCCGGCCCGGCTCTTCAAGGACGATGGCGAGGGCGTTCAACATCATCGGCCTTCCGCGCTGATGCGCTGGCAACGTAAAACCCAGGAGACAGAGTGTCAGTCTATAAAGACATACTGAAACGTCAAGATAATATTACACATGCCGAGCAACTAGCACGCTCGCAAACAGGGGGCGTGGCGATTTGAGGAACCGAACCCCAGTGAATCCAGCACCTTGCAGAAGCTGCGACAATTCGTGCTTGCGGCGCGCTCGACCGCTACCCATCGCGAGGAGGTAAAAGCCGAAATAGGCGTCGCCCATGGCGGGCGCTCCGGGCGCTTCCGCCATAGGCTCGGCGACGAGCAGCGTACCGCCGGGCGGCAGCGCCGCCCGCGCCGCGCGAAGCGCCGCCAGCGCGGTCTGGTCGTCATGATCATGCAGCACGCGGATCAGCGTGACGATGTCGGCCCCCGCTGGCGGCGGATCGGAAAGGAAGCTCCCGCCACGAACCTCGACGCGTGACAGTCCGCGCGCGTCCAGCATCCGGCGGGCGCGGTCAGCGACAGGGGGCAGATCGAAGAGCTTCAGTCGCAGCGCGGGATGCCGCGCGGCGACGGCGCCGACGAAGGCGCCCTCGCCGCCGCCAATGTCGAGAAGGCACGCGTGTCGGTCGAACGAATAGGCGTCGAGCACGTCTTCGGCGATCAGCTTCTGCGAGCGCGCCATCAGATCGCTGTAGGCGTCGCTTGTCGCCTCGTCGCCCGAGCGATTTTTGGCGTAAGGCCAGAATTCAGACAGCCGCGTCGTCGTTTCGCCTCGCAACAGCGCGACGGGATCCCGCAAATCATCGTAGAGTAGCGCGTGATGCTCCACGAAGGCGGCGACCGACGGGTTGCCCAGCATGGCCGCGCCGAGATCGTCGAGCGCGAAGCGCCCCGCCGGCAATTCGCGTAAGAGATCGAGCGAGGCCGCAGCGCGCAGCAGCCGCTCTGCGGCGCCGGGCGGCAGGTTCAGGCGCGCCGCGATCTCGCCTGCGTCCAGCGGTCCCGCCGCAAGCATCTCGAACAGGCCCAGGCGGACGCAGGCGAGCAGGATCTGGGAATAGACGAAGCCCGCGCAAAGATCGAACAGCGCCTTGGCGCGCTTTTGCGCTATGGGGCGGGTCAGGGGCGAGACAGCCGCCCAGCGCTGGAAGCGCGGGTCAGCGACGACGCGATTGCGCCAGTTGATCCAGCGTTCACGCCAGGCGGCGAGCCCGCCCGGGGCGGAGTGGGACGCGGCCGACATGCGCGCCGCTCAAGCCGCTTCGCGCGCGAGCTGCTTTGGAAAGAACAGCGACGTTTGCGCCTTGATGAGCACGCGCAGTTCGGCGGCGCCGGGACAGTCGGGTATCGAGCCGACCGCCGCCTTGACGAGTTCCTCCAGCCGCGACTTGGCGCCGCTGACCCCCAGCTGCGCCGCTGCGCTCGGCCGCAGACGCGCCGCGTCCTGGCCAATCGGTTTGCCGAGTTCCTCTTCATCGCAGAGCACGTCGCGCAGATCGTCTGCGACCTGATAGGCTTCGCCGAGCTTCTCGCCCAGCATGCGCCAAGGCTCGGCGTCGAAGCCCGCAGCCGCGGCCCCCGCGCGCGTCGCCGCGACGAAGAGCGCGCCCGTCTTGGCGCGCTGATAATCGGCGAGCGGCACGGCGACTTCGCATTCCCAGGCCTGGCCTGCGACGATGCCGTGCGGCGAGCCGACGGCCTCGGCGACAATGCGCAGAAGCGTCGCCATGCGGGCGGGATCGCGCGCCGCGACCGGCGCTAGAGTTGCGAAAGCGTGCACGATGAGCGCGTCGCCGGTGAGCACGGCGAGAGGGGCGCCAAATTCGGCATGCACGGAAGCCTTGCCGCGCCGCAGCCCGGCGTCGTCGAAGCAGGGCAGATCGTCATGCACCAGCGAGGCGCAATGCATCAGTTCGATCGCCGCCGCCGCCGCATCCGCGGACTCCGGGTCGCGGTCGCCGCAGGCTGTGGCGACGGCGAGGCACAACTGCGGCCGGATACGGTGGCCGGCGGGGAAGACGGCGTAGCGGAGCGCGGAGGCGAGCAGGGGCGGAGCGCCAGGTCCTTGCGCCTGCGTCACCGCCCGGTCCAGCGCTTCTTCGATACGTGCGGCAATCTGCATCGTCCGCCCCCGTGTGTAAATTGCGATGGTCGGCATAGTGCGTCAATTATAATTGACACGCAAGCCGCCTTTGCGCAAATTCTCTTCGGCGCGCCGGCGCCGGCCTTTCGGCCACAGCGCCGCCGCAGGAGGAAAGAGGATGCGAACGCCGCGCGTCGTTGTCATCGGCGCAGGAATTGGCGGGCTCGTCTCCGCGCTCCTCCTGGCCTCGCGCGGCTTCGATGTGGCGGTCGTAGAGCGCGCGCGGTCTCCAGGCGGCAAGATGCGCGAGGTCGAGGCCGGCGGCGCAAGGCTCGACGCCGGGCCGACCGTGATGACCATGCCCTGGGTTTTCGAAGAGATTTTCTACGAAGCGGGCGCAATCCTCTCAGACGAGGTAACGCTGCATCGCGTCGAGACGCTCGCACGACACGCATGGAGCGAAAATGAACGCCTCGATCTTTTCGCCGATCCAGCGCGCAGCATTGACGCGATCGGCGCCTTCGCAGGGAAGCGGGAAGCAGAAGGCTTTGCGCGCTTTTGCAGCCGGGCCGAGCTGATTTATCGGACCTTGCGAGAGTCCTTCATGCTTGCTCAGCGCCCGAGCCCGTTCGATCTCGTGCGCCGCGCGGGCGTTTCGGGCTTGCCGAATCTCGCGCGTATCTCACCGTTTGCGACGATGTGGAGCGAGCTAGGGAAATATTTTGCGGACCCGCGGCTTCGCCAGCTCTTCGGGCGTTACGCGACCTATTGCGGCTCCTCGCCCTTCGCCGCGCCCGCGACCCTGATGCTCGTCGCGCATGTCGAGATGGAAGGCGTCTGGCAGGTCGCAGGCGGCATGCACCGGCTGGCGGTCGCGCTCGAAGAGCTTGCGCGTCTGAAGGGCGTGACCTTCCATTTTGGCGACGGCGCAAAGCGCATCCTCGTCGAGAGCGGCTGCGCCTCCGGCGTCGAAACCGAGTGCGGTGAAATCATCAGAGCCGGCGCGGTTGTCATGAACGGCGATGTTGAGGCGCTGCGCGCCGGACTGCTCGGCGCGCCAGCAAAATCGGCCTCCAACGGCTCCGACCGCGCGCAGGCTTCCTTGTCGGCATTGACCTTCGCAATGCGCGCCAAAGCCTCCGGCTTCCCGCTCGTCCATCACAACGTCTTCTTCTCTCGCGAATATCGCCAGGAATTCGACGATATCTTCTCGCGCCGCCGGTTGCCTCGCGATCCGACAATCTATGTCTGCGCACAGGATCGCGGCGACGATGACGGTCCGCGAGGCGAAGACAGGTTGTTCGCGCTCGTCAACGCGCCTGCAGTGGACGGGGCCGGCGAAATTTCGGCAGAGGAGTTGCGCCGATGCGAGGAAACGACTTTTCAAGCGCTCGCGGGCTGCGGGCTGGAGATCGAAGCGGCGCCGCAGTCGATCACGCGCACGACGCCGGCGGATTTCGCGCGGCTCTTTCCGGCGACAGGGGGCGCGATCTACGGCCAGGCGTCGCACGGATGGATGGCGTCCTTCACGCGTCCGGGATCGCGCACGAAAATCCCGGGGCTTTATCTTGCGGGGGGGAGCGCTCATCCGGGGCCGGGCGTGCCGATGGCGGCGATCTCGGGGCGGCTGGCGGCGAATGCGCTGACGGCGGACCTTGCTTCGATGCGTCAGTTCCACCCGGCGGGTACCGCTGGTGGTATGTCGACGCGCTGAGCGACGACGGGCAATATGGCCTCACCGTCATCGCCTTCATCGGCAGCGTTTTCTCGCCCTATTACGCCTGGTCGGGCTGGGCCGATCCCCTCGATCATTGCGCCGTCAATGTAGCGCTCTATGGGCCGCGCGGCGCGCGCTGGGCGATGACGGAGCGCGGGCGCCAACACGTCAGCCGCACACGCGACGCGCTCGCCATCGGCCCGAGTTCGCTGGAGTGGCGCGATGGCGCGCTGGCGATCCGCATCGACGAAATCTCGGCGCCGATCCCCAGGCGCATTCGCGGCGAAATCATCATCGAGCCTCGCGCGATCAACGAAACGCAATTCATGCTGGAAGCGCAGGGGCGCCATGTCTGGCGGCCGATCGCGCCCATGGCGCGCGTCTCGCTCAACCTCGACGCGCCGGCTCTCAAATGGAGCGGTCACGCCTATTTCGACACCAACGCCGGCGACGAGCCTCTGGAAGGGGGATTTTCATTCTGGACATGGTCTCGCGCAACTTTGTCGGACGGCGCGGCGATTCTCTATGACGCAGAGCGGCGCCGGGAGTCGCCGTTGTCTCTGGCGATGCGGTTCGACGCCGCCGGCGACCTCGAGTTGCTGGAGCCTCCGCCGCGCGCGCTCCTGCCGCCAACGAAATGGCGCGTGGCGCGACACACGCGCGCCGATGACGGCGCCGCGCAGGTTCTCCGCAGTTTTGAGGATACGCCCTTTTATTCGCGCTCGCTCATAAGCGGAAAATTCCACGGCGAGAGGACTGATTGGGTCAATGAGAGCCTCTCGCTCGATCGCTTCGCTAATCCGATCGTGCGCCTGATGCTTCCGTTCCGCATGCCGCGGCGAGCGTAGACCTCAACTGTCTTCGTCCGTCTTCGACTCTTCGACGCGAAGACGCTTGCGGTCCCTCTCGAGCGACCAGAGCTGCCAGACGCAAAGGCTGATGATGATGCCGAACGATAGGGCCATCTCGATCAATCCGAAGTAGTTTTCCAACATGGCTAGTCGCCGTAGCGTTCGGCGCGTTCGAGACGTTCGAAAATGTCCAGCACGCGCAGGAATTGCGCGGAGGCGCCATTGATTTCAGGGGCAGGCGCCCGCAAAGGATGGGCGGTGACGGCGTCGATGAGAAAGGCCGTTGCGGGAAGCGCCGGCAGAGCGGCGCCGCTCGAAAGCAAGGGCGAGAGCGCAACCGCCTTCGTCAGCAAAGCGAGCTTGCGCTTGCCGCCGACGCGGGCGCGATGCGTGACGGAATCAAGCGCATGGCGCCTTTCCAGTTCGCGGCCGATTTCCGCATAGAGCAGTCCGGCGGCGAGAATCGCGGGACGGCAGCTTCGCGGCAGATGAGCGACACCCTGGCGTGCGCGCCGATAAAGCGCGTCCGCGTCGCGCAGCAGGCGTGCGACGACATTCCTGAGCGCCGGCGTGGGGACCGGATTGGCGAGAAACGCGTCCGGCTCGATCCCGGCTTCGCGCAGCCAGGCAAGCGGCAGGTAAATTCGGCCGGCGCGGGCGTCCTCTCCGACGTCGCGCGCAATATTGGTGAGTTGCATGGCGACGCCGAGATCGCAGGCGCGCGCCAGCGTGTGGGGATCGCGAACACCCATCATCAGCGTCATCATCACGCCGACCGTGCCGGCGACGCGGGCGGCGTAATCATGGAGCGCGTGGATCGTGTCGTAGCGGCGCCCTTCAGCGTCCCAGGCGAGGCCTTCGAGCAGCGCCTCCGGGACCGTACGCGGAATGGCGTAGCGGCGGACGAGATCGGCCATGGCGCGATCCGCGGAAACGGGGTGCGGCTGCCCGTCATAGGCGCAGGCGAGCCGTTCACGCAAACGCGCAAGCGCAGTGAAGGAACCGCCCTCGACATCGACGGCGTCGTCCGAAAGGCGGCAGAAGGCATAGAGCCCATAGGCCGGTTTGCGCACGTGACCGGGCAGAACGAGCGAGGCTGCATGAAAGGAGCGCGAGCCCTGGCGGATCGCCTCGCGGCAGGCCTCGTGATCCTCGCGCGTCGCGAAACCGGGATCAGGCGAAGACGGATGCATGCGGCGCCACCTTGTCGAGAATCCGCGCCGACGACAATACGCCCGGCAGTCCGGCGCCGGGATGCGTGCCCGCGCCGACGAGGAAGAGATTGCGTACGTCCTCGCTCGCGTTATGCGGGCGGAACCAGGCGCTTTGCGTAAGGATGGGCTCCAGCCCGAAAGCGGCGCCCCGATAGGCGTTGAGCTCCGTCTCAAAATGCTTTGGCGTCGCGATGCGGGACGTCACGATGCGCGACGTCAGATCCGGCAGGATCGTCTCCTCGAGCGATTGCGCGACGGCCTGGCGGTAGCGCTCCGAAATGGCGGGCCAGTCCTGACCGCCTTCGAGATTGGGCACGGGCGAAAGCACATAGAATGCATCGCAGCCGGCCGGCGCGAGGGATGGATCGGTCGCGGTCGGGCGATGCAGGTAAAGGCTGAAATCATCGGCCAGAGTCTTGCGCTGAAAGATGTCCTTCAACAGTTCGCGGTAACGGGGACCGAGCAGAATAGTGTGATGAGCGACGTCCTCATAGCGTCGGCTCGTGCCGAAATACCAGAGGAAAAGCCCCATCGAGTAGCTGGCGCGATCGAGCTTGCGATTGCTCCAGCGTCGCCGCGCGGAAGCGGGCAGAAGGCGCCGGTAGGTCCAGGCGGAATCGGCGTTGGAGACCACGATCTTCGCCTCGATGGTCTCGCCAGACATGAGACGAACCCCGGTGGCCGCGCCATTCTCGACGAGGATCGACTCGACCTCCGCGTTGCAGCGGATGTGGCCGCCCTGTCCCTCGATGAGGCCGACGAGGCCAGAGACGAGACTGCCCGTGCCGCCCATTGCGAAATGCACGCCCCATCGCTTTTCCAGCGAGGCGATGAGGCAATAAATCGCGCTGGCGCGGAAGGGATTGCCGCCGATGAGCAGCGGATGGAAGCTGAAGACGGTGCGCAGGCGTTCGTCTTTGAAGAACTGCGAGACGAGGCCATAGACGCTGCGATAGCCCTGCAGGCGGATCAGGTCTCCGGCGATGCGCGCCATGTCGAGCGGGGAGGAAAAGGGGACGTCGCCGAGTTCTTCAAAGCCGATGCGGCAGATTTCGCGGCTTTTCTCCATGAAGCGTGCGAAGCCGTCAACATCGCCCGGCGAGAAGCGGGCGACTTCCGCGCGCATCGCCTCCATGTCGCCGCTGTAATTGAAGCAGGCGCCGTCGGCGAAGCGGATGCGATAGAAAGGGGACATTGGCCGCAGGTCAATGTCCTGCGCCATGTCGCGTCCGCAGAGCGCCCACAGCTCCTCGAAGAGGAAGGGGGCCGTGACGATGGTCGGGCCGGCGTCGAATGTAAAGCCGTCTTGACGATGGACATAGGCGCGCCCGCCCGGGGCGTCGCGCATCTCCAGCACGGTGACGCTGTAGCCCCTCGCGCCAAGGCGGATTGCCGCCGCGAGCCCGCCGAAGCCACTGCCGATCACGACGGCCCGGGGCTTGCCCGAAGACGCGGACGACGGGCTGGGACGTTCGGCCAGTGTCAACATTAGTAGACACTAACCCGGCAATTCGATTTGATCAAGCGTCAGAAAAAGCCGGGTACGAAGAATTGAATGACGCGCCCGTGAGCGGAGACGGGAGCGAAAGGCTCCCGCCCGTCAGTTCGTGAGCAGGCGAACCCGCTTACCTCGCGGATTCGAACTGCTGAAGCGCGAATTCGGCCTGTTCCGTCGCCTTGGCCATGCGCTTCTCGGAATTCGTGCCCTTGGCGAGTTTCGTGGCCTTGCGGAGCGCCTTGATGCCCTTGCGTATCGACTCGACGGGATTCTGCCAGACGGCGCTGCGCGCGCGATCATAGGCCACGTCGACATGTTCGACGAAGGAGGACGAGAGCGACTGCTTGCCGGCGGCGATCGCCTCCTTGGTCTCGGCGATCGCCTCCTCGAGATATTGCTGCTGCTGGGCGCAGGCCACTTGCGGGCCAAGGGCGGCGAGGCCGGCGCCGAGCGCGAGAACGAATATGACGCGACGCGAAATCATCTTGTTTCTCCTACCGTGAAATCATGGCTGGCGGCTCTTTGCGCGCCGGGGCCAGCCGTCGGCGCACATAGTGCCCATTTTTCGCCCCGCCTCAATGCCGACGGGCTTGCGGCCGGGAGAAAATTGACGATCGCCTTTTGTTCTTGCTACTGGGTCGCGATCCGGAGGAGGGCATGCCCATGCAAATCTTCGCGCTCACCGGCGCAGGCGTTTCGGCCGAGAGCGGCCTCGGCACGTTCCGCGACAAGGCGGGGACGGGCCTCTGGGCGCGTTTCGATCCCATGAAGCTCGCGACTCCCGAAGCCTTCGCGCGCGATCCGGCGGCCGTGCAGGAGTTCTACAACTTCCGTCGCCGGAACCTCCTCTCCGCGACGCCCAACGCGGCCCACGCCGCGCTGGCGCGTCTGCAGGAGGCCTTGCGAGCAGGCGGGGGCGCGCTGACGCTCGTGACGCAGAACATCGACGACCTGCACGAACGCGGCGGCGCCCGGCACGTTGTCCACATGCATGGGGAATTGCTGAAGGCGCGCTGCGCGGCCTGCGGCGTTCTGCGCGAACAGCGCGAGGATATTTCGACGATCGAAGAATGCCCCCGCTGCGGGAGGATCGGGACGATGCGGCCGCATGTCGTCTGGTTCGGGGAGACGCCCCTCTTTCTCGAGGAGATCTTCGCCGCGCTCGAAAAGGCCGATCTCTTCGTCGCCATCGGCACGTCAGGGTCCGTTTATCCGGCCGCCGGCTTCGTCTCGCAGGCGCGCGCCCTTGGGGTTCGAACATGCGAGATCAATCTGGAGCCCTCCGACAACGCCCATGTTTTCGACGAACGGCGCTATGGCGCGGCGAGCGCCGCGGTCGGCGCCTGGGTCGACGAGTTTCTGGCCGCTCTATAGAAACGTCCAGCGCGAGAAGGTCGCCGCCTGGCCGGCCGCTCGCCCGTCCGCATCGCAGACATTCCAGATCGTGACATTCGAGATTTTGAAGCGCCGCCCGGTCGCGCTGATGCGCACGCCCTCATAGCCGCTGACGAAACCCTTGCGCGCGGTTTCCTCCAGCAGGCGCTCGCGCGACTCCCGCAGCATGGCCTCGGCCGTCAATCTGGATGGCGTGGCGAGGAAGGTTGGCAGGTCCATCTCCCATAAAGCGAGCGCGACGCGATTGCCGTAATTGAGCAAAGGGTCCGCTTCCGCGCCATGAGAGACGACGACAAAGGGGAGGTCGAGGAGACGCTCCGCTTCGGCCTCAGCGCCGCCGCCTCTTTGAGCCAGCTCGCGGCCCGTCAGGCGCTGAAAAGAAGTGAGCAGCGCGGAGGAGTGCGTGATCCAGCGATTCCAGAGGTCGGGCGAGAGCTGTTCGCGGAGCGGCGTCATGGACCATCAGGAAATACGCGCGCCTCTAGGTCTCGGGCGACGCCATATGCGCCTTTAGCACCTCGTTCGTAACCGCGTCGACCTCTTCCAGGACCACGTCATATCCCCATAGCGCCGCGATATTTCGGAGCACGAGAGCCGCGTCCGCCACCTCGAGTATCTTCCCGGCGATGACGCGGTGATGCAGCACGAGCCTGCGGCTGCCGGCGAGATCGACCTCTACGACCTGTATATCGGCCGCGCCGCGTCCGACTTCGTACTCGGCCGCGAGGCTGCGGCGCAGGTCGCGATAGCCTCTTTCGTTATGGATAGCGCCAACCCTCAGCTTGGGCGCGTTCTCTTCATCGACGATATGGAACATCCGCCACTTCCGGATGAGATGCGGGCTGAGAAATTGCGCGATGAAACTGTCGTCGCGGTAGTTCTCCCAGATGTCGCGCAGGACCGCCATTTCGTCCCCTGTGCCGGCGATTTCCGGAAACCAGATCCGGTCCTCGTCGGTCGGGTTCGTGACAATCCGCGCAATGTCGCACATCATGTCGAACCCGAGAGCATAGGGGTTTATCCCGGCATAGGCGGGGTCATGCGCCGTCGGCTGGCGAATGGCGTTGGTGTGCGACTGGAGAAACTCCAGAAAACTGCCGGGGCCGATCCGCCCGGTCTCGTGAAGCGTATTCATAATCCGGTAATGGCAATAGGTCGCACAACCCTCGTTCATCACCTTGGTCTGCTGCTGCGGGTAAAAATACTGCGCCAACAGCCGCACGATCCGTAGAATTTCCCTTTGCCAGGGCTGAAGCTTCGGGGCCGATTTCTCGAAAAAGTAGATGAGATTTTCCTGCGGCAGGCGCAGCAGCGCCCGCTGATGGTCGATCGCCTTTTCTCCGCTCTTTGCTGGGCGGGGAACCGTTCGCCATAGATCATTGAAGCTGCGCTCGCTCTCCTCCATCCGCTCGCGCGCGCGCCTTTCCTCTTCGACAAGGCTCGGCGGTCTCCTCCTGGGATAGCGGTCGATCCCCTGCGGCATGAGCGCATGGGCGGCGTCGAGCAGGCGCTCCACTTCGGCTTCGCCGTAACGCTCCTCGCACGCCGCGATGTACTTTTTCGCGTAGGCGAGATAGTCGAGGATTCCGGCGGCGTCCGTCCATTGACGGAACTGGTAGTTGTTCTTGAAGAAGTGATTGTGCCCGAAGGCCGCATGGGCAATTACGAGCGCCTGCATGACAGCGGAGTTCTCCTCCATCACGTAGCTTATGCAGGGGTCGGCGTTGATGACGATCTCATAGGCAAGGCTCTGCAAGCCAAGCCGGTAGACGCCCTCATATTGCACAAATCTCTTGCCGAAGGACCAGTGCCGGTAGAGAAGTGGCATGCCCGTGGATGAGTAGGCGTCGAGCATCTGCTCAGCGGTGATGATTTCGATCTGATTGGGGAACGTGTTCAGACCGAGCTCCTTTCGCGCGACGCCCTCCACGGCGTCGTGGATTTCCTGCAACGTTTCAAAGGTCCAGTCCTTGCCTTCGAACAGAAGGCCATCCGTGATCATCTCGATCCCTCCACGGCGCTTTCGGGGCGCCTCTGAAACAGATCCCGGAAGACAGGATAGATATGGTCCCGGCGCGCGACGCGCCTCATTTGGAAATTCCTTTGCGTCTGCGGCAGAGGCGCATAGGCGTTCCACAAGGTGCTGCCGCCGAAATGCGCCAGAGAGGCAGCTTCGATCGCATTCGGATGGGCTACCTCCAGATAGGCGAAGTATTGGCAGAACGGCAAAATCGCGTCCTCGAGCAGATGGCGCGTGCGCGCATTGTCGCTCAGCATGTTGTCGCCGTCGGAGGCCTGCGCCCCGTAGATGTTCCAGTTCGCCGGATCGAAGCGCTCACCGACGATGCGCGCCATCTCGACCAGCGCCGAGGACACAACCGTGCCTCCCGTCTCCGCCGACCGGAAGAAGGTCTCCTCGTCGACTTCCTGTGCTTCGTCGGTGTGCCGGATGAAGACAAGCTCCACACGCTGGTAGCGACGCGTGAGGAAGACATGCAGCAGCAGGAAGAAGCGCTTCGCGAGGTCTTTCATATGCTCCGTCATGGAGCCGGAGACATCCATGAGGCAGAACATCACCGCCTGCGCCACGGGCTTGGGAAAGCGCTCGAAGCGGCGGTAGCGCAGGTCGACCGGATCAAGGAACGGAATGTTGCGCCTGCGGTTGAGAGCGAAGACAAGCGCTTCTTCCAGACGATGTGCGGAATCCTCACCCGCGGCCGCATGCTCGCGCTCGAGATTTTCAATTGCGTTCTGCTGCGGCCGTCGCATCGCGATCCGTCGCGCAAGCGACATCCGCATCGTGCGCCCGAGAGAGAGATTCGCCGGGGCGCCGCTCATCGAATAGCCCGCCCGCCGCACGCCGAGCTTCTGCGTGTCGACAATGCCCCGCTTGGCGAAATCGGGAAGTTCGAGGTCGTCGAGAAAGATGTTCAGGAACTCCTCGCGCGAGAGAACGAATTTGAAGGCGTCGTCCTGTCCCTCGCCGAAGCCCGGCTTCTTTCCTCCGCCACCGCCGGCTCCCTCAGGCCGGTCGATGAGGTCGCCCTCCACATACTCGCGGTTTCCCGGCAGTATGAAGTCGCGCCGGTCTCCATCTGTGTGACGGAACAATGGCTCGCGCGCCCCATCGACAGGCACGACGACCTCTTGCGCATTTTCGAGATCCTCGATGGCGCGCTCGCGGCTCGCCTCGCGCACGGCGCGTTCCACCGTGTCCTTGACGCGGCGGAGAAAGCGCTGACGGTTCGAGAAACTCTTTCCGGATGGGTTCAGCCGACGATCGACGATGCGCATTGCTTCCTTCGCTTTGCTCGGTCGCGCCCGGCCGGCCGCCGTTAGCCGGCCTGCTTGACGCGCATATACCATTCCACAAGACGGCGGACCTGCCGCTCTGTGTAGCCGCGCGCAACCATGCGGCTGACGAACTCGCCATGCTTGTTTTCGGTGTCGGTGTCTTTCTTCGTGCCGAAACTGATGACGGGCAGCAAATCCTCAACCTGCGAAAACATCCTCCGCTCGATCACGTCGCGAATTTTCTCGTAGCTCGACCATGCGGGGTTGCGACCCTTGTTAGCCGCGCGCCAGCGCAAGGCGAACTTCACGACCTCGTTGCGAAAATCCTTCGGATTGGCGATGCCGGCGGGCTTCTCGATCTTGGTGAGTTCCTGATTGAGCAACTCCCGGTCGAGCATTTGGCCCGTGTCGGGATCCTTGAAGTCCTGATCCTCAATCCATGCGTCTGCGTAATCGATGTAGCGGTCGAAAAGGTTCTGACCATAGTCCTGATAAGATTCGAGATAGGCTTTCTGTATTTCCTTGCCGATGAATTCAGCATAGCGCGGCGCGAGCTCGGCCTTGATGAACTCGAGGTAGCGCTTTTCGGCTTCGGCCGGCAGTTGCTCGCGTCTCAGCGCCTGCTCCAGCACATACATCAGATGCACTGGGTCGGCCGCGACCTCGATCGTGTCGTGATTGAAAGTCGCTGCGAGCACCTTGAAGGCGAAGCGCGTCGAGAGGCCTGTCATGCCTTCGTCCACACCCGCAGCCTCGCGATATTCGAGCACGCTGCGCGCGCGGGGGTCCACTTCACGCAGGCTTTCGCCGTCGTAGACGCGCATTTTCGAGAAAAGATTCGAATTCTCGTGCGGGGTGAGGCGCGACAGTACGATGAAGCGCGCCAGCATCTCGAGCGTGTTGGGCGCGCAGCTCGCGTCCGCGAGCTCAGACTCGCGTAGGAGCTTTTCGTAGATGCGCTGTTCCTCGGTGACGCGCAGGCAATAGGGAACCTTGATCACATAAATTCTGTCGATGAACGCCTCGTTGTTGCGATTGGCCTTGAAGCCCTGCCATTCGGCTTCGTTCGAATGTGCGATCACCGTTCCCGAGAAGGGAATGGCCCCGATGTTCTCCGTGCCGATATAGTTGCCCTCCTGCGTCGCTGTCAGCAACGGATGCAGCATCTTGATCGGCGCCTTGAACATTTCCACGAATTCCAGCAGGCCCTGGTTGGCGCGGTTCAGACCGCCGGAATAGCTGTAGGCGTCCGGATCCGCTTGCGCATGCGCCTCGAGTTTGCGGATATCGACCTTGCCGACGAGCGAGGAGATGTCCTGGTTGTTTTCGTCGCCGGGCTCGGTCTTTGCAATGGCGATCTGCCTCAGTCGCGAAGGCAATAATCTCACAACGGTGAAGCGCGAAATGTCGCCCCCGAATTCGTCGAGGCGCTTGAGGCACCAGGGGCTCATCACGGCGCCAAGCCGCCGGCGCGGAATGCCGTAGCGCTCCTCCAGAAGCGGTCCCGCTTCAGCCGGATCGAAAAGACAGAGCGGGCTCTCAAAGACCGGGCTCATCTCATCCCCCGCCTTCAGAACATAGATGGGGTTCGCCTCCATCAGCGCCTTGAGACGCTCGGCGAGCGAGGATTTTCCGCCGCCGACCGGCCCCAGAAGATAGAGGATCTGCTTGCGTTCCTCGAGCCCCTGCGCCGCGTGGCGAAAGAAGCTGACGATCCGCTCGATCGTCTCCTCCATGCCGTAGAACTCGGCGAAGGCCGGATAGACGCGGATAGTCCTGTTCATGAAAATGCGGCCGAGTCGCTGGTCTCTCGACGTGTCGAAGAGTTCAGGCTCGCCGATTGCCTGCAGGATGCGCTCCGCGGCGCTGGCGTAGGCGTTCGGATTTTCTCGACACAGATCGAGATAGGCTTTGAGCGACATCTCGCTGCCCTGCCGGTCCCGATAGACTTGAACGAAGTCAGCGAAAACGTCTGCGTTCGCCATGATTGACGCCTCTCCTCAGAACCCGCTTGCGGGCTCGCGTCCGGGTGGAGAGGTACCTGAGCAAGCGGCGAACTGATTTCAATATCGGAACAACAGACAGGGGCGTCTCTTTTGAGCCTGTCGCGTTGCCGTATGTGCGAAGGGCGGGACGCTCAGTCGCTTACGAAGGACATCAGCCGATGCCACTTCTGCGGCGCCACGACGGGCAGCAGGCGAAGTCCCGCCGCCTTCGCCTGCGCGCGCAGAACGTTGCCCGGCTCGGGCAGATCATTGTTCACGAGATGCTCACATATGGCGTCCTGCTCGCTTGCATCAAGCGTCACCATCGAAGTGCGCAGCCAGTCGCAATAGGCCGCGTGATAGGCGGGCAGGCTCTCGCCCTCTTCCCGCACGACATCTGCGAGGAGAAGGATGCCGCCGGGCGAGAGCTTTTTCGCCGCAACCTTGAAGAACGCTTCTTTGCCGTTCGTCGGCAGATGGTGAAGCGCGAAGCTGATGTAGATTGCGTCGACCGGCGCAGACGCTTCGATCGCGCTCATGAGATCGATGCGCTCGAGTGCGAGCGGGCAGGCGAGACCGGAGAGGTTCCTGCGCGCGAGCTCGAGCGCCGCTTCGGAGAGATCGGCGCCCGTATAGCTCTTCAGCGCGAAGCCCTGGAGAAGCGGCGCGAAGGTCGCCGCATCGCCACAGCCCAGATCGAGGACCGAAAACGGCCGGTCGCCGAACCGCGCGCGGAGCGCGGCGCGCACCGCCTCGCCGATCTCGCGATGGAACATGTAATTCGCGGCGACGACCTTCGCGTAGGTGTCCCAGACATGAAAGAAGCGGACGGCGGCGGGTTCGCTCATCGAGAGTGGCTCCGGAAGATCAGGGGGCGCCAATGGGGCGAAATTGTTTCATAGACGAAGCCTCGCCGCTCGCCAATGCGCGTGCGCGTCGAGTGGGCGGCTTGCGGCGCCTATGCGCAAATATGTTTATCCCTCTATTGACGTGCGGCTCCGTTCACGGATGATCCCCTTCAGCTTCGGGGGGACAAAATGCTGACGAGACGCGATTTGCTGGTGAACGGAACGGCGTTCGCCGCCGCGGCGCCCTTTGCGGCCGGGGCTACGGAACACGACCCTACGACATTGACGTTGCAGCGCCGCGTCATCGAGGTGAATGGAAAACCGGCGTCCGTCTACGGCGTCCGGCAGGGGGATGGCTATGCGGGCCTTGTCGCGGAGGCGGGCGGGCGTTTCCGTGTGAGGCTTGAGAACGAGTTGAGCGAACCGAGCCTCTTGCATTGGCACGGTCTCGCGCCGCCGTCGCAGCAGGACGGCGTGCCGGGACTCTCCGGTCCGGCGGTGCCGCCGGGCGGGATGGCGGATTATGATTTCCCGCTCGCCTTCGGCGGCA
This sequence comes from Methylocystis sp., assembly GCA_002929055.1. Classification (GTDB taxonomy): domain Bacteria; phylum Pseudomonadota; class Alphaproteobacteria; order Rhizobiales; family Beijerinckiaceae; genus Methylocystis. The sequence goes on along the minus strand of PERY01000008.1, from coordinate 20,720 downwards.
CCTATTTCATGCACTCCCATTTCGGCTTTCAGGAGCAGGGGCTGCTGGCCGCGCCGCTCATCGTGCGCGATCCCAAGCGCTATCCCGACTGGCAGGAAGTCGTGGTGATGCTCGCCGATTTCAGCTTCCGCCCGCCACAGGAAATCTATGAGTCTCTCACAGGCCAGAAGGCTGCGGCCGGTTCGATGGGCGGCATGGCCGGAATGGGCTCGATGGGCGGCGCGGCGCATGAGGGCATGGATCATGCGGCGCATGGCGCGGGTATGGAAATGAGCGGCATGGGCCATTCGGATGCGATGAAACACATGCCGTCGCAGGACGGAAAGCCGGCCGCGCCCATGGCGACGCATGATCTCAACGACGTCGCTTACGACGCCTTCCTCGCCAATGAGCGCACGCTCGCCGACCCTCAGCTCATCACGGTCGAGAATGGCGGGCGCGTCTTGCTGCGCGTCATCAACAGCGCCTGCATGAGCGCTTTCCATGCCGATCTTGGCGAGCTTCCGGGGATGTTGGTCGCGGTCGACGGGCAGGATGTCGCCGCCGTCCCCGGTTCACGTTTCCCCGTCGCTGCCGGGCAGAGGCTCGACATTCTTGTTGAACTGCCGAAAGGCGCGCGCGCTTTTCCTATCGTCTTCGTCCTGGAGGGCGAAAGAAAGCAGACCGGCGTCATCCTCGCGCCCAGGGGCGCCCAGGTCGTGCGGGTGGCGGAACTCGCGGCACAACCCTCCGGCGCGCTGGACCTCTCGCTGGAAACGCAACTGCGGGCGTCTCAGCCGCTGCCGCAGCGCAAGGCCGACCGTGTGATCCCTCTCGACCTCACAGGCGACATGGCGAGCTACGTCTGGTCGATCAACAACGCCATATGGACGGAAAAAACTCCCCCTATCGAACTCGCGAGGGGGGAGCGCGTCGAACTCGTGATGACCAACAAGACGATGATGTCACACCCCATGCATCTGCACGGGCATCGATTCCAGGTTGTGGAGATCGATGGGCGGCGGTTGTCGGGCGCGTTGCGCGACACCGCGCTCGTGCCGCCCGGCGGGCGCGTCGTCGTGGCCTTCGATGCGGACAACCCCGGCCATTGGGCCTTCCACTGCCATCTGCTGTATCACGCGCAGGCGGGGATGTTCGCGACCTTCCGCTACGCTTGAGGGGAACGGGAGGCGCGCCGACTCGACCGGCGCGCCTGCTCTATCCATCTTCAGTAGTAGTGCCGCCGGCGGTAGTAATGGGGGTGCGGCGCAGTCGCGGCGCCGATAAGCGCGCCGCCAGCAGCGCCAATCGCGCCGGCCGCGAGCGTAGGGCCGGCAAGGCCGCCCGAAGCGAGCGCGCCGATGCCCGCGCCGCCGAGGCCGCCGATGACGCCGCCGCCAATCGCGCGCTCGGTGGGCGTATAGCAGCCGGAAAGCGACGTTGCAGCAGCGAGAAGCGCTCCAAGAGCGAGCGCATTCTTGAGGGAACGGCTCTGAATCGTAAGTTGCATCGCGTGACCTTCGATAAATGTGGTTGAGTGGCGTCTGCGGCGAATCGCCTTCAGCGTCGCAGCGACTCATCCCCAACTTTGCGCCTTAACAATGACGCGAGCGCCGCCGAGGTCACGAAGGCTGCCGCCAGTTCCTGCAATTCTTCCGCCGTCGAGCCGACTCAACTCAGCCATTCGGCGAGACGGAAGCGCAGCTCCGCGATACTGCGCTTCGCAGCGAGCCCGCGCGCCCGCGACGCCACGAGATGCGCGATTGGCCTGCCGATGAGGGCAAGGCCGCCATAGCCGCAGTCGCACAGCAGCGCATGCGCCTCTCGCATCGACAGGCCGAAGAAGTCGACGGCGGCGCCGACGCTGTCGTCAGCAAGGCCTTCGCGACGAAGCGCATCGTCCTGAAAGGCGATCGAAAGCGGCGAGCCTGCCTGGCGCAGGGCGAGACGCTCTCTCCTTCGATAACACTCCATTGTGGTGAAGAGCCGGACGGGCTCTCGCGCGGACTCGAGCAATGTCGCCAGACGCTCGAGCCTGCGCCGCCGCAACGCCCAGCCGGGAATGCCCATCTGCGTATGCGTGTTCTCCACACGCGCGGTCTTGGCGATCTCTTCGATTGTGCGACGTTTCATTTTTCCCCGCCATGTTGCGAAGGGGCAGACGTCGCTCCAACCCGGACCGGCATTTTCTGGTTCCGCAATTTGCGATGACGCGCCGGCGACGCTGGCGGCGGTGTGAAAGCCCATCAGAAAGCGCTTGGCGAACAAGCATGTTGACGCAGCTGAGCAACCAGTTAGGCTGAATTTCAATAGAAAATCGCAGCGTTCAAGCTTGCGCGGTCGGTCGGAGGAGCCATGAACATCAACGCCCCGAACGTCACCAACTCCGTCGCAGCCAAGGCGTTGCGTCGGTCTGGCGTCGCGTGTCTCGGCGACATCCCTTGGGGATCGCATATCTGTCAGCTCTACAATAACGGCGCCGACCTGCTGGAAGTGCTTGTGCCGTATTTCAAGGAGGGCCTGCTCTCCAACGAGTACTGCATATGGATCACCTCACAGGCGCTTCCGAAGGCTCAGGCCGTCGCGGCGCTCCGCGCCGAGATTCCGTGGCTCGACGATTGTCTGGCCGAGGGTCAGATCGACATTCTCGATTACCGCGACTGGTACATTCGCGACGGGGCGTTCGACGGCGAGAGGGTGAGCCAGGGCTGGACCGAAAAGCTCGATGCCGCGCTGGACCGCGGATATGACGGCATGCGTCTATCGGGGGACACCTTTTGGCTCGGCGACGAAGATTGGGAGCCTTTCGTACGTTACGAGGCCCGGCTCGATCCCGTCATCATCGAGCAGCCCATTCTCGCGATTTGCACCTACGCCCTGGGGAGGCTGGGCACGAAGGAGGCGTTCGACGCCATTGCGAACCACGAACTCACGGTCGTCCGTGAACGGGGACATTGGTCCTCCTTCAAGAGCTTCGCGCGCCACAGAACGGAACGCGCTTCGCGAGACAATGAGATGCGCTTGCGCGCAACGATCGACGGCGCAAGCGATGGGATTGTCACGTTTGACGCTTCTGGCGCAATTCTTCTTGCGAATGCTGCGGCTCAGCAGATGTTCGGCTATGAGTCATGCGATATGCTGGGCCAGCAAATTGGCGCGCTGGTCCCGCAGTTGTCGCATGAGGCCGGAGAAGAGGATTTTCTTGCGCGCCTCCAGGAAGCGATCGGCTCCAGCCATAACGCCGATGGCCGCCAGCGCGACGACACGCTGTTCCCGATTGAATGGACTCTGCGCGCCGTGAATGCGGGCGAACAGGATCTCTATGTGGGTTTCATCAGAGACCTCACCCAGCAGCGCGAGGCCGAGGTGCGCATCCAGAAGCTGCACGCCGATCGGATAAACGCGATTGGCGGCATGGCCACCGCCTTGACGCATGAACTGAACCAGCCCCTCGCGGCGGCGACGACATATTTGCACACAGCTCAGCAGCTTCTGCGCATGCCGGCCGAAGCGCGGCCTGCGAGCCTCGAACAGACGCTCAAGAGCGCTTCCGAGCAGGCGGTAAGGGCCGCGAAAATCCTCAAGCACATTCGCGAATTCGTGGTGCAGGACGAACCGGACAAATCGGTCTGTGGTCTTCATCAACTGATCGACGACGCCTGCTCTTTGACGCATGGCAGCGCCCAGCAGGCCAGCGTAGAGATGTCGTATAGCTTTCGCGCGGTCGACGACAGCGTCATCGCCGATCGGGTTCAAATCGTGCAGGTGATCGTCAATCTCATTCGCAACGCCGTGGATGCGATGCGCGATCGCCCTGAGCGAAAGCTGGCGATCATGACGTCCTCTGACAGCGAGTCGGTGCGGGTCGAGGTCCGCGACACGGGCCGGGGCTTTTCCGGGGCGGATAAAGCAAGGCTCTTTCAGCCATTCGCGTCGCCAAGAGCGAACAGCATGGGGGTGGGTCTGTCGGTCTCCAAATCCATCATCGAAGCCCATTACGGGCAGATATCGATGGTTTCGCATGAGCACGGCGGCGCGACGGTGAGTTTCGTCCTGCCGCTGGCGAACAGCAGGATGGCGGAAGAAGAAGCCGCCGAGTGAAGCCATCGTCGTCGACCGGTCAATCGAGCCGGAGTGTGCGCTTGCGCACAGCTCACGAAGGCGTTTCCCCTTTATAAGTTTCGCTTATGAAGAGGAGGACGGATCATGCAAAGGAACCCACGCACACAGGCGCTTTTTCATGTGAATCGTACTGCCGCCTTTGGATTTACACTGGCGCTGACCCTGGCGGCGACCCTTGCGGCCGCGCGCGCCGAAACGAGAACCTTCGGATGCGGTTTCGTCAGCCGCTATAGCGCGGGTGAGGCATTGACTGCGCTTTCATACGTACGCCATGCGGTCGGGGCGGTCGAGGCAAGCAGTCTCTATGGCCATTTCGCCAGCCTGAAAAGCGAGTGCCGGTCAAACCCGGATGCGAAGCGCGTCGTGAAGCTGTCTCCCGCCGTCGTCGCCATCATCGCGGGGAATTAGCGCCGCGGGTCCGGGTCGTTTGTCTCGCCTTCCGGCGAGCGCACGACGGCCGGGGCTCCTTTGATGCGAAAGATGGTGGCGGCTTGCTATAATCGGTTATCATGGGCGCTCCTTCATGCAAACCTGATGGGGATGCAGTGTCGCGGCGAATGATAAGACGGTGAGGGACATCACGTCGCAGCGTTTATCATTGCGAGTGTGCCTGGTCGGCGCTACCGGAACGATCGGCCGGGAGACGTTGCGCGCGCTCGTGAAGCGCGGCCATGACGTCGTTTGCTTCATTCGCCCGGGAACGGACAGTCGCAGATCGCTACTCCTCGAAAGCAGGAAGACGCTTGGCGATGGCGCCTCGGTCAGGTTCGTTGATGTTTCGAAGCCCGCCTCGCTCCTGAGGGACGGGTTTCAAGGAGAGCGATTCGACGCCATCATCTCCTGCATGGCCTCTCGGACCGGAACGCCAAAGGATGCCTGGGCGATCGACCATCAGGCGCATTTGCATTTGCTTTCCATGGCGCAGGAAGCGGGCGTCTCCCATTTCGTGCAGCTCTCCGCGATCTGTGTGCAAAAGCCCATCCTCGAGTTTCAACATGCCAAACTGGCGTTCGAGAGGACGTTGATGGCGTCGGGAATGAAATACTCGATCGTAAGGCCGACCGCGTTCTTCAAGTCGCTTTCGGGACAGATCGAGCGCGTGAAAAGGGGCAAGCCGTTCCTTGTCTTCGGCGACGGGACGCTGACATCCTGCAAGCCGATCAGCGACAATGATCTCGCCGTTTATCTGGTCGACTGTTTGGAAGACGAGCTTCGCTGGAACCGTGTGCTTCCCATCGGCGGTCCGGGCGATGCGATTACGCCAAAACAGCAAGGCGAGTTTCTTTTCGGACTCCTGCGCCGCCCGCCTTTGTTTCGCAAGGTTCCCCTCGCGATGCTCGACGGCGTCGTCGGGGTTCTCAGCATGTTTGCCCGCGTCGCGCCTCCTCTTGCCGAAAAGGCTGAACTCGCAAGGATCGGCCGGTATTATGCGACAGAGTCCATGCTTTTGCTGAACCCTGCAACGGGTAGCTATGACGCAGCCGCCACGCCATCGACGGGCGCCGAGACGATTTTCGATTATTACAGGTCGGTCATGGCTGGCGAACGCGCTCCCGAGCGGGGCGAGCACGCTGTTTTTTGACTTTGCGACACGTGCACTAATGATCTTTATTTGGTGAGCGCGCCGGGGCTCGAACCCGGGACCCTCTGATTAAAAGTCAGATGCTCTACCGACTGAGCTACGCGCTCGCTCCATGCCGGCGCCGGCTTATGGCGTCGGAAAAGTAAAGCGGGCGGGTCGGTCCGCTCGCCCTGGCCACCTTGAGGCGACTGGGTTCAACTACCGGGCGACGCGGAGCGGGTCAACCCCGGCGCCGCGCGCGCAGGCTGCTTTGCGCGTCATACGCCCGTGAATTTCGCGACGAGAACCACCATGCCGAAAACGATCGCGGCGATGACTGTCGTGGCGGCTGCTTTCTTCACAAGCTGCGGCGCGACGGGAGCGCCGGGATCGACGCCCTCTGGCTGATCCTCGCCCGCTTCCTCCGCCGATCGCACGCCGAAGGGCAGCACCGCAAAGAGCACGATCCACCAGATCGTCACATAGATGGCGAGCCCGAGCGGCAGCGCGAAGGGCAAGGGTCAGGCCTGTTCCAGTTCGACCAGCGTCCCGCAGAAATCCTTGGGGTGCAGGAACAGAACGGGCTTGCCGTGCGCGCCGATCCTGGGGTCGCCGTCTCCCAGGACGCGCGCGCCCTCGGCCTTCAGATGGTCCCGCGCGGCGATGATGTCGTCGACTTCGTAGCAGACATGGTGGATGCCGCCCGAGGGGTTCTTCGCGACAAAGGCCGCGATCGGCGAGTTCTCGCCATAGGGTTCGAGCAACTCGATCTTGGTGTTCGGCAGTTCGACAAACACCACTGTCACCCCATGTTCCGCGACCGTCTCGGGAGCGGAGACTTTCGCGCCCAGCATCCCGCGATAGACCGCTGAAGCTTTCTCGATATTGTCGACGGCGATGGCCACGTGATTGAGACGTCCGATCATTTTTTGGTTTTCCCCCGAGCGCTTTCGTCTGTGCGGTGATTTTCCTCCCGCGGGAATAAGGCCCCGGGGCGGCAATTTCAACCGCCTGGCGACCCGGGGACGCCGGCGCGCAAGGACGCGATCTCCGCGGCGAGCGGCCGCAGACGTGGATCATATGGGGCGAAGGACAGCCAGGGGCAGCCATCCTGCCGGCCGCGCCGCAGCGCGGAAACCGCCTCTTCCGGGCGGCCCAGCGCCAGATTGGCGGCGGCGACGAAAGTCGAGGGGGGAGCGTTTCCGGCGCCTTTCACCAGCGACAGGGCCTCTTCGGCCTCGATGGGGCGTTCCGCCTTTGCGAGAACATAGGCCTTCATCGACAGCATGACGGGATCGTCGGGCGCGAGCCTCAGGCTCTGATCCGACATCTCGATCGCCTCCTCATGCCGGCCGCGAAAGCTCGCCAGTATGGCGGCTATGCCGCGCAGCCCGTTGGCGTCGGGGCGCAGTTCAAGGCCGCGTCGGGCCAGTTCCTCGCAGCGGTCGATGTCGCCGACGCAGATTGCGAGCCATGCCCGCAAGGTCAGAAGGCTCTGGTTCAGCGGCGAATCCTGCAGGCCCGTCTCCGAATCCTCGAACGCCTCTTCGAGCCGCCCCACATGCACCAGCGCCCATCCGCGATAGGCGCGTGCCTTGGCGTATCGCCGGTCCTGCGCGACGGCCCGATCGAGCATGGACAGCCCTTCGTCGGCGCGGGCGGCCATGACGGTGCGGGCCCATCCGAGCGCCGCCAGCGCCGGCGGGAAATCCGGCAGAAGCTCCAGCGCCTGGCAGGTCTGGCGCTCTATCAGCGCCAGTGCGTCCGGCGCCGGCAGATAACCGCGCACCACGCGCCAGGCCGCGATGTCGCCGGAAAGCGACCAAACCGCCGGCGATGACGGGTCCAGTTCAATCGCGGCGGCGGTCGCCGCCTGGGCGCGTGCAAAACCGTCGCGGGTGCGGGTTCCTGCGAGTTCGTAAGCGGTCTGCCAGAGCTCCAGAACGCGGGCGCTCACCGTCGATTTGGGCGGCGCATCCTCGTCCGCCGCCAGCAATTCGACCGTCGCTCGCAGGGACAGGCCGCGGCCGTAGGCGGTTGCGATCAGATCGCCGAACCCCGCCTCGCGCAGCGGTTTGCGAAGGAGATAGGCGCATCGGTCGATGGAATCGTCCGACGGTGGACGGTCCGGCCAGAGGCGGGCGGCGATTTCGGCCTTGGAGACGACGCCCCCTTTGGTTTCGAGAAGAAGCTCGAGAAGTTGACGCGCCTGCGGACCGAGATGAATCTGAACCCCGTTCCTCTGAAGCCCTTTTTGGGCGCTGTATGTAAACCCTGCAAACCGACAGATCGAACCACTCATCGCCCCCTCCGATGACAGAATGGGCGATTCCGCGTCTCTGATGCAAGAGCTTAAAAAAACAAATCTTTTTTGCTCTGCAGGAACCGAGAGAATCTCGCGGTCCGCGTGCGTTTGGGAAAAATAGAAGGGAGGGGCGCTCCCCCGGAAACAGAAAACGCCGGGCGTACCTCCGGCCCGGCGCTTCTCGAACTTCGGAGCGTCGAACGCTCATGAGTTCGAGGGGATGTCTAGCGCCCGGAGATGACCGGCAAATGACGCGCGGGCCGGGTGCTTTTCCTCCTTCACAGGTCTCCCCGCCGTCCCGGAAAAGAGCTAATGATGGCGACCTCCCGGCCTCTGAAAGGGCAAGATCATGCGACGGATTCTGGTCGCCCTCATGCTGTCCGCCACACCTGCCGCAGCCGCGGACGTCAACGATTACCCCACCTCGGCCCGCGCCGATTATGTGTTCGGCTGCATGAAGGCCAATGGCGAGACTCGGCTCGCGCTCGAGCAGTGCTCCTGCTCGATCGACGTGATTGCGAGCATCATCCGCTATGACGACTATGTCGAAGCCGAGACGGTGGCCAGCATCGGCCAGCAGGCGGGTCAGATCGGCCGCGCGGTGCAGAGCACGGGCGCGCTGCAGGACATGCTCGTCGCGCTACGCCGCGCGCAGGCCGAGGCGCAGGTGCGCTGTTTCTAGAGGCGGAGCGCAAGGTTCAGACGGCTATCTTGGGCTTGGCCTCGCGCCGTCATGCTATAGGTATCTCAGTCGCCGCCGGCTCCCGCGGCAAGGAGCAACAACATTATGGTCATACTCATTTCGGGGATTGCGCTTTTCATCGGCGCCCATGTTTTTTCTACGATGCGGGGCCTTCGCGCCTCCGTGATCGAGAAATACGGGATGCAGGTCTACAAGGGCGCCTATTCGGCCATCGCGGGCGGCGGACTGCTCTTCATCATCTGGGGCTTCTCGAGGTATCGTTCAGAGGGAATCATCGAGATATGGGATCCGCCGGCCGGCATGCGCCATATCGCCATGCCGCTCGTCTGGTTCGCTTTCATCGCCATCGCAAGCCGTCGTGCGCCGCCCTCGCGCATCAGGGGATGGCTGCGTCATCCCACCCTCGTCGCGATCAAGAGCTGGGCGGCGGCGCATCTCCTCGCAAACGGCGATCTGGGCGGCATGCTGTTGTTCGGCTCTTTCCTGTCTTTCGCAGTGTATGACCGCATCGCCGTCAAGCGCCGTGGCGAACTCGGCGCCCCGCGCCTCGAGGGCTTCACCCGGGGCGACGCGATCGCGGTCGGCGCAGGGACGGCGATCTTTCTCGTGATCCTCTTCCTGCACCCCTATCTCTTCGGCGTCTCGGTTCTGCAGTGATCAGAGCAATCTGATCAGGACGCCCGCACCGGCGCCAAGGAGCAGCGACGGCGCGAGCCCAAAGCGCAAGGCGGCGCCTGCGGCTATGGAAAGCGCCAGCGCCGTCGAGTCGAGGCTTGCAGGGTCAGGCAACTGGAGGGGCAGGGGCGCCAGCGTCCAATGGGCGCGAAACAGAAAATGCGTCGCGAACCACAGCGCGAGATTGGCGATGACGCCGACGACCGCCGCCGCGATCGCGGACATGGCGCCGGAAAGAGCCTTGTTCTCGCGCAGCCTTTCGATAAAGGGCGCCCCCGCGAAGATCCATAGAAAGCACGGAACGAAGGTGACATAGGTCGCGAGCAGTCCGCCGAGCGCGCCCGCCAGCAACGGCGGCAGCGCGCCCGGATTGCGGAAGGCCGCCATGAAGCCCACGAATTGCAGCACCATGATCAACGGGCCGGGCGTCGTCTCCGCCATGCCCAGCCCGTCGAGCATTTCGGCGGGCGCGAGCCAGTGGTAGCGCTCCACCGCCTGCTGCGCGACATAAGACAGCGCCGCATAGGCGCCCCCGAAAGTGAAGACCGCCATCTTCGAGAAGAAGACGGCGATTCGCGCGTAAACATCCTCGGCGCCGAAGGCGAGAAGCAGCGCGCCGAGGGGGATGAGCCACAAGGCGGCGAGCACGCCCGCCGCTGCGAAGGCCTTGCGCGCATCCGGCGTCTCCTGCGCGTCCTCCGGGAGCGCGTCGCCATGCGCGTGCATCATCGCCGGAAGACCGAGCCTTGCGCCGAACACGCCGATGAGCCCTGCGCCGACGACGACGAGTGGAAAGGGCGCATCGAAAACGAAGAGCGCGACGAAGGAAAGTGAGGCCACAATCTTCTGCGCCCGCGTCTGCAAGGCGCGCTTGCCGAGCCGCAGGATCGCCGCAAACACCAGCGCGAGCACGACAGCCTTGAGGCCGAAGAAAGCTCCGTCGATGGCGGGCGTCGCGCCATAGGTGGCGTAAACCACGCTGAGGCCCATGACGGCTACGGCGCCGGGCAGGATGAAAAGCCCGCCCGCGATCAGTCCGCCGGCGACGCCATTTATCATCCAGCCGACATAGGTCGCAAGCTGCTGCGCCTCCGGGCCGGGGAGCAGCAGGCAGAAATTCAGCGCATGCAGGAATCGTCGCTCGGAGAGCCACTTCTTCTCGTCGACGAGCACGCGATGCATCAGCGCGATCTGTCCGGCGGGACCGCCGAAGCTCAGGGTCGCGATACGACCGAAGACGCGCGTGAGTTCGCCTCGCGAGATCGTCTCAGTCCCCAAGACGCGCCATCGTCTTCGCTCGCCCCATGAGCGGCAGGAGCGCCGCAAGCTCCGGCCCGCTCTCTTCGCCCGTGAGCGCGAGACGCAGCGGATGGAACAGCCCCTTGCCCTTGCGGCCGGTCGCCGTCTTCACGTCGCTCGTCCAGGCGGACCATGTCGTTTCGTCCCAGGGCTCCGCGGGGAGAAGCTGCGCCGCTTCCTTCAGGAAAGCCGGGTCTTCGCGTATCGCGTCGATCTCGCCCTCGACCACGCGCCACCATTTGAAAATGGCGTCGAAGGTCGAGAGATTGCCGCGCGCCGCGCGCCACAGCGGCTCCGCCTTGTGGCCGACGATGTCGAGCGCGGCCAGCCGCTCTCGCACATCCTCGAAATGGAAGAGGGCCAGCGTGCGATGCGTCAGCGTCGCAAGATCGTCCGGATCGAAACGCGCCGGGTTGCGCGACACATGCGCGAGGTCGAAGCTTTCGCCCAGCTCCTTGAGCGAACGCACGGCGTGCACATTGTCGGAGGAGCCGGTAAGCGTCGCGAGCGCCGCCACCGCCATCGCCTCATAGCCATCGTCGCGCAGCGAGGCGATGGAGAGCGAGCCCGTGCGCTTGGAGAGGCCTTCGCCGCTCGCGCCGATGAGAAGATTGTGATGCGCGAAGACCGGGGGCGACGCATCCGGAGCGAGCGCGGCGAAAAGCTGCAATTGCACGGCGGTGTTCGTCACATGGTCCTCGCCGCGGATGACGTGGGTGATCTTCATGTCGATGTCATCCGCGACGGAGGGCAGTGTGTAGAGGAAACTGCCGTCCGCGCGGATCAGCACCGGGTCCGAGAGCGCCGCGCAGTCAATATGCGCCGGGCCGCGGATGAGATCGTCCCACGCGACGACGCCCGGCTCGAGCCTGAAACGCCAGTGCGGGCGCCGTCCTTCCGATTCGAGCGCTGCGCGCTCGGCGTCCGACAGGCGCAGCGCCGATCGATCGTAGACGGGCGGCAGCCCGCGCGCCTGCTGCATCTTGCGGCGCTTCTCGAGTTCTTCCTGCGTCTCGTAACAGGGGTAGAGGCGCCCTTCGTTCCTCAACCTAGCCGCCGCCGCCTCATAGAGCGAAACGCGCTGCGACTGCCGGAAAGTCTCGTGCGGAACGATGCCCAGCCAGGCGAGATCGATCTCGATGCCCTGCGCGAATTCTGCGGTAGACCGGGAGAAATCAGTGTCATCGAACCGCAGTATGAATCGTCCAAGGTGCGTTGCGGCAAAGAGATGGTTGAACAACGCGACCCGCGCATTGCCAATATGGATGCGGCCCGTCGGCGACGGCGCGAAACGAACGATCGGAGGGGTCATGAGGAAGCTTCGCCAGGAGTTTTCACAGGATACGCGGAGGGAAAAGGTTCTCGCGCTTCAGCCCTTTTGCCAAGAGCCGGCCGCTTTGTCAGGCGGAATATTGAGCTGGCCGCGTCCTGGACTGTCCCAGCGTCTGGTCCGCCAGAACGAAGCGAACCGCCGCTCGCGCGTCGCCGTCTACCTGCAGCCCGACTCCTGAAGAGCCGCTCGCGCCGATGATCCCAGCCTATATCTGCGCCGGATGGTGCGCCTTCATCCTCACCCTCAACTTCACCAGCATCTGGCTCATGGCGCGCAAATGCCGCGCGCGAGAACGCAACCTCCCGGTTCCTTCGGAGGCGCCGCCGGTGAGCATCATTCGGCCTTTGCGCGGGGTGGAGAGCTTCAGCGAGGAGACGCTGGGCGCGACCTTCGATCTGGATTACCCGCGCTACGAAATCATCTTCTGCGTTCAGTCGCCGGGCGACCCCATCATCCCGCTCGTCGAGCGCCTGATCGCCGCCCATCCAGAGCGTGAGGCGAGGCTTCTCGTCGGCGACGATTATGTGAGCGCCAATCCCAAGCTCAACAATTGCGTGAAGGGCTGGGAGGCGGCGCGCTACGATTACGTCATTCTCGCCGATTCCAACGCGCTGCCGCCCCGCGATTACGTGCAGACGATGCTCGCAGCCTTCGAACCGGACACCGCCATGACGGTGTCGATGCCGATCGGCTCGCGGCCAGACGGCTTCTGGGCGGCGGTCGAATGCGCGATCCTGAACACGTTCCAGGCGCGCTGGCAGTATGGCGCCGAGGCCATCGGAGCCGGCTTCGCCCAGGGCAAGAACATGATGTGGCGGCGCGAGGTTCTGGACCGCGCCGGCGGCATTCGCGCGCTCGGCGCGGAGATCGCCGAGGACGCCGCGTCGACCAAGGTCATTCGCGCCCAGAACATGACCGTGCGGCTCGTCGACATGCCTTTCGAACAGCCGCTCGGCAAGCGCACGGCGCATGAGGTCTATTCGCGCCATGTGCGCTGGGCGCGCCTGCGCCGTGTGACCTTCCCCGCCCATTACGCGCCGGAGTTCATGAATGGCAGCTTCGCAGCGGTCGTTCTGGGCGCCTATGCCGCGCTGGAATTCGGCGGCGACGCGGCGGCTGCGGGGTTGATGGCGGCCGCGGTCATGGCCGTGTTGCATCTGGGCGAAATCTGGCTCGCGCGCGTCTGCGGTTTCCCGCTCGATTGGCGCACGCCCATCGCCCTCGTCATGCGCGATCTGATGCTTCCGGTGATGTTCGTCGACGCCCTGCTTTTCGATGATTTCGTCTGGCACGGCAACGCCATGACCGTGCGCGAGGTCGAGGAGACGTCGGCGGGCTGAAGCCGTCGAAAGCGGCGTGGCTTTCGGAATTCGCAAAACGGGCCTACGCTTGCTGCATTGCAGCAAGCGCGCGTTAGGGGACACTCCCCGCGCCCGCCGTTCCGGGGATCCCGCCATGACTTTGGACAGCGCCCAAACGGCAGACGCCGCCCCAGCCGTCACGCCCACGGCGGTCCCGCGAGAGACCGTCACCCTCGACGTCGCGCTGCAGGGCGGCGGCGCGCATGGCGCCTTCACCTGGGGCGTTCTCGACCGGCTGCTCGAAGAGCCGTGGCTCGAGATCGAAGCTGCGAGCGGCGCCAGCGCCGGCGCGATGAACGCCGTCATGCTGGCGCATGGGCTGGTGAAGGGCGACCGCCAGCTGGCGCAGCAAACTCTGGGAACCTTCTGGCGGCGGATCGCCGACACCGCGATGGAGGCGCCCTTCGGCGCCGGGGGGCGTGGCCTCCTCGATAGCCACGCTTATTTCCGCCCGCTCGAATTGATGAATCCCTTCCTCTCGCCCGACTTTGGACGCAGGGTCGCCGAGTCGCTCTTCTCGGGCCTCTTCTCGCCCTATCAGTTCAACCCGCTCAACTGGAACCCGCTGCTCGATATTCTGCGGGATATGGTCGACTTCGAGGCGCTGAAGGCGACCGACAGGATCAAACTCTTCATCTCCGCGACGCGTGTCGCGGATGGGGAGCTCAAACTTTTCCGAAACAAGGATCTCAGCGCCGAAGCAATCATGGCCTCGGCCTGCCTCCCTGAACTTTTTCAGGCCGTGAAGATCGGCGGGACCGCCTATTGGGATGGCGGCTATGTCGCCAATCCGGCGCTGGAGCCTTTGATCGCGGAGACGAAATCCGACGATCTTCTGCTCATTCAGCTCAATCCGACGTCTCGCGAGGCGCTGCCGTTCTCGGCGGGGGAGATTTCCGGACGCCTCAATGAAATCACCTTCAACGCCAATCTGAACGCCATGCTGCATGGCATCGCCCAATTGAAGATCGCGCTAACGGAGGAGTCGCAGTCCGGCGACTTGAAGAACGCCTTCTTCCGCGAAGTGCAGAAACTCAGGCTGCATCGCATCGCCGCCGATGCGTCCTCCTTCGATCTCGGCGGCTCAACGAAACGCAATCCACGCTGGGAGCTTTTGAGAAGCTTGCATGATCAGGGCGTTGCAGCCGCGGACATCTGGCTCTCGACGCACGCGGGCTGCCTCGGCCAGATGTCGACGCTGGACTGCCGGATGCTGTGAGTCCTCAGGCGAGGCTCACTCCGCGGCGTGCTGCTCCTGCAGGCCGCGCGAGATGCGCTCGGCCTTGAGAAGCTCGGCGACGAGGAACGCCACCTCGATCGCCTGCTCCGCATTGAGGCGCGGATCGCAATAGGTGTGGTAACGGTCGCGCAGATCGTCCTCCGAGATGGCGCGGGCGCCGCCCGTGCATTCGGTGACGTCCTTGCCGGTCATCTCAAGATGGATGCCCCCAGCATAGGTTCCCTCGGCCTGATGCACGCCGAAGAAGCCCCGGATCTCCGACATGATGCGATCGAAGGGTCGTGTCTTGTAGCCCCCGGCGCTGATGGTGTTGCCATGCATCGGGTCGCAGGACCAGATGACGTTGCGACCTTCGCGCGAGATTGTCCGCACCAGCGCCGGAAGCGCGTCGCCGATCTTGTCCGCGCCGAAGCGGCAGATGAGCGTGAGGCGACCGGCTTCGTTCTCCGGATTCAGCGCGTCGATGAGGCGGATCAGCCCGTCCGGCGTCAGGCTCGGACCGCATTTCAGACCGATCGGATTCCGGATGCCGCGCATGAATTCGACATGGGCGCCGTTCTCCTGTCGCGTGCGGTCGCCGATCCACAGCATGTGGCCGGACGTCGCATAATAATCGCCGGTGGTGGAGTCTACGCGGGTGAGCGCCTGCTCATAAGGAAGCAGCAGCGCCTCATGCGAGGTGTAGAAATCCGTGCCGCGCAGCTCGGGATGATGCTCGGGATCGAGACCGATGGCCCGCATGAATGAGAGCGTCTCGGTGATGTGGTCGGCGAGCTTCTGGTAACGCTCGGACTGCGGGCTGTTCTTGACGAAGCCGAGCATCCAGCGATGCACGTTTTCGAGATTGGCGAAGCCGCCGGCGGCGAAGGCGCGGATGAGATTGAGCGTCGCCGCCGATTGGCGATACGCGAGAAGCTGGCGCTGCGGATCGGGCACGCGCGACGCTTCCGTGAAGTCGATGTCGTTGATGATGTCGCCGCGATAGCTCGGCAACTCCTGGCCGTCCTTCTTCTCGGTCGGCGCCGAGCGGGGTTTGGCGAACTGGCCGGCGATGCGGCCGACCTTCACGACCGGCGAGCCCGCCGCATAGGTCAGCACCACCGCCATCTGCAGGAAGACGCGGAAAAAGTCGCGGATATTGTCGGCGGAATGCTCGTTGAAGCTCTCGGCGCAGTCGCCGCCCTGGAGCAGGAAAGCCTTGCCGGCGACGACATCCGCAAGCTGGCGCTTGAGGTTGCGCGCCTCGCCGGCGAAAACCAGCGGCGGAAAGCCGGCAAGCTGGCGCTCGACATCCGCCAGCGCCGCCTGATCGCGATAGATCGGCGTCTGCTCGATCGGCAAGGTTCTCCAACTGCCCGGCGTCCAGCGTTCCACGTCCAAAACTCCACAAAAATCAGTCATCTGGCGCGCGATTCCCCGACGCGGGGGCCAAGGCGCGATTGGCGCTTATAGAGGAAAAATCGAATCAATGCGACCCTTTCGGCCAGGCTGGCGGGATCGGCGCAGGGGACGGCCAAACTGGCGAAGGCGCCGCTGCACGGCTATAAGCGCCGGGCAAGCCGCAGCCGAATCCGGATCGCCGCCCGATGCCCTTCATGCTCTCGCAGTTGATCGAGGCCGCCCGCTGGCTTGGCGCGCTGGCCGTGCTGTCGCTTCACGTCAACAACATGTTCGTCAATCAGGCGGACATCATGAGCGCGCCCCACGCCGCGCCAGCCTATGTCTGGTGGTTCTTCACGGGCTCGGCGATCGGCCATCAGGCGGTCGTCGGATTCTTCGTTCTCTCGGGTTGGCTCGTCGGCGGCGCCGTTCTGGCGCGCATCGGCCGGGGCGAGGATTTCCTGCGCAGCTATTTCATTCACCGCATCTCGCGGGTCTATGTGGTGCTGGTTCCGGCGCTCTTTCTCACGCTCGCGCTGGACGCGCTCGGACGAGGCCTCTTTTCGGACGCGGGCGTTTACGATCAACCCGCCTTCAGCGGCCATTCCTCGGCAGGACTCTTTCTGGCGAGCGTCGCCAATCTTCAGGGCATCGTCTTCGACCATTTCGGCAGCAACGGCCCCTTGTGGTCGCTCGCCTGCGAGTTCTGGTACTATGTCTGTTTCCCGCTGCTGCTGCTGCCATTCGCGCGCAACTATGCGCCGGCGCCCCGCTTTGCAAGCTTCGCGCTCGGGCTCGCGCTCACCGCCGGGCTTCTGGCGCCGCAGAGCTGGTTTGGCTTCGGCTTCGTCATCTGGGGAATGGGCGCTTTCTCTACCCGTGCGTCGCGCCCGCTGATCCGCTCGCGCTGGCTGGCGCTGCTCATGCTCGCGGGCGGCGTCGCGCTGATCCGGCTTCTGGCCCGCGGGCCAGTGCTCGTCGCCCATCCCTGGCTCAATCCCGCGAGCGATCTTGCCGCGGCGGCGCTCTTCGTGAACGCGCTGCTGGCTTTCAGAGACGCTCCTCAATCGGGCTTTGCGGCGCTGCATTCAGCGTTTCACGCGAGGCTCGCGGATTTTTCCTTCTCGGTATACGCCGTGCATATGCCGATCGTTATTTTCCTGCGCGCCGCAGTCGCGCATGTCATGGGGCGCGATTGGCCCTTGCAGCTTGCGACGGGAGCGAATTATGCGGCGGCGCTCGTGGTGCTGGGGACGACGTTCGCCTCCGCTTATTTATTCTCGCGGCTGACGGAGGCAAAAACGGGCGCGGCGAGGCGCGCCTTGCGCGGAGCGCTCGACAGGCTCGCGCCGCCGCCTGCCGTCCCCGCGCCTGTGCGCGAGCGCGCGACGACCGGGCCTTAGCCCTCCTTGCGAATCCGCCGCGCCGGCGTGCGCATGGTGACGAGTTCCTCCGCCGCCGTCGGATGCACCGCCATGGTCGCGTCGAAATCGCGCTTCGTCGCGCCCATGCGCATGGGGATGGCGACAAGCTGCGCCATCTCGCCCGCTTCGGGTCCGAAAATATGCGCGCCGACGACGCGCTGGGTCTCGGCGTCGACGATGAGCTTCATATAGACTCGCTCGCTGCGGCCCGACAGCGTCGCGCGCATGGGACGGAAGCTCGTCTCGTACACGTCGATGGCGCCGAACTTCTCCTGCGCGGCGGATTCCGTCAGCCCCACCGCGCCCATCTCGGGCGTCGTGAAGACGGCGCTCGGAACGCAGTCGTAATTCACCGCCGTCGGCATGTCGCCAAAGACCGTATCGGCGAAAGCGTGGCCCTCGCGGATGGCGACGGGCGTGAGATTGATGCGGTCGGTCACGTCGCCGACGGCATAGATCGAATCGACATTGGTGCGGGAGTTTTCATCGACGATGATCGCGCCGTTCTCGCGCGTGGCGACGCCCGCCCGCTCCAGCCCGAGATTATGCGTGAGCGGCCGTCGCCCTGTGGCGACCAGCACGGCGTCGACGTCGCGCGTCTCGCCGTCGCTCATGGAGACGCAAAGCCCCTTCGCGCTCTTGTCGATGCGGGTCGGCAGCGCGCCGGCGTGATGCGCGACGCCCGCGCTCGTCAGCGCCTCCGCTACGCGCTTGCGCAGATCTTCATCGAAACCGCGCAAGGGGAGATCGGCGCGATAGGCGAGATAGACCTGCGCGCCGAGCCGCGCGAAAATGCTCGCGAACTCCACGGCGATATAACCTGCGCCGACGATCAGCAGACGTTGCGGGAAGGTCGGCAGATCGAAAATCTCATTGGACGAGAGACCCCATTCGAGGCCCGGAATATGCGGCGCCAGCACAGGCGCGCCGCCGGTCGCAATGAGAATGTAGCGCGCGCGCGTCGTGCGCCCGTCCGAAAAATGCACGGCGTTGGGGCCGGCGATCGTCGCGCGCGCGCGGATGAGTTCGACCTTGGCGCCGCCCAGCGTCTGTTCGTAAAGGCCCGAGAGCCGCGTGATCTCTTTTTCCTTCGCCGCGACGAGCGAAGGCCAGTCGAAGGACGTCTCGCCGACATGCCAGCCAAAGCCCTTCGCGTCCTCGAACTCGTCCTTGAAGCGGCTGGCGAGCACATAAAGCTTTTTCGGCACACAGCCGCGGATGACGCAGGTGCCGCCGACGCGGAACTCCTCGGCGATGGCGACCTTCGCGCCGTGGCTCGCGGCCACGCGCGCCGCGCGCACGCCGCCCGAGCCCGCGCCGATGACGATGAGGTCGTAGTCGAAGCCGCTCATATGAGCCCGTCGCCCGTGTTGTCGCCGATGATGCGCACGCCGTTTGACCCGGCGATGAAGATCGCCGTGGCGAGGCCGATGAAAAGCCCGTGATCCACGACGCCTGGAATGGCCTGAAGCCGCTCCGCCAGTTCCTGCGGCGCATCGATCGCGCTGAAGGCGCAGTCGAGAATATAGTGCCCGCCGTCCGTGAGATAGGGCTCGTCCGGCGCGCGCATGCGCTGTGTGATCGGGCCAAGGAGTCCCAGCCCGCGCGCGACGCGCTCGATGTGGATCCGGGTCGAGCGGGCGCCGAAGCGATCGATCTCGACCGGCAGCGGAAAGGCGCCGAGGGTCTCCACTTCTTTTGTTGCGTCAGCGATCACGAACATGCGCGTGGAGGCGGCGGCTACGATCTTCTCGCGCAAAAGCGCGCCTCCGCCGCCCTTGATGAGCCGCAGCGAAGAGTCGAACTCGTCGGCGCCGTCGACCGTGAGGTCGAGTTCCGGCGTTTCGTCGAGGGTCGAAAGCTTGATCCCCAAAGCCTCGGCCTGCAGGCGCGTGCGTTCCGAGGTCGGCACGCCGATCACCTCCAGCCCCTCGCGCACCCGCGCGCCGAGGAGATCGACGAAATGCGCCGCGGTGGAGCCGGTGCCGAGCCCCAGCCGCATGCCGTGGGTGACGTGGCTGAGCGCCGTCTCAGCGGCGGCGCGCTTCATGGCGTCGGCGGAAAGCGGGGTCGACGTCATTTCGCCTGGGGGGTGCAGACCACGGCGCTTTCGTTGAGCACGAAGCAGATGGACATCATGCCCGTGCGCAGATCGACCCGGAACACGCCGCCTTCGCCCGTGTGGCGCGAGGCGACGAGGGCGTATTCGCTGAAGGAGCCGGCCTTGGCGCCTTCACCCGGCGGGTAGCAGAGGGTCACGCCGATGGCGGTGCCTTCCTTAAGGCCATATTGGCAGGCTCCGACCTCGCCGGTCGATTTGTCGAGCCGGAAGACGCGGTTGAGGTCTGTCTGAGGCGCCGCGAGGAATTCGTAATTCCCCCCGCCGGCGGCCTTCGCGACGCCTGCCGCGAGGAGGCACGTCGAAAGGCAGGCCGCGCGAAGAAGCCAACCTCTTTCCCGGAAAATATGCGATCGGCGCATCCGTTTCTCCCTGTCCTCGAATCGTCGGCGCAGTCTACACGCGGCGGCGCTTGGCTTTACGCGAATTTTTGCCGCGGCGGCTTGATCCGCCGTGGCCGGGCCTTTAGCCATTTGGCCATGACACAGTTTGTAACCAGACCCGCGCCCATTCTCGTCCTTGATCTCGACGGCACTCTGGCGGACACCGCCCGTGATCTCATCGCCACGCTCAATGTGCTGCTCCTGCGCGAGGGCCTGCCCACGGTCGCGCCCGCGGCGGCGCGCAGCCTCGTGGGGGCCGGCGCGCGGGCGCTGGTGGAGCGTGGCTACGCCCTGAACGGCGCGCCCCTGGCGCCCGAGCGCATCGAGCCCCTCGTGCAGGATTTCCTCGCCCATTATGAGGCGCATATCGCTGATGAAAGCGAATTGTTCCCCGGCGCGCTCGCCGCGCTCGACCGTTTCGCGGGAGCGGGGTTCAAGCTCGCCGTCTGCACCAACAAGCCGGAGCGAATGGCCAGGCTTCTGCTGGACAAACTCGGGGCCGCCGACCGTTTCGCGGCGATCTGCGGGCGCGGCACCTTCCCCATGCACAAGCCCGATCCCCGAACCTTCGACCTCACGGTCGAGGCCGCAGGCGGCGACCCCCGCCGCGCGCTGATGGTCGGCGACAGCAAGACGGACATCGACACGGCGAAGGCCGCCGGCGCGCCGGTGGTGGCGGTTGATTTCGGCTATACGGAGGTCCACGTCTCGGAACTTGGCCCCGACCGGGTCATTTCCCATTTCGACGAACTCTGGGAGGCGGCCGAAGCGATTCTGCCCGCCTCCGCCTTCGGGCGCACTTGACGGAACCGCCCGCCCTCTCTTACACGGAGGGC